>CAZGGG010000014.1:25719-45747 GCA_964525165.1 uncultured Saprospiraceae bacterium | reverse complement strand
CCGGATATCGGAATTTCCTTTGCTTGAGCCTTTACCGGGGTCGGATCGGACTCCTTTTGAGTATGGATAAGCTCCTGATCGCTTTCTTCTTGGGGGATGCCTTGAATTGCTGCCAGGATATCATCTTTGAGCTCTTTGGGAGGCTCCTGAGCAAAAGCATTGGCGGTGACCAATAAATCAGATTCAATATTCTGCAGGGCTTCTTTGATCTCAGGATAAATAGAACTCAGACATTCTACTTCTTTTTGCTCCTGAACAGAGGCCTGTCCCAGCACATACTTTTCGATAATTCCAGACGCTATGTATTTTTTTGTATTCACTATTTGTTGTAAATCCTTCTTAATTGTTTCAAACCGATTCGAACTCGTGTCTTAACGGTTCCCAACGGAATTTTCAAATGATCCGATATTTGTTTCTGAGTATATCCTCCAAGATACGCCATTCGAATAATGATTCCGACCTCCTCATCCAGCTGTTCAATATGTTCTTTGATATCCATTGCTTCTTCATTCAGACGAACGTTTTTTACTTGATCTATAAGATGTACGCTGAATTCGTCATTCTGGATCCCATTCTTTCTAGATTCTGACCGATAAATGTCAATAGCTGTATTTCTAGTAATCTGAAGCATCCAGGTATACAGGCTTGCTTTCTCTGCACGAAACGATTTAGCTTTTTGCCAAATTTTGACAAAAGCTTTTTGTAGTGCATCCTTAGCTAAATCGGGACGCTTCAGTATGCCCATACAAACACCAAACAAAGCGCCATTAAAGCGATCATAGATTTCTGCAAAAGCTTGCTGGTCTCCTTGCTGCAATCTGTGAGCAAGACCATGGATGATATTTCTTTCGTTTTCGGTGATGGCTCGTATGCTATAAATTAATTTTCTCCTCCTTCTCCTTCCCTACGATTGAGTTCGTCTCGTATTTCTGCTGCTTTTTCATAATTCTCCTGTTCAAGCATCTTATCCAACATATCTTTCAAGGCCTCACTGGTCATACTTTCCAAAGAATCCGCTTTGGTAGGAGCGGACGCTTTGGTTTCCGGTTTAGAGCTATCATCTTCAAGGATTACTCCTGCTTGATCAAGAATTGTATCATAGGTATAAATCGGACAATGGTATCGAACCGCCATAGCCAACGCATCCGAAGTCCTGGAATCGATTTCAATGATTTCACCATCAAATCGACAAATCAGTCGAGCATAAAAGATACCATCTAATAAATTGTTGATGACAATTTCAATAAGATCTACCTCAAAAGTATCCATTGCATTCTTAAACAAATCGTGGGTCAAGGGCCGGGAAGGTTTCATCCCCTCCATGGCTACAGCAATGGCTTGAGCTTCAAAAGCCCCAATGACGATCGGAAGTCTGCGATTACCGGATTTTTCTCCCAGCACAACTGCATAGTTTTGTGCTTGCGTAACACTATGAGATAATGCGACAATTCTTAATTCAATCTTCTCCATACTTCCGGATTCAGTTCGGGGCTATATTTCGCGCTGTTCAATAATAATGAAGTCTGTGGTAGTAAACAAGAAAAGAGCGCTTCATATGAAGCGCTCTTTAGTTTAGGTTTTTATTGAGCGGATTTAAACTTCTTAACCGCTTCTGTTAATTTTGGTACGACATCGAAAAGGTCTGCACAAACGCCATAGTCAGCTGCCTTAAAGAACGGCGCCTCCGGATCTTTATTGATGACCACAATGGTTTTAGAATTATTCACACCCGCCAAATGCTGAATGGCTCCTGAAATACCAATCGCAATGTAAAGATTGGGGCGAATCGCAATTCCCGTCTGACCTACGTGCTCGTGGTGAGGTCTCCATCCGGTATCTGCGACCGGACGGCTGCATGCTGTTGCTGCATTCAGTTCAGCAGCTAACTCATCTATAATTCCCCAATTATCAGGATCTTTCATTCCTCTTCCGGCAGAAACCACTAGCTCTGCTTCCGGCAAAGGAATCTCTCCGGATACTTTATCGACTTTCAAGACCTTGATTCTTCCGGCGGCTGCATCCACTTGAACGGTAGTCACTTCAGCCTCAGCACCCATCTCTTCGGGGGGAATACTGTTGCCGGCCAAGGTCAATACGCGTTTATCACTTGTGATGTTGTAACTTACAAAAGCCTTACCGGAAAATACACCCTTCTTGACTTGGAATCCTTCGGAAGTATCGGGAATGGCATTTACTGCTGTTACGCTTCCACAATCCCACTGAGCAGCCAATCGCCCTACCAAAGATTTACCGTTGGCAGAATGTTGCAAAATGATCGTGTCGGCTCCTTCCCCATTGGCAATTTGCAAAAGCGCATGCGTGTAAGTAGTCGGATCAAAATGGTTGAGACTATCACCTTCCATCACAACTACTTTATGAGCACCATAAACACCCAAAGTAGCCGCATTTTCGGCCTTATGAGTAAGAGCAATACACTCTGTACCTAATGCATCTGCGGTCTTTCTTCCGTAAGTGGTTAACTCAAATGATTTTTTATTAAGCTTCCCGTCATGGGATTCTGCATATACTAATACTGACATCTTATATTACTTTAGCTTCTTCGTGAAGTAATCTTACCAACTCATCCATATTCTCGGGATCAATCATTTTGACTTCTCCTTTATCAGAGGGTAATTCAAATTTAGCTACCGACACATGAGATTCAACAGCTTGAGGCTCTACGACCTCTAAAGGCTTGCGCTTTGCCATCATGATACCTCTCATATTGGGAATTCTTTGCTCCGCTAAACCCTTGGCTGCAGAAAGAACGAAAGGTGTTTCCAATTCAACAACTTCTACTCCACCTTCAATATCTCTTGTTACAGTATGTGTTGTGCCATTCTCTGTTTCCAACTTACTGGCATAAGAAATATATGGCCAGTCCATTAGTCCGGACACCATTCCACCTACCTCAGAACCATTGTAATCGATGGTTTCTTTTCCCAGAAAAATAGCATCGTAGGAGTGCTCTGAAGCATAGTTGGAAATATGTTTGGCAGTTTCCAAAGCTGTTGACGGCTCTGCATTAATTCTTACGGCTTTATCGGCACCAATAGCCAGTGCTTTCCGTATAACCGTATCATTTTCAGCAGGTCCGACATTCAAGACGGTCACCTCACCTCCAAATTTCTCTTTCAATTCCAATGCCCGGACCAATGCATACCACTCATCATAAGGATTCATGATAAAATTCACTCCGTCTTTTTGAAACGATTTCTGATCGTCCGAAAAAGCTATTTTAGCTGTAGTCTCGGGCGTTTTGCTGATACAAACAAGTATATTCATAGGCTTTAACGCTAGATGTTTTTTGATGCGACAAATATAGAAAAATGAAAACCGTATTTATAACGGCATTTCTAATATGATTAATCAATAGAGCTGATAAATTGTTGATATTTATACATAATTTTTCAGTCACATGAACTAAACATTAGAAAAGCTTAGCTATGAATCGATTGCAGCAGCTCATTGAAATGCACCAACAAGACCCTACAGACTCGTTTCTTAGGTTTGCACTGGCCAAAGAATATGAAAAAGCGGAAGATTGGGAAAATGCCTTCTCTTATTATAAAGGTCTCATAACACACCAACCTAATTATGTGGGCACCTATTACCACCTGGCTAAATTACATGAAGTGCATGAAGAATGGGAAGATGCCTTGCGTACCTATGAGACAGGGATGAGTGTGGCGGAAGCGGAAAATGATAAACATGCCTTGAGAGAACTTCAGGAAGCCTATGCAATGCTCAAGGCACAACTGGATTAGTCTTGAATCTTAGGTATATCCGATAACATGTCAAATGGTTTTTCCGGAATGTCTACGGTTGCTTGAAAAACCTCTTTTACAGGACCACGCATCATTACATTACGGTACATGCCCTCTTCATCCAAACGAGCTGTAATCCGTACTTTTCCTCCTCGAGCGATCACTAGATAATCCAACTGCACATCCTCGCTCATCAACTGATGATGATAAGAAATGGCTGCAGCTGTGATTCCGGTTCCACATGCTAAAGTCTCTTTCTCGACTCCGCGTTCGTAGGTACGAATACGCAAACTCCCCTGGTGATACTCTATAAAATTGGCATTCGTCCCCTCCGGAGCGAATCTCAAATCATATCTGACGGCTCGCCCTACTTGCTCCACATCTACAGCCGCTAAATCTTGCACCACCTCTACATAATGGGGGGCTCCGGTCTGAACAAAATAACCTCGTAGCCGGGATTGGATTTCCTGTATATCGATCATTTGCACCTCAATATCTTCAGGACCATGATAGATGGCCTTATGAGGACCGTCTACTGCTTCAAATTCACCTGTCTTGCCCATCCATCCCAGTTCATTGGCTTTGGCCACTGCACATCTTGACCCATTACCACAAAACATGCCTTCACTCCCATCAGGATTAATAAACCGCATCTTGAAATCTAAGGCGTCATGGGGACCAATGATGATGATTCCATCTGAACCCACACCTAATCTGCGGTGACATAAAAACTGAACCTGTTCAATGGATTGTACAGTCGAAAACTCTTTTTCCATAAGGACTATAAAGTCATTGCCTGCTCCGTGCATCTTGGAGAACTGAATCTTTTGCATTGAGGTCTTTTGTTTTTGCTTTATTCATTTGCTGCAAATGGGGATACTGTATCAACTCCTGCTCCTCATAAGTTGCAGGATATTGGTCAGTCACCTTGAGGTAGATATACCTGGAGGCAGTAATCAGTATGGCCACCAGAAAGATAATGGAAGCAGTCCGGGTAAATTTCTCTCCCCAAATATTGTTGCTTTTACGCTCTTCCGGTTCACTCATATAATCTTTTTAATCCAATTCTTGAATATCGTAACAAGATGAATAAATTTACGTTAGGATACAAACCCTCAAGTAGATGCTATCGCGTTCTGTTATTTTCTTCTTCATCGCACTCCTCACCTCCGTGATGGTCATCTATATCTATGATACCTGGAGAGGCCCTCAGGAAGTAATCATAAGAGAGCAGACACCTAATGCTTCTTGGATCCGACAGCAAGAAGATTATTGGCCTGAAAACTCATCTGCGCCCCGCACCGCTGCACAGAGTCCTGTGGAAAGTCTTCCGAAAAATGGATTTGTTACCGCAGCTCAGAAAGCTGCACCGGCGGTTGTCTACTTAAAGAGTTCTAAAGTTCCGGAAAGCGAATCCTATGGCGCTTCATATACAAGTTCCAGCGGTTCAGGGGTCATTGTATCTCCAGAAGGTTATGTCGTAACCAACCACCATGTGGTAGAGGGCGGGAAACATATTGAATTAATCCTCAATGATCGAAGAGTATTCAAAGCTCAATTAATTGGCTCAGACCCTACCACGGATATTGCCCTTTTAAAAATTGATGCGGAACAACTCAATTATCTCCATTTTGGCAATTCGGATTCACTCCAGGTAGGAGAATGGGTTCTGGCAGTGGGCAATCCATTTCGCTTACAATCCACGGTCACCGCCGGAATCGTGAGTGCTAAAGGCAGGGATATCGATATTTTAGATACCCAATACGGGATAGAGTCATTCATTCAAACAGATGCTGCCGTTAATCAGGGCAATAGCGGTGGCGCTTTGGTCAATAGCGAAGGGGCTTTGGTAGGTATCAATACTGCGATTATTACGTATTCCGGTCGCTACGAAGGATATAGCTTTGCTATCCCTATTAATTTGGTGAGAAAAGTTATCAGTGACCTTAAGGAGTTTGGTACAGTGCACCGCGGATTATTAGGTATAGAGGCTAGATCTGTCGATGATAAGATTGCTCAGGAACTTGAATTATCTGAAGTCAGAGGCGTGTATGTATTCAGAGTGAGCCCCGAAAGTGGCTCTGATGTCGCCGGACTTAAATCGGGTGATATTATCCTTTCTATTAACGAACAGAAAGTCGGCACCTTGCCCGAACTCATGGAATACGTTGGGAGGTTTCGACCCGGCGACACCGTAGAATTGGAGGTTTGGAGCAATGATAAAACAACTAAGCTTCGCGTAGAGCTGCGTAATCAACTGAATACAACAGACCTTGTTTCTATCCGAAAAGATAAAATATTGACAGACCTCGGATTTGAAGTCAGAGATTTAATCCTGGCAGAAAAAAAGAGAACGGAGCAAGAAGGCATCAAAGTAGTCAGTATCTACAGAGGCTCCATTATTGAGCGGACTAAAATGGATCCGGGCTTTATCATCACCCATATTAATGAAGAGCGAATTGATAGTTCTGACGATCTGGTCAAAGCTTTGGAAAGTATAACAGGACGAGTGGTTTTTCAAGGCTTCTACGAACAATATCAAGGACCTTTTTGGTACGTTTTTACAAAATAATAATACAAAAGCGCGTCCGGCCTTAATGAATATAGAGGCTTAGACTTTGAGGCTACTTACTCCTTTGTCAAGCTCCCAAAAGTCATTTGTACTTATTATATTCATCGACCACAAAGCAATCCCTATGGCTAAACAAAAACTAGATATAGAATTCAACAAGAACGAAGATGCCATGAAATTGGCTCTTTCACGCTTACAACACCGACTGGAGAAAATATACCTGGGAGGCGGGAAAAGGCGTATCGAAAAGCAACATGCAAAAGGCAAGCTCACTGCCAGAGAACGTATTGATTTCCTGCTGGACGAAGGCGCCCCTAGATTTGAAGTGGGGGCACTCACCGGCTTTGAAATGTATGAAGAACATGGCGGCTGTCCTTCCGGCGGCGTTGTTGTAGTCATCGGTTATGTACAAGGTCGTCAGTGCATCGTGGTCGCTAATGATGCCACGGTCAAAGCCGGCGCTTGGTTTCCCATTACGGGCAAAAAGAATCTAAGGGCACAGGAAATCGCCATGGAAAACAAATTGCCCATCATTTATCTGGTAGATAGTGCGGGTGTCTTTTTACCTATGCAAGATGAAATATTTGCGGATAAAGAGCATTTTGGGAGGATATTCAGGAATAATGCAAAAATGTCTTCCATGGGTATCCCTCAAATTGCGGCTATTATGGGAAGCTGTGTGGCCGGCGGAGCCTACTTGCCTATCATGTCGGATGAAGCCTTGATCGTAGATGGAACAGGTTCTATATTTTTGGCTGGTCCTTACCTGGTCAAAGCAGCCATCGGAGAACAAACGGATAAAGAAACGCTCGGGGGAGCCACTACTCAAAGTGAAATCTCCGGAGTTACAGACTACAAAGTACCGGATGATGAAACTTGTCTGGACACCATCAAAGACCTAATCGATAAAATGGGTCACTTTGATAAAGCAGGGATCGATCGCGCGGAACCCATACCTCCCAAATTAGATCCCTCTGAAATTCTGGGATATTATCCGGAAGCGGGCGCGAAGCCTTATGACATGAATGAAATCCTGAAACGCATTGTAGATGACTCCAAACTGACCTACTATAAAAACGGGTATGGTAAAACCATCATTTGTGCTTATGCGCGCATTGAAGGCTGGTCTGTAGGTATCGTAGCCAATAACCGTGAGGTGGTCAAAAATAAAAAAGGAGAAATGCAATTTGGGGGCGTGATTTACTCTGATTCCGCCGATAAAGCAGCACGTTTCATCATGAACTGCAATCAAAAGAAAATTCCTCTTGTCTTTTTCCATGATGTCACCGGCTTTATGGTAGGCACTCGTTCAGAGCATGGGGGTATTATAAAAGACGGAGCGAAAATGGTCAATGCGGTTTCGAATTCTACCGTCCCTAAGTTTTCTGTTGTGGTGGGTAACTCTTATGGGGCAGGAAATTATGCTATGTGTGGTAAAGCCTATGACCCCAGACTGATCGTAGCTTGGCCTACAGCCAAAATTGCGGTGATGGGAGGAAAGCAGGCTGCAAAAGTACTCTTGCAAATCCAAACTGCCAGCATGAAAGCTCAGGGTAAGGAAGTCACTGATAAAGAAGAGCAAGAGATATTAGAAAAAATCGAACAGAGATACGAGAATCAAACTTCACCCTATTACGCTGCGGCTCGCTTATGGGTCGATGCGATTATTGACCCTAGGGAAACCCGCACTTTTTTAGCACAGGGCATAGAAGCGGCTAATAATGCGGAAATAGAAAAATTTAATCCCGGAGTTCTTCAAACATAAACTATGCAGTTGATCATAAAAACTCTAGCGGGGCTGGAAAACTTACTCGCTGAGGAAGTCTCATTCCTTACGGGAAAAGAGGTTACAAAATTGACAAGAGCTGTCGGACTTTTCGAGGCTGAAGAGGAAGATATTTTTAAGATTAATTACCTTTCTCGATATGCCACTCATGTTCTTTTGACGCTAAAGGAAGGCGACGTAAAAAACGAGGATGAACTCTATGACTTTGCTCGTTCTGTTCCTTGGACAGAGTATATGACAACGCAACAGACCTTTGCAATTTATCCTACCATTCTTTCCGATCGTTTCAAGCATACAGGCTTTGCAGCACTCAAAGTAAAAGATGCCTTGGCTGATCATTTTAGGGAGAAAGTAGGAAGGAGACCCAATGTAGATAAGGAGGCACCGGATGTCTCCATCAATATTCACATCTTTAGAGATCAAGCCTCAATCTCTCTAAATACCAGCGGAGCAGCCCTCTTTCAAAGGGGGTATAAAGCACCTGGCGCCTATGCACCTTTGAGCGAAGTATTGGCTGCAGGCTTAATTGGCTTGAGTGGCTGGACAGCGGATCAAGCCTTTTATGACCCGATGTGCGGAAGTGGAACGATTGCCTTAGAAGCTGCACTCAAAGGAATGCAAGTACCTGCACAAAAATACAGAAAGACTTTTGCCTTCGAACATTTCACCTTTCTCAATACCGGTCCATGGAAGCGGCTCAAAAGAAGTATTCGACAGGATAAAACCATAAGCCCTCCGCGCATTTATGCATCTGACCAAGACAAACAAGCATTAAGTTGGACGCGTAAAAACGCATATCAAGCCAAAATGGACGGCATCATAGATCTTCAAAAAAAGGACTTTTTCCAATCTGAAGCTCCCGAAGAATCCGGTATGATCATAGTGAATCCTCCTTATGACGAGCGCTTAGAGCTTGCTGAGGCAAGTACCTTCTATAAAAATATGGGGGATCATCTGAAACGAAACTATCCCGGTTGGACCGCTTGGGTTTTATCCGGACATATTGAAGCCATGAAACACTTTGGATTGAAACCTTCTCAGAAACATACCCTGTTCAATGGTAAAATTGAATGCACCTATCGGAAATACGAACTATATTAATGTTGAAAAAGAATGGTAGATATTGCTTTCGTTGGATGTCCTTATTGGGTATTCTTCTGTTTCCCATTTGCGGAAGCGCACAGCTAATGCTGCAAAAAACGCAAGGCTTTATCGAAGAAAACCTGCCTGCCTCCTATTTGTATTCACCGGTCCTTCAGACAGCTCCAAGTTATAAGCACAACATAGCCAACAAACTGGGCATCTTTTGTGTCTGGGAGGATCGTATAATAGAACGAAGTCGGGTACCCATTCACTTTCGTTTGGGCACCCTGGAATACACAAACAATTTGGAATATCCTTCTTTACCGACTCATCAGGAATCTCCATTTTACAAGTTAAACTCTACCCCCAACTCCCCATAACGAGGCATTCCAGGGCGCCATCCGGCAGGACGGGTCGCTACTGCATATCTTTGATCCAGCAAATTATTCCCTCGAGCATACACTGCTAACCGGTGATTGACTTGATATTGAAGTTGAAGACTCAATAACCATCGAGAACCTATGAGCAAGTTTTGATCCTGTAAGGAACCTGCTCGCGAAAGCATATCTGTTTGATAATGGATTTGAGTAAATATCGCCCAACGATCAGACTGGTAGCCTGTTTGAAACCATAGCGTATGCGGCGCTACATAAGGCAAAAAGTCACCTTCCTGAACTGTTCCCCATGGGTCGAAATCACTCTCGAACTCCTGAGTGAACCGACTGCTGATAAAGGTATAACTCATCTCAAGAGGCCAATTTTTATGCGCCTGAAATTTGCCATACCACTCAATACCTAAAGACCTTGCCGATCCCCCATTGACCATTTCCTCCAGACTAGGATCTCCGGACGCAAGTAAGCTACTGCCTAATAATCGTTGGTACTCGTGCCAAAAGCCTACCAACTGCAACTGTACATTTGATTTCCTGAATCGTAATCCGAGTTCTGAATTCACACTTTCTTCAGGACGGGTATTAGGATTTGACCCTGGAGGACTATATCCTTTTACTACGGAACTGTATACAGAGAAATGCTCACTCCATTGGTATTGAGCAGAAATCCCCGGGATGAAAGCAAAAAGTTCATTGCTTCTGGAACGAACATCAAGTCCGGTTCGTTCCGGGTCTTCTTTACCATAGTCTCGACGGGAAAGGGTTAAATATTCTACCCGTGCTCCGGCACTAAGCGATAGCTTATTCCAGCTCCAGCTATAATCCGCATAGGCTGAAGCCACCCGAGCATCCTGTAGGCGATTGCTTTCTTTCCCCGGCTCCCCCTGCTCCACCAACATCATTGACTGTAACCCCATTTGATAGCTGTCTATCCATTGAAAACGATCGATTCCATCAGCATGAAGCCTTAATCCAGCCTTGAGGCGATGTTGCGCCCATTGTGCCTTCAATTCTGATTGAAGACCATAAGTATAGTAATTTCGATTATTGGCTTTGAGTAATAAATTTCCCTCTGTTGCATTACCCGTCAGTAAGGAGTAGGCATCCGGATATGCCTCTGCTTGGTTGAGCACCGTCGAGATGGATTGAGTGGTTCCGTTTATCTGGGTCTTGTCTAACTTGTACCAATTTCTGAAAAAGTGGTGCCCATAAACTGTTGTGATCCAGGATTTTTGATCGGGGAATATCCATGCATACTGCAGATGTCCTCCTGTGAATTCCGTATTCATCTCATCCCGCTCAGAGGCAGCATATCTTCGAAAAGGTGATTGGGTAAAATCAGCCTTGGTTAATCCTAAGTATGTTTCCGCAGAGGTTTCTTGGGTATGTAAAAATTTAACGGATAACTGATGTCTGTGACCATCCTTATCAGACAAAAGATATCTTGCTTTCAATAGGCCATCCCACTTGCGATGACCGGTATCCCCATTGTTGGGTAATTCTTTGAATCCGTTAGAAGATTGTCGGAAGAATTGAGCCACAAAACCAAAATCACCGAGCTGATCTCCAACTGTGAATAAGGTTTGTTGTGTACCAAATGAACCCAATCCTACGCGTGCTGAGGTCATAGACTGGTTGGGAATGGGTACCGACAAGAAGTTAATAGCTCCACCCGTCGTGTAGGGCCCGGCCGTTAGTGAGGCAGACCCTAATTTCACTTCTAAACCGGACATTCTGCCAAAAGTTGGGCTATAGTAAGCTGCCGGCGCAGCATATGGGGCCGGAGCGGTTAAAATACCATCTTCCAAAAGCAACACTTTTTCAGATCGAAGACTTCCGCTTCCGCGAATACCAATGTTCGGTCTCAAACCAAACCCTTCTTCTTCCTGGATTTGTACACCGGGTATTCGATTCAGCACCTGGTTCATATCCGTTTGCTTAAGTTGGTCCAGGGTTGTTGAAGAAAGAAAATAAGAGCTTGAACTTTCTGTTCCTATAACATCTGTTTGTTCTGTCAAACTGAAAGCAGAAACTTCTACAAATGGTAATTGCGTGGCTATCGATTGTAACGTAATTTCTATAAGCGTATCCGAGAAACAGCTAAATGAATATTCAGAAGCCTCATATCCAATCCTTTGAACTTGAAGGGTATGGGTCCCCTCTGCTAAATTAAAAATCACTCTGCCTTCCGCACCGGAATAAGCCTGTCGATCCGGCAAGTTAACAATGGAGACATAGACTCCTTCGATCGCTTTGGAATTTGAATCCGTAAATTCTAAGGCCACTTGATATTGTGCCTGCACTCCTAAAGAACATAAAAGAAATGCGATGACCAATTGTACTCCCCTTTGCATAGTTTTTATTTAGACTCATTCTATTTGGGCAAAAGTACACGGGCATTCCGGAACTAAAAATGATTTATATCATGAATTTATCTCATGGCAGACATTTGGGTCTCAATCAAAAAGATATAAGGAGTCTGCCAGCTTATATCTCTACAATTACATGAATCGAGTAAGAAGCTGATTTCCCAATAAAGTCAGAGAGAATTGCAAATTCGATTAAAGGGTGTGGGTTAAATCTTCTATCCCTACGGGTCTCAGGGTATGAAAGCCTTCCCCATAGGTAGCTCCAATGAATCTTCCCATGATGCGATCTTTCGCAATCACATTGTCCAGGAAATCTTTGGATGAAATCGGTGAACTTGGTTCACTCGAATTCGGGTCGTAAAATTGAGACTTAAAAGCCCGAATCATGTCCATCTTTTGTGATTGGTGCCGGGTAATATCTACTACCAGATCAGGAGTGCTGGTATAGTCCTGAATATATTGATAAACCGTCGAAGGCCTCCACCGCTCTTGTTCCTCCAAGGTAACCGGATCAATTGTCTTAATTTTTAAGAGACCACTATAAAAACAAGCATCATGGGCAAGTTGAGAAGCTCTGGCGTGATCCGGATGTCTATCCCATTTGGCATTGATTAAGATAATTTTTGGCTGAGTTTGTCTTATGTAAGGAACGATTTTCCTTATCGATTGCTCATTATGCTCGAAAAATCCATCCGGCAGGCCTACATTTTCTCTATAGTCTAAGGCTCCGATTTGTGCCGAAGCCTGAGCCTCTTCTAATCTGATTTCATCAGTTCCCCGGGTCCCCAATTCACCCTTCGTTAAATCCAAAATACCCACCTTATAGCCGAGGGCTTTATGCCTTAAGAGCGTTCCTGCTGCACACAATTCAATATCATCGGGATGAACACCGATTGCTAAAACATCTAGTTTCATACTTACCATTTCAGAAGCGCACTGCCCCAGGTAAAGCCTGACCCAAATGCCGCTAAACAGACCAAGTCCCCTTCTTTAATTTTTCCTTCTTCCCAGGCTTCGGACAGGGCAATCGGAATAGATGCTGCCGTAGTATTCCCGTATTTTTGAATGTTATTGTAGACTTGTTCGTCTTGTAACTTCAATATTTTTTGGACAAACTGCGCGATCCTGAGATTGGCCTGATGTGGAATCAACATTTTTAAATCCTGCGGTTGATAGCCATTAGTAGTGAGTGCTTCCATGATCACTTCAGGGAATTTCTTCACCGCATATTTAAATACATATTGACCATTCATATAAGGAAAAATCATGCCCTCGTCTACCATCTTTTGTGTGATAAAAAGGCCTCCGAACTCTTCCTCTTGAAAACCATAATCCAAATCGTCATGATACCCTCCGTGAGAGCCTGGACTAATAAAAGAAAGCTCCTCTGCATGTCGACCATCGGAATGCAAATGGGTACTCAACAATCCGCGATTTTCATCCTCTGTTGCTCCTACGACAGCTGCGCCTGCGCCATCTCCAAAAATGACCGTAACACCCCTTCCTCTAGTGGAAAAGTCAAGCCCCATGGAATGGACCTCAGAGCCTACCACTAGAATATTCTGATACATACCTGATCGAATAAATTGATCAGCTACAGATAGCGCATATACAAAACCTGAGCATTGATTTCGAACGTCCAATGCACCTATTTCCGTTTTGGAAATTCCGAGCTCCCTTTGAAGTAGCACCCCACATCCAGGAAAAAAATAGTCGGGACTTAAGGTGGCAAAAATGATAAAGTCTATTTCTTCCTTATCTACTCCTGCCCTCTCCAGAGCAACCTCAGAGGCTTTCGCAGCAAGCGTAGTGGGCGTTTCTTCCTGTCGTTTTGCATACCGTCTTTCTTTGATTCCGGTGCGTTCCTGAATCCATTCATCTGATGTATCCATATGACGAGCCAGATCGTCATTCGTAACCACCTGCTCCGGAACATAATGTCCGATACCCTTTATAATACTTCTCATATTTGCCATAGTTGAGTCAATGTGAAACTAAATTAATATTTATTTCATATTGTTCAACTCTTGCGGAAGTCTAGGTCTTTCTCTCTTTCTTTTTGGCGGCCGGGAATAAGATATTATTCAAAATCAGACGATAACCCGGTGATTTTGGGTGGAGATTAAGATCTGTTTCCGGATCATTCACTCTGTGTTTGTAGTCTTCGGGATCATGCCCTGCATAAAAAGTCCATGTTCCCTCCCCTCTGGTTCCATGAATATAGCGTACCTCCGAGGCACTCTTATTTTCACCAAGCGTAATGACATTTGATTTCACAAACTGTCTTTGGAAGGCAGTGGTCTGCCCCATAAAGCCTTTCACGGTTCGTGTGTGATTTTGCGTAAGCATGGTGGGGACCGGATCCCATTTTGCTGAAAAGTCAAAAAGGGTAAAATAGTCTTGATCTTCTTTCACATTTCGACGTACATTATCCAAAGAACTATATTCATATTCTAATGGATTCTTCACAATAGTGAAATTTTCGAAAGCAATGCAATTCTCATAATTCAATTTAGGATCAGGGTTTGGATCTGCAGGATCTCCATCATACATTTCTGCACAAATATCTACACCCTCCGCTGCTAAGGCTACATCATAAGTATCTGTTGCAGAGCACATCGCAAACATAAAACCACCCCCTGCGACATATTCATTGATTTTTTTCACGACCTCAAGTTTGAGTTGAGAAACTTTGGAAAAGCCTAAGCTCGCTGCCAGTTGTTCCATTTTCTCCTGATTGGCCCGATACCAGGGGGTGCCTGCATAAGCACGATAAAATTTCCCATATTGACCTGTAAAGTCTTCGTGGTGCAAATGCAACCAATCATATTGTGCCAGCTTATCGGATAGCACCTCTCTGTCGTACACAGTTTCATAGGGAATTTCCGCATAAGTCAACACAAGGGTAACCGCGTCATCCCATGGTTGTATACGTTCTCCCCTCGCATTAAAATCCGGTGTATACACAGCTATTTTGGGAGCTACCTCCAACTTAATAGCTTCCATATTAACTTCCGGATTGGCAATTTCTTCACGAATCAAATTAAATTGAGCATCGGAGATAATTTCATAGGATACACCCCGAGTCTGACATTCTTTCTCAAAACGCTCATTGTATGCGAATACAAAACTTCCTCCTCGATAATTTAACAACCACCATGCTTCAAGCCCATTATCTAATATCCAATAGGTAATACCATAGGCTTTGAGGTGGTTCTTTTGAACCTCATCCATCGGCAGCATAATCTGACTGGCTTGCAGCTTAATACTTACACTGAAGACGATCAATATCAAAACGAAAGACCACTGAATTAGTCTAGTCATACATCAAATCTATTTTTGTAGTAACGATACAGATGCGTATCTATTATCAATAATTGTATTAGGAGAGTAGTTGTTGTCGAATCAAAAATTCGAGCTGTTGGTTGGATTGCGTCAATTCATCCAAAAGCTTCTTATTTTCCTCCCTCAGTCTGTAAATCTCAAATGAATTTCGGATGATATTTCTCAAATAACGTTCATCCCAGGGTTTTGTAATATAATGGTAAACACGCCCTTTATTAATGGCTCCAATGACTGCATCAATATCCGAATAGCCGGTGAGTAAGATGCGTATAGGATCGGGATAGTCCACAGTGAGCTTTTCAAAAAACTCAACACCCGTCATATTCGGCATCCTTTGGTCACTAATCACGATTTGGATATCCTTAGTCTTGACGATTTCAAAGCCCTCAGCAGCCGACTCTGCCAAAAAAATCCTGAATTCTCTGCGAAATGTCGCCTTGAAACTAGTGAGGTTGTTTACCTCATCATCAACATATAGAATTTTTATTTTATTCTCCTTTTCCATCTGTGATCATACCCTATTCTAAAACAAGTTACTACTTTTTATATATATCATCCGTGCTATCTAGGAAATTAATTAACTTTAATTGGAACACAAAGTAACTTCATGAGCGACCATTCTCTTGCTATAAAACCTAACTTTTATAAGCTCCCCCAAGATCATTTACTCCTGGAAGAACTCAAATCGAAACATCCGGAGATGCAAATCTTTGATGCTTTTCAAAATCAGGTCAAGGAATTGATAAAATGTCGTCATCCCAGAGGGCTTAAGCCGACTCTGATGGAAGAAGCTGTTCAAAGCTATTTAGCGGGACGGGCTTGGGAAGAATGTGGAAATTGGGTCTATTTCCCCTGGCGAAACAGCCTGGTCCATATCCTGGATGAGCAAGACTTCATAGAAGTGCGTACCAATCGCAACCAATATAAAATAACGCGTAAAGAAAGAGATCTGCTCCAAACAAAAACTATTGGAATAATAGGCTTAAGTGTAGGGCAAAGTATCGCCCTATCTCTTGCTATGGAAAGATCTTTTGGTGAACTTCGGATTGCAGATTTTGACCATTTAGAGTTGTCGAATTTGAATAGAATTCGGACGCCCTTGATCCATCTAGACCTGCCGAAAGTAACCATCGTCGCCCGGGAAATCATGGAATTGGATCCTTACCTCAAGGTCGTTCCTTATCATGAGGGCATCACCGAAGAGAACTTAAATGAATTTCTAGCAGGAAATGGAGGCATTGATCTTCTGGTAGATGAATGTGACAGCTTAGATATTAAAGTAATGGCAAGAGAGCAGGCCAAAAAACACGGTATTCCGGTAATCATGGACACCAGTGACCGCGGAATGATTGATATCGAGCGCTTCGATTTAGAAAATGATCGGCCCATCCTTCATGGATTGGCAGGACCCTTATCTGCCCATACACTCAAAGGCCTCAGTAATAAAGAGAAGATTCCCTACATTTTGAAAATGTTAGGCGCGGAAGACCTCTCTCCCAGAGCGAAAGCCTCTGCCTTGGAGGTGGGTAAATCTATCAGCACCTGGCCACAGTTGGCCACTTCCGTCTTTTTGGGCGGTGCCGCGGCAGCGGATATCAGCAGGCGAATTTTACTGGATCAAACAGATGTTTCCGGTCGATTTTTTATGGATGTGGAGGATATCGTTCCCAATCGTCCCCTACCCTCTTTTCAAGATCATCGACCGGACTCCATCACACAATCAATGGCCCTTCAATCGGTCAAACAACTCCATCTTCCCAACTCAAATGGACACAAAACACCTGAGCGCTCGCAGGTAGAGCAATGGATCTCCTATGCTGCGATGGCACCTTCAGGAGGGAATGTTCAGCCCTGGAAATGGCTCATTGAGGACAACAGCGTACATTTATTCCACGATAAGGGACGTTCACATTCCTTTCTAGACTTCCAAGACACCGGGTCTTATTTTGCCTTTGGAGCAGCGCTTGAAAATTTACTCATCGCTTCCGCAAAAGACGGGTTTGGCGGGGACCTCACCTTATTTCCTAAAGCTCAAAATGACACTTTCATCGCATCTGTGCAATGGATAGATCTACAGCACGAAAAAGCAGATAGAAAGGCTGCATTTGACTTGTATGAGGCGCTGAGTATTCGCACGACCAATCGAAAAAATGAAGGGAGAGTGATCATCCCGCAAGACAAACTCCAAGCACTCAGCCAACTTCTTGTCCAATGGCCGGAAGCAAAATTGAGGTGGATTACAGAAGAAGACGCACTAAACCGATTAGGGGAAATAGCCGGGGAGGTCGAAAGATTGCGCTTTATCCATCCAAGAGGACATCATGACTTCCTAAATGAAATACGATGGACACATAAAGAAGCAGAGGAGACGAAAGACGGAATTGATATCGAGACCTTAGAATTAGATGAAACCTCTAAAGCCGGACTGTCCATATCGAAAGATCCTAAGGCCGCTCATTATTTAGGGGAATGGAATCTCGGTGATGGCTTGCGCGATCCCATGAGGGAGACCGTTAAAAACGCATCGGCCGTAGGCTTGATTACAATTTCATCGGACTTTCATCCCGAGACCTTCATTCAAGGAGGAAGGTTGGGGCAGCAGATATGGCTGAAAGCCAATCAAATGAAATTGAGTTTCCAACCTATATCCCCCAGCACGTTTTTTTTCAATAGATTACTCTATGGCAAGGAATTTGATATAAATACCAACATGAAGGATAGCTTGCAAAAGCTATTCCTCCAATTTGAGGAGCTTTGGAATTTGGAGCGGTCCGAACAGATGATTTTTATGTTTCGTCTAAATATAGCCGGTCCTCCATCCGAAAGGGCATTAAGGCTTCCTCTTAAGGAGATTATACTATAACGGGGAAATGTACAAAATACGGGCATTCTGGGCATTAGACAATAGGCCACTTTGCGAAGCATTTGCAGAGGGACATCGTAATGTTCTTTTGGAAAATGGTATTAAAAAAGTTACTTCAGCGGATAACAGTTGGATGGAATCCCCTATGGTTTATGTAATCGTTTGTGAAGACGAGAACGGAGACGTTGTCGGTGGGGCACGTCTTCATATTGCACATCCGGATTATCCCCTCCCTATGCAAGAAGCCATTGCGCAGGTAGACTTAAGGATCAATAAATATGTTGAAGAATACACTGCCAGAGGGACGGCAGAGTTATGTGGACTTTGGAATTCAAGAAAAGTAGCCGGAAGAGGTATAGGTGTGAAAATGCTCCCTCTGGCCGCATTTGCGATTACACAAGATTTAGAATTAAATACCCTATTGGCGTTGGTAGCCAAACACACGCTGAAGCAAAGTCTAAATTGGGGTTTTAAAAGATTTGAAAAGGTGGGAGACCATGGAGAATTCAACTATCCAAAATTGGATTTGATCGCCACTTCCGTCATTATAGAAGATACTTCTGACATTGGTTGTAAAAAACCGGCGGACTATGAAATGATAGAAAGTCTTCGTCAAAATAAAATCTTTGAAAAAAGACTGAGCTGGGCACGAGGAGAATTTGATATACACATTGATATCCATATCGATAAGATTCATTGGAAAGATTATATTAGTTCTCCTAAGGATTAAAGTCAAATGAACAAGTGGTTACTTTTTATATGCACCTTGCTGTTTGCCGGAAGTATTTTCGGACAAGACCCACATTTGATTTTCGAAGATGAAAATGAAGTGGCCTCCTTGAAGGGCTTTCAATTAATATTTGAGGATACCAGCGCTGACTTAACGATTGAAGAGATTCAAGAAAAGCCTTTTATCAATGCTTCCGATCGTTACCCTAACGCGGGCTTCACTTCCTCTGCTATTTGGGTTAAGTTTTCCATTACCAACCAATCAAAAACAGACCAGTTAAGAGTACACCTTGAATCAACAACCGGCATTTTAGGTAAAATGTACTACCAGAATGCTGAGGGGGAATGGATAGAACAACTGACAGGCAACCTCATCCCGATGAAAGACAGATCGGTCCAATCAGGAAGTTTTGCCTTTGACCTGGACCTTCCTGCAGGAAGCAGTAAAACGTGCTTCGTTAGATTGACTTCAAATGAACATATTCTTATCCCAATGTCCATAGCGGGCCGAACACTCATGGCCCAGAATTCCAGCAACGGCAAGTTTTGGTTTGGAATTTTTGCAGGTATTTTTTTCGCACTCATCCTATACAACCTCTTCGTATATATCAGTCTCAGGGAGCGAAGTTATTTAATCTATGTGCTGCACACCGCCTTTTCATTAATCACTCAGGCTACTTTCCTGGGCTATGCATCGCAATTTCTATGGCCTGAAAGTATTTGGCTGGCTTTCAATGGAAAGACCGTTTTTACTTGTCTGGTCAGTTTAGTGGGGATAGAGTTCATGAAAGAATTCTTGATCACCAAAAGAAACGCGCCTACCCTCAATAGGATTGCCAATGGATTCGAGTGGGTTTATGGCGGCCTCATTGTCCTCAACATCCTAGGATTTTACGACTTTGTTTATACAGTGCTTTCTCCTTTACAGGCTTTAGCCGTTTCTTTTGTGCTGTACACTTCTTTTGTGGTAAACAAAAGAGGGTTCCGCCCGGCTAGATTCTTTATCCTTTCCTGGATCTTCTTTTTAATAGGCATCCTAGTTTACGTAATGGCCATACAGGGAATATTAATTCCTTTTAACGATGTCACCACTTCATTTATGCCATTAGGTTCTGTCATGGA
>CAZGGG010000014.1:16197-25709 GCA_964525165.1 uncultured Saprospiraceae bacterium | reverse complement strand
TTGCATATAGACCTTTCCCACGTTGTATTGTCGTCAAACAAGAGAGAGATGAAGCGGATAAAAAAGTGCTGGAAATGGCCCTCAGTAACGAGAAAATCGTGCGTGAACAAAATATCATGCTCGAGCAAAAAGTAAAAGAGCGAACCAACGACTTGGAAGAAACGGTGAGTAAACTGGATAACGCCTACTCTAACCTCAAAGAAGCACAATCTCAGTTGGTCAATAAAGAAAAAATGGCTTCTCTGGGTCAGTTGACAGCAGGAATCGCCCACGAGATCAACAATCCGATCAATTTCATTAGTGGCAGCATCACCCCTCTGACAAGAGATATAGAAGAAATTATCGAGCTATTTGATGAAACCGATAAGCTTGCTAAAGAACGATTCAGTCCGGAAGAATATACACAAATTGAAGATCTCAAGGAAGACTTAGACTACGAATACCTCAAGACAGAAATTGATGAACTCTTAAAAGGAATGAATGACGGATCCAAAAGAACGGTCAGCATCATCAGAGGACTCAAGACTTTCTCACGAGTGGACGAGTCTGACACCAAATCTGTCGATATCCATGATAACATTGAATCCACCTTGGTCCTGATCAACAATCAAATCAAAAACTCCATTGAGGTCATCAGAAATTATGGAAGCTTACCTATGGTGGAGTGTTTTGCAGGTCAAATCAATCAGGTATTCCTTAATCTGATCAACAATGCCGCACAAGCCATTAACGAAGCAAAGGAAGAATCTGAAAAAGGAACGATTTGGATTACAACTAGCTTCCAAGAAATAGATCAAACTGTCCAAATTAGCATAAAAGACAATGGTCCCGGTATCCCGGATGAAATAATAGATCGTATATTTGATCCATTCTTCACGACCAAGGATGTGGGTGAAGGAACTGGATTAGGACTCTCCATCTCTTACAATATCATTGAGAAACATGGTGGAGAATTGAAGGTTAAAACCGAAGCCGGTAAAGGCACTGAATTTGTGATCACTTTGCCTCTTTCTCCAAAACCTAAGAAATAAATGAGCCGGACGCATTTATCTAAGCATCAGAAGACGAAAGTCCTTTACGTAGATGACGAAGAGGGGAACCTATCCTCCTTCAAAGCTTCATTCCGCAGGGAGTGTAAAGTATTTCTGGCGACAAGTCCTGCCGAAGGATTTAAAATAATGGAGGAAGAGCCTGATTTTCACGTGGTTATTGCTGATCAACGTATGCCACAAATGACCGGTACAGAGTTCTTATCTCAAGTCAAGGATTTATACCCGGATACGGTCCGAATGCTACTGACCGGCTATAGTGATATTGAGGCAGTAGCTGATGCGATCAATAAAGGACAGGTGTACCGCTATATTGATAAACCATGGGATTATAAAAATATCCAAACGGCTATCGTCAATGCACGCGATATTTACGATACTAAAATGGAGCTCCGAGAAAAAAATGAAAGCCTTGAAAAGGCACTCAAGGAGCTAGACCATTTTGTTTACTCCGTTTCTCATGATTTGAGAGCCCCACTAGCCTCTATTCTGGGCATCGTAAATCTAGCCAAAATAGAAATCAAAGATGCGACCTCCCTCGAATACTTTGACATGATCAAAAGTATGGTAGATAAACTGGACACCTTTCTGCATCAAGTCATCGATTACTACTACGGCAATCGCAACAACACCTCAGAGGACGAAATCAATTTCAATCAACTGGTAGAGGGGATCACTGAAGGCTATTTATACGATCCGGCAACACGTGATGTTTCTCTTGACATTCAACTCGAATCTGATGGCAGTAAATTCATTAGCAATGAAGTGAAGCTGAAGATCATACTGGGGAATCTCATTTCCAACGCAATTAAATACCAGAAAGAAAATAACGACCATCAGCAAGTAGATATTCATATCGATGTGAAAAGTGGCGCTGCAGATATCACAATCAGGGATAATGGTGTAGGGATTTCAGACGAAATGAAAGAAAAAGTCTTTGAAATGTTCTATAGAGCCTCTCATAAATCCTTGGGTTCCGGTCTGGGTCTTTACATTGTAAAAGAATCTGTAGAATCTCTTGGGGGGACCATCGAATTGGACTCTGTGAAGGATGAAGGTACCACCATCAGCATCCACCTTCCGGCCCTGTCTTAGTTTTTGAACTTAATAAAAATCCTTTTATTTCGTTGTAGCATTTATATGCATATTTGCAGACGAAAAAATTAGTGTGTGGGGAATTTGCAACTTGAATATTCTACCGGTTTTATTATCCTTTGTGGCCTCTTAGCCTTGGGCCTCAGCCTGTTTCTTTACTTCAAGGATTCAAGGTGGAAAGACAAAGCTGCCTATATTCCCATCGTATTAGGATTGATAAGATTTGGGGCTACTTTCCTCCTTTCCTTTTTATTGCTCTCACCCTATCTCACCTATTTTGATCAGAGAACAGAAAGCCCTTTACTCTTACTGGCTGTAGATAATTCCGAATCAATTCAATCAACCCCCGACTCCACACTTCAGCAGTTTAAAGTCGCAGTCGATCAGTGGGAATCAAGATTTTCAAATTATGAGCTTGAAATCTTATCTCTCGGAGAAAGCGTCAAGCCTTTGGATAGCTTAAGCTTCGACGAGCAGCAAACAAATCTTTCCGCGCTAATGGATTATATAGACAATCAATATGCCGGAAGAACAGTAGGAGCATTGGTCATCGCTTCCGACGGGCTGTATAATGTGGGTCAAAATCCCATGTACAGCACAAATCAATTTTCATGTCCCATCTACACCTTGGGCTTAGGGGACACTACAAAAAGAAGAGATGCTCTGGTAAAACAGATATTTCACAATGACATCGTTTATTTAGGAGATCAGTTTTTACTGCAGGTCGATATCGAGGCTGAACAGATGAACGGGCTCACCAGCAAGGTCCAGCTTTTGCGGAAGCGTAATGATCAGTTTCAACTTGTAGAAGAAAAAGCTATCACCTATGAGGGCGGACGCTTCTTTACGACTGTAGAATTCAAAGTAGCCCCTAATCAAGCAGGCCTACAGCAATATAAAGTACAACTCAGTCAACAGAATGCAGAAGCCTCCTTTCAAAATAATTCCAAAGACTTCTATATAGAAGTGATTGATGGTCGCCAGAAAATCTTAATCGCCTCTGCTCAACCTCATCCGGATTTGACTGCCTTGCGGCAAATTTTAACCCAATATGGCAATTATGAGATCGAGTTGAAACTGCTCCAACAAGCAACCCCCAATGTTGTGCCTGAACAATACGACCTATTAATTTTACACCAATTACCTTCCCAAAGAGTCAATCAAAGGCTTCAAAAGGTTTTATTGGAAAATCAGCAACCGAAATTATTCCTTTTGGGCAAGCAAGCAGATTTGACAAGCCTAAACAGAATTCAAAAATTATTGCAAATCACCCCCATGAATGGCAGTCCTAATCTGGTTGATGCGGCTTTCCATAATAATTTCAATGCCTTTCAAATCGACCCTTCAGAAGCTGTGCGATTTGAAAATTTTCCGCCTATGGAGGCGCCTTTCGGCAAA
Organism: uncultured Saprospiraceae bacterium; assembly: GCA_964525165.1. GTDB lineage: Bacteria > Bacteroidota > Bacteroidia > Chitinophagales > Saprospiraceae > JAWLFI01. The sequence goes on along the minus strand of CAZGGG010000014.1, from coordinate 22,167 downwards.
TATGCCCCTACCGGTAACCTTCAAGTACTCTTCCATCAAAGGATTGGAGACTTAACCACAGAATACCCTCTCATTGCCATAGGAGAAGAAAGAGGTGTGCGCATAGGCTTCATCAATGGTGAAGGATTGTGGAGGTGGAGGCTTTTTGACTTCATGGATGACCAGGAACATAATAGTTTGAATACGCTTGTCGATCAAATGATAAAATACCTGTCTATCAAAGAAGACAGAAGAAGATTCAAGCTTACCCCTTCCGCAAGGTTGATCAATGAAAATGAATCTATTTCATTCAGGGCAGAATTGTATAATGAGAGTTTTGAACCGGTAACTGATGAAGACATCACAATGACTATTCGGGATGAGGACAATAAAGAGTATAACTTCCTATTTTCAAGGGCTCAGGACTTTTATAGTCTGGATGCCGGTTTTTTAGCTCCAGGAAATTATACCTATGAGGCAGCTGTCAGCAGAAATGGCCAAAATTTTAAGGAGGAAGGTTCCTTTTCTGTAGAGAAAATCCAATTAGAACGATACCAAACTCAGGCGAATAGAGACCTGCTAAGAACCTTATCTGCTGCCTCCGGAGGAAGCTATTTCGAAATGGACGAGTTAGAGGCCTTAAGCAGCGAGATATCTGATCAGCAAAGCCTTAAGGATGTACTCTACACAACAGCAAGAACACAGGGGTTCATTGACTTAAAATGGATTTTTTGGGTATTGTTCGCATTGCTGGCCTCTGAATGGATAGCCAGAAGACTTGCAGGTACTTATTAAGTTAGAAATGTCACGTTTTGAATTTGTCATACACTTAAGGAGTGTATGGCAAACAGAAAACTTTCTTGGCAACTCTTTCCCCTTGCCCGTCCCGCAATTTCCATGCTTACCGGAGCATTATGCTATACCCTATGGGGCTTTGAAGGAAAAGGTCCCCTTTTCTTTTGTATTCTTCTCATCACAGGCCTTTGCGCAAGCAGGAAACAATCCTTGATATGGAGTATGGCGTTCTACGCTACTTTCTTATCTATAGGATATGTTCATATGGGCGCTTGTGACCGAAGTTTTCATAAAATTCCAAGACTAAACCCGGGTCTAGATTATGAAATGGTTATGGAGGTCCGGAAAGCTCAATACGACGAGCAGCACCTTCGGTGGAAGATGTATGGAAACTGTTTTATATCCGGTCATACTGCAGCAATTCCCGTTTATGCCTGGCTTGCCGACGACAGAGAGGTGCAAGTAGACGATATCTTGATCGTAAAAGCGAGATTCAATCTACTAAAAAAAGGACCATTCCCGGGTGGCTTCGATTTCTCCCAATATTTACAAAAGAAGAAAGTCTGTTATTCTGTTTGGATAGAACCAAATCAGGTGTTGCAACACAAGACAAAGAAAACATTTTCATTTTGGGAAAAATGGAGGCAGCAACGCATCGAAAATTTACAAGCTGCTTTCTCGCCCTCTTCCTTTGGAATCTATGCCGCTGTACTATTTGGAGATTCCAAAGAGTTAAATCCTAGGGTGCGTAGACAATTTTCTGACTTAGGTGTCGCTCATATCCTTGCGGTTTCAGGCATGCATGTCGGGATTCTGATCAGCTGTGTCTCTGCAGCTTTGTCCTTATTAGGTAAATTCAAATATCAAAGATGGGCTCACTTTCTCATTCTCAGCACAGCTATTTATTTATATGTTATGATGTGCAACTTCGCACCTTCCGCCAGTCGAGCAGGTCTGATGGCCGTTGTATACTATTTGGCAAAGGCCTTGAAGGTGGGACAAACAGGTGTCAACAGTCTCTCTTTTAGTGCCATTCTTTTATTCCTGTTGGACCCCTATATAATCTTTGACCTGGGCGCTCAGTTATCTTTCACAGCTATGTTGGGTATCTTTTTGTTACACCCTCCTTTGATGGAGTGGTTTCGGTGGAGGGTTCCACTGCCTGAACAACTGAATTCATTGATTTGTATTTCCATCGCCGCGCAAATCAGCCTTGCTCCTCTCCTTCTTTTCTATTTCGGAAAGCTGCCAGTATTGTTTTGGCTATTTGGGATACCTGCGGGATACTTTGCCATCTTTATCTTTTGCTCAGGTTGGATATGGGTTTTGGGAGACCTGCTCCTTCCTATACCTGAATGGGTTGATGGAGCATTGGATCAAATCATACTCCTGTGTATCTCAGGTGTCGATGCTGCAGCTCGGTCCGGCAATTGGGTTCTTCAAAAGTCCCATTTTGACCTAATGGATGCTTGTTTGGTGGCAAGTATATCGATTGCCACCACCTCTTGGCTCTATCATCAAAAGATGAAAAAACGGATACTTACTTTGAAGCTCATAAGTCTAATGGTCTGTGTCTTTCTGTGGTACAGCAGTTCCAAAAGACTCAATACGACCATTAGGTCTTTCGAGTCCAGAAAGCAGTCATTTTTATTCATCAAAATTCATGATCAGTCTTGGTGTATCAGTCAAGAGCCCCTTTCAGAATTTGACCAAACTGCCCTAAAGGCTTCCTATCCAATAGATAGCATTATCAGTATTATAAAATAAAACCATAAAAGTGGGAACGTTTTCTGTTTTGGTTACACATGATAGGAAAGGAAAAGTAAGATGAATCACTGGATGAGATTTACGAAAACCGAACAGCGCGGCCTGATTACCTGGAGCATTTTTTTATTCGTCTTAACGATGGGACATACCCTTCTGGTTAATTATCTGGAAAGAGAAGAAACCAAAAAAGCTTTAGAGTTATTGGATCAATGGACAAAGGAAAGTCAGGTTTCCCCTGAAAACACTTATACCTCCAAAGTTTATTCAAACTGGAATGACTTTTCCAAAGACTCCTCGACAAACAGCATCCAACATCAACCACATCAGGAGAAAGGGATACGCTCTACCCAAAAGATTGAATATGCGTCAGATCCCGGATCTGATTCAAAAATAAAAATTGCAGACTCTATTCCTGCTCATCGAGCTTCGGACCCTTCTCCTGAAAGGAAAGCAGCACCTTTAAATATCAATACGGCTTCTCAAAAAGATTTTGAAGCTTTAGGGTTTCCGGAATATATCGCACAAAGAGTATGTGCCTTCCGTGAAAAAGTAAGAATGTTTGAATCCATTAATGACCTCAAAGAAATTTATGGGATCGATACCTTTATGGTGCGCGCTTTAGCTGACCAATTATTCGTCAACCTCAACGACCTCCCCAAATTAGAAATGAACAGCGCCGAAGCATCCGAATGGATGTCTTTGAAAGGGATCGGCAAAACGTATGCAAAAAGAATTATTGAATACAGAAACCGGCTGGGCGGTTTTTCATCTGCTCATCAGCTATTGGAGGTGTATGGGCTGGACAGCCTTTTGTATCAATCCATTTCCTTCCGTTTAAAAGTCAACCCGGAATTAATAAAAACCATCAATATAAATACTGCCAGCCTTCAGGAACTAGCGAGTCATCCCTATGTTTCCTGGCGAGAAGCTGATTTAATAGAGAAATTTAGAAAGGAACATGGACCTATTGTCCAATTGTCGGACTGTAAAGGACTATCTGAAACATGGTGTCTGAAGGTAGCTCCCTATATTACGTATTGAAATAAAAACAAAAGATAGTTTCCCGTAAGAAAACCATTTCCCAAACAATTAATTTCAACAAAATGAGGGGAACGAACAAATAAAACACAACTATTAATTCAGACCGTTCGAGAAGTACGTCAACTTATTATAGAATAGCTGATGCTGGTTATAGAAAGATCATCGATGTCTCTCAATAATTTCACGAGCCTCATCCATCATCTTGGGAGACCCCATGATAATACCGGTTCGTTGATGCAAGTCATGAACAGGAATGTCCAAAATACGGCCCATATTCATATCCAGAGCTTTTCCTCCGGCCTGCTCGACGATCATGGACAAAGGATTACATTCATAAAGCAATCTCAATTTACCCTCCGGATGATCATCGGTCTCAGGATAAGTGAAAATTCCACCATACACAAGTGTTCTGTGCACATCAGCAACCATTGAGCCAATATATCTTAAGCGTAATTTTTCTTCGTTACATTGGTTAATATAAGCTTGCACTTCGGGTTTGAACTTCTTGAAGTACCCTTGATTTACGGAATAAAACTTACCGCTGTCCGGTATTCTCATATTTGTATGAGATAAACAAAATTCTCCGATACTAGGGTCCAAAGTAAACCCATTTACACCATTACCGGTCGTATAAACTAGAATGGTAGAAGTACCATAGATCACGTAACCGGCCGCTGCGAGTTCAGCCCCTGACTGAAGAAAATCTTCTAGTTGGCAAGGAATGGTAGAAGAGGTTTTTCTTCTGTAAATTCCAAAAATAGTTCCCACGGTCACATTGACATCAATATTGGAAGACCCATCAAGTGGATCAAAAACGACTACATATTTTGCAGATTTAGACTCCACCCCCGGCAGAGGGATAAAGTCTTCATTTTCTTCTGAAGCAATACCGGCACATTCACCACTATTTTTTAAACATTCTATCATCCGCTGATTAGCGTAGATATCCAACTTCTGCACCTCATCTCCGGACACATTGGAATATTGTTCCTTGCCCAAAATGTTGATCAATCCGGCTTTGTTGACCTCTCTGTTTACAATTTTTGCTGCCACGCCAATATCCCGCAACAATGCAGTCAACTCTCCTGTTGCATAGCTGAAATCTCTTTGTCTGCGAATGACGAATTCATCAAGGGTGGTGATTTGCCCCATACGAGTTTGATCTTTTGTGTAGTTTTGATAAAGATAAGGTTAATCAGTCAATTAACTGACTAAAATGTCATCTAACTGACTGTTATTGTTTAACTTACACTAAGCACATCCGCCTAAGCGTGAAGCATTTACGTACACTCAATCATTACTTCATAAAATACAAATGGCATTTCCTTTGGGGAATCGTTTTTGTGGCACTATCCAACTATTTCAAAGTGCTTCAACCTCAAATGATTCGGGAGGCGTTAGATCTTGTTTTTGAGAATATTCAGATGTATGAAACGCTCGAAGGATTTGAATTAAGAGCAAATTACTATGCAAGGGTCGCAAGCACCGTCACTTATTTTGGAATTCTGGTCGTCATCCTGGCGCTGATCATGGGCGTCTTCATGTATTTCACTCGGCAAACCATCATTGTCATGTCAAGGCTGATTGAATACGACATGAGAAAGCAAGTTTATGACCACTATCAGGAATTGGATTTAGGCTTTTACCGAAATAATAATACGGGAGATTTAATGTCCCGTATCACTGAAGATGTCAATAAAGTACGTACCTATTTAGGACCGGCTGTCCTCTACGGTATCAATTTGGCCTTTTTAGTAGGATTTGTGATGTATTCTATGTTTAGCGTTAATGTTGAATTATCCATTTACACCCTCCTCCCCTTACCCTTGCTATCCATTTCGATTTATTACGTGAGTAATATCATCAATACAAAAAGTACCATCATTCAAAAGCAATTGGCTTTCTTAAACAGCCTTGCTCAAGAGGTTTATTCAGGGATTCGGGTTGTAAAATCATACGTGCAAGAAAAGCCCATGTCTGATTACTTTTTAGAAGAGAGCAACGACTTTAGATCGAAAAGTCTGTCCCTGGCTACGGTGAATGCCTTATTTTATCCTTTAATGATTCTGTTGATTGGTACTTCCACCATCATTACCATTTTTGTAGGAGGGATTCAGGTAATGAATGGCGTCATCACACCCGGCAATATCGCAGAATTTGTCATTTATGTGAATATGCTCACCTGGCCGGTCACCTCTATTGGTTGGATTGCCTCTGTCATTCAACAAGCAGAAGCTAGTATGCAACGAATCAATGAGTTTATTCAGACTCCTTCAAAAATTCAGAATACAGGCACTTTACCGCTTCCGCAAAAGGGAGAATTGGTCTTCGACCATGTAGGATTTACTTATCCCGACACCGGCATCAAAGCGCTTAAGGATATTTCCT
>CAZGGG010000014.1:0-16187 GCA_964525165.1 uncultured Saprospiraceae bacterium | reverse complement strand
TTCCTTTACCATACAAGCAGGAGAAAAAGTCGGGATTGTAGGAAGAACGGCCTCCGGTAAAACCACCATTGCTGATTTGATTCTAAGAATGTTTGACCCTGATGAAGGCAGAATCTTCATCAACGGACATGATTTAAGAAGCTACGATCTCCACGCATTAAGAGACCGAATCGCTTATATCCCTCAAGATGTCTTTCTATTCTCGGATACCATCGCAAACAATATCACTTTTGGACCTGTAGAAGCCGAACGAGAAGAAATCATGCAATATGCACGCAACGCAGCCGTTCATAAGGACATCAAAGACCTGCCTGAGGCATATGATACTTTTGTGGGTGAGCGAGGAGTTACTTTATCCGGCGGACAAAAACAAAGAATCTCCATTGCACGTGCCTTTATCAAGCAGCCGGATATGATCGTATTAGATGATTGCCTGTCTGCCGTCGACAGCTCCACAGAGCAACAAATCATCGGTTATCTTAAAGCAAGTCTGAAAGACAAAACGGCTATCATGATTACACATCGATTAAATATTCTGGCGGACTTTGATCGCATCATAGTTTTGGATGATGGAAAAATTGTGGAAGAGGGCACCCATCAGGATTTAATCAGATCAGGAGGTTACTATTCTGAGATCTTTGAACAACAGCAGGTTCAAGAACAGTCCGGTTAAGTTTAAAAGCTTCAAGAACCGCCATAATTGTCTCTATAGAATCGGTTTTGACCAGGCTTCTATCCTCCTTCAATTGTTTCACAAGCAGTTAATTCATCTTTTGAATAAAGACGTATTTTGGTACATTTGCCCCGAGGATTTTTTATTAACACAAATCAAAGCATTGTGGATAAAGAGAGACGCAGTAAGAAGAATGATGCGGTTTATTCTAACAAAGTAAAAGCCGGGAAAAGGAGAACGTACTTTTTTGATGTACGGCAGACCAAAGGAGATGATTACTACATCACCTTAACCGAGAGCACTCGTAAATTTGATGACGGAGGGTTCAACAGACATAAGATTTTCTTGTACAAAGAGGATTTTAATCGTTTCTTGGAAGCTTTGCAGGACACGGTAGAGCATGTCAAAACAGACTTACTTCCTGATTATGACTACGATGAATTTACACGTAAACAAGAAGAATACGAAAGACAAAAAGCAAAGGAAGAAAGTGGAAACAGCGGGGATTCGAAATCTGCAGAATCTGAAGATGATATATCTTGGTAAAAAAGAAAAAGCCGGCAGCTGCCGGCTTTTTTATTATCCCCATAGCGGATTAGGATACACCCCCGCCTTCATCAAGCTCGCTATTCCTTTTTGCACATCCGGCAAATCATCTTTATAGGTTACTCCGAACCATCTGCTATCCGTGGGCAATACATCCACCTGAATTTCTCCGGCCTGCAGAGCCTCATCAATCACAAACGGAAGATAAATTTCTGACTTCTCTTCCTGAAAACGTGTACGAATAAAGTTTTCAAATTTACGATCCAGACGGTCAAATATAGATGGGTGCAATCCCCAAAGATTCATCGACACTTTAACCTCCTCTTCAAGTTTTCCCTGAACAGGATCGCCATATACGATTCCATCATCGGTCCGTTGGATTTTCTCTGTCTCGACTATATGCGATAGTTGACCTCCCTCACCCAAATGACACACGCCACGAGATACCGTACCATTAGAGGATAATGTCCGGGATAAGGGGTAACCCACCATAGCATAATGTGAAGGACTCACCCTTTCATCTAAAAAGGCTCCTATCGTTCGAATCGCATGTTTTCCATAAAAGTCATCTGCATTCACCACGATAAAAGGGTCCTGAATGAGATCTTTCGCCACCAAGACTGCATGACCTGTCCCCCAGGGTTTTTGCCTGTGTTGGATGTCCAATTCAGAAGGCACAAATGCATCCAGCTCTTGAAAAACAATATCCACCTGAATCTTTCCTTCATATTTTCGGACCACCTTTTGCCGAAAGGCATCCTCAAAATCTCTTCGAATGACAAAAACAGCCTGTTCAAATCCACTTTCGATGGCATCATGAATCGTAAAATCCATGATGGTTTCCTGATTAGGTCCCACACCATCCATTTGTTTTAGGCCTCCATACCGGCTGCCCATTCCTGCTGCTAAAACTAAAATAGATTTACTCATAAGTACATGAAGTTTGCTTTTGCGCTAAGGTAGCATCTAGTTTTTAAAATGACCTAACGCTTTCATGCAGATTCATTTACAGCCTATTCTGTATCTTCCCATAGCAATTTTGAACCTATGACGCTGAGTACGCTGGATCTTCTGATCATCTTTATCCCTTTGCTTTTATTCATGCTGCTGGGTATCCTCCAACGCCAAAAGGCCGGCCGTTCAACGGAAGAATTCTTTTTGTCCGGCAGACAAATGCCTTGGTGGTTATTGGGCATATCCATGGTCGCCACTACCTTTTCTGCTGACACGCCTAATTTAGTGACCGATATTGTAAGAAAAAACGGAATCGGTGGTAATTGGGCCTGGTGGGCGTTTTTATTAACAGGGATGCTCACTGTTTTCGTATATGCAAAGCTATGGCGCCGATCGGGCATGCTGACAGATCTTGAATTTTATGAATTGAGGTACGGAGGTAAAATGGCAGCTTTTTTACGTGGCTTCAGAGCTTTGTATTTAGGCTTCTTTTTCAATGTCGTCATTATGGCCGGCGTACTTCTAGCCGGAATAAAAATTGCTTCGATTATGTTGGGCTGGGATGCCTGGCTCACCTTATTGGTCAGTGGTTTAGTGACCCTTACCTATTCTACATTAGGTGGTTTGCGCTCTGTGATTCTCACTGATCTTTTTCAGTTTGCCATTGCGATGATCGGGACCATAGGAGCTGCCATCTATATCATACAAATGCCTGAGATTGGTTCTGTGGAGGCCCTTTTGAGCCATGCCGAAGTCAGTGGGAAAATTGACTTTTTGCCAGACTTTTCCGATCCGGATCAACTATGGATGTTGTTTATTATTCCGATAGCGGTACAATGGTGGTCCGTATGGTATCCTGGTGCTGAGCCGGGAGGAGGTGGTTACATCGTTCAAAGAATGCTGGCTGCAAAGAATGAGCGACATGCACTCTATGCAACCCTATTCTTTAATTTTGCCCACTACGCCTTGCGACCCTGGCCATGGATTCTGATTGCTTTGGCTTCTCTGGTGTTTTTCCCGGGGCTGGCAGATATTCAGACGGCCTTTCCGGATATCGATGCCAGTATTATCAATGACGATTTAGCTTATCCTGCTATGTTGACTTTTTTGCCGAAAGGCTTGATAGGACTAGTGATCTTATCTTTGATTTCCGCGCTCCTTTCTACACTTTCCACCCACTTAAACTGGGGTGCTAGTTATGTCGCTCATGACTTCTACAAGCGTTTTGTCGAACCGGAGGCGGATCAGAAAAAGTTAGTGTTGATCGGTCGATTAAGCACCTTATTCCTCATGTTCAGCGCCGGCCTGATTGCCTTATATCTGGAATCAGCGCTCAGCGCATTCAATATCCTTTTACAAATTGGTGCCGGAACGGGATTGATCTTTATCCTTCGTTGGTTTTGGTGGCGCATCAATACTTATAGCGAAATATCTGCTATGGTTGCTTCCTTTCTGATCGCATTGCTTCTAGAACTTACACCTTTGGGGAATGAACTTTCACAAGGTGTTTCTCTGGTATTAGGCGTAGGATTGACGACCTTAACATGGGTCATTGTAACCTTATTGACGCCTCCTGAGGACAAAGAGGTCTTATGGAATTTCCTCCATAAAGTGAAACCACACCTTTGGGGCTGGAAAAGCTTTCTGACCCAAAACCAATTGGACCCTTCCGTTGTAAAAGGTAAAGAACGCTTTGGTTTGGAGATTTCCGGTTTCTTTGCGGGTGTCTTTGGGATTTACGCCTTATTATTTGGAACAGGTTATACCCTTTACGGACAATGGCTTCCGGCTATCATTTGTTGGTTAGTGGGAATAGTTGCCATGATGTATATCGTGCGTATACTTCGAAAAATGTGGGCCTCATAATGGACAAGAGACTCCAAAGGGTCAAACTCAAATACAAAAGAATGAAAAACTATTATTGGATGGTGCTGTGCTTGGTAGGGATACTTAGCGCTTGCGAAACAACAGAACCAAGGGAACAAAAGACTACCCCCCTCAAGGACGAACAAAAGGTCACTGTGGCCGATGTGGAAAGAGGAATCAGATCCTACATCCGGGAAGAAACGAATGATGGAGAGGGTTTCTTTACTATTGAGACAGACAGCGTCCCTATGCAACTAAAATTAGTGCGTGTTCATACCGAATACCTATCTGTTTTAGGTCCTCAAAGATACTTTGCCTGCGTGGATTTGGTCGATACTCATGGAGATGTATATGATGTTGATTTTTTCCTGGAAGGTACGGCTCAGGAGATGGACGTGACAGAAATCACCGTTCATAAATTAAATGGTAAACCCTTCTATAGCTGGAAACAAAAGAAAGATAAAACATGGGGTAAAGTTCCTGTAAAAGAGGCCAGCAATGACCTACTAGGAATCATCGAAAATAGAGACAGTTTCGTGTTTCATTATGAGGTTACCATTCCACCTCTTTCGGACTCCGGAAAATTATGGTTGCCCAAGGCCAGCTCAGATGATTGGCAGAACATTGAAGTAGTCCGACAAGATTTCCCATCATCTGTCATGGAATTGAGAGACTTTCAATACAATAATGAAGTTTTGCTCGCCACCATTCCTCCGCATAAGGAAGCTCAGACCATAGGAATTTCTTACCGGGTCATTAGAAAAGAGAAAGCAGCCTATGAAGATGCAGCCCCAAATGAATTGAGTTTGGAAGCCTCTCCCCTTTTACCAACCGGGGGGCGTTTTCAAACTATTGTGGACAGTGTTTTAGAGGATAAGACAGAAGAGTCTGACTTGGTAAAAGCCAGAGCTTTGTATGACTATGTCATTGAAACGGTCAAATACGCAAAAGAGGGTACCTATGGAACCGGGGATGCCAATTTCGCTTGTGATTCCCGATCAGGAAACTGCACAGAATTCCACTCTTTCTTTATTTCGTTAGCCCGAACGGCCCATATTCCCGCCCGCTTTGCCATTGGGGCAGCGATTCCTTCCAACAGAAACGAAGGCGGAGTCAATGGTTATCATTGTTGGGCGGAATTCTATGCAGATGGAAAGTGGTGGCCTATCGACATCAGTGAGGGAAATAAGTATACCGCACTCGCGACCTATTACTTTGGGCATCACCCGGCTAATCGAATAGAGTTGAGTAAAGGAAGAGATTTAATCTTGCAACCCGGTCCGGAGTCGGGTTCCATCCCATTTCTGGCATATCCTGTTATGGAAGTTCAAGGAAAGGATCAAAAAGTCCAAGTACAATTTACTTTTGAAAGGCTTTAGCGTCTTACATAAAAAAAGCCCGTCACTATGCTTAGTGAACGGGCTTTTATTGTAAGGAGGCTTGAATTACTTCCCTCCGGAAGGATGCTCTGAACCTCCGGAAGGATGCTCTGAACCGTGGTCGTGATCACTATGATCAGCTGAATCCATTTCCATAGAATCTTTTGCCTCCATTGTTTCTTCTGCAGCTGAATCAGTTGCTTCTTCCATGCTTGCTTCTTCTTCAGTCGATGCTTCTTCCATTTGCTCTGTATCATCAGAAGCTTTTTCTTCACCGTTTCCTCCGCAAGAAGTAAGCGTAAAACTCATTCCAACAGCAAAAAACGCAAGGAACAAGAAGTGTAAGATATTTGACTTTTTCATTTTGGTCAATTTTGATTGTTCGTTAATGCTGCAAAGATACATAAGTTTTAAGTGGAAGTAAACCTGATGCTATACTATAAAAGAATCAAATCGTAGTGGAGCCGGAGGGAGTCGAACCCTCGTCCAGCGAAAGCGTTCATAAGCTTTCTACATGTTTAGAAGACCATCAGTTTGTCGGGTGAACAATAGGTTGGTCTACAGACCCATATGCACACCGTATTTCCTAAATTTCGCTCAATAGTCGGAAAAGGCTACTGAACTAACCTGAAATCTTCGATATGCGGCTCGCTTTGTATCAGGTGTCAAGCGGCGGCACAAAGGCATTATAATCTAATTCGATTACGCTGCCATGGCAAAATTACGTTCGCCATTTAAAAAAGGTTGATGACTAGTTGTTAACGGAGGTAAATCACCCTGCTCCGACATGCTTACTTACCAACTGACTTCCCTGTCGATTCCAGTCGGCCCCATATTTCAATGAACAATCACACAAATGTGCAAAAATACTAACGGATTGACCCCATTCAGAGTTCCCTCTTTCTGCAGTACGTGAAATTTTTCTTAAGCCGGTTCCAACACAATAGATAAATTAAGTGGGCATTGTATATTTGGACGCACTTAAACATCATGCTATGAAGATCGGGATCATTCAAGAGGGTAAAATTCCACAAGACAAACGCGTACCTCTGAATCCCCAGCAATGCGCCACCATCAGCAAAAATCATCCTGAAATCCAGCTAGTGGTCGCCCCTTCCCCAATTCGATGTTTCAGCAATGAAGAATATCTCGCAGCAGGAGTACAACTACAAGAAAACCTGGACGATTGCGATATCTTAATGGGCGTCAAAGAAGTACCCATCGAGCAACTGATTCCGGGAAAAAGTTACTTTTTCTTTTCCCATACTATCAAAGAGCAAGCCTATAACAGAGATCTGTTGAAGGCAATTCTAAAACTGAAGATTCGCTTGGTGGACTATGAAGTGTTAACCAATGAAAAAGGTCAGCGTCTGATTGCCTTCGGCCGATTTGCAGGAATGGTAGGCGCACATAATGCTCTTTGGACCTACGGACAAAGAAGTGGTTTATTTGAATTGCCACGCCTTTACAAGTCCAAAGATTATGCCTCCGCAAAAAAAGTCTATCCGTTCATCCAGTGGCCTGCTGTTAAAATCGTTTTGACCGGCGGGGGAAGAGTCGCTAATGGAGCAGCAGAAGTCTTGAATGATATGGGCATCAAAAAGATATCTCCGGAAGCCTTTCTAAACGAGTCTTTCGATGAAGCCGTTTACTGTCAGTTGGCATGTAAGGACTACGTTGCTCGAAAAGAAGATGGTGGCTTTGACAAAAAAGAATTTTACCAACATCCTGATCGGTATCGAAGCATTTTCAAGCCTTATACTGAGGCTGCGGACATTATGATCAATGGCATCTATTGGGATAACCGCGCACCTGCTTTTTTTACTGCAGAAGAAATGCAATCCGATGATTTTAAAATAGATGTCATTGCAGATGTCACCTGTGACATCGCACCTGAAGCGTCCATTCCATCAACACTAAAACCCAGCACCATCACGGATCCTGTCTTTGGATACGATCCTCACACCCAAGAAGAATCCCCCGCTTATTCCCCAAATGGGATTGATGTGATGTCTATCGACAATCTACCTAATGAGCTTCCAAGAGATGCATCCACCGCATTTGGAGATCAGATGATTGAATATATTCTACCGGAAATCTTACATTGGGAAAAAAGTAAGGTTTTGGAAAGGGCTACGATTGCAGAAAACGGACATTTGGGGCCTCAATTTCAATACTTATCAGATTACGTAAAATAAACAGAGTCATGGCCATCTTTAAAAAAATTCTCTTGGGTCTTTTAGGCCTTCTTATCATTTTACAGTTTGTTCCTGTGGATCGCTCGACTCCGGAGGAGGTAGACATAAAGCAGGATTTCTTACAAATAGAAAGTGCCAGCCAGGAAGTCACCACACTCCTAAAAAGTGCTTGTTACGATTGCCATAGCTACCAATCCCATTACCCTTGGTATGCTTATACGGCTCCGACCAAATGGTTCATCCAAAACCATATTGAAGAAGGGCGCAGCCACTTCAACTTTAATCTTTGGGGAACCTATAAACCTGGCAAAAAAGCTCATAAAGCAGAAGAGTCGGCTGAAGAAGTCGAAGAAGGCCATATGCCCCTCCCCTCTTATACATGGCTGCATTCAGAAGCAAAACTAGATAGTGAGCAAATCGCCTTGTTGGAGAATTTTTTCAAAGAAATAGAACGTAAGTACCACAAATAAAGAGTATTCATTCTAAAATCACCTGGTGAAAGAATGGGCTTATGTACAGGAATTAAGAATTGAAAAAAGAATCGATTGCTTGTTGCATTCGTTCTTGTGGAGGCGTTTCGGCAGTTAAAGGTTCAAAGGGTTTGCCCGTGATTTGCTCGAACAGTTGTTGATATCTTTCACTGACTTCCCATACGAAAGAATCGGGCATATCCGGCATGACTTGACCCTCCTTTCCCTGAAATCCGTGCTCCATCAGCCACTCACGCACAAATTCCTTTGAAAGTTGAATTTGTTTTGCACCCCTGGCTTGCCGTTCTTCATATCCCTCTCTGATATAGTAGCGTGAAGAATCAGGCGTGTGCACCTCATCAATAAGAATAATAGAACCGTCTTCCAGCATCCCAAATTCATACTTGGTGTCTACCAAAATCAGTCCTTGTTCACGGGCCATTTCCTGCCCACGTTCGAACAGCTGATATGTATATTCTTCAAGCTTGCGATAAACTTCGGGAGGAACAATGTTCCGGTCTAGAATTTCTTGTGGTGAAATATCTTCATCATGACCTTCTTCCGCCTTGGTGGCCGGCGTAATGATTGGCTTGGGAAAGGCATCTCCTTCTTTCAAACCCTCAGGCATATCCGCTCCGCACAAATTCCTAAAACCTGATCGATACTGTCTCCATGCGTGCCCTGCTAAATAGCCACGTATCACCATTTCGATGCGGATAGGATTTGCCTTTTTGCCATATGCTAGATTGGGATCGATTACTTCCTCCAGCCAGTTGGGTACAATATCTGAGGTAGCCTTCAAAAAATGTGTAGCTACACCGTTTAAAATTTGTCCCTTATACGGAATCGGCTTGGGTAAAATGTGATCAAATGCAGATATTCGATCGCTGGCCACCATAAGGATATGATCACCCAAATCGTAAACATCACGAACTTTACCTCTATAAATATTTTGGCAATTAGGCAGACTTAAGTTCGATTCTGCAATAGCAATCTGATCGATGCTCATGGGCTAAATTAGATATACTTAGTGAGATTCTTCTCAGAGATGATTTCTTTCAGCTCATTCAGGAATCGGTTATCATTGGGCACCACTTTGCCCACCGCCTCTTTCACCGCCACAAAAGAGCCCTTCGCTTGGGAGGGTAAATAGGACTTGAGTTTATCTTTGAACTTGGATACATCTTTCTGAATGAGTTTTCGGATAGAAGGGATATCATGCCAATCCCCTTCGATGGCAACGGCTCTTTTCACCTTGCCATCTTCTTCGATAGGATCCAACTCAATCATTTTATCTTGATCGATCTGCTCATCCAGCCATCCTTCCGGCATTTCCCACTGTTCATTCTCTTCATTGAGGAGGAAAACTTCCAGCCCTTTCTCATGGACTCTGTAAATGACCAGTTTGATGGAATCAAGAACACTCATATCTGTTCGTTTAGTTAGCTCAATAACAGCCGAATCATGAAATTGTTATTCTAATATATTATAATTTTTGCTCAGGACTTTGCCGTAAGGCAATATTTCTTCTTAAGACTTCTTTTCTTTCGCTTCCGCAAAAGAAATTCTTTTGCGAATCAAATAGGGTAAACTCAGCGCCATCAGTTTCTCCTGATCCTCTTCAGCCAAGGAGGTGACATACTCAAAAGCTCTTGGATTTGGGTGTTCAGAGTCTACCTCTTCTAACAATTGTGCAACTTCATGATCATGCAGTTGAACTTGCATCCAGGGCCGATCTGCACCTGATTGAAGACGTCCTATCGTTTCTTTTCCATTCTTACTCAATAAGCTACCTTCGCCATTAATGATACCATATGCCTGACCATCTTTAAATACCTCTACCCGATTTCCTTTTCGCCAATACACATACTCACCACCTTTCGTTTGCACACGCAATAAACTGTAATTACCTCCGGCGTACTGTTTGTATTGGTAGGTCAGCAATGCTTCATGATAGATGGAATGCATGGTTCCTTCAGCTGATTTTACGATACCTTTCTTCTCTTTATGCGTACCTAATTTTGCCGAAAGGAGCATCCACTCCTCCTGTGACCAAGGCACCAATTTCGAAGCTTCATCCTGATAGTTGGATCGCATTTGAATGAGTTCCTGCTGAATTTTGGAGGCAGAGGGCTTTCTGTTGGAAACATACTTTAACAAGTACCATATCAGGTAGCCTCCGGTAAGCGCTAAAAGAGAAACTACGACTAGGGCAAGAATAAAGGCCATGAATCAAGCTTTTTGTAAAGATAGCAGAATCAGGCTAATTGAAATTAACCTAGATAGGAACGAAGATTAGCCTTATTGATTTTCTTGCGTAAACGTCGAAGGGCTCGTTCTTTGATTTGTCGCACTCGCTCTCTGGTCAACCCGAATCGATCCCCTATTTCTTCCAGGGTCATCGCTGACTCATCTCCCAATCCATAGTAAAGCACCAACACATCCATTTCTCTGGGTGCTAAAGCGGAAAGTCCAATTTTTACTTCGTCTGCAAGTGACTCATTCATTAGTTCCAGATCCGGAGCTTCGGACTCCCCATCCATATAAAAGTCCAACATGGTGGCAGAGGCATCTTCTTCTCCACCCATAGGTGCGTCTAATGAAAGATGGCTGGAACCATTTTCCAGAATATCCTCTACTTCTTTGGGCGATACGTCTACGGCTGCTGCAAGTTCAGCAATAGAGGGTTCCCTTTCAAATTCTTGGATAAAGGAGTTCCGCGCATTTTTTACTTTCTGAAAAAGTGCCACTTTATTCAATGGCAAGCGAACCATACGAGAGTATTCTACAATCGCTTGTAATATGGATTGCCGGATCCACCAAACCGCATAGGATATAAATTTAAATCCTTTGGATTCATCGAAACGCTTTGCGGCTTTCATCAAGCCGACATTACCCTCATTGATCAAGTCAGAAAGAGAAAGACCTTGGTTCTGATATTGCTTGGCGACCGAAACCACAAATCTCAAATTAGCACGGGTAAGTCTTTCCAAAGCTTCTTTGTCACCCTCCCTGATTTTCTTCGCTAAAACCGCCTCCTCCTCAGGCTCCAACAAATCAATCTTACTGATATCATTCAGATATTTATCCAGTGCGAGGCTTTCCCTGGAGGTGATTTTATTGGTGATTTTGAGTTGGCGCATAAATTAGAGGTATGCTGTAAATTATAAACTTAAGTGTAATCTTGGAAATTTTGATTTCCATTGACACTTTAAAATACGATAATTTAATGGTTCTATCGGCATGGAGGATTTCTACTATTTCGATGAATCTATAATCTAACAGCTAAATACATGCTTTTAGCACCATGGATAGACTCAAATATCTTCACAGAAAGTTTACACAAGCCCCCTTTTATCTCTAGTGCAAGTGCATAAAAAAAGGAGCCCGAAATCAGGCTCCCTTTCCGTAAGTACTATGCTATTGTTTGGATTAATCCTTTTCCGGTTTTGGTAACAACACCTTTCTGGATAATCTAAACTTACCGCTCTTCTCATCGATACCGATCAATTTAACTTTCACGGGATCGCCTTCACTGAATACCGTGCTGACATCTTTGATATGGCTATGAGAAATTTCAGAAACGTGCAATAAGCCGCTCTTTCCTTTAAAATCAACAAATACTCCATAAGGCATGACTTTCGCAACCACCGCATCGTATTCATCTCCTACAGATGGCGTGAAAGTAATATCCCGAACTCTTTCTGCTGCTGCATCAATGGAGGCCTTATTGTTACTAGAAATGTGGATAATCCCTTTATCGTCTACTTCTTCAATATTAATCACTGTTTCCGTAGTCTCTTGAATTTCCTGAATGATCTTACCACCAGGCCCGATCACTGCTCCGATAAACTCTTTATCAATGATCATCTCCAATACTCTCGGTGCATGTGGTTTCAGATCTTCTCTAGCTTCAGCCAGAGACTTGGACATTTCATTCAAAATATGAAGTCGACCTTGTTTTGCTTGCTCCAAAGCTCTTTGAAGTAAATCATAATCCAGCCCTTCGATCTTGATATCCATCTGACAAGCTGTAATTCCCTTGGTCGTTCCGGTCAGTTTGAAATCCATATCCCCTAAAGCATCTTCATCTCCTAAGATGTCTGAAAGGATAGCGACTTTATCACCTTCTGCAATCATCCCCATGGCAATTCCTGATACAGGACGGGTAATTTTAATCCCTCCATCCATTAAAGCTAATGAACCGGCGCAAACCGTTGCCATAGATGAGGATCCATTCGACTCCATAATATCGGAAACGATTCTGGTAGTATAAGGATGATCTAGAGGCATCATTTTTTTCAATGATCTTCCAGCCAAATTCGCATGACCTACCTCTCTACGACCGGGTCCTCTCATGGGTCTCACCTCACCTACAGAATAAGCCGGGAAGTTATAATGAAGGATGAAATCACTATAGGTGAGTTCAATCGCTGAGTCAATCATTTGGGAATCTTTCTTGGTTCCCAATGTCAAAGTAGCCAACGCTTGAGTTTCCCCTCTGTTAAAGATGGCTGAACCATGCGCAGAAGGCAGGTAATCCACTTCTGTCCAAATAGGACGAATCTCATCGAATTCCCGTCCATCCAATCTCTTGGACTCGTTCAATACCATGGCTCTGATGGTCTTTTTCTTGATCTCATCAAAGTAACGGCTGTAAAAATCGCCATACTCCTCGAGATGCTCCTCTCCTTTCTCTTCCAACACTTGATCCATCAATTTGCTCTTGACTGCAGAAAGACCTTCCTTTCTAGCCTCTTTATTGAGCGCTGCTCCTGCAACCTCCAATATGGCAGATTCTATATTCTGCGCCACATAAGCCTTGATTTCTTCATTTTCTGGTAAGGGTTCCACTTCTCTCATGGTTAAGGCCTTACCTCCTACTTTTTGAGCGAGCTCTTTTTGTGCTGCACATTGAATACGGATAGCGTCATGTCCGACTTTCATTGCTTCGATCAACTCTTGCTCAGAACATTCATCCGCTTCTCCCTCTACCATCATGATGTTATCTTCAGAGGCCGCTACGATGATATCCAGTTCCGCATATTCCATTTCAGAACGCTTCGGATTTACTTTATACTCACCATCAATCTTGGCTACTCGTACTTCGGAGATCGGTCCACTGAAAGGAATATCCGAAACAGTAAAGGCTGCTGAAGCTGCCAAGGCTGCTAAAGCATCCGGCTGTGTCTCCTCATCTGCAGAAATCAAATTAATGATTACTTGAGTTTCATTCATGTAATGACTTGGAAACAAAGGTCGAATGGCCCGGTCTACCAGTCTGCTGATCAGAATTTCATATTCCGACAATCTAGCTTCTCTTCTAAAAAAGTTACCCGGTATTCTACCCGCTGCCGCAAATTTTTCTTGATAATCTACAGACAAAGGGAAAAAGGATTGTCCCGGTTTAGGTTCCTTACTGCTCACCACGGAGCAAAATAGCATTGTGTTTCCCTGACGGATCACGACGGATCCGTCTGCCTGTGTTGCAAGCTTACCTGTTTCAATGGTAATCTCGCTACCGTCCGGCATATTAAATGAGACGGTGGTTGGGTTCTGTTGGCCCATAATTGTTAAACGTTTTAATGAACTAATATTGACACAGGCTAGGAAGGGCAATGGTGGGACGGGATATGAAGTGATAGTCTGATTTTACTTTCGTCCGGACTTTGCCTGCGTTGATGACTTAAAGATAAAAAAAAAGTGCTCTCGGTTGAGAGCACTTTCATAATTACTTTCTGATTCCCAGATCAGCGATCAAGGATCTGTATTTTTCAATGTCTTTAGAAGCTAGGTAATCCAGATGTCTTTTTCTCTTACCTACCAGCGTCAAAAGGGTTCTTCTGCACTGATGATCTTTGGGATTATCATTCAAGTGCGCAGCTAATCCTTTAATTCGGTGGGTGAAAAGAGCTACTTGCCCCTCAGTACTCCCTGTATTCATATCATTTCCGCCATATTGTGCGAAAATCTCTTTCTTTTGCTCTGGTGTTAGATAAATTCCCATCTACTTCACTTATTTATCACTGTTAATTTTGCCGTGCAAAAGTAGAACATTTCAATGAAATCTACAAATACAGTTCGTTTTTATTCTTCTTTTTTTGCGCTCACCCACAATTGGTCCATTTCTTCAAGGCTCATTTCCTTAAGCGGACGATGAGCATGGGCTTCTATAAATTCAAACCTGGACTTGAATTTCATGTTTGTCCGAGCCAAAGCCATTTCAGGATCGATTCCTTCATATCTGGCATAATTGATCAGACTAAACAGTAAATCTCCAAACTCCATTTCTTTTGCGGAAGCGCTTTCTGCCTCTTTAAATTCGTGCATCTCCTCCTCTACTTTCGCCCATACTTCTTCTTTTTCTGACCATTCGAAGCCTACCTGAGCTGTTTTCTCCTGCATCCTGTAAGCTTTGATCATTGCCGGCAAACTATCAGGCACTCCCTCCAGGACGCTTTTCTTTCCTGATTGTAGTTTCAACTCTTCCCAGTTCTTCTTCACATCTTCCGCTCCATTTACTTCTACACTTCCGTAAATGTGTGGGTGACGATCGACCAGCTTATCACATAATTTATGGATAACATCCGCTACATCAAAAAGACCTTTTTCTTCCGCGATCTTAGAATAAAAGACCAGATGAAGAAAAATATCACCTACCTCCTCCTCTACTTCCTTAGCATCTGATTTTAATATGGCATCAGCCAACTCATAAGTTTCTTCTATTGTCAAAGGGCGCAAGCTCTCCCAATCCTGCTTTTGATCCCAGGGACACAAAGCACGTAGTTCTTCCATCGTTTGAAGCAATCGCTCAAATGCTTTAAGTTTCTTTGATCTGTTTTCTAACTTGATGGTCGATAATTCAGCATGCATAGCTTATGGATTTGAATACAAAACTAAGGCTTCCTTAGTGATCCCAAAACATGCATTAGAAAATTTACTGCAGCCCTGAATAGCCCATTTGAATAATCAAGTGACAGATGTAGCATTGTACTCACGGTCAAAATAAAAATGAATCTATCATTACTATTTGATTTAAGCTGCGTTGCTCCTCAGTCGCATAACTAGGGCTATTCTCCTTCGTCATGCCTAGCTTAAATCAGCTATTCAGAGCTTCGCTACAAAGTCCTAATACATGTTTTGGGATGATATGAAAGTTTTATGACAGCCCCGGCTTGAAAAGAGCTTTAAAAACTAATAAGTCTTTTCAGAAACAACTAGCTTTGCACCAACGTTAAGTAAGAAAAGTAATACGATGGAATTTGTATATACATTAGGCATTATTTTCGCGGTGTTCGGTATCAGCTTTGCATTGATCAACATCCGGCACATTTTCACAGGAAATGAATTCAGAGGCACCTGTGCAACCAATAATCCAATGTTGAAAAATCAAATAGGCGAATGCTCGGTCTGTGGTAAGTCTCCGGAAGAGGAATGTAAAATGCCGGAAATCGAGAAGGCCTGATCATAGGTCACTCAAAAGGTGTCCCATAAAGTCTCTTTTAGCCTCCAAGTAATCTATATTCTCTTTACCGGCCTTAATTTCCAAAGGCACTCTTTCTACAAGTTCGATCTCGGAGCTCTTAAAAGTGTCTAACTTATCAGGATTATTCGTCAATAATCTAATCTTCAAAATACCCAGATCTTTCATGATTTTCACAGCCGTTTCATACGTTCTGGCATCGGGCTCAAATCCGAGATGCACATTCGCATCTTTTGTATTCAAACCCTGATCTTGAAGATTATAGGCTTTTAATTTGTTGATTAGCCCAATGCCTCTTCCCTCTTGTCTCAGGTAAATCAACACTCCATTTGTGGCTGCTATTTGATCCAAAGATTGATGCAATTGTTCCCCACAATCACAACGCTTAGAGCCAAATACATCTCCTGTCATACATTCAGAATGTATACGCACCAAAACCTCTCCTTTCGGATCAAAATGTTCTGAGACCATTGCTAACTGCGGACTATATTCTTCGGATGATTGTGCATAGGCAATCATCTTGAATTTACCCCAGGGCGTTGGAATTATAGCTTCTACCTGTTTTGTCATCAATCTCCTAGGTTTTCACTGCGGGATTTAACTAAGAAGTGCAATTTA
>CAZGGG010000013.1:0-55688 GCA_964525165.1 uncultured Saprospiraceae bacterium | reverse complement strand
CACTGGCATGGTCAGACCGAAATAACCAATATTAAAGAAATGGTGCTTTTGATCTTAATCCGTTATTCGCTGGAACTGATATTTTCTTACTCCCCCTCCAAACTCGCATAATAAATAAAATCCGTCCTCGGAGGATCCTGCAAGCCCGCCTGGCGACCCATGGTGATCAATTGCCCGCGGTGATAAGTGCTGTGGTTCATGCAGTGGTGGATCATATCGGCAATGGCAGTCACCCTTTCGCCCCGGTTGCGTTCCGCCCCTAATTCTGCGGCCGTCATGCCCTGTACGTGATCGCGGAAGTTTTGAGAAGCTTGCAACCAACCTTCTAGTAACTCCTCTTTTGAGCCGGCAAAGCTTTTTGCAGGATTGTTTTGGGTGGACAGCTCTTTGACGGTTTGTAGCCAGAGGTATTCTGCACTCCAAATGTGAAGAACGGTTTCTTTGAGGCTAGAAAAGCTGGATTCGATCTCTTGATTCAATTGCTCGTCGGAAGCCGTGCTTAACCATTCGGCAAATTGCTCATTGGCCCAGTGGTTGTATTCGGTATATCTTTTTAATAAGTTCATATCGTTTGTTTGAGGAGGTTTCATTGCGCTGTGACTATCTCTTTCTAGGGAATGGATTTGCTCATTCGGAATCGATCCGACTCCTAGTAACAACTGAAGTCCCAATAAAATGTGTAGCATCATGGTTAAGCGTTTCATTTTTCAAATCCTAAACTAAATAATTAGTTCGAGAGAATTGTTGCAATGATTGAATCTTAGCCTTCAGCGGTCATTCAGTCGAATCTATGCGGGTAAGGTGTAAATCAAGAATTCCCCGTACCTTATATCCTCAATCAATCTTCTACGATCATGCAACGAATCTTATTGCTGTTGCTCATCTTAAGTATGAGTGGACCCTTTACTCTTTTAGAAGCCCAAAACGAATCGTCTGACACTTTAACCTTGGAAGATATCAACTTGTCTGCCATGAATTTTCGATCGATAGGCCCTGCCATTACAGGGGGACGAATCGTGACGATCGGAGTAAACCCGGACAATACCTGCGAATATTATGTGGGTTCCGGACATGGATCGCTTTGGAAAACCTCTAATTGCGGAACGACTTTTCAACCGGTCTTTGATGGACAGAAATCTTATTCTATAGGTGCTGTTACTGTGGATCCTTCTAACCCAAATACGGTATGGGTAGGCACCGGAGAGCATAATGCACAGACCAATGTGATTCCCGGAGATGGCGTGTATAAGAGTGAAGATGGAGGGAAGAGTTGGTCCAATATGGGATTGAAGGAATCCGAACATATTGGAGCCATCGTGGTGCATCCTGATCATTCAAATATCGTCTATGTGGCCGCTTATGGGCCCCACCGAAGCAGTGGAGGTGATGTAGGTGTTTTCAGGACCACAGACGGAGGGCAGACCTGGGAGAATGTGCTTTTTATTAGCGAACATACCGGTTGTTGGGAAGTCCATATGGATCCCAGAGACCCCAATACTTTATATGCCGTTGCGCACCAACGCCAGAAGAAATTATACACCGGAGTGTATGGTGGGCCCGAAAGTGGAATTCATAAATCGACCGATGGAGGGGATACCTGGGAGAAGTTGGGCGGTGGTTTGCCGACTGAAGATGTGGGAAGAATTGGAATGGACATTTCGCCGGTCAATCCCGATGTTCTTTTCGCCGTGGTGGATGCTAAAAAACCGGAGCATAAAGGATTTTATAAGAGTACCGATCGAGGTGCCAGTTGGAGTAGAGAAAGCAGCTATGTGACTTCCTATCCTTTTTATTGCCAACGCATATTCTGTGACCCTCAAAATATTGATCTGATCTATGCTATGGATATATTCATGCAAGTTTCCCGTGATGGAGGGAAATCGTTTTCAAATCTGGGAACGCGTTACAAGCACGTAGATGAACACGCTTTATGGATCGATCCGGCTCAGCCGGCTCATATGCTATCCGGATGTGATGGCGGTCTATACGAAACACACGATGCCGGAGCGACCTGGGCTTTTCACGATAATATTCCGATTACAGAGATTTATAAAGTCACTGTGGATAACCGAAAGCCCTTTTACACAGTCTATGTGGGTACTCAGGATAACAATAGTTTGGGCGGCCCTTCTCAAACCCTGAATTCGACCGGAATCACGAATCGCGACTGGTTTTTTACTTGGGGTGGGGATGGATTTGAAACCCAAGTGGATTGGAAGAATACGAATATTCTCTATTCCCAATCGCAATTTGGAGGCTTGGTCCGCTATGACCGAGAGAGTGGAGAAAGATTATTTATCAAGCCTTACGAAGAGGGGGACACTGCCATTCGATTTGATTGGGATGCGGCGCTTTTACTGAGCCAACATGACAACAAGCGTTTGTATTTCGGAGGGAATCTGGTGCTGAGATCGGATGACCAGGGCAGCAATTGGCAGAAGATCTCTCCGGATTTAACCCGTGGAGTGCCTCAACAAATGATGCGCATTATGGATAAGAGCTGGAGCATTGATGAGCTTTCCAGCAAAAGCAGTATGGCACAGATCCTAACGATTGCTGAATCTCCTTTGGATGAAAACTATTTATATGTCGGTTCCGGAGATGGTTTGATTCATTATACACGAGATGGGGGAGAAAACTGGGTACAATCTAAAGTAGAAGGTTTGCCTAAATATGCAAATATTAGACAAATTGTAGCCTCTCATCATGACTTGAAGGTGGCTTATGCAGCCTGCAGTAATTTTCTGGATGGTGAATATGCACCTTATCTATACAAAACAACGAATGGCGGTGAAAGCTGGAAACTGATCAATACGAATTTGCCGGAAGATGGTTGTACCTATACCATTGGAGAAGATCATGAAGATCCGAATTTGCTGTTTGTCGGGACTCAATATGGGGTCTTCTTTTCAAATACAGAAGAGCCGGCCTGGATCAAACTGTCCAAGGGGATTCCCCCAACAACGGTCATGGACTTGGATCTGCAAAGGGAAGAAAATGATTTGGTCGTCTCCACTTTTGGTCGAGGCGTCTATATTTTAGACGACTATTCATCTCTGCGCAGCTTTGATCATGAGGCAATCCATGCAGAAGCACATTTGTTTCCGGTTTCTGATGCAAGAATGTATGTAGAAGCAGACCCCTTTGGATTTCCCGGAAAAGGATTTCAGGGTTGGGACTTCTACACAGCCGACAATCCGCCATTAGGCGCTGCTATTGATTATTATGTGCGAGATAAGCCTAAAACGCTGAAAGAGCAAAGGCGAGAAGCAGAAAAGAAATTGCAAAAAGAAGGAAAAGATATAGAATATCCTGACTTAGAAACCCGAAGAGCCGAAGCTGAGGAGATGGAGACTTTTTTATTGTTCACTATTCGAAATGCAGACGGGCAGGTAATTCGGAAAGTCAAAAAAACCATTCAGGCAGGTATGCAAAGATGGGTGTGGGACTTCCGGTATAGTCCATTTACAGCTGTCAGCCTGAAACCCTTTGACAATTCAGTGCCCTGGAATGCTGCTCCTCAAGGATATATGGCGATGCCGGGAACTTATTCTGTGGAAATGGGCATCTTTGAGGCGGGAAGCTATCGAAGCTTAGCAGAACCTCAATCTTTTGAATGCGCTCCCTTAGGGGTAGGATCGTTTCCGGAAAGTGATAAAGCAGCTCTGGATGCCTTCAATCAAAAAGTGGCTGAATTGGCTGTGACATTGAACGGAGCGGAAGCTCATAGAAACTATCTGAGGGAGCGTTTGCCATATATAGAAAAAGCAATCTTTGAAGGAGCCGGAGTGGATCCCGCATTATTAGCGGATGTAGAAAAAGCAAAGCTTCAAGCCAATGCTTTAGGCCGTTTGATCAATGGGGATTATTTGAGAGCCTCTTATGAAGGCGCAACGCCTATGTCTGTGAAGGGCCGGATAGATTTAATCACCGGAGCGCTGTGGAGTACGATGGCAGCTCCTACGGGTACCTTTGAACGCGCATTTGCGGAAGCGAAAGAACAAGTTGGAGAAGTATTAAAAGACTTGGAAGCTTTAAACACAGCAGTGAAAGATCTTGAGCAACAACTAGACTCCGCCGGAGCACCCTATACTCCGGGGCGGATGCCGGTCAAGGAATAAGTTGAAAGACAAATACAATCAGGAAAAGCTCAGACTGTAAGGTTTGGGCTTTTTTTTACGAATCATTCAATGGTTGAAAAATTTAAGGTTTGTATAAACAATAGTTGTATATACAAGTTATTATTGTGATATTGCTTTTAGGATCTAAAAAATAACACAATGAGTACTGAAACTTTAACCAAAACCCAATGGGCGATTGACCCGACGCATTCAGAAGTATCTTTCAAGGTGAAGCACATGATGATCTCTACGGTCACCGGTCATTTCGAATCTTTTGATGCCCGTGTGGAAGCGGCTGATGATACCTTTCAGAATGCCAATGTAGAGGTGTCTGTGGATATCGATTCCATCAACACGAAAAATGCAGATCGGGATGCCCATTTGAAGTCGGATGACTTCTTCAATGCGGAGCAGTTCCCTCAAATGACTTTCCGTTCGAAATCTTTTGATGGCGAGAACTTAACAGGTGATTTGACCATTAGAGACATTACTAAGGAAGTTTCCTTAGATGTTGATTTCAATGGTGTTGCAGTAGACCCTTATGGTCAAACCAAAGCCGGATTTGAATTGACCGGAAAAATTAATCGAAAGGATTTTGGATTGAAGTGGAGCGCGGTGACCGAGGCAGGAAATGTAGTGGTTTCTGATACCGTAAAACTGGTCATTGACGTACAGTTTGTGAAGCAATAAGTCGAACATCACTTTGTAAACATAAAAGCCCGAATGCATTGCATCCGGGCTTTTTTAATAGTTTCGGTTTTCTAATAAAGACAATCTTTTTTAATAGTTGCCATTATAATAGTCCATCTGCTCCCAATTTTGGTGTTGGACATTGGGGTCATTTTGCGGATTGTAGAACGCATCATTGGTTCCGATCCATTCATTGTTGCTATTCATGTAATACTGATTGTAGCCATGTGCAACTTGAACGTTTTGTCCGTTATGCGGATTCACCATGGTGTTTTGGTTGTAAATGCCATTGATGGATTTTTGATGACCCGCATTATTCATGGCATTAGTATTTTTCCATGTATTATGATAGATATCACTAACATCGTTCAAGGTGTTCTGAGTTTGCTGAAAGCTATTGAAAGTGGACTGTCTTTGAGCCATTTTTTGATTATGTGCGGCCCAACTTTGCTGGGATTTCATTTGCTCCTTGTTATTGTGGTTTGCGATGTGTTGGCGATCCCATTGAACATTCGCCAGCGCATAAATCAACTCATTTTTTGATTGTTCGAAATCAGCTGCTGCCGCTTCCATGAAATAATAATCATAAGCGGAGTAGTTGGTGTACTGAGAAACGGAGGTCCAAAAGTGCAGTATAACCAATCCTCTTTCCCCATTCTGATCGATCAGTTCAATCCCTTTCACTTCAAAGCGTTCCCTTGAAGGAGCGGCCTTCCATAATTGGCTGAAATAGGCTTCTTTTTGTCTCGCGATTTCCGGCAAATCATATATTTTGGTAATGCGGGTATTTTGTTGTCTGAAGGAAGGTTCAAAAGCTTGGCGAATGAGTTGATCAATGGATGAATACCCTCCTTGCTGGGGATAGGTCATCTGACCGGTGAGGTAGACTACTTTAGTCTTATTGGGTCCGAGCCATGCTTTTTGCGTAAGCTTCCAAGTGTTTGGCAATGGAAGATAGAAAGTAGGCCTCCCTGTTTTGGCATCAATGACCGGACGCATGGAAACACCTGATTTGGCTGAGCTACTGTTTGTGGTAGCATCCTGGCCAGAAGGAGCGCCCTCTTCATAGAATGCTTCAGGCGTATTTTCATAATAGAAGTCTTCATGTCCAACTTGTCCGCAAGCGGTCATGAGTAGGATCAAAGAACAAAGTGTGATGAGTGTAGCATATTTCATGATTCCCATTTTCAAATAGTTACAAATTGATTGTCTACTCTTCTATCGAGCAAAGAGTTAATATCTCATCAGCCTTGTTAAAAGAATTCAATTTTTTCTTCGATGGACGCCTCCAATGGGAAGAGGAAGCCTTGATTGTCCAAATATGTAGTGAGATTCTTATTTAAGACGCATCTTGGAATCATTCGAGTTTGAAATGCGCATTCACCTCTACCGCATGTGGCACACCTTCTTCGGGAATAGCATCTGTAAGCACAGAGCATTCGATATACCATTCGTCTTCTCTGGTTTGCTGACCTTTGATGACTCCTTGACGCACTACATAATGGGTTCCCGAATTGACCCAGGCACCAAATTCAAAGTAATAGCATTTTAAGTCTAATAATTCGTCTTCCCTGAATTCAAAATTCGTAACGGAACTGTCCAGCGCCACTTCAAATGTGAGGACCTCGCCGTATTCATCATCAAAAATATCATCACATTGCTCTGCAGTTCTGGTGTATCTGAAGACCGTTTGATGGCCATTTTTGGTCCCATAGACTAATCTTCCATCAAGAGTGATGGCCTTTTCGATCTTTTTGTCATTTTCGTAGATGGCCCTTATATTTTCAGGATCACAATTCATTAGCTTATCTGATTGGCAAGCACTGAGCAAGCTAAAACAAAAGAGGAAGAAAAGAATTCTCATGGTAAGGATTTTTATGGATAGACTGAAGATCAAAGGGTTAGGGTTGGGTTATTCCATAGGAGCACAAAAATTCTAAAAAAAGTTTACCCTCGTGCAGCGCTATGATCGTTTCTTGCATATAGTAGGGCGAACCACTTAGTCAAACGATAAAAAACACACTATGAGAATCACCCACTTTTTAAGCTTACTGCTTTTCGCAGGACTTCTGTTCTTCACTTCTTGCCAGAAGGAACAGTTTTCCATTGATGACACCACCATTGATCGCAATGATCCGGATGTGGTGCGCGCCAATCCATTTATTATGGGAATGGTCGAAGGGCGTAATGGAGGGACTGCTGCCGCTTCAGGCATTCAGCTAGACTGCATTACCATCGATTTTCCTTTCGAATTATTGGTAGACTCTGTTGTCGTCGCTATCAATGACCTAGATGACTTGGACAGCTTATTCCTAAGCCTTGATCCGAACAATCCTCCTTCCATTATTGACTTTAACTATCCCATCGATATCACTTTTGAAGATGGAACGATGGGAACGGCAGATGATGCACAAGAGCTGTCGGACGCTATCTTAACCTGTCCTCCTACGACCTATGTGCATGGCTACCCGGCTTATTGTATCACCCAGTATGATTGTATTCAGGATTTGGTTTATCCGGTCGAATTATATGACATTGACAGTAACCTCTTTACGGCCAATGATTCTGCTGAATTCGTGGACTTATTGGCTATGAATGATATTTTGTTTTTCGCTTTTCCTTTGGACATCATCGATCAAATGGGCAATGTGATAACGATGAATTCGGAGGATGATCTGTTTATGTATTTAGCAAATTGCCATCCTACAGGCGGAGGCCCGGGAGATACCATTTTTATTTCTCCTTTCGGTGATTGTCTCGAGTTCATTTATCCGGTCGGATTGCTCAATCTGAATGGACAGGTGGATAATTTTGATAATGAAACAGACTTGTTTAATGCCATCATCTCCGGCTTTTATGAGGATTTTGACTATCCCTTTGAGGTCATCGTTCAGGATAGCATCAATTTAACCATTAATGACGCAGTAGACTTCGATAATGCACTCATGATGTGTGATGGAGGTGGAACAGGAGGCGGCAATAGTCAAATCGAAGCCTTTCTCTTTGTAGGTGTGGCATTGGATACTACATTCACTTGTTATGATCTCAGTTATCCATTCGTAATCAACGAATTCAACGGCAATAGTCTGACGATTAATGATGAATCAGAAGCATGGATTTTTATGTCCGGAGCGAATCCCGGAGGACTCGTTCAAACACCGGTCGAGATCATTCGGTCATCAGATTCTACGACTGTAACGCTCAATGATGGAGAGGAGTATTTCGACTTTTTAACGAATAACTGTTATTAAAAAAGCCAGAGAGGTCCGAGAAAGCCGGACCTCTCTTTTCAATCTCCCTTTTGGAAGTAAACGAATACATATTAGCTTGTAAAAAAGGAAACCGAAAGGCGCAAAAAGCATTGTACGAAGCTTGTGCGCCTTACGTGTATGCGATCATTCAGCGATATATTTTCCGAAAGGAAGATCATAAAGACCTCATGCAAGAGGCTTTCGCCAGAGTCTTTTTAAAAATCAGTCAGTTTGATATCCAAAAGGGGCCTTTTAAAGGATGGTTACGTCAGATTGTAATCAATGAATGCTTACAACATTTGCGGAAGCATAAGCAAATGAAGATAGTGAGCTCTCAGCTGCAAGCGGAAGAGATGGAATTGGCAGATGAACAATCCTTGCCCACGGATCTTACCCGAAAGGATATCGACTGCCTCCTAAATGACATGCCGGATGGCTACAAAGTCATCTTTATGCTTCATGTGATGGATGGCTACGAGCACAAAGAAATTTCAGAAATGCTGGACATTAGTCCCAAAACCTCCCGATCCCAATTGACCCGCGCCAAAAGGTGGATCCAAAATCAATTTTTAACAAGCACAAAATCAGAAATCCATGGGCTACTTTGAAGAACAATTCGGAGATTACCATAAAGAAGGCAGCTCCCTTCCCGAGGGTTTTTCGTGGGAAGAAATGGAGCTGGGTATCCGCGAAAAAATGGAAGGTAAACGTCGCCGATGGGCTATCTGGTGGTGGATATTACTACCTTTATTGGGAGGTACTTATTTCTGGGGAAGTGATGCAAGCTCCTTACCACCTGCAACTCCGGAAGCGAGCCCCGAAAAGATAGAACAGATCCGGGTGGCTTATGCAAATACGCTGCCGAAAAAGAGCACAAACAGAGCGAGATCAAACCTTACGGATGTAAGTTTCTGGACACTTCAAACTTCAGATTTTACTTTCTCCTATGGGGAAACCGGAGCACAGGAGTCATTGTCTTCATCTGCCTTACGGCAAAAGGGAATAAGGCTTCAGAGTTTATTCCCGGCCGAATTAACTGCTTTAGGCTTGAGTCTGCCCAACTTGCAACCAGCAGCAGCAAATACAGTTCCTGAAAAACAGTCTGCTTTTTCAGATATTCTTGCTTTTTCCGCTTTTATCGGCGGAGGATTATTGGATCAAGGATTTTCTAATAACATCAATAGTCCTTATGTAAGCATGTTTCCGGATATAAACTTTGGGATAGAAGCCCGGTGGGAATGGAAGAAAGGACATGCGTTTTCGGCTTCTTGGAGTTATCAACAGATGACTGAAGAGTTTTTCTTTGAAGATCGGGATGAATTCCTGACGGAAATTCCTAACCAATTGATTTATCGACGCGAAAGCACCCTAAGCGGGAATGTAATTGGGGAACAATACGGTACAGCTTTGACCAATTCTGTCCGCTATCGAAAAGAACGCAGCTATAATCAAATTCAAGCCCATCTCATCTCTTTAGGTTATGAGCGGATTTGGACGATTCACCCCAAACAAACCCTTTCCGGAGGCATCAGTCTACACGGAATGTTCGGTTTGCAGAGTGACGGACGCAGATTGAATGCAAATGGTGAAATTCAAGATATTGAAGGGCAGCTAGGATATACGTCTGCCGGTGCACTTGCCGGACTCCACATAAAGTATTCTTATCAAATTTATCCGGATTGGGCCATTTGGTTCAGAGTACAAGGACTTCAATCTTTCACAAACTGGGATCCAACTGCCGAAAGCTATACCTATCCTCGAATTTGGAATGCTCAGCTAGGGGTGAGTTATCGGCTGGAGATCTTATAGTATTTGTTAATTACAAATGAGGTTTTATCTTCGCATAGCACTTTCATCATATTATGGATAAACATCAAGTGATCGACCTTTGTCGAGATAAAATCAAACACCAGCTGAACCAAATTCAGCAACAGTTGGCAAGCATTCATGAGGCACGGGCTCAGGAAACGAAAAGTTCTGCAGGCGATAAATATGAGACCGGTAGAGAAATGCTGCAGTCCGAAGAAGATCGAATCCAGAATCAGCACGATTTGCACCAAATGTTGCTCAAGGAATTGGACGCCACCAGCAAACTCTCTTCCAATGGCCATATTCAAAAGGGCAGTTTGGTTCAAACCCAAGACCACTGGTACTATTTGTCCGTTCCTATGGGTAAGCTTTCTTTGGATCAGGGCGATTGCTATGCGATTTCCATGAGCTCGCCGCTGGGCAAAGAACTCTTAGGCAAAACAAAAGGGGATCGATTTACATTCCGGGGACGTGAGATGGAAGTTACGAATTTACTTTAGCGTTGAGACACCAAACTTCTTTAACTGTTTTTGACCTACCTTCTTTGAGACGGCTATTTAGCTGATGCCATATTGCAAACAGAGATGAATGCCGAAGCCACAAGCTTTTATGATCGCTATCTCGATACAGAACCTGCGACTTATGGGTGCGACAATATTCGTTTTGTTTTCAAACTCTTCGATGATTGGGGGCTTTAGTAGAGGAGTAAATGATCTGACCTGGCACCTCAAAAACAAGTATCAAAATACTGATAATGAGGGCTTCGTCGAGTTGTATTAAGGGTGCCAACGCTTTAGAAAGGCATTTGATGCTCCAAGTTGCTAAATTTGGATATTCATAGAAAAAGTCGCTGTTTTACTTGACTTATTATTTCTCATTTCGTTTAAGTAATGAACCTGAGTGATATTATCTCATGCGCGACCTTTTTCTTTCTTCTATTTTCCTTTTGTTTCCATTTTTTGCGCAAGGGCAGTGCGGGTGCACAAATTGTCCGCTGACTATGCCTAGCTTTGGTCCTACAGTCTCGACCATAGTCATCAGTGGTGCAACAAACGGAACATTAGGGCAAAACGGTCAAGACCTCCGAGCGGTATCTTTTCATATTGAGCACGATGATATCGGTGATTTGGGCATTTCCCTAGTCTCACCGAATGGATCTACAATAGACCTCTCAACAAATTCAGGAGCTACCACAAGTGGATTAACTTCAGAGTTCGACATCTGTTTTCTCGCTTGTTTTGAAACCGCAGACCCCGACCCCGGATTTCCTGAAATTTTTGATAGTGGCGCTGGATACCTAGCGAACCAAATCTACACCGGTTCATACTACCCCGCTGATAACTCCCTATGCTTTGAGGATTTAACAGGATCGGTCAACGGCGATTGGAGATTGGAGATTTTTGACTCCGATTTTGGCGGTGGAGGAACGCTTTTAGATTGGGAACTGGAATTCTATGATAACGATGGTACAAATTGCGTGCAAACTTGCAGCTTTAGTCCATGTTTGGCCAATGGCGGCGATCTCGACGGCGATCCCGACACCCTATGTCTGGGCGATCCCGACCTCAATTTAGATTTACCTCCAAATTATCCTGGATCACCGCCCGACCCCGCTTTGTTCGGTTATACTTATGTCATCACCAACGCCTTCTCAGGTGTGATCCTTGCCTATGATGACGATGCTGATTTAACAGGCTTCGATGTAGGTACTTATCAAATTTGTGGCTTATCGTATTTGCTGGACGACTTTGACGATATTCCCGATCCAGATGGCACGTATACGCAAGCAGATTTGCAGAGCGACATTGATCAACCTTTATTCTGTGCAAATATATCCCAAAACTGCGCAGTTATTACCATTGTAGCCGATCCTGAAGCGCCAGATGTCACTGGTCCAATCGAAGTTTGTGCTGATGAGCCCGTAGAGTATATAATTGAAAACTACGACCCTGATTTCGATTATACGGTCAATATTAACCAAGGTGGCTTTAGCGCATTTAATGTTGATGAGGAGGTGGTAAGTATTACACTCACCTCGGGCCCGGCTGAATTGTGCTTTACTGCTGAAAATGAATGCGGACCATCCGAGGTCTGCATAACGATAGAGGTTATCGAATCACAGGATCCTATTGAGGTGACGGGCCCAACCCTCGTATGCGAAGGGCAGGAATATACATATACGATTGAGCCGCCACTGGAGCCTGGAGAGAGTTACAATTTTAGTATCAATGGTGGAAATATTACCGGACAGGCCGGGAACACAGTGACCATAGAATGGTTTTCCAGCGGCAGTAATACGCTTATCGTTAATATTGATGGTTCAGCTTGCCCCATTCCATCTGACACCCTTTCCGTAACTTTGGAAGACTACAGCTTACCATCCACATTCAACTCCCCATCCACAGCCTGTGTAGGCGATACCCTGACTAGCTTTATAAATCTGGACCCCGATATTCTTTCTTACAGCTGGTCTGGCTCAGATATTAATATCCTCAGCGGAGGTAACTCCAATATGGTAACTTATGTAGTTAACACTTCAGGTACTATCGATATTTGCCTACAAGTGGAGACGGATTGCGGCTTGTTTGGCCCGGAATGTGAAGTCATTGATGTAAATGAGCTGCCGGAGCCTGAAATTATTGATCCAGGACCCACCTGCGGCTTTATTTTCGACCTGGAAGCTTTGGTAAATGTAAATAGCAATGTGAATTGGTTCGATGTTAGCGGTCCAGGATCTGTTATTTTCAGTCCGAACGACCAACCAAATACTTCCGCGACTGTCAGCGAAAGTGGTTTATATACACTGGCTATAGAAGAAAGCAATAATGGGTGTGTTGGTTTCGATACAGTTGAAATTGAGGTGTTTGATCTGCCCGAAATAGTCGATACGTCCTTCTCCTGTGATCTAAACGGAGATTTTACTTTCTCTTTTGTTATTGCCGGAGGAACACCGCCCTTTGAGGTCAATGGCGTTCCGATACCCGGTAATACGTTTACTTCATCCCCATTCTCGTCTGGAAGCTCGTTTTCCTTCATCGTTACAGATAACAATGATTGTTCTACTGAGATCAATGACAGCTATGACTGCCCTTGTCTAATCGATGCAGGAACGATGTCTGGCACTCTCCTGGAAGCGTGTTTAGATGATGGCGAATCTGTGGTAGCGATCTTCAATAATGATGCGATAATCGGTGCAAATGATATTGGTCGATATTACTTACATGATAATCCGGGTAATAGTCTAGGTACTATATTCGACGATAATGAAACCGGTGTTTTTGAGTTTGTTGCTGGCATGGTGCCTGGTCAAACCTACTACATTTCATATGTCGTCGGAGAAAACCAAGGCGGACAGCCCGACCTGAGTGACCCCTGCCTATCGGTAGCGATAGGTCAGCCCGTCATCTTTTACGAAAACCCTACAGTCGACTATCTGGGTGATGATCTGTTTTGTGAATTATCGACCCGTTTTATTGTAGATGTCTCTGCTTTTGTGGACGATTTTAGTTGGTCGCAGGTCAGTGGTCCGGGTACTGCTTCCTTCGATGATCCGGCAGCACAGGATCCCTTTGTTACCGTAAGTGAAGCTGGCAGTTATACCTTTAGATTAGACATTGAAAATCCATCCTGTCAAAGCTTTATAGAGTTTGCCGTAGAATTTCGCGAACCCCCTATCATCAGTATTCTATCCACCGAATGCACAAGCCAGGATTCGTTTGTCCTGGTCCTTGATATTCAGGGAAGCGGCACCAACTTTTCAGTGGACCTGCCAGGTACTTTTTCAGGCTCGGTGTTCACTTCCGAACCACTAGATAACAGCCAAAACTACACTGTAGAAATTAGCGACGATGCGGGCTGTAGTTCTTCGGTAAACATTGGACCTATTTTATGCGACTGTCTGTCTGAAGCCGGAGAACTGCCGTCCGTACAAATAGACCTTTGCATCACGGCTGACTCCATATTTCTTGACTTTTTAGGGGGTGACAATTTGGATAGCGATGATACCACTGGTTTTGTCATTCATAGTGGAACCGGCAACTTTCTCGTCGATCCGGTATTTTATAGTTCGGTAGCCTCTTTCCCACTGCCCGACACTCTGGAAGCCGGCCAGCTATATTACATATCTCGAGTCGTGGGTAATACACTGGCCAATGGCTCTGTTGATCTTTCCGATCCCTGCCTTGCCGTTTCTCCCGGTCAGCGACTCTTTATTTACGGTATTCCTGACTTCGCCTTGGAGGACAGTGTTGCCGTCTGTGGATTCGAAGCACGCATTGCTGTCATAAATGCTGGAATTGGATTCATTGATGTCGTATCGAACAGCACGGGTGCTAACATCACATTTGACGTACAGAATGACACCTTAGTATGGCAGACTGATGCCGCGAGCCAGATTATTTACACGTACAGGGAAGACAATGGCTTTTGTGAACGCACAGATACTGCCATGGTAGAGCTTTTAGGACAGCCAGAATTTACTGCGGTTCAGACGGAATGTTTGGCAGATTCATTCACCTATACTTTCTCAGTAAGAGGAGGGCAGGCCCCTTATCAGTTAAACGGAGAGTCCATTTCATCTCTACCGGTTCAAGGGGATACCCTCTCAGCAGATAGTATCTTGACTTTTATCCTGCAGGACCAAAGGGGTTGTTTTTCAGATACCCTGATCCTAGATGTCGACTGTTCCTGCCTGAGTCAAGTAGGAGATCCCAGTACAGATTTTATCGAACTCTGTACTGGCGATAGCCTTCTCTCGACTGCTGTATCCTTTTTGGGTACGCAATTAGAGTCCGGGGACACCGTTTTGTATATTCTTTACGACAGTCCGGACCTCGCAACCGCTGGGGAGTATGCCCGGTCCTTCATACCTAATTTTGCCGATCCCGGCAGCCCCCGTGGGGATAGTGTATATTTGCGTGCCTGGGTAGGACCTATTTCAGGAGACTCTATTCTATTTGCCGATCCCTGTACCGACGTTTCTGCGCCCCTCATTCTCGTA
This sequence comes from uncultured Saprospiraceae bacterium, assembly GCA_964525165.1. Classification (GTDB taxonomy): domain Bacteria; phylum Bacteroidota; class Bacteroidia; order Chitinophagales; family Saprospiraceae; genus JAWLFI01. Next base: position 40,818 of record CAZGGG010000013.1, on the reverse strand, counting down.
TGGCAAGAAACCAACACTTTCTCTGTGGATGTCTCCGAAAATCAGCTCTGTAGTTCTGACTCCTTTGAAATTATTGTTTTCGCAGAAGGCGTTTTGCCTTTCACTCTAAACATAACCGCAGACAATGGATCCCCTACGACTCGTACGTTGGACAGGACTCCAGATACCTTTTATCTCCCTGCGCTGAGTGGAACGGTCGACTGGTCTTTCAGTGCAGAGAACGCCAACTGCCCCAGCGGAGATACCGTTTCACTTTCACTGGAAGGGATCGAACCCCTTACTGTCAATTTCAATACCCCGGACACCTTATGTAATGATGCCATTCAGGGATCGCAATTAGACTTAAACACTTTACTCGCAGATGCAAGCATCCAGGGGCTTTGGGCATCAAATGACTTTTCCATCCAAAACGACCAAATCGATGCCGAAGGCTTGTCGCCAGGCAGCTACGAATTGACTTTCTCTACCGTGGGGTTTGAAGATCCCTGTCCCGGGCAGGAATTTATTCTATCGATTCCCGTCGACTCCTGTCCCTGCCCCCGTGTCATCTTGCCCGATAGTTTGGATTTATGCTCCGCAGACTCCAGCTTAATCCTCGACGATCTTCTGCCGGCTTCTCCTTTCCCCGGCTCCTGGGAAGTCTACAATGTGAATGGGCAGCCCAATCCACCAATCCTAAGTAATGAAAACCTCATTTTCAACGATTCTGATCCAGGTCAATATGAGTTGCGCTACATCTATACCAATCCCACTTCCCCCAACTGCCCGCAAGCAGCTGTCATCATAGTAAATCTTGAGAAGCCGTTTGCAATTGGAGATCTCTTAAATGCAGCGCCCATCTGTCGGTCAGAAAACACAGAAATCAATCTCTTCGATTATCTGGAGGGTGGTAGTCAGCAAGGCCAATGGTCATATAATAATGGTCTGGTCGATTCCCTGATTGCGCCAATGGATTACGGCTTAGGCTTGCAGACTTTTAGATATTTTCTTGCGGCTCAAGGAACCTGTGCAGACCAAAATGTAGTCCTGGAGTTAGAATTCAGTGAAGCTCCAAACATTCAAGTTTCAGCCATAGATGAACAGTGTGCCGGAGAAGAAAATGGAGTGATTAATGCCAACATCACAGATAATGGAACCGGGCCCTATGAAACCGCCATCAATGGGAATGTCGTCAATTTACCCCTTGAAAATGTAGCCCCGGGTGGCTATTCTTTTGCCCTTGAAAATGCGGCCGGCTGTCGCACTGATACCAATGTAATCATTGAACCTGGGTCTTCGATATCCGTCGACCTTGGTGTCGACCTATCCGGCTCTGCCGGTGATCGCTTCAACTTCTTGGCCACCGTACAGCCTGACACACTTACCCTCACTGAGGTACGATGGTTTGTTGATGGAGAAGTTGTCCCCATTAGTGCGTTACAATGGAGCCAGGAATTTCAGGAGGCTGTTTCGGTCAGCATAGAGGTGTTTTCACAACTGGGTTGCACTGCACGTGATGAGTTGAGCATTCGATTATCGGCACCACCTATTTTCATCCCCAACGTCTTCCACCCCAGTGGCAATATCGATGAAAATCGTCGTTTCGGACCGATTTCTGAGGCTGATGATGTTCAGGTCGAACAATTTTGCATCTTCGATCGCTGGGGCAATCAATTATTCGAGGTGCAAAATGTGCCCATTAATACCGAACCCAGCTATTGGAATGGTCGAGTCAATGGCGAAGTGCTCAATCCCGGTGTGTATGTCTACTCTTTGCAGGTGAAATATCCCAACGGAGAAACAGATGTATTTGCGGGTAGTGTAACACTGATAGACTGATAGGTCAGTCACCTTAGATAGGTATCATGCGGCAATCAAGTTGTCCAGTAGGTATCCAATTTCAAGACATCAACTTTTAGCAAGTAGGAAACACCGATACTAAAAGGAAAGGTTTTGCTTTTATGTATGGATTATCAACATTTTGAAAGACCCATAAAAAAGTTAGCGTTGATCTTTTAATAATGAAGCGTTTTGGTAATTTCTTCTTCTATCCCATTTCATTTAGCGATGCCGTTTATTCCTCCAACCTACTATGGATAAACCGTCTCAATAAGAACTGATAGATTGTGCTCGATTGCTACGGGCTGAAATATTTCAAGGATAAGCCCATTGGTTCTCATGATTAGTCGTAAGTCCATCAAAATAGGCATCTATCAGCTCCTTGTCAGTGGCCATCCTTACCTGTTCATTTGTGCGCAGGGCATTACTAGGCAAAAACAAATAGGGGATCGGTTTTTTGGGACGTGAGATGGAAGTTACGGATTTGCTTTAGCGTCTACACTCCAATTTTCTCTAATAGACCCGCTATACGTCTACGGGATATTTTTTCAGCGCTTCCATCTTCCATGATGGCCATTCTCTCTTTGGGGTCAACCTTAACCAATTGGTGGAGATTGATAATAGCCTGTTTCGAGACACGGTAAAAAGGCCTCCAGCTACAAAGCAATTCTTCCATGGCCTTGAGGCTTTTAGGAGTGGCTTGGACACGCTCTTCTGTGAAGGCGACTCTGGTGATGGTATCCTCTGTAAAAATGCGAATCCACTCTTCACTGGGTACGAAAGAGATGGTTCCATTCATGGATGTAAATGGAATCTTATCCAATTGCCCATTCTCGGATTGAAATTGTTTCAGGGAATGCTCAAGGCTTTGCAAGCGTTTTTCCATCTTCAACTGTTCTAACTGCTCTTCAGCTTTCTCCAAAGTAGCAAATAGCTTGTCCTTTTCCAGAGGCTTTACCAAATAATCTAAAGCTGAGCTCTGTAAAGCTTGTAAAACATATTCAGATTCAAAATAGGCTGTAATGAATACAGTTTGTAAAGAGGAGGGAGGCTTCCACCTTTCAAAAATGGAGAAGATTTCTTCATCGCCGAGGTGGATGTCCAAAAATGCAAGGTCTGCATCCAGGTCTTTCAGTAATGATTCGGCCTCCCGGACCGTCTGTCCCTCTCCCACGATGTCAACGCGTTCCGAATATTCAGCCAAATAGGTCTTTAAGACATTAGTGGCGGAAGGATTGTCTTCTATGATGATAACTTTCATAATGAATATAAATTTGAATGACGGTACCCATTTCTGAGTGCTCAATATGAATATTATTGGGAATGCCCAATGACCGTAAAATTTCCATGCGCTCTAAAGCGAGTTTCTTCCCTAGTGAAGCTCTCCGTTTTTTATTATTTACATGAATGCCCCAACCATTATCAGAGATTTCGATGAGTAATTGATGGCCTTTTCGTTCAATATGAAGGCGGAGGCGGTCTTCGTCTTTGTTTTTTGGAAAGGCATGTTTGAAGATATTTTCCACAAAGGGCTGAATCAAGAGTTTCGGGATAAATATTTTGCCTTCTAACAAGCCGGGATCAATACTTTCGACATACTGAACATGACTGTTTTCTTGTGCTTGCTGCAGATAAATATAGTCTCTGACCAGCGCTATTTCTTGTTCTAAGGGAACTCCTTGAAGTCTTTTGGCAGATTGTCCCGACTCCATTTCCTTGGGGTCGATGCGAAGTGCATACCTGAAAATCCTTGATAATCGAACGATCAGTTCATTTCCAAGTTCTCGGTTGCGTTGTAGGATGTTGTCTTGTATGGTAGTCAGTGTATTGAAAATGAAATGTGGATTAAAATAGGCTTCCAGCGTACGCAGCCTGTTGAGGTCTAATTCCAATTCCAAGGCTTTCAACTTTCTGTCTTTGGCTCTTTGACGCCAGACATTCCATAGTATCAGGGCCAACAAGGAGGCGATGGTTCCGGCCAGACTCCATAAAAACCAAGATCGGTCCCAAAGGGGAAGACGAGCAAGGAGGACATATTTTTGAATTTCAGGGGCTTGACTGTTATCTGTCGGCTTTGAGATTAAGATCAACTCATTCTCTCCGTGTTTCAAGCCACTTACCATAAAGCGGGATTGACGGAAAGCCGGACTGATATCCTTGCCGTTCAGCTGATAATGATGATCCCATGTTCTTTTCATAGGATCCACTTTCGCAATCGTCAGGGATGCAAATTCTCCTTCGATTTCGAACTCAGATAATTGATGCTTATCAAGGTACTTTCCATTGACGCCAATAAGAGAAATCCGGGCATTTTCTGTACTATGTTGCAAGGCCTCTTTGAGATCTATTTTAAGTACATTCTGTACCGTAGGTATCCATATTTCATGATAGGCAGAATCATAAAAGATTCCATTTTCGCTGGGTTCGGTAGGCTCGTATCCGGAGTATTGATTATAAGAACGAATGGGGCTGCATTTATCTTTTGCTACACGGAACAAATAGATATTCTGAGGGGATACCGCCAGACCGATTCCATCCGGGGTGATGAGTAGTTGATTGATATTTCCTTCGATCCAATTGGGAAATATCTTCACGAATTGGTTTCCGTCACACCTGACCAGCCCATTAGTACCTCCTACCCAAAGTCGACCCCAAGGGTCTTTTTCGAGCGAAATGGCTCCTTGATAGGGAAACTTTTGATTGGCAAGGTTAAAGACTTGGAATTTCTCAGAATCCCGAGGCAGATAAGCGATTCCCCCTCGCCCACTTAACCAGAGTCCTCCGTCTTTGGCTAATTCCAAATCCGTCACTTCTGCACGCAATCGAATCTCTTCAGGTAAGGAAATTTCTTTCGTGAGCTCCAAATTGGATTCAGTATATAGGAAAAGGCTTTTCCCCGCGATATAGAGGATGTCAGATTCTGGTGCGTATTCAAAAGCTTCGATAATTGAAGGCATAGGAACATGCTTCAATGATTCTGCTGCTCGGTTGTAGGCAAGAAATCCATGCCAACTCCCCCATAGCTTCCAATGAGGAGTTTCCAGGTGATTGGAAAGTGCCTCCGGAATTTTCGGGATGACTTTATGGGGAGGTAAAGGGGATCGAAAAGGAGGATAAGGGATTTTTTGAATCATTTTCCCATTGCGATCTACGATTTGTAATCCATTCCGATAAGTGCTAATGCAGTAATAATCCTCTTTCCAGCGGGAGACATTCCAGGGATATTCCCATAGCCCTTTGGTACTCGCTGAGAGTCCATTAAAAGTAATTTCTTTAATGCCCTGATCCGTTCCTATCAATTGATTGCTGAGGAATTGAGCAGCTGTACGAACGGAATAATGATTGATTAATGAATCATATTGATATCCCCCCTTCTTCCGCAGAAAAAGATCCGCACCATATCTTCCACTTACAATCATAGGGGCTGTAGCCTCCGAAGCAGATGTATAGGCTGCGTCATTCTTTTGCCGAAAGGCTACAGGGGTACAAGAATGATAGCTGAGCTGATAGACCGCACTGCTGCTATCTTCATCTTCGGTATAGATGAAGGCCGGAGAGGACTCTTTAATTGAAAAAAATGTGGAAGAGGCAAAAGTCGTGGAGTCGATTCGAAATAATTTTCGGTTTTTCAGGTCAAAGAATAGCAACCTTCGATCTTTATCTACTAACTGAATCGTATCAGACTGTTCGTTGGCTATAATTTCAAAATATTTTAAGTCGGCGAGCTGTGGCGATAAGTCTTTGATGTCATGCAGTGTATCTCTGAAGCTGAAAAATGCAGAACTCAAGCCCGGTCGGCTCATAGAGTAATCGAGAAAAAAGCAAAAATTGGATTGGGTACAGTCACAGAGGGTTAAGACATCGGAAAGGACTACCTCATCCGAAATAACAATCTCACGCAAACGGCCATCCCATATTTTGGCCTTGTCCAACCCATTGAATACAAGTGAAGAAGGGCTTTTACTGACTTGAATCACGTACTCTTCCTTCAGATCTTGGAATAAATGAGCGTGAAAGGTATAGCCATCGAAAATGCTGATGCCTGATTGTGTGCCTACCCATAAGAAACCTCTTCGATCTGGATGTAAATGCCTCACCTGGCTTTGAGGTAAGCCATCTTTGACGGTGTACTCTTTGATCGGGCTATGGAAAACCTGGCCGTTAGCAGAGGGGTACAATCCAAGCATTAAAAAAAACGATAATATATAGATGAGGAATCGCATGCTGATTAAAAATACACATAAGGTGCTAAAAGGGCGAAACGACAAGCATTTTTATAGGAGCGATATGTGCCGCTGAATCGCCATAGCTGCCGAATATGTTAAGATTGTTGTACATTAAGGATATAAATAACGATTCATGAAAATAGCACTGATTGCGCATGACGGCAAGAAAGCGGATATGGTTCACTTTCTCTCCGGATTTAAGGATGAGTTTCACCGAAAGGATATTGAATTGGTCGCTACCGGTACCACCGGTAAGCATATAGAGAAAGCCGGATTTGTGGTCGATAAGTTGATGAGTGGACCACTGGGAGGTGATGCACAGATCGCCGCTCTGGCCTCTGAAGGCGCTTTAGATCTAGTGATTTTCTTTCGAGACCCTCTGGACAAACATCCACACGAGCCGGATGTGCAGATGTTGATGCGTATCTGCGATGTCCACAATATTCCGCTGGCGACCAATCCCGCATCAGCAGAACTCATGTTTCGTCAAATTATGAAATCTTAATCAGTATGGAAGGGAACTCAGAACAAGCACCTGTAAGTGTAAAAGATTGGATCATTACCATGGTCATTACAGCGATACCGATGGTAGGTTTTATCATGCTCTTTGTTTGGGCTTTTAGTGATAGCACTCACCCCTCAAAGAAAAACTGGGCTAAGGCTTCATTGATCTTTTTTGCCATCATCATCGGATTATACATTATGATGATCGCAGTTTTTGGTTCTTTGATGGTCAGTGCCGCGATGTTTGGGGACTAAGGTGCAGATTTAAGTATGTACCCTTATCTTTGAGTCTAGAAGTATAAGCTATGAAACTTAGATTTTTTTTCTTGCTCATGGGTATGATGCTCATGGGCACGGCCTGTCAGGATAAGGAGGATTCTTTAGAAAACATGGATGATAAGCTTTGGTTGCACAGTAGTGTAGCTAAGGTGACAGATATCCTTGTATTCGATGTAACAAGTCCTCCCTTAGCCAGTCGCTCCTATGTGTACCCCTGCCTGGCAGCTTATTATAGTTTACAACCCTTTCAGAGCGAGCTTTCTCCTGTCCTTCCGCTTTTGAATGGTTGGAATAGCGATCAGGAACTACCAGACACAACCGGAGTGCACCAAGGCTTTGCTGCTGTTGCCTCATTTCTGGAAACGGCACGCAATCATATTTACTCTCAAGATAAACTACAGTTGTGGATAGACAGTGTGTATCAAGCTTATCAAGCATCGCTTCCGCAAAAGCAGTATGATGCTACGCTTCAATATGCTACTGCTGTGGCTGGTCAAATCAAGGCTTATGCTGCTGCAGATGGCTTGAAAGAGATAAGAACCATGTCTGAATATGTCTTTGAAGCTGCAGAAGAGGGAAAATGGATCCCGACCCCACCTAACTACATGGACCCGATTGAGCCCAATTGGAATAAACTGAGAGCATTCACCTTGGATTCTGCCCAGCAATTCAAACCGAAGCCGCCCACGCCTTTTGACCTTGATAAAGACAGTAAATTCTATCAGGAAATGATGGAAGTCTATCAAGTTGGCCATAATCTTACAGAAGAACAGCAAGAAATCGCAGCCTTTTGGGATTGCAATCCTTATGTGGTATTTCATCAGGGACATTTCATGCAGCCGGTCAAGAAAATCACACCCGGTGGACACTGGATGGCGATCGCGCATCAAGTCTGTAAGCATGAACAAGCCAGCCTGTCTCAGTCCGTTAAAGCATATGCCTACACGAGCATTGCGCTCGCAGATGCCTTCATTTCATGTTGGGATGAAAAATATCGATCTAATTATATCCGACCTGAAACGGTCATTAATTTATATCATGATAAAAAATGGGCGCCATTCTTGCAGACGCCCCCCTTCCCGGAATATACCAGCGGACATAGTGTGATTTCAACGGCTGCTGCCGGAGCTTTAACTGCAATTTTTGGAGATTCTTACGCTTTTGTGGACTCTACAGAAGTGCCTTTTGGCTTGCCGGTTCGATCTTTCACATCCTTTAAACATGCTTCTGATGAAGCGGCAATGAGCAGAATGTATGGGGGCATTCACTTTCGACCCGCTATTGAAGATGGCGTGGCGCAAGGTCAAAAAGTTTCAGAAAAGGTACTCCAAACCATTCAGCAAGATTAAACTCAACCTATGAAAATTTCGCAGAGCGCATTTATCGTCAGCATATTCTCTCTTTTGATGTTTTCTTGTGCCGAACGCACAGAAGAAAAAAACCTGAGTTCAGAGCGGCCCCAAAAAGAAGCCTATCAGGCGCCGGAAGATGCTCTTTTTCGGTTGCTGTCACCTGAAGAGTCCGGTATTCATTTCGAAAACACTCTGGTAGAGAATGACCGGTTGAATTACCTGAACTATACCTATCTCTACAATGGAAGTGGAGTGGCTGTTCTTGATTTTGACCAGGATGGCTTAATGGATATCTTTTTTGTGGGTGCAAATACCCACAATCGCTTGTATCGGAACTTAGGTGATATGAAGTTTAAAGATGTCACCCTCCAGGCCGGTGTTCAGGGAGAAGAGCGCTTAAAGACCGGTGTGGCGGTACACGATGTCAACATGGATGGTTATCCGGATCTATATGTTTGTCACTCAGGCTTACAAGCCCCTAAGGAGCTCACTAATGCTTTATATATCAATCAGGGAGATGGCACTTTCAAAAATGAGGCAGTACAAAGAGGATTAGACGATCAAACGAATACGGATCATGCGCTTTTCTTCGATATGGATAATGATAATGATTTGGACCTTTTTCTTCTAAATCATCCGGTGAGCTTTAATATGATCAACAACCTCCAGCTTCGTCAAAATCCGGATGGAAGTATTTCTAGGGAAGGAATTCCCGATAATGAACAGGAAGGCGATAAACTTTACCGTAATGATGGCGAGGGTAATTTTACAGATGTGACGAAGGAAGCCGGTGTGTGGGGCAGAGCTTACGGGCTGAGCGTGACCCCCATGGATATCAATGAAGATGGCTGGATGGACTTATATGTAGGTAATGATTTTGTGGAACCGGACTTCTTATATGTCAACCAAAAAGACGGCACTTTTGAGAATCAATTGGATCTTTATTTTCCACATACCAGTAACAATACCATGGGCGCTGATGCCGAAGATTTAAATAACGATGGTGCAGTGGATTTTATCAGCCTGGATATGTTGCCTGAAGATCATTATCGTCAGAAAACTTTGATGACCGTCATGCGCTACAACCGATACAAACAGTTGGAGCAATACGACTATGGCAACCAATTAATGCGTAATATGCTATTCGTGAAAGGCGAAGATGGAAAAATGCGGGATATCGGAAATTTGGCCGGTATTGATGCAACCGATTGGAGTTGGAGCCCATTGATTCACGATTTTGACCAGGACGGCTGGAAAGATATCTTTATCACGAATGGCTATCGCAGAGACCTTACGGATGCCGACTACCTCACGTATTACGATGAATTGGTCAGTAAAGGCAAACGACCGGAAGCTTATCGGGACACGCTTCTATCCCTGGTCCCTTCTGTTCCTATTCCCAATTATATGTACCGGAATAAGGGAAACCTGACATTTGAAAATAAAGCAGCAGAATGGGGATTGGCACAACCAGGCTTTTCCAATGGTGCTGCGCATGCCGACCTCGACAATGATGGGGATGAAGATTTGATCATAAATAATTTTGATATGCAGGTCGCGCTGTATGAGAATCGTGTCCAGCAATTGCGACAACCCAATGTTTTCAGTGTTCGATTGAAAGGGCCGGCAGGCAACCCTGATGGGATAGGAGCACGCATAGCCATTCAAAATGGAGCTATAAATCAGACACAATGGGTTCAGCGCATCAAAGGCTTTATGTCCTATTCATCCCCGCGTATATCTTTTGGATTGGGAAGCGAACAACAAGTGGAAGTTCTTGAGGTCTTATGGCCTGACGGAAGGTATAGCCGCCTAGAAAATCTATCAGCTAATGAACCTGTAGTCATCGACTACAAGGAGTCAGTGAGCCAGAGACCCGCCTCATCCGCTTCAGCACCTCAATACTTTGGAGAGGAAGAACCCTTGATTACCTACAGACATTTTGAGAATGAATTTATTGATGTGAAGAGGGAGCCCTTGATTCCTCGTTGTTTTTCCAGAGAAGGTCCCGTCGTGGAAGTCGGAGACTTAAATCAGGATGGCAGAAGTGATATCATCATCGGTGGAGCCGTGAATCAGCCCCTCGAAATCCATTTACAACAAGCTGACGGGCGGTTTCAAAAGCTGGAGGAGAGTTTATTTGCCAAAGAGGCTCCTTATGAAGATGTTGCCCTCGCCTTGATAGATGTAGATCAAAATGGCTTTTTAGATATCTATGTTGGCAGCGGCGGGAATGCTTTTCCTCTGGGATCCGAAGGCTACCACGATCGACTGTATTTAAACCAGGACGGAGGCTCTTTTACAAAAGCAAAAATTCCCACGATTCACAGCAGTACCGGGACCGTAAGTACGGCAGACATAGACATGGATGGCGACCTGGATATTTTTGTGGGAGGATATATTGTGCCCAATGCCTATCCCCAGGCGCCCTACTCTTATGTATTGATCAACGATGAGGGAACATTGGTTGATCGCACAGAAACCTGGCATCAAGACCTCAAGCGTATTGGAATGGTGAGCAGCTCAAGTCTGGTCGATATGAATGGAGACGACAAGCCCGACCTTGTGCTAGCGGGGGAATGGATGCCACTCCAGTATTTTCCCAATGAGGGTGATCAATTCGGATCACCTGTTCGGATACCGCATTCAGAAGGATGGTGGGTGAGCCATCAAACCGCAGATGTGGATGGGGATGGAGATCTGGATATCATTGCAGGAAATATTGGGATGAATACGAAATGGCAAGCCAGTCCCAATGAACCCATTGAAGTGTATGCCAAGGACTTTGATCAAAATGGTAAGTTCGATGCCATACTAACACAATATGTCATGGGGGATAAGTCGGTGGCGGCAAGAAGATCCACGCTAACAAGCCAGATGACATCGATTCGGCCAAAGTTTGTGAAGCACTCCACCTACGCTAATGCTGAGATTGAAGATATCGTGGATATTGAAAGTCCGGGTGTTTTGCACCTTTCGGCAAAAGAGTTACGTTCGGGATGGTTCGAACAGAAAAGCCCCAAAGAATTTGTGTTTCATCCCTTCCCTGCAGAAGCGCAAATGGCACCTTTATATGCTATGCAGCTGATGGACTTGGATGGAAATGGTCAAAAAGATATTCTGGCAGGGGGAAATGATTTCCATTTGGAGATCGAGACAGCCAGGGCAGACGGTAATGCCCTCATGGCACTCTTGCAAAAAGAAGCTGGATGGCAATGGCAGCCGCTGGATGGTCGGTTGAATGTTTTTAATAAAGCCTTGCGGGATATAGACCTGATTTCAATCGGCAAAGAAAAATATGTTATTTTATGTTTTAACGATGAAGGAATGCGGTTTTTCCCCTTAAAAGTTAGTCCGCAGGCATTGAACCAATAAGCATGAGATTAGTAGCCTCCATATTTCTGAATGGCCTTTTATTCTATCTGGCCTCCATACTGCTTGAAGGAGTAAATGTAGATGGTCTGCTGACTGCGATTTTATGTGGATTTGTACTGGGATTCATCAATATTACCATTAAGCCGATCATTACCTTATTGACCTTACCCTTTACGGTTCTGACTTTCGGTTTATTCCTATTGGTGATAAATGCAGCAATGATCCTCGTCGTGGATAGCCTGATACCAGGTTTTGAGGTGAATGGATGGTGGTCTGCACTTTTCTTCTCTATCGTACTTTCTCTGCTCAATGGGATCATCGGCGAATTGCGTAAAAAGGAAGGCGTTGAGTAAGGATAAGAGTCAGAGAGACCTGGAACTTATAGAAGCCCACTTAAGTGACAGAATAGAATCGGAAGACTTGGCAGAGTTTCAAGAACGATGGTCGGATCCGAAATTCCAACAACAATATTTTATTGTTCGGGGTATGAAACAAGGACTGGAGGCCGAAACGCCGGACGAACTGGAAGTAGAGTCTTTATTTAAAGGGGGAACGATTCGAATTTTATGGGCTATCCTTGCTGTGCTATTGGTGATCTTTGCCGTCGTGATCTATATGGCCTTTCAGATATAAGCCATTCTCTGACATCATCCATGATTGCTCATGCATCCGGTTACCTAACCCCCTTAATCAATAAGCTCCCTAGAAACTAAAGAACAGAATCAAATTCAATTGGTCTCTTCCTCCTTGTTCAAAAAACTGGTTCATGTATCCCAATTCGAAATTAGTATGCGTATTGAATTGGTATCCTATCCCTCCATACAAGCGGTTGCGATCAAAAAGCGATGCGCGATCATTGATGAAAAGCTCATTGTAGGCTGAGGCATATAGTGCACCCGATCCCATATCTCTTTGATTCAAAGGAATCCGGGCGGAGAGGAAATAGCGATATCTCATTTTAAAGGTTTCCTTGTTCAGCCATCTCTGTTCCAGGCGATAGCGATGCTGCAGGTACACTCTTCCTATCCGTTGGCGTGTTATAAACTGTTGATATACTCTGTGTTCATGCGTTACAGCTTTTTCATCGCTTCCTTCGAGATAGTTTTCAGCCCGAATGTACCCATATCCCAAGAGCACATTATGGTTGTTTTCACTAAGGTTATAACCTATTCCGGTACGTAATAGCAATTGTTCCAGGTCACCAATGGCATTATAATTTCGATACTGTACCTCATGATGCCAGTTCCAGCGGCTGTTGATTTTTTTATTTCCAAAATAAATCAACCAATCGCCTAAGTCCGCCGGCTGTGCAAAACTGCTGAGTCCAAAGACGAATAACAGACTAACCCCCAAAGATCTGAAGAGCATTTTTTTCATATTTCCTGACTTATATCCCTGAATCATAAGTGCGAAATAAGAGGGTTTCTTACGGGATTAGTGAGAGGAAAGTCACAGAAGCCGGGCACACCCATCAAAAATGGGCTGCAAAGACGTATTTTTTCCCTTATCTATCTTTTGCGGAAGCGCAAAATGCATGATTTGGGTTCAAGAAGAATAAAAGGTTTTGATGCCTTTCGGCAAAAGGGCATTCGTTTTTCGCTCTGTTTTCCCCTAACCTTCAGGGAAGGTACTTGACCTGAGGAAGCCGACTTCAGCCCCCAAAAGATGATGGCATCAAAAGATTAAGACACTATAAGGCGGCTTCTAAAAGATATTTGATGCCCTGAACGATAGCCGTAATCAACCATAAAAAGAGAAAAATAATCCCGGTCATCATCAGCACTTCTACTATAGATTGACCATAGTCCCCATTGAATTCGTGCAGATCAATGATCCAGCCGATAAGAGAAATGATAAAGGCAAGTCCCAGGAGTAAAAGCGGTCTTTTATGCATAGCTGCGAGTTCTATAAAGCATGGAATGATATATAAACGATAAACCTTTTGCTATCGTACATGGTGTTTGCATAATTATTGCTTAGGAAATTAAATCAAAGGACGAGTCTAATCCTTAGGACACTTATCCTATTGTTTGATGATAGTTTTATAGTATTTCATGTGATTTGTCGTCATGATCTTTACGATATAGATACCCGGACTAAGATGGTCAGTAGCATACTCAGCTTGGGGGCCACTTTGGAAGACCTGTTTGAACTGGTAATCATAGACTTCGATTGATTTTACAGAAACACCCCGGATGTAAAACATATCGTTAACCGGGTTGGGGTATAATCGGATAGGGGGAACTGCTTGAAGCTGTTGGGATACTGAAGTATCAGCCAATGAAAACGAAATGACTTTCCCATCATCTGATACCCCCGCAATCGAAAAGGATTCTGAAGAAATGAAAAAACGATTTTCGGAGACTGAGGTAATCGCTTCGACTTGTTCGATACTAAATTCGGTTATGAATATTCTTTCTTGGGTGCCCGCAAAAAGGTCTTCGGTAGCGTCCGGCTTACAGATCCAAATGAACGGAAAGAGCGAATGGAGGTATCCGGTGAGCAGTAAGAGCTGATTTTCCGCCTGATAGCTTGCTCCGGTGATTAAGCCGGCTTCCGGTAAGCTAGTAGGCATAGGGTTTAGCTGATAGCTGCCGGGCGTTTTGGGTACAGCATAAGCTTTTGTGTTTTCCTCGACCCAATCTTTGATAAAAATGACCAAAGATTGGGCGTTTAGTGAGATCATCGCCTCAGCATCCCAGGGAGTGTTGTTGGGTCGGGAACGGAAGTCATTTTGATCCGCATAGCTGAAATCAATGCTTTCAGCAGTGACTGTATCTGAAGCCAGGTAATCGGCCTTTAAGATTTTATAGATCTTCAGGTCTGTTCGATTGCCATTATTATTCCCGAAGTCCCCGATATAGATGGCCTCATCATCTTGCGTAATATCTTCCCAGTCTTTATTAGAGGCATTAATGATGGTGACGACCCTTTCGATTTCACCGGTCAGTGTATCGATTTCAAACAGCTGATTGTCATTGCCTGAGTCATTGTGACTGATGAGGTGGTTATTGAAGAAGATCAGGCCTGATGATTCAGATAGAGCAGCCGGCAACACAAATTTTTGTTGGATATTTTGGATTTGAGCGCCCGCAGAAGAGGAGGAGAGTACCCACAAAAACAGATATGCGAACAGAGAGGCTGGTTGAGTCACTTGGTTTACCTTTTACTATGAGTCTTCAGCCTTACCTGCCTTTGATGGGTGGGCCATTTGTATAAGGGGTCGAAAACCTCCAAACAACATTTGTTTGGCATCAAAAATCATATTTTGGGGTTTGCTGAGTGCCTTCATTAGGTCAGGGATTCTGGGATCTTCGGCAACCCGTCTATGAGCAGTATTTCTGACCTCTTTGGAAGGAAACATCACCCACCCAAAAATCACTATTTCCCCTTCTTGGAGTTCGATAGCGTCTGAAAAAGTACGAGTTCCTTTTAAATGCATCTCATCAGCGGTACATTCAAAATATTCCAATGCACCATGTTCCTTCCAGATATGGGCTACTTGTTCGGCAATAGGCCTATAGTCCTCCAGTTGTACTTCCCGGATTGGAAAGGCAAATCCATCTACATATAAGCTCATCAACAGGCTGTTCAGTTACTTAAAAATACGAGATTGCAGCAATCCGAACGAATCAGGGGACCTTATTCAGAAGAGAATAGAGGAGAAGGGGCACCCTGAGGCTTAGAAATAGACAGCCCTTGGCTCCTGCTTGAGTATTTAGGTATTGTTTTCCAAATAATAGGAAGTTACCGTATCGAGCACTTCAAAAGCCGTTTCAGCCATCTTGTTACCCTTTGTATCCAAGAGGGGATTTACCTCTGTTACTTCAAGGCAAACGACTTTTTTCGTGTCGAGTAGGCTCTTGATAATCACTTTCACTTCCTCCGGGTCAAATCCTTTGGACACAGGTGTACCTGTTCCCATAGAAACCAGATCGCAATCCAGGCTGTCCACATCGAATGAAATGTAAATCACATCACAATGACTCAATTGCGCATGCACCTCTTCTAAACATTGATGCGGCCCCCGATAGCGAAACTCTTCCACTTTATAGTTTCGGATGCCATACTTGTCCATGATTTTATTTTCAGCATCTTCTGTATCTCTTACACCAAAATAGACCAAATCCTCGGCGCGTAATTTTGGTCCTTCCGTTCCGATATTCTTGAGTTGTTCCCAGATCTTTTGCGTGTCTCCCGGGACCTCATTGGTTTGGTTTTCGCTATTATCGATTCCTAGTGCAGCTGCTAAGGGCATTCCATGGACATTACCTGAAGGAGTGGTAAAAGGAGAATGCAAATCAGCATGCGCATCAATCCAAACCACGCCCAATCTTTGCTCAGGGAAATTTGCTTTCACGCCACTGATGGTACCTAGTGCAGAAGAATGATCACCCGAAAGGACTATTGTAAAATGGTCTTTTTGTAGAGAATCTTGCACCGAAGTCGATACTCTTTGACACTGCTCCTGTACAAATGCGATCCTCTTTGCAAATTTAGCTTTTACCTTATTGTAAACAGATTCATTATCGGTATCTACATCGCAATAATCGAAACGTGTAAAATAGTTGTTTCCGGAATTAATTGCCGCAATCTCTATGGCATCTATGCCCATATCTGAACCTCTGGTACCTGCTCCTATATCCGAGCGATTTTTAATGATTTTGATCTGTTTCATGGTGTAAATATGGTTGTGTGATAGATTGCTTTAAATGAATCATGAATGAGTAGGAAAGATAAAAAGTATCTATCAATCTTCAGGTGTGATTTTAGGATACAGCCCGAATCTATTGTTATGTTGTGACACCTTTTAAGAATCCTTCAAAGCTTCGTCTAATCCTGTCATACGAATCTTGCAATCGATGTCCGTCATTTACTAGTAAGAGACTCGCTCCGGTGGCGCGACAAAAATGGATAGAATGCTCAACAGGCACAATTTCATCTTGCCATCCATGAATCACTTCAATCGACTCAGACAGAGGATGATATTCCTGAATATCATACCCTCTATCTTTCATATATAATGCCGGACAAAGCAAGAACAATCCTTTCAGTCGAAATTCATTTGCGATGACAGTGGAAACATAGCCTCCCATGCTGGAGCCTACTAAAATAATGGAATCGCTAACTTTTGAGTTGATAAAGTCTTGCAGCTTTTCTACCCGCTCTCCGGCATTTTTACACGGTCGATAATCTATGGAATAGGTGGTATATCCCAAACCCTCTGCAATACTGCGCATCAATTGGATTTTCCTTCCGTCGGGCCCGCTTTCTTTACCATGAGAAAAAATGATGGTACTCATAAGGGGAAACGTTTTGAAATATTCATTATGAAATAAAAAAGCAGCACTTTCATGGAAAATGCTGCTTTCATGTTTTGATTCGGCTTATCGACCGTGGCAGTGTTTATATTTCTTGCCACTTCCACAAGGACAAGGGTCATTTCTCCCAACCTTATCCCCGTCACGAACAAAAGTTTCTACTTTTTGTGGTTCTCTTCCGGCTTGCATAGCTGCTTTTCGCTGGGCGGCTTCTTGCGGATCGGCCGCCTTATTGGAGGAGACCTTAGAGAAGTCTGTCCGCTGCTCGCGGGCTCCCTGCACCTGTTGATTGTTTTGTGGGATCATCAACTTACCGTTGAAGAGGTACGAAGTCACTTCTTGATTGACTTTGAAGATGAATTCCTCAAACAATTTATAGGCTTCCATTTTGTAAATCACTAAGGGGTCTTTTTGCTCGAAAGATGCGGACTGAACCGATTCTTTCAACTCATCCATCGCCCTTAGATGCTCCTTCCAATTCTCATCGATCAAAGCGAGGGTGATGGTTTTCTCTACATCTCTCATGATGGTCTCTCCATCTGTTTCCACCGCGCTTTCCAGATGGGCCGAAATCGCGAGTTCCGGATGACCGGGAGATACATAGGGAATTAATATTCGCTTGTATTTATGCCCTTCAGTTTTATAGACATTTTGGATCATCGGAAGCAAGATTTGCTTCATCGCTTCCTCTTTCTGGTCATAGAGGGCCATGGCCTGCTCCTCAAAAGTTTCCAATATGTTTTGTGCGGACTGTGAAGAGAAAAAGTCTTCTTTGATTTCCGGATCAATACCTAAAGTCCGAATAGATTCCATTCGGAAGCCTTCATAATCATTGGCCTCTTTAAAGGTATACACAATGGATTCGATCATGGCAGTAAACATGGTATTCAAGTCTACTTTCAATCTTTCTCCGGATAGGGCGTTTTTCCTCTTCTTATAAATCGCCTCCCGCTGAATGTTCATGACATCATCGTATTCCAGCAATCGCTTACGAATACCGAAGTTGTTTTCCTCTACTTTCTTTTGAGCCGTTTCGATGGATTTGGTGATCCGTTTGTGTTGGATTACCTCCCCTTCCTTATGGCCCAGGAAGTCCATCACCTTAGAAATCCGCTCAGAATTGAAGAGACGCATCAGGTTGTCTTCCAGTGATACATAGAACTGAGAAGATCCCGGGTCTCCCTGACGACCGGCACGACCTCGTAACTGGCGATCCACACGACGGGAATCGTGTCGCTCCGTACCGATAATCGCTAAACCACCGGCATCTTTTACTCCTTGTTTCAATTTAATATCTGTACCCCGACCAGCCATGTTGGTAGCGATGGTTACTGCACCGGGTTTTCCGGCTTCGGCGACGACATCAGCCTCTCGCTGGTGTTGTTTTGCATTCAATACGTTATGCTCGATGCCGCGCATTTTTAGCATTCGGCTCAAACGTTCAGAAATTTCCACAGAGGTGGTACCCACCAGAACCGGGCGGCCTTGATCGGTTAAGCGATTGACCTCTTCGATGACCGCATTGAATTTCTCCTTGGCCGTTTTGTAGACTAAGTCCTCACGATCATCTCTTACAATCGGTTTATTAGTGGGGATAACCACCACATCCAATTCATAGATTTCCCAGAATTCCCCGGCCTCTGTTTCCGCGGTACCGGTCATACCGGATAACTTATGGTACATCCGGAAATAATTTTGCAAAGTAACCGTCGCATAGGTCTGGGTCAATTCCCCGACTTTCACACTTTCTTTTGCTTCCAAAGCCTGGTGTAATCCGTCTGAATACCGTCGCCCTTCCATCATCCGACCGGTTTGCTCATCCACGATCTTTACCTGACCATCCATGACCACGTATTCCTGGTCCTTTTCAAAAAGGGTATAGGCTTTCAATAGCTGATGGGTAGAGTGTAAGCGCTGAGATTTCTCAGCATATTCATCCATCAGGCTTTCTTTTTGCTCACGTCGCTCTTCTTCACTGCCGGAAGTATCACTGGTGATCTCTTCCATCTTCGTGGCGATGTCGGGCATCACGAAAAAGTCTGGATCATTTTGACCTCGGGCCATAAATTCAGCCCCTTTTTCTGTAAGGTCAACAATCCGGTTCTTTTCATCTATCGTAAACAGCAAAGGTTCATCAGCCACATGCATGTTTTTGGATTGCTCCTGCATGTAGAAATTCTCTGCTTTTTGTAATTCTTGCTTGACGCCTTCCTCACTGAGGAATTTGATCAAAGGTCGATATTTGGGTAAGGCGCGATAAGCTCTCAATAATGCCAATCCGGCTTCTCCCTCTCCATAACCTTTGACATCCTCTTTGAAGAGTTTTTTACCTTCTGCCAGGAAAGATTGGGCTATTTTCTTTTGTTCAGACACCAATCGTTCCACTTTTGGCTTCAGGGCTTCATACTCTTGAACATCTGCTCCTTTGGGAATCGGTCCGGAGATGATCAGCGGTGTTCTGGCATCATCAATCAAGACAGAGTCGACCTCATCAATCATCGCAAAATGATGCTTACCCTGAACGACTTCATCCTGGGAACGTACCATATTATCGCGTAGATAATCGAAGCCGAATTCATTATTCGTGCCGTAAGTGATATCGCAGCGATAGGCCTTGATTCGTTCCGGAGAATGCGGTTTGTATTTATCAATGCAATCTATGCTCAATTGTAAGAACTCCATAATGGGGCCGATCCACTCGGCATCCCTTCGAGCGAGGTAGTCGTTGACTGTAATTACGTGTACCCCCAAACCGCTTAATCCATTCAGATAAGCGGGCAGGGTAGCCACTAAGGTTTTACCTTCCCCGGTGGCCATCTCAGCAATTTTACCTTCATGGAGTACCATTCCCCCGATCAGCTGGACATCATAAGGGATCATATCCCATATGATCTCATTTCCTGCTGCAATCCATCGGTTTTTCCAGATGGCCTTATCCCCCTTGATGGTCAGATAGGACTTGTTTGATTGCGTCGCAAGATGCTTATCCTGCTCCGTAGCAGTGGAAACTAGTTCCTCATTTTCTGTGAAACGACGACATACTTCTTTCACAACCGCAAAAGCCTCTGCCTGGATTTCCTCCAGCACTTCCTCCAGCTGGTCATCTCGCTCGCTGACTAACTCATCTATCTCCTCATAAAGAGCCTCTTTTTGTTTGATGTCTTTGGTGTCTTTGGCTTCTTGATTCAGCTCTTTGATCTCTTTGTCGATCTCGGCTAAATGCTCCGCTATCCGTTCTCTGAAGCTTACGGTTTTGTGGCGTAGTTCGTCTATACTCAAATTGGCAAGCGTCGGGTAGATTTCATTGATGTCTTCTACCACGGGCATATACTTCTTGACATCCTTTTCTTGCTTGGTGCCAAATACCTTTTTGAGTGAATTCCCTAAAAAGTCTAACATATCTATTTACAATGCTCTTTATCTTTACAAAAATGTGGAATGGGCCGAAATCAAAAAATTACTCTTTTGATTAAAACAGGCTGTCTTCCGAGACGTTAAAGATAACAACTCGAAGGCACCCATGTTACATTGTGACCCATAATAGCACAACGTAAACATAGCATCATATTTTATACCACAAGCGAATTAGGATGAACAGCGCGTCATTATGGCATAAAACCTCTTCATTATTACCCAAATATGGCAGATGCATGCTTGTGCTGGTGGCGTCATTGTTTTTGGTTCAATGTGATTTTAAAACGAACAATTCCCTGGAAGACTTTTACTTTCCGGCAGAAAAACTGTCTGAAGGTTTAATATATCGGTATGACTTTAGTGGTGACTTTCCTGACGAATATTGGTATGTCAAGTCATTTCCCGAAAGGGATAGTATGGTTCTGACCATTACGGTTTACGATGCCTTGCAGCGACAGCAACAGATCAGCAGGGAATTACGAACCTCCAGCGGCTATGTGCAGCGAGATTTGTTTTTATATACTCATGATGGAAAGGGTACGCAAAGAACCGATGCTGAGATTTTGAGGGATGATTTATTTCCTTTTGAAGTGAAGGATTCTTTGGACGTCTTTTTATATAGTGTGAGTTGGCAAGAAGAGCTGGATGGTGAAATAGCACAAAAACGTTTGATTCGCAACAGAAGATGTTTGGGCAAAGAAACCCTTCAACTGATGGGCGAGGAAGTTCCTGTGATGGTGATGCAGGTTCAGGATCAAATAGAAGACGAGCGTGAGGGTACGCTTTCCCTCTCTGCCCAGGCTTTGGAATATTACGCAGAAGGTTGGGGCTTGGTGGCTAAAGAACAATACGTTGGGGGGAATTTATTTCGTTCCTTTCATTTAGTAGATACTTTGAGCATGAGTACCTTTGAGCAAATGTTTCAAAACAAGATGAATCAATGATCTGGAGATTTTATTTTGGTATAGCTTTTTTGTTTTCAACGATCATGTTGGGGCAAATACCGGCTGCAGATCTGATTTGTGCCAATAATAATTCACAGGGGGTCGACTCTCTGGAGTTTATAATTCCTCCGGTGGCTTGTGGAGCGATCACTTCCGTAAATGTTTACCAGAGCAGTGTCATAGAAGGTCCTTATGTTTTGGTGTTGAGCACTGCAGACCCCACGCTCAGCGCTCTTGAAATACCAAATCCTGCTAACGATACCTTTTATTATTATATGGAAATTGAGGCGGATTGTCCGGGACAAAGCCCCACACCCTCAGATACTTTATCAAATTTGCCTCCGCCCGTCAGATGGGTAGACCTGGCCGCGTCCAATCCAAAAGTAGAGGGCTATGTTATTTATCGGGTAGATGTGGGAACCAATGCCATTGATACACTCTTTGGCTCTGTCAATGAGTATATAGACACAGGAGCGGATCCGGAAGATGGCCCCGTCTTTTATTATGTTCAGGCCATAGATGGATGTGGCGTTTTAGGACCGATTGGGAATAACCCCCACAATACGATACATGTAGAAACGGAAATTTTAAGGTGCGAACGAAGTATGATTGTGCGATGGACATCTTATGGAGGTTGGTCCGGAGGTATTGACTCATCTATTATCTGGCTCAGTGTAGGTAGCGGCCCGGAAATGGAGGTGGGGAGCACGAACTTGGATAGTTTTGTCTTGCCGAATCTGCAAGCAGGCATTGACTATTCCTTGCGTGTAGCGTCAGTCGAATCAGGTACCGGTATCGTTTCCAGCAGTCAGCAAATCAATTTTGATCCGGTGGGGCAGATTTCACAAGGCATCACTCGACTTGAAATTTGGGGCGCAAGTGTCGAGATCGATGGGATACAACTCTATTGGGACTGGAATGCAGATGCCCAATTGGCGGAAGCCAATATTAATTCCACCAATCAAGGCTATATCCAACCGATTCTTTTGGGGGGACTTCAAGCTTTGAATGAGCAATTTTTAATAGGCTCTGCGACCAGTGGTGGCTCTGTAAGTCTATGGATTGAGACACTGGACCAATGCGATACTACTTTGGTTTCCGATACCGTAGCGACGGCCTTTTTACAAGTATTAAGAGCTTCTGACTTTACGAATCAAATTTCTATTACTCCTCCACGTGTTGGGAGTGCCTCTCAAATGGAGGTTTGCGATATCGTTCGTTATGTGAATGATATCGAAAGCACACGGATTCCTTTAGCAATAGGTCAGAGCAGTCTTAATGATGACCCCGGTATGTTGATGGGAGATGAAGAAGTATGCTATCAAATGGAATGCATTGTGGCGACACAATTAGAAGATGGCAGCACGGAGCGAAGGACTTTGAAGTCCAATATTGCATGCCCTAAAACAGAAGTACAGGTTCAGGTGCCCAATGCATTTCGACCAGCAGGGGCCAATCGCTTTTTCCGGCCCTTGTTCTTGTTCGAAAATGCTATTCAGAGCTATCAACTCAGCATATTTGATCGTTACGGGCAGAGAGTGTTTGAAACGAATGATATTCAGCAAGGTTGGGACGGAACGATTGGCAATCAACCCGCCACCGGAGGTGTTTATGTGTTCCGCATTCAATTGACTCAAAACGATGGTCAGACATTGGAGCGTTCCGGAGAGGTCATGTTGATTCGATAATTATGAGCGACTATTTTCAGGCAGTTTATGACTTGGTGTATCAAATCCCTGAAGGGAGAGTCACTAATTATGGTGCCATTGCAGATGCGCTGGCCCTAGGTTCGGCCAGAATGGTAGGCTGGGCCTTGTCTCAGAGTCATAAAATCGATCCATTTTTACCCGCACATCGTGTGGTGAATCGAAAAGGGGAACTGTCCGGACGTCACCATTTCGATCCTCCTGAAAGTATGCAAGAACGCCTGGAAGCAGAAGGGGTACAAATTGAAAATCACAGGGTATGTGATTTCGAGCAGCTTTTCTGGTCGCCCGGACAATGGAAGATCGATCAGGAAAGCTAGGAAAAAGCTGAGAATACCAACCACCTTTCCTATTTTTGAGGACATGTGGAACCTATTCAAACCCATCTTTTTTGCCTTCCCTCCGGAACGGATTCATTATATCACCTTGCATGCATTGCAGGCCCTGCTTCGTGTACCGATTTTGAAGAATGTATTCCCCGCCTTAGGGAAAGGAAAGGATGATCTCCAACCTCTGAGTTTTCTGGGCCTGGAATTTCCGAATCCAATAGGATTGGCAGCGGGCTTTGACAAGGATGCTCGTTTTTTCAGAGAAATGTCTCATTTGGGTTTTGGACATGTAGAAATCGGAACGGTGACCCCCATGCCTCAAGAGGGAAATCCACAACCTCGTCTGTTCAGACTTCCGAAAGACGAAGCGTTGATCAACCGAATGGGATTCAATAATCAGGGGGTAGAAGCTTGTGTGGAACGATTGAAGAGATTCAAAAAACCCAAACATCTGATCTTAGGGGGTAATATCGGGAAGAATAAATGGACACCCAACGAAGAAGCGTATTTGGATTATGAAATCTGTTTTAAAGCACTCTTTCCTTATGTGGATTATTTTGTGGTAAATGTTAGCTCGCCCAATACGCCCAATTTGAGAGACTTGCAGGAGAAAGAACCCCTTACGCAACTATTGAAACATATCCTGGACCTAAATGAGGCCATGGAACATCCAAAGCCCATTTTACTCAAGATCGCTCCGGATGTCACCGAGGGGCAGTTAGAGGATATCGCAGATATCGTGAAACAGCTTGCTCTTCCCGGCATTATTGTTTCGAATACGACGATTGATCGCAATGGATTAGAGACGAAAAAGGAGGTCGTAGAGGCAATAGGAAATGGAGGATTGAGTGGCGCTCCTGTTTTTGAGAAATCTACAGACGTATTACGAAGGATTCGAAAGTTACTGGGGAAGGAAACGGTTATTATCGGTGTGGGCGGCATCAACAGTCCCAAAAGAGCAAAAGCTAAATTGGAAGCAGGAGCAGACCTGATCCAGTTGTACAGCGGGATGATCTACGAAGGCCCCGGTTTAATTCGACGTATATTAAAAAGCCTCCATTAGATCCTGATTCTATGTCTTATTCTTAAAGAATCATGTACTTAAGTATACATACATTTTTATATGTGTTAATGTGTGTAAGTGTTTGAAAAACAACATATTAGAACTATTTGTGTTGGCATCTTTTTTGCAAAGTCAAGGGTAATACAGAATTGAAATACTTTGACGATGAATAAGAAGAACGAGGCGATCTTTAAGGACTTCCGATTTTGGATGGCATTCACATTTATGTTGCTTTTCCTGGTCTTTTTACTGGTTCGTTATCCCTAAATCAGACATTGCGAAGTTGTCTTATGAGGCGATAAGCATCAAGAAGAGCAGTAAAATTGCCGGGACAGCTTGAACCCAAAATATTTTTCGATCTACTGTTATGGCCCCGACGATTCCGGCCACCATCACACAAGCACTAAAAAACAGCCTGATGTTTTCTTTCCAAATCGGGTCCTGAATAAAAAAAGACCAAATAAACCCTGCCGCCAGAAAACCATTATATACTCCCTGATTGGCGGCCATTGATTTCGTCTTGTGAAAAAACTCTTTTGAGAAGACAGGAAACATTTTTCGTCCCGCAGATGTCCAGGCGAAGCTCTCAAACCAGAAGAAAAACAAATGCATCAGTGCTAGTAGGGCTGTCAGAATAGTCATTAGTAATTCCATTGTCTTTTATTATACTGCCTTTCGGCAAATGAGCATAAGCTATCAGAATTGAAAATAAATAAACTGTTGTCCGGAACTTTGCACAATGAATAATCCAAAGATCATTAAGCCCCAAAGCAGGACCAAAAGTGTTCTGGGTATCCGTTCAATCAAGCCTACTAAACTTAAATGGCGCATGGCAAAATGAGATACAAATACCATTAGCATTAAACCTAAAGTCAGCACGATGAAATTGGTCGTCAGAATCATTTCCTCCCCTGCGACAAAGAACATGGATCGGATCAAGTTCCAAGCCTTTTCAAAACTTTCTGATCTAAAAAACACCCAGGTAATATTCACGCCGGTAAAGGTTAAAAAAGCCAATAAAATTTGTGTGACGATAGCATCAGTCTGAATACGGATCTTTTTTCTCAAAAGTCTTTCTATCACCAGATATAAACCATGCAAGCCTCCCCATACTACAAAAGTCCAGGATGCTCCATGCCATAATCCTCCTATGAGCATCGTCAACATCAAGTTGACATGTGTTCGAGTCACGCTGATTCGGTTGCCTCCTAATGGGATATATAAATAGTCCCGAAGCCAGCTGGAAAGGGATATATGCCAGCGTTGCCATAGTTCTGAGAAGCCGATACTGCCATAGGGATATCTGAAATTGTCCGGGAGCTTGAATCCCAGCATCATGGCGATGCCAATGGCACATAATGAGTACCCGGCAAAATCAAAGAAGATCTGCCCTGAAAAAGCCAATACGCCTGTCCAGGCATCCAAAGGTGCCAAGAGATCCTTACTCCCAAAAACATCATCGGAAACAGGACTCAGCAGAGAGTCTGCAAAAACAGTTTTTTCAAATAAACCAATAGTCAGCAAAAGCAGTCCCATAAAAAAAGCTTTCCCATTGGCTTTTTGGGGCTCATAGAACTGAGGAACTAACTCATCAGAGCGAACGATGGGCCCGGCTACTAATTGAGGAAAGAAAGTCACATAGAGCGCAAAGTCCAGAAAGGTCCTTGCAGGTTGAATATTGCGTTTATATAGGTCAATGGTGTATGAAAGCGTTTGAAAGGTATAAAAAGAGATCCCCATGGGAAGGAGGATGTCCCATTCCGGAGGCTGGTAATCCCAGCCCATCCATTGGACCCCATATTGGAAATTTTCGAGCAGGAAATTACCGTACTTGAAAAAGGCTAAAAAACCTAGGTTGACAGCCAGACTGAGCAGTAACCACATTTTTCGCTTCGAGGGGGATTCAAGCTTTACCATTTGCTGACCTGCTGTCCAATCTACCAAAGTGGAAATCCAAAGTAGAAGAATCAAAGGAGGATTCCAGAGGGCGTAAAAGAGATAACTAGCTAGCAACAGCATGCCTTTCTTTTGTTTCCAGCTTAAAGGGATCCAATAATAAAAGATCAGGACCAAGCCAAAGAATAAGAAAAAACCGAGCGAGTTGAAGAGCATATTATAACAGATTGTCGGTTTGAAGAAGAGCAATGAGCCAGCGAGTGAATTCATCACTTTCCGCACGGTTTAGGTGCGACCATTCGGGAGGGTCCATATCTTTGGTTTCCGGATAGTCAAAAAAATGATAACCTAGACAATCACAATATTCAAGCAAACAGTCCCAATACTCCTTTCTGGGGAACAATTTACCTTCTGTTTCCAGATAATATCCTGTCACCGGTGGACGAACAAAGGCTACGCGCCCACCTCTGCTTTCAAAAGAATCCACCAAGCCGGCATAATGCTCCAGAATAACATGTAAGCTATCCACATATCGATTTTTAGGGTTCGGATTGAACCAGATATCTTTTTGACGACGCTGAAGCACCGTATCTGTTTCCATTCCGGGGAGCATTCGCACCCCTCTGTTTTTATCCATTTTTACCATAGGTGGCCATATGGGAGGCGCTTGGATGGAATCCCGATTTAAAAACTGCCAGCGTTCGATGAGTTGGGTTAGTGTAAGATCGTCCCTCAGATAGGCAAAATGAGGGTCTACGAAATTATAGAGATATTGGTTCAGTACTTGTGCGTAAGTTCTTTCATAGTAGTGATCTATAAAAGCCTGACTTCTGCGCACACCCCATCCGGAGCGCACCGTGAAGAACAAGCCCGGAGAAACTCCGACTACGATTAATCCTTTGAAATCAGATTTTTTAACGATGTCTTCTAAGGTTACAAAAGGAGAGCTGCCCGGATAAGCTAGCTGTAAGGGTCGCCTGCCGGTCAATGAATCCCACAGACCTATATTCGTGTCGAAGTGTAATCGAGAAGAGCCCAGTAAGACCACATCATCGTCACTGAGTTGAGCTACTTTTTTTCGTTGATCCGCCCAATTATCCAAACTCTCTAGATCATAACTTTTGGGGTATTCTTCTATTTCACTCCAATACCACTCATAGGGCACCAACAGAAGAACAGCTAGTCCTAATGCAAGAAAGAAGTGAAGTGCATTTAAGTTATGTGGCTTCAACTTTTGGGACGATTAAGACCGGAATCCGGACGTGTTTGAGAATCTTGGTGGATGTGTGTCCGAATAGGGTTTCATAGAGGAATCCTCGCTTGAGTTCTCCCATGATCAACAGATCGATTTTTAATTTATCGATCTCTTCCAATAGGGTCTCTGTGGTAGGGCCGGAGATCAACAATGCGGTGCAATCAATTCCATGCCCCTCCATTTTCTTCATATAGTCAGCAAGAATTTGGTGCTCTGTTTTCAGGTCTTCCGCCCGGCTATCTCTGATATATTGAGGGCCCACATCATAGCCTACGAAGTCCGGCTCCGGCGCTGCTACATGAATGATCCAAACCTTACTTCCGAAGGCTAATGCATGTTGAGTGGCATGCGCTAACAACTGATGATCTGATTCTTCCAGATTTGCAGCGACAAGAATATGGTGTGGTTCCTGTGACAATGGGCTGATTTATAGAGATAAGATACAAAATTATGGCGTATTGCACTTATATCTTTAAAGGCCGATCGTATTAAAACCCCAAAAGGTTCAATATAAACAAGCTTGGTCTAGGCAACACCATTTATTGAATGATTAGGGGTAGGCTATAATAGTTGTCTTTAGATTGTATTTTTAAAATATACGGGCCTTTCGGCAAATGGGTAATCGGGATTCGATCCTGAGCAGAAATACGCTCATAGTGCCCTACCATTATACCACTCGCATTATAAATGGATACATCTATGAGTAGCTCATCCCTATCAATTTCTAGTCTAATAAAGTCAGAAGCCGGATTGGGATAAAAACGAACGTGCACCTCAGTTGCTGAAGGCTCCGCTATAGATGAAGTGCAATCTTTGCGGTGGCCACTGATATTCCATCCCTTATTGAATAGATTGATGTATGCTTGTTCTGCAGCGCAATAAGTCAGCTCGTGAGCGCCAAGGGGACGAGCAGGGTAATTGGCTTTATCCCAGGCAATCAAGGTGGAATCATAATTGGCCCGACTGATCCCACTATAAGAGAGCATGTAACTCATATTGGTCACATTTCTAATATTCCAATTTGAAAGGTTCTGATCAAAGGATGCTGCTTCATAGAACATATAATTCATATCTGAAATGGAATCGAAATTCCAACTGCTTAGGTCCTGGTTGAAGGAAGAAGCACGTGTAAACATCCTTGCAAGGGTTTTTACACTATCTAATTTCCATACACTAATATCCTGATTAAAAGATTCAGCTTCCTCAAACATACCATACACAACTTCTACTTTTGACATGTCCCACATGGAGATATCCTGATCGAAAGAGAGGGCACCGCTGAACATACCTGAGGTGCTGGTGGCTCTGGACATATCCCATTGGTCAAGGGGTTGATTAAAAGAGGCAGCTCTTGCAAACATACTTTGATAATCGTTGAGCTGACTGAGATTCCAGCTGTTGATGTTATGATTAAATTGCACAGCACCATCGAAGAGGCTGTAGGCGTATTGGACCGAAGCTGTATTCCAACTATCTAGCGGATTGTTGAAAGCAATAGCTTCATAAAAAGCATAAGAAAGATCTTCCACGCTTGAAACATCCCAAGCGTTTAAGTTCTGATTAAAGCTATCTGTCTGTGCAAATGTCCAACTTAAGCTGTTTACATTAGAGGTGTTCCAGTGGCGAATATTTCCATTAAAGGATTTGGCTCGCTGAAACATGCGCTCTGCATTTCTTAGACTTTCGGTATTCCATGTACTGATGTCTCCATTGAAACTATCTGTTTCGTGAAACATATAGCTCATATCCGTTACATTGGATACATCCCATTCATTTAGATCCTGATTGAATTTTCTAGCTCCTGAAAACATACTGGACATGTAGGTCACATTGGATACATCCCACTCGTTTAATGGTTGATTATAGGACGATGCTTCTCTAAACATGCTTCTCATATCCGTTACATTGGATACATCCCAGTCATTGATATTTTGATTAAATGAGTCAGTATGGTAAAACATGCTTCTCATTTCCTTTACATTGGACACATCCCACTGACTGAGGTCTTGATTGAATGATACGGCATAAGAGAACATACCATCCATATATCCTGCATTGGATACATCCCAATCACTGATATCTCCATTAAAGGATTGAGCTCCGGCAAACATTTGAGAAAAGACTACGATATGAGAGACATCCCAATGATTCAGATCCGCATTGATTGAATCCGCCTGCAGAAACATATTGGTCACAAACCATACCTCGGAAAGGTCAGGGGCATCCGTAGCAAGTAGTTTTAAGTTTTTGGCGCCGGAAAATGATCCTTCAAAACTTTGCCATTGAATGGTTCCCCACTGATCGATAGAAATCAACTTTTCATGAACGTCTCCCGGTGCGTTAAGCGAGACATTCTCAAATTTTGGGAATTCACCGCGAATTCTTACTGTATAAATACCGGGAACCCCATAGTCGTGCATAGCATTACCTCTGACATTTAGTGTGTCGTAAATACCATCATTGTTCCAATCAATGTCGTAATTATAGTTGAAATCAAAAGGATTGGTGCGAATGATGATGGAAGTACTATCTGTTTCCCCCGGATTGTCCGTTTTCCAGGTAGTGATGAAGGCGTCAGATTGCGCTGAAAGCACCACTATAAAAGCATTCATAAAAGCTAAGGTCCAAAGGATTTGAGTTATCGTTTTCATGTAAATGATTTTGAATTCCATAAAAAAAATAACTCTCATTCAAGATAAGAATGACTTCTGTCAATATTCCTATTGACTTGACTCCAGAACTTCTGCTTACTTTGCGATGTATGAAGACTTTTTAAATATGATTTCGAACCATGAGCGCAACCACATGATATGCAAAGGCATAAAAAAGGAGCCAGTCGGGTGACTGACTCCTCATGGTAAAAGTGGAGCTCGATTACTTCAAATCGAAGCGATCCAGCATCATTACTTTTGTCCAAGCATCCACAAAATCCTGCACAAATTTTTCTTTTGCGTCATCACTAGCATAGACCTCGGCCAGAGCTCTCAATTCAGAATTAGATCCAAAGATCAAATCCGCACGTGTTGCGGTATATTTCAGTTCTCCTGTTTTACGGTCTCTTCCTTCAAATACTTCTTTTGTATCATCGGTAGCTTTCCATTCTGTACTCATGTCCAGAAGGTTTACAAAGAAATCATTGGTCAATGCACCGGGTCGATCCGTGAAGATACCGTGCTCAGAGCCATCATAATTGGCATCCATCGCTCGCATGCCCCCTACCAGGACGGTCATTTCAGGAGGTGTCAAGGTTAATAGTTGCGCTTTGTCTACCAGTAATTCCTCAGTTGAGAAGGTGTATTGTGTTTTCAAATAATTTCTGAATCCATCGGCTTGTGGTTCCAGTACGGCCATACCTTCAATGTCAGTTTGTTCTTGGCTAGCATCCATTCGGCCGGGTGTGAAAGGAACTTTTGTAGGGTAACCTGCTTTCTCAGCGGCCATTTCCACGCCTACAGCTCCGCCCAATACGATGAGATCGGCCATGGAGATTTTTTTACCCCCATTTGCGGAAGCGTTGAAGTTCTTTTGAATTTTTTCATAGGCAGAAAGTACTTTATTCAATTGTTCAGGATGATTGACTTCCCAATTTCTCATAGGTTCCAATTGGATTCTCGCTCCATTGGCACCTCCTCTTCGATCAGAATATCTGAAAGTAGAAGCAGAAGCCCAGGCGGTTGAAACCATTTCTTGAACACTCAAGCCGGATTGCTTGATCATGCTTTTCAACTCATTGATGTCCCCACTACCTACAAGCGGGTGGTTCAATGCAGGAATGGGATCCTGCCAGATAAAATCTTCTTCAGGAATTTCAGGACCGACATAGGTGGTTTTGGGTCCCATATCTCTGTGTGTCAGCTTGAACCATGCTTTCGCAAAAGCTTCTTCGAATTCTTCCGGATTCTCCATAAATCGCTTGGAGATTTTTCTGTACTCAGGGTCTTCCACCAATGACAGGTCGGTCACCAACATGGTTGGTGCATGCTTTCTATTCGGATCAAAAGCATCCGGAACCATAACTTTTGGGTTTTTAGCGACAAACTGATGTGCGCCGGCCGGACTTTTTGTTAGTTCCCATTCTTCATTGAAAAGGGCTTTGAAGTATCCATGATTCCATTCTGTAGGGGTGGCTGTCCAAATGACTTCTAATCCTGAAGTGATCGCGTCGCCCCCTTTTCCACTTTTGTAAGAGCTTTCCCAACCAAAGCCTTGTGCTTCGATTCCCGCTGCCTCCGGCTCAGGTCCAACATGGCTGGCCGGGCCTGCACCATGAGTTTTACCCAGGGTATGACCTCCGGCGATTAAAGCTACCGTCTCTTCATCATTCATTCCCATTCTGCCGAAGGTCTCTCGGATATCATGTGCCGCTAATTTCGGATCCGGGTTGCCATTGGGTCCTTCCGGGTTCACGTAAATCAAGCCCATTTGAACCGCTGCTAAAGGACGTTCCAGTTCTCTGTCACCGCTATATCGCTCATCTGCTAACCACTTGGATTCCGGACCCCAATAGACATTGGAAGCGGGCTCCCAAACATCTTCTCTACCAGCGGCAAATCCGATTGTCTCAAATCCCATAGATTCGAATGCAACATTACCGGCAAGAATCATCAAGTCAGCCCAAGAAACTTTCTGACCATATTTTTTCTTCACCGGCCATAGGAGTCTTCGTGCTTTATCCAGATTGGCATTATCCGGCCAGCTATTAATAGGGGCAAATCGCTGCTGCCCTTCACGGGAACCTCCACGGCCATCACCGGTTCGGTAGGTTCCGGCGGAGTGCCAAGCCATTCTGATAAACAATCCTCCATAGTTGCCCCAGTCTGCAGGCCACCAATCTTTGGAGTCCGTTAATACTTCTTCTATATCCGCTTTGAGCTCTTCATAATCTACACTACTAAAAGCTTCTTCGTAGTCGAACCCTTCTCCTAAGGGATCAGATTTGGCAGAGTGCTGTCGAAGGACGCTTAAGTCCAACTGATTCGGCCACCAGTCTCGATTTTTCTTAAAGTCACCTTCCCGATCATTCATGGGTGGCTGAGGTGCAGCAGCTTGTTCTTTATTTTCTGAAGAGGAAAATCCAAACGGACATTCTCCTTTTGCGTTAGAATAGTCCTGTCCAAAAGAACTGAAGGAGAGCACCATAGCTAGTAGTAATAGTATTTGTTTCATAGTGGTCATTTTTAAGAAGTACAGTTGTATAATGATAAAGGTATTGGAATGTTTATATTTACAAAAACGATATTAGCGATACTAATATTGACACTATAGATGAATATCAGACAATTTGAGTATATTCTGGCGGTAGCGAAACATCGGCATTTTGAGTTGGCCGCTGAAAAGTGCTTTATTACCCAGTCCACACTGAGCACGATGATTTCCAGGTTTGAAAAGGAAATGGGCATTCAGGTATTTGACCGGAAGAAAAAACCCATTGGCCTTACGGCAGAAGGGGAGATGGTCATATCACAATTAAAAAAAATCGTTCGGGAGATAGAGCACCTAGAGGAGTTGACCCAGGAAATAAAGGGGGAAGTAAAGGGAGCGCTGTCGATGGCTGTGATTCCAACCATCGCACCTTTTTTACTGCCTCGATTCCTTCAGGATTTTGCCGGAAAATTTCCGGATCTGCAAATTCAGGTCAGAGAACAAACGACGGAAGAGATCATCAGAAACATCAAAAGGCGAGAATTAGATATTGGTATCTTATCCATACCCGTCGAGGATAAAGAGTTAATTGAGGTGAAGCTGTATGATGAACCCTTTGTCTTTTACGACGCAGCAGAAATGGTCAAGCCTGAATTGGCCATTGATCAATTAGATGTAACGAATTTATGCCTGTTGGAAGAAGGACATTGTATGCGAACGCAGATTATTAATCTATGCGATATGCATAAAAAGCAATTGCACCAAATGTTGAATTTTGAATACAAAGCCGGCTCCATTGATTCCCTGATGCGTTTTGTAAAAGCTAATCAAGCCACCACGCTTCTTCCCCATCTGGCAACGGTAGAGATGAGTCCCGAGGAGATGCATCATGTCCGAACCTTTTTGGACCCGGTCCCCTACCGAACTGTGGGCTTGGTCGTACACCGGCATTTTGTCAAAAAGAAATTGCTAGGCCGATTAAAAGAGTCCATCATCAATGCGATTGAGTCCCACTTGCCGGAAATTACAATAAAAGGTCAACAGCTCGATCCGATTTGAGTACGTGTTATCTTGGTCGGACAGTTAATCTCAGGTCTCTAAGCAGCCTCCGTCGCACCGACGTTCATTTCATTCAGTTTGTATTTAGAACCCAAGCCACAGAAAACATGCATCAGGATTGATCATTTTACAATCACATTAAGGACCTGTTTCTCAATTTTTTACAACTCATCTATCAAAACAAATCCGCTATAGGTAGACGCAGTTTTCGCAGTCGACTATGGTGCCCGCAGTAATCAATTAATCAAAGCCTGTTCGTTTCTGATATGGTCAAGTCTCTGAGGCTAAGTAATCTTCGTTAAGGCTGAACTATTGATGCAACTTGATCCATTCCACCCCGGATAAGCTATCCAGTTTAATGACCAGAGTAGACTGATGTAATGTCAAGAGACCTACTTTTTCCTCTGAGCAGAGATAGTAAAGGTAGCCGCCATTCCTTCGATCAGGAGGTCCCAATTGTTGGATTAACTCTGTTTCATCCAGTGATGCAATCGTATCTGTGTATAGGATAGAATCTAGCATTGCCGGTCGATGGGGAAATTGACCCTTTTCTTTGGTTTGCCATAATTGAGCATCAAAAGCAAGCGTGCGATTTATCACAACCTCCTCACCACAAGCTGTAAGCAGAAGAATCATAAATAAAAAGGAAAGCATTATTTCTTTTTGCCACATGACAAATATTTTGTTTTTAACCTTTTCTCAAAATCTTTTCCATTTTTCTTCCTTTGGCCAGTTCATCTACCAGCTTATCCAAATAGCGAACTTGTCGAGTCAGAGGCGTTTCAATTTCCTCAATCCGATAGCCACAAATCACCCCTTTAATTAATTGAGCATTCGGATGTAAATCGGCCGATTCGAAAAAAGACTCGAAGGTGACTTTTTCCTTAATCAAGGTTTCAATTTTGGTGTCGTCAAAGCCCGTAAGCCATGTAATGACTTGGTGTAGCTCGTCCTTGCTTCGACCCTTCTTCTCTACTTTCGTCACATAGTGCGGATAGACCGATGCAAAGGTCATTTTCGCGATTCTTTCATCATGTTTGGGCGTGGTGGACATGGCAGTAAATATTTGGTGAAGGATAAACAAAACCCGTTTTTCTAAAGATACTGAAAACAATATTTGACTAAAAATTAATCAAATTGACTAATTATTGATCAATTATACCCCCCGACCCCTGAAGGGGAGGGCCTGCCCGCGGTGTACGGCACGAAAGTAGGGCTTGCTTTTCAGCAGGATCAAGCATACAAAACCTAAACACCTTGTAAGAAGAATTCGTGAAATAAACATATAAACAAATAATCAAATCACCCTTTCCTCGTATCAATTGTAGCCCAATCCCCTCGCTCATATTATCTTCGCAACTATAGGCTGAATGACTCACACAATAAATTCTGCTTGATTTGCTCCTATTAGCATATTTATTATATGTTCTTTTCTGAATGTTTAATGACGGTAAAAGTTAAATTCTTGCATTTTTGAATAAAATTTTTTAAGTTATTGTTTTCAAACAAAATTAAATATTATGACTTTTAATCTTTTATCGCACATCGCACATCGCACATCGCACATCGCACATCGCTAAAAAGTTAAAGTTTTCACAAACAATTTGCTTATTAACATTGATTTTATCAAGCTTTCTTTTTCAGTTAACGTCTTTTAGTCAACAATTAGTCGCTCCTCCCGAAACGTTGTATGAAAAGATAGATGGAGAACTGGCTCCTTTAGATTTGAGTTATCTAGAAACTTCATTTTTTATCGAAAAAAGTCCTTCTTTATTAGAACTGGGAAATTTCGATGGCACTTTATCTTCTGATACAATGACTTCAATGCATTTTGGACAAGCGTATGCAATGATGTTTGGTGCTGCCGTGGGAACTAATCCTCTTGATCATCCAAATCTGGCTTACAATAATAATCTCGATCAATTGACAAGTCAGAATCCAGTGCCTATAGGTATACTTCATTATGAGTATGATCGATTTAAGGTTCATGCTGATTCATTAGGACTGATTCAATTTCAAAATGATCAATATCACTATACCGGACAGGGAATAAGCCCATTTTGCAAAGATTCATTTTACATTGCTGCTCCATTAAAATCGTTCGCGACTTCTCAAAATGCCTCATTTGTTATTGATAGTCAATTTATATTCCTTGACGATGATGTAAGTGTGGTTTCGGTCGAAGTTGATTTTGGAAATGGATATAATACAGTGTCATTAAATGTACCATTTTCTGTACCTGAGCAAAATGGTCATTATAATATCAATGTTCGAACAACTTTCTCGGATGGATTTACAGCTGAAGGTACTACCACTATCATGGCTTCCGGTAATTTTTTTGGGGGTGCAGAGGACTTAAATCAGACCCCTGACGCTGTCGATATGCTGGCAGCAGACGGTCAACAGGCAGGATATATTCTAGAGTATTTTTTTCATTGTGACGACAACAAACTTAGAAAGCCTTTGATTGTGATCAATGGTTTTGACCCTCCACAAAAAAATGCAGTGGGGTTAAATAGAACGAATGGTATATTATTTGGATTTTTAAGTAGCCAACCTTTTTATAATGATAATCAGACATTGTTAGACTATATAGACGAAAACGAGTATGATATTGTATGGCTTACTTATGGAAAGGGTGATGAACCACTTCTAAACCTTTCTAAAGGGATTAAACTGGCCATCGAACAGGTCAACCAGAGAAAAGCAAATGATGGCTTTCATGAAAAAAATGCAGTAGTAGGTGTATCGCATGGTGGTATCGTCGCTAAATGGGCCTTACTAGATTTCGAAGAACAAGATGAAGATCATGAAACTGACTTATTTATCAACTTTGATGAAGGACAGCGTGGTGCCAATTTTCCCTTAGGAGTACAACATATGCTAAAGCATATATTTGAAATGAAAATTGATGATAATGATTTAATCGATTTTATTCCTTTAGGTAAAGAACTGGAAGAAATTTTCTCTTGCCGAGCACTTAGGGATTTACTAATTTATAGTGCTTGGTCTACAAACGGTCAACGGTCAGGAACCAATCAAACGTATGTAGACGAACTTTTGCTAAAGGGTGAAAATCGAAACGGTAGGTTCAGTAATCTTACTTATATTACTCTAGCAAATGGCTCTTTACAAGGATTAGGTCAGCAAAAATCTGATTTTTCCTATATCCAAGCCGGAGATCCATTGCTTTCTCTACAGCAAAATATAAGTTTCTGGCCTTTAGGTAGGCTTGAAATTGACATAGAAGCTAAATACTTGCCTGCTTCGTCATCTCAGACATTCAATATATACAATGGGAAAGTTGCACATACTTATTGGACGCTTTTTGGTCGCAAAACCATTTGGTCAGATGAATACAGTTTTGATGTTCAAAATGTAAGACCTCTCGATATTGCGCCCGGAGGATCAATGGGTTTTGGAGGAGAAACTTATAGTTTAGAGGATGCAGAAGGGTTTATTGGTTCAGAAATCCCCCGATGGTTGAATTTCAGTATTACCATGCCTGATGTGGGACCTTTTTGTATTACGCCTATTGTTAGCGCAGTCGATCTAGAGGATCCGGAGTTTTTAAATCAATATTATGTTTTAGATAATATTGATCAAGTTAAAAATGATGGGATCAGCAGAACTCATGATTATATAGGCGCATATCCGGATCCAAATATTCAAACTCAGCAGAAGGAAAATCAAATGCATCCATTTTTAGCTAAGACAAATATGCCTTATTTTCTGTCTTATTTAATCACGCAGAATAAAGTATTAGAGCTCAATGGAGTATTGCAAGCGGGTGAAACATTTAACTTTGGTAGGTCTGATGCCACTTTTGATCGTACTTCTTTATCCATACAGGCTAGGCGATCCGGCAATATAATTGGTTCTTCTTTAACTCTTAATGGCGGTAATTTAGATTTTAACGGACAGGGTAAAGTTGGGTACCAGTCAAATGCATTATCAGGTAATAATGATCTCAACCAAGATAGAGATTATTATATTCATCCCACTGCATGCAATAATAACACTTTATTAATAGAAGCTTTGAGCGATTCAGAAGTAAGGATTAATCCTTCAAATGTAGCTACAACAAAACTTTCAATAGAAAACGCAACGATTCATTTTAAAGATCAATCAAAGTTACGTACGCGGTCTCAAGCTATAATTGAGTTGAAAAATAATGCTCATTTAATCTTTGAAGAGAATACGGAACTCGACTTAAGTGATCAATCAATAGTTATAGTTGAAGAGGGAGCTACGCTTGAACTAAAAGGTGCTACAACAAAAATATTTGGAAATAGCTCTATCCTTGTCAAAGAAGGTGGTCTTTTAATCTTAAGTGGACAGTCAGCAATTCAATTTGAGGATATCAGCCAATCTCAAAGTTCGAGGCTCATAGATGTGTCCGGATCTCTTTGGATAGAGGGTCACCACCAATTTACTGGGCAAGGGGTTGTTCACATGAAACCTACAATGGATGTGACCTATTTACAGAATAACGTATCCTTGGAATCCACCTCCAATGACTTTATAGAATTCATTTTGGATGGTACTAATTTTCCAGTACCAAACGGGAAAGAATTGGAATTGAAAGGCTTGAATTGGCAAAACATTAGTGAAGCTAAATTTTTTGTAGAAGGACGAATAAAGGCACAAGATCTTAGTTTATCTTCAGAAGATCGATCTCCGGGCATTGAATGTAGCTTTGCGGATATGATTCGATTGGATAATTGCACTTTTAGCTCTTTAGGCGATGCACTGACCATACAGGATTTTGAAGGACCATTTAGCTCATATTTCTTATTGTTTAATCAATTATCATTTCAAGATTGTAGAAAAGCAATCCAGGTATCTAATATCGATGATTGGATACGGATGTCTATCATTAATATTGACGGAAATCAAGATCAATCAAATACCGGCTTGATATTAAATAATGTCGAGTTTCTAAGTCTTATTCAATCAGATATTTATAAGCTCGGGATAGGAGTAGATCTTAACAAGACCTCAAAATTTATCGCTCATGATTCTGAAATTAGATACTGCACTAAAGGAATCAATGGCATCTTTTCAAATGTATTTCTTGTAGATCAAACCAATATTCATAACAACAATGTAGGTGTTGAGCTGGAAGGGAGATACGAACTTATTGAAGGGGTAAGGTATTCGGATGGTTTAGTTTATATGGACTGTGCAAGTATTGAAAATAATAATACGGGAATCACCGGTACTGATGTCTTATTGCAGATAGATGCGGACCAGATTGCCAAATCTAAAAGAACAACTATTGTTAGGCCTAATTACTTTAGCAGTACGAGTAGTCAACATTTAATTTTTGACATTATTTATGAGGATAGAGATCCTGCATTTGTTTATGCTACAGAAAACAATTGGGGGAATTATACTCCTTTGAATATTCCTTACTCTATTATTAAAAACTATCCCGAAGGCACATCAATCTCAATAGGGATTATAGCAAATCCTTTTCAAACAGGATCCTTCGCATGTGTTAATTTGCCAAATCCTCCTTCTACAGAAACTGATGTTGAAATGGTAGATCAATCTGATAGCGATGGAGGCTTATGGACTCCTTCCGATGGAGTTGATTACTATACGCTGAAAGGGATTGATTCAGTGCTGACCACCAATTACTATGATTTTGCTTGGCTACATTTCAATTTGGATTCTAATGAATTACTTACAGATGACTTCATGTACGAATTTATTAGTGAAACACCTTTTGGGGTCTCCAATAAACTTGACCATCTGCTTTCAGTAGCTGAAGTTTTTATTCCATATCAGCCTGCTTTAATGCAAGTTGGAGGAAGAATGTCTGAGTCACATCATTCTGCAAAGGTCAAAACTTATCCAAATCCATTCAGTGATATCCTCACTATTGATGCCTCCACAGAAATGCTATCAATTCAGATCTATGATAACTATGGACGATTGTTAAGGACCTATTCTCCTAAACAGAATTCATTAAAACTTACAGACATTCAAGCTTTGAAAAGCGGGGTTTATCAATTAAAAATAGAATTTGAAAAAACTATTTATTATCACACTTTAATCAAACAATAATGAAAACGAATATAAAATTAATCAGTTTATCGATATCAATTTTGTTTCTGGCTTGCAGCATGAGCTGCAACCCCTTGGATACCCCACCCGGTATGTCAGATATTGAACCCATTGATTGTGATGAATACTTAGAAAGAGAATATCCGGAGATTACTCATGAGGGGAAGGGGACAGTAGCGGCCTCCAAGAGCGATTCAGGTAGAATATTGGAATGAACCGGGATTACCTAACCATCCTAAAATTTTTATGAGGTTCTTCAAAAAGTATTCTAATAAATGCGATACCATAAGTGAGTTTATTAATATAAATGCGATTAATGTGGAGTTAGATAAAAAGTTATCAATCATGGCGCCAATCGTATTTAATAGAGGGTGGTATTTTGATCAGGATCGCAATTGGGAGAACTATATCATTATTGAACACTTAGATACCGTTGCGAAAACAGTTTCCGGGCGCTTTGCTTTTCGCGGATTGAATAGTGATCCTGATACCGTGTTATGTACCGATGGATTTTTTGATGTGGAATATGAACCTTATAAGTAAAGGTTTGAATGATATTTAATGAATCAATAGACCTAAGTTTCTTTAATTTGTCGGGTTTACGTGTTTTAATAAATGGATGACATGTTATTGAATAGATTTAGAATCATGATTGGAATTATTGTTCTGGCTTGCAGCATGAGCTGCAACCCCATGGACACCCCTCCAGGCATGTCAGATATTGAACCCATTAATTGTGATGAGTACCTAGAAAGTGAATATCCGGATATTACTCATGAAGGAAAGGGAACCGTAGCGGCCTATCTCAATGGAAAATTATGGATACCGAAAACAGATACCTATTATGGTGTTCCTCCTGAAGAGTGGGACATAGATCCAAGAGCGATTCAGGTAGAATATTGGAATGAACCGGGATTACCTAACCATCCACAAATTTTTATTCGATTCGACAAAAGGTATTCTAATGAATGTGACACCGTTAGTGAATTTATCCGGTTAAATGCGATTAATGTGGAATTAAATAAAAGATTACCGACTATGTCTCCCATTGTATTTCACA
>CAZGGG010000012.1:19720-58177 GCA_964525165.1 uncultured Saprospiraceae bacterium | reverse complement strand
TTTCGATATCTGACATTGAGTCCTTCATTATTTCCTACAATAGGGAAGGAGCGAACGCTGATGGTTTGTCCTGTTCTGTCTGTTATCTCAATACTATCAATTTCAGGACAAGCAGGATCTTCCACTTGAATGTTGACACAATAGTCTTCAAAAATAGCGCCTCCATCTATTTTGCCGCAAGGCGAAAGATCTGCTAAGATCGGGGCCATACCTAGTCTCATTCTTGTGACTCCTTCTAAGCTGGTGAAAGGAATATTCAGACTGATTTGAGTATTGTTATTAACCGGTAGGGCAGAGGCACCAATTAATTCGTCAGCCCCAAAGGAGCCATCGTGATCGACATCTATCCAAACTCTAAAACTGTAGGTTTGTTGAGGGTCATCAGATTCAAATTCAATCTGTAGAAAATTATCTTCATTCGTGACAAAATTAAATGCCGGTCGATCTATATAGGTCGCATAACCTAAATCAGGCCCGGTGTACAGAGCTCGATCAGCGTTGAAGAGTACTCTGTCAATCCAATAATCCGTTTGGTTGGTGGTAGTCGGAACACAATAGTCTGCATCGCATTGATCACAATCAGAAAGACCAGATAACTCAAATGCCTGAGTAGTTAATCCCTGAACGGAATCACAAATATTGATGAATGCAATTTCCCACTGATTGCAACCCACACCATTGGTAAACCATAAACTATCACCTTCAATGGTGCCTAGAGTATCCCAAACAGTACTTCCTATAGATCTTCTTAACCAGATTAATGAATCTGAATTATTGAAAGGAGTGATCAAAACGGTATCCTCAGATTGAAAGATGTTAATGGCAGTAGGACCAGCACAAGAGTCACAAGGTCTTACGATTTCAGCTAAGCCTTGTTCGTAATCCAAGAATCTTCCCGAACTTGTTTTCGTTTTCAGGAATTCATTGTAGGTGCCCGATTGAAGCATTTGTTCTTTCACAAAGAGAGCCGCTTCTGATGGATCCATCGAAGCTAAATCAGATACACTACCGCATTCAGTAGCGTACATTAAGCCTACCAGACCGGTCGTAATAGCTGTAGCAGCTGAGGAACCTGAAACCGGGCCTATTAAATCATCAGGGAAAGTGGTATACACTAATTCTCCCGGAGCTGTGATGTCTACATGGGTATTGGATAAACCTGAATTAAACCATCTTCCTTCATTATCTAAAGCTGCGACGGTGACTAAGTAGTTTGAAGGACAAACTGTCGGTAAATCGCCTTCTGAGTCAATATCAAAAACTTCGCTAGTTGTAGCGCCGATGGAAAGAATTCCTTCTTCCCCTAAGCTAGTATAAAAGTCACACCAGAAAGGGGCACTTTCATATTGGAATCCTCTCAAACCGAAAGAATTATTCATGGCAACGATATAGGCTCCCTGACTGCCATTGCTTTCATTGTATAATCTCCTTTGATCTAAGACATATTGAAATGCTTTGATGAGCTGGGCAACGGTACTATTGGTATCCAAAGCCACCGGCAGCATTTGGATGTCCCAATTGGCCCCTGCTACGTCAATGGCATTATTCGTTTCTCCGCCAATAATTCCTGCCATATGTGTCCCATGGGCATAAGTAGGTATAGAGTCCGTCTCTGTAACGACATTCCAACCTCTAAAATCATCGATATAGCCATTATTGTCGTCGTCTATCCCATTGTTTTCTATTTCAGACCTATTCACCCACAATTGGTTGAATAAATCTCTATGCTGCATGTCTATGCCATCATCCACCAAAGCAATGACAATGGTGTCACCGGAACTTGTAACGCCTCCACGGCTGGTAGACCATGCCGCTTCCGCATTAACATCCCATCTTGGATTATTAATATTGTTCCAATGTGATTGAAGAGGGTAAGTAGGGTCATTGGGAACAGTATCCCGAAACTCCAGCTTATAGTTGTACCCAATGAATAGATAACTGTCTTTAGAAAGTTGTGACTGATAAAAACGCTCTGTCTCTTGTTCCTCATCAAACTTTAAAAGGTATAACCCCATATCCTTACTTAAGACACTGATGTCATAAGCTTGACTTTGTTGAGGAGGGCTTAGTGTTTGGACGATAAGCTCGTTTTGTAGTTGACTCTCTTGAGCAGAGAGCGCAAACACATTAGAGATGATAAAAGAAAATACTATCAAGTGACGTCTTAGATTCATAAGTTCTGTTTCTGCTGTGCTAAAATAAACGAAATAGTTGAGAGAAACGTCTAGCTTTTAATAAAACATATTATAATTAATTTGAATATGTTCTGATTCCATTATATATTTGTTTTAAGCGTAATCTGTATTTTACTGAACAACAACAATTAACTCACATGAAAAAGCTTATTCTTGCATTATTTGTTTGTTGGGTCACAAGTTTGTCTGGCCT
The DNA here is from genome assembly GCA_964525165.1 of uncultured Saprospiraceae bacterium. Classification (GTDB taxonomy): domain Bacteria; phylum Bacteroidota; class Bacteroidia; order Chitinophagales; family Saprospiraceae; genus JAWLFI01. The sequence goes on along the minus strand of CAZGGG010000012.1, from coordinate 55,789 downwards.
TTCAGCATTTGCTCAAACTTCTGTTACTATAGCAGAAAAACAATTTGAAAGTGGCGATTATGAAAGAGCCTTATTGAACTATGTGGATCTTTTGCAAGACAAGCCGGAGCATTCCTTAGCAAAACAAAGAATTGCAGCTTGCTATGCTTATTTGAATAATCCGCAACAAGCTGTAGATTATTACAGAGATCAGAGCTTAACAGAAGATCTTTCTCCTAATGATCAATTGTTATTGGCGATGAGTCTCAAGAAGATGGGTGAATATAAGGCTGCTCAAAAGTGGTTCGAGCGATATGCTGCTTTTGATCAAGAAGCAGGAAGTCACTATGCACAAACTTGTGCGGAAGCTTTGGCTATTCAAATGCAGGAAGAGCAGTTTTTAATTTTTCCTTTAAACAATCGTGCTAAAGAAAATGAATTTGGTCCCTGTGTGGGTCCCAATGGATTGCTATTTAATAAAATCAATACGAAAAAGCATCCTTCAGATTGTGAGTATGGTATTTATACAGCAGAAGGAGAAGAAGCCTTTTTTGAAGAAGCTCATGCTGTAGAGTGGAGAGTAGGTACCCATCATGATCGTATTTTTATCGACTTCAGTCCATCAGGGGAAAAAGTATTATTCACCAAGATCTCCGATAAAACTTGTTTTAATGGCCTTACGGCAAAAAATAGCATGGCTATTTATGAAGCTGAAGTCCAATCCGATGGAAGCTGGATGAATGAGCGTGCTTTACCTTTTAATACCCTGGGTTCTAGTACAGCCTATGCCGCTTATGGGAATTCAGATGATGAAATCTTTTTTAGCTCAGACCAAAATTCTGGTTTTGGGGGCTTTGACTTGTATTGGGCAAAAAGAGATCATGCCGGCAAATGGAGCAAGGCCAGAAATTTAGGTCCGTCGGTAAATTCTAAAGGAGATGAAATTGCTCCTCAATGGAATGGATTTGATTTGGTCTTCGCATCGAATTGGCATGCAGGTTTGGGTGGATTTGATCTATTTTATAGTTCTTTGGCATCGAATCAGTTTCAAGAGCCTGTTAATTTAGGTCGTCCTATTAATTCAACAATGGATGATTGGAATCTAGTTTTTGTGGATAGGGAGTCTGGTTATTTCTGCACGAATAGAAACATGAATAAATCTGGTAGTGATATTTTCTATTTCACAGAATTTAAAGAACAACCTATTGCCAAAGCTATATTCACTTCTGAACTGCTTACAGAAGAGGAAGCTTCATTGGATGTATTTGAATCAGAAGAGGTGGAAGAAGCAGGTGATATAATTATGGCCCTTCCAATTGATTTTAACGGAAATCCTTCTGAAGTACGACCGGACGTGCCTCAAAATGTAAAGGCTGTATTCTCCATCCAGGTCGCTGTTTTAGATAAGAACAACAATGATTTTTCTGCTTTCAACCAGAAGTTAGGTGATATAGATGCTATCTATAAAATCTATTATGACAGAGTAGTTAAAATTAGAGTGGGTAGTTATGAAAATGAGTTGAAAGCAGAACAAGTTCTAGCTAAAATTAAATCAAGAGGGTATAAGGATGCCTTTATCGTGGAAGAGAAAATGATCATTGCTCAAGGGAGTGAAACAGAATTGGAAAAAGCTCCTCAAGAGTCTGATGCTGCTGCTGTAAACGGAAAGTATATGATACGTTTAGCGACTTACATGCATCCTGAGTATTTCCAAAAGAAAAATGTTGAACATTTGGGTGAAATCATCAAAAAGGAAAAAGACCCCTATACCATTTTCTTAATAGGACATTATAATGAACTGGACAAAGCGCGCCAGGTTTTAGAGGAAGCTCGAAAAAGTGGATTTCAAAATGCTCAAATCGTTGTTCAGGAAAGTAATAATCTAAGGAGAGTAGAGTAATACAACTACCATCTAATAGTTAAAAGGGCATTACGATAAGTGATGCCCTTTTTCTATTTAATCGTTTTGATTAGCTTTGAAGGGCAAATTGACCACTATGAGAATCTTTTACGCTGCTTTAGCAGTTATTTTAATCAGTTCCTTATCCCTAGCCCAGAATAGTATTATCAGAGGAAATGTTTTCGATCAGAAAACAGGAGATCCCATCATTTACGGGAATGTATACATTCAAGGTACGACCATTGGTACCAATACAGATGTGAATGGCTTTTTCACTTTTCCCAAGTTGGAGCCCGGAAATTATAAAGTAGTAGCATCCTATTTGGGATATGACTCTACGGTTGTAAATGTGGATTTAAGAGAAGGAGCCATTGAGTATTTGAGAATGGAGATTTCTTCTTCAGGTATACAGTTAAATACAGTCGATGTTTCTGCAGAACGAGAGAGGGCTCGTACGGAAGTATATATTTCAACGACCACTGTATCACAACAAGAGATTCAATCTTTACCCTCTGTGGGAGGGGAAGCTGATATTGCCCAATATTTGCCTGTTTTGCCGGGTATTGTATTTACCGGTGATCAAGGGGGACAGTTATATATCCGAGGTGGGTCGCCGGTGCAAAATATGATCTTGTTAGATGGGATGTTGATTTATAATCCTTTTCATTCCATTGGATTGTTTTCTGTATTTGAAACGGAATTGATCAATAATGTCGAGGTTCAGACTGCGGGTTTTAGTGCAGAATATGGAGGACGGGTGTCTGCGGTTGTGGATATCAGCACACGAACCGGAGATCGAAAGCGATTTGGAGGCTTGGTTGGGGTAAGCCCATTTCAGGCAAGAGCAATTGTAGAAGGTCCACTGATTAAGTCCACTAAGGAAAATCCAAGTTCTCTTTCTTTTGTCCTTGCCGGTAAGCAATCTTTAATCAGCCAAACGGATAATATTTTTTATGATTACGCATCAGACAGTACCGGTTTACCTTTTGAACACCAGGACATCTATGGAAAGCTTTCTTTTGTCACAGGAAATGGTTCCAAATTTGATGTTTTTGGATTCAATTTTACGGATGATGTCGTGTATCCGGGCGTGGCCACTCTTGGGTGGGATGCCACTGGTGCAGGAGGAACCTTTACCGTCATACCCAGTAGCTCTAGTTTGATTCTTAATGGTATTGTGGCCTATTCAGATTATACTATAGGTTTAGAAGAGGCTGATGGTAACCCAAGAATGTCCGGAATTAATACATTCAATGCAAACCTTGAATTCACTTATTTTGGTGGTAATAATGAAGTCAAATATGGTTTGGGAATCAACAGTATCAGTACTGATTTTCAATTTGTAAACTTTGCCAATAATAGTTTTGAAGAACAGAATAATAATACCGAGTTAACAGCTTTCTTAAAGTATAAGCAAGAAATAGGAGACTTGATATTAGAACCTTCCGTACGTGTTCAATACTATTCTTCCATCAATGAATTTAAACTGGAACCTCGTTTAAGGATGAAATATAATATTACTCGTGATCTGCGATTTAAGGCAGCATGGGGATATTATACTCAGAATCTTCTTTCTACGGTAAATGATCGTGATATTGTTAATCTATTTGTTGGATTTTTATTAAATCCTGAGGAAACTCTGTTTGACCCGGAGACTGGTTTGAGAACTGACAGCCGATTGCAGGATGCCTACCACTATGTAGCTGGGTTCGAGTATGATTGGGGAAGAAATCTCCGATTCAATTTAGAAGCCTACTTAAAAGATTTTAATCAGTTAGTAAACATTAATCGTAATAAAATTGATCCGGGCACTCCTAATTACATAGTGGAGACAGGACAAGCCTACGGTATTGATTTTAATGCTGATTATAAAAAAGGACCATTAGAAGTGTGGGCCACCTACTCCTATGGTTTTGTAAATCGTTTTGATGGAGAACAAGAGTATCCTACGAATTTCGATCGACGTCACAATACCAATTTATTGGTTACTTACCGAATGGGTAAAGACCAAAGTTGGGAGGCATCTGCTCGATGGAATTTTGGAACAGGTTTTCCATTCACCCTTACAGAAGGTTTCTATGGTCAGTATGATTTTGGGAATGGTGTGAACGAAGATGTCGTTCAGGGAAATCCTGATTTAGGAATATTGTTTGATTCGCGGATTAATGCCGGCCGTTTACCCACCTATCACCGCTTAGATCTGAGTGTGAAGAAAATTTGGGTATTGTCAGAATATTCAAAATTGGAAGTAACCGCAAGTGCGACGAACGCGTACAATAGGGAAAATATATTTTTCTTTGATAGAGTAGAATACGAAAGGGTAAACCAATTGCCTATACTTCCTGCATTAGGTGTGGCCATTAGCTTCTAAACAAACAAAAAAGGCTGGCGAATCCGCCAGCCTTTTCTTTTCAACTGCTACCTATTATCGCGTATATTCCTTTTTCAGTTTACCATTTGAGAATACCATATTCTCTGTAGCATAGGCATAGCCGCGACCCTCATACTTCGTTTTTGATAAAGTAGAACGCTTATTGGCTAGCTTATGAATGCTTTGACTGATTTTCACTTTCACATCATCTTCGCTCATCCCATTAGATATATCATCTTTTTGTGCCACTTCTAATAGTTCTGAATTAATCAGTGGCTTTTTTGCTGAGTCGATGGCTCCAATAATAAAGGTATCCCAGTTAGATAGCTTATAACCACCTGTCTTTTTCCTGGTTCGCTTTTTCTTTGTGGCTTTTTTAGCCGTCGTTTCTGACTTTTTGGGTCTTCCGGGCCCTCTTTTAGGCTTATCTGCAGGTTGAGCAGTTTCAGATTTTCTAGGTCTTCCCGGGCCTCTTTTAGGTTTGTCTGCAGTTTGAGCAGTTTCAGATTTTCTAGGTCTTCCCGGGCCTCTTTTAGGTTTGTCTGCAGTTTGAGCAGTTTCAGACTTTTTAGGTCTTCCCGGCCCTTTTTTCTTCTTTGTTTGATTTGAGGATACCGGAGCCTCGGGAAGCTCGATTTGTGCGGAAGCTAATTGTTCCTGCAACTCATCAATAGTGTTCTGGGTACGCGCCATCTGAAAACTTAATTTCCGTAATTCTGACTGATACAGATTGATTAAGTTTCTGATTTCTAATGTTGTTAATGTAAGATTTGCCATTTGAAAAATTTAAATTAATGATCCCTATTTCCTTACAAAATTAGAAATTTTAAATTAAACTGATTTTTTATTCTTCAAGTCTGTCTAACTAAGAGGATTTTAATTTCTGATGTTCAGATAAATCCCGCATATTTATTGGAAATTTAGCGTATGGAATTGTTGGATGGGAAAAAACTTGCAGAACAAATTAAATTGGAAATAAAGGAGGAAGTAGATCTACTGATTGCCTCTGGAAAAAAACGCCCTCATCTTGCGGCTATTTTAGTCGGTGATGATCCAGCAAGTGCTGTATATGTGCGAAACAAAATCAAGGTTTGTGAGGCGGTAGGCTTTACGTCAAGTCTGATCAGACTTTCTGATGATTGTGAAGAGGAAGAAGTTCTGAAAGAGGTGGAAAGATTAAATCAAAATGAGGATGTGGATGGCTTTATTGTCCAACTTCCTCTTCCGGCTCATATCAATGAAGAACGTGTGAATTTAGCCATTGACCCTAAAAAAGATGTAGATGGTTTCCACCCGGTAAATGTAGGTAGAATGTCACTAGGCTTAAGTGCTTATTTACCGGCCACTCCCCAGGGGATTCTTTTTTTTCTTGATCGTTATGGTATTGACACGAAAGGTAAAAATTGCGTGGTGGTTGGCCGGTCAAATATCGTTGGGAGACCTATGAGTATACTGCTTTCTCAGAAAGCGCCCTATGGGAATGCAACTGTTACAGTCTGTCATCGGCATACGAACAATATGGATGAAATACTTAAAAATGCAGATATTATTATTGCCGCAGTTGGGGTGGCACATTTTATTAAAGCGCATCAGGTAAAAGAAGGTGCAGTAGTTATAGATGTGGGAATGAATCGAATAAAAGATACATCACGTAAAAGTGGCTCACGGCTGGTAGGGGATGTGGACTTTGATCAGGTTGCTCCCAAAACTTCTTTCATCACGCCTGTACCCGGGGGCGTGGGTCGGATGACAGTGATTTCTTTAATTATCAATACTTTGAAAGCAGCCAAAAAAGAAATTTATGGATAATGTCTTTGCGGCAGTCACATTCAATACCCCATCCATCGAGCTCTTGAGTCTATGGTTGGAGCCTTATGGCGTGCTAAGTATTGAAGAAGCAGAGAACTATTGCGTGGGCTACTGGAATTGGTCTGATTGGCAAAATGTTCGTTCGGACATAGAATCACAAACAGAGGTTGAAGAGCTGTTCAGCATAGAATCGGTAGAACAAATCCAACAGCAAAATTGGAATCAAAAATGGGAGGAGAATTTTCAACCTATTGAAGTAGATTCATTCTGTAGAATTCGAGCTCCTTTTCATCCACCTAAGAATGGTTTTGAATATGAGATGCTTATAGAACCAAAGATGTCATTCGGCACCGGACATCACGCTACCACCTGGCAGATGATCAAAATGATGAGTGAAATAGATTTTCACAACCAATCGGTATTGGATTATGGTTGTGGTACGGGTATTTTGGCTATTCTGGCTGCCAGGATGGGAGCCTCATTAGTTAAAGGTTTTGATTATGATGAGTGGTGTTATCACAATGCTTTGGATAATGCCCGATTAAACGAAGTCGATTCTGTTGCCTGGAGCGTTGATACACTGGATACTTTTGATAAAAATCAATTGTATTCGATTATCCTGGCAAACATCAATCGTAATGTTTTATTAGAAAGCGTTGATGGTTTGGCATCTATAGCGCAGGAAAATGCATTATTGTTAGTAAGCGGATTTTATGTCGAAGATTTACCTGTTATAGAAGAAGCCTATCAATCCGCATTTACGGTATCAAAATATACAGAGAGAGAAAATTGGTGTTGCGCTTTATTAAGAAAGAAGTAAATAACAACTACATCATTTGCCGTAAGGCTTCATAAACCTCATACATAGGTAGGCCCATGATGTTGGTATAAGAGCCTGAAATACGCTCAATTTTGCAATGTCCAATCCATTCTTGAATTCCATAACTACCCGCTTTATCAAATGGATGATAATGGGTGATGTAATATTGTATTTCTTGTGGTGATAGTGTACCCATGACAACTTCAGATCTCACAGTTTTGACTAAAGACTCATCCTGTTCATTGATGATACAAAAGCCTGTGTCTACAAAGTGATGTTTTCCACTTAACTTTTGCAACATGGTTTGTGCTTCCTCAGCATTTTTGGGCTTTTCCAGAATTTCATCATTCAGAATAACAATGCTGTCAGCAGTTAATAGGGGTCTGCATTCCGGAAATTGAGTTTTAGCGGCATTTGCCTTGAGCTGGGCTAGATAGCTGGCGACCTGACCAGCTTGGAGGTTTTGGGGATAGGTTTCTTCTACATCAACACTCAATTGGTGAAATGGAATTCCGGATTCTTTTAATAATTGGCTTCTTCTGGGACTTTTCGATGCGAGGTATAGGGTGCGTTCAATCATAATACTTTTTAAAACAGAAGAATATACAATAGACCAAAGAGGATAAGAATCTTAATCCATGTACTCACTCTATGGAAATCTGCTTTGTGTCTGGCTCGTATTAACAAAAATAGTATGACGAGAAGGCTACCGATCAAGGTGCTGACAAAGTAGATGAGATTCCATTGATTCACTTTATCGTAGATCACGAACACCCAGAAAACAAAACCGATTAATAAGGTAATGGAAAATGCAATAGCCCAGTTTTTACCTTTTTGAGGGCCTAGAATAACCGCCAAGGTAGCAGCTCCAATTTCACGGTCTCCTTTCACATCTTCAATGTCTTTTACGAATTCTCTCAATAGGTTCGTTCCGAAAGCAAAAGCGGCAAGGCTCCAAATGAGTTTGTGATCAACAGATTGCACCAACGAAGGATGGAGTATATTCTTCCATTCTGGAATTAATAACACCAGAGGAACACAAGCAACGAAAAGGGACACAATCAAATTACCACTGACCGGTAATCGTTTAAACCAACGCGAATAGGACCACAATAAAAATACGGCTGCGGGATAAAAGATGAATAGGCTTAAGCGACCTAAATGAAAGGCTAAATAAGCCGCAATCAGCGCCCCGCTCAATACGATAATAAGGTAAATCCTGTAAGTGTCTTCCAGAGACATTAAGCGTCCTACGATTTGTCTGCCAGGCTTATTGATTCTGTCGATTTCAACATCGTAAAGATCATTAACAACGTTCCCTCCCGCCGTAATTAATACAGTGCAAAGAATTAGCAATAACAAATGAGGAATATCCAGATAAGGTTGGAGATGATGATCCTTCAGTGCCGGTAAAAGTATCGAGAACCAAACCAGAGCTTGGGTCAATGCCACAATGAACAAATTTGGTATTCTTAATAACCTCCAAAGTATGTCAAAGCTCGCCATCTATTCCACTGCGTACCAATCGCCATTTAATTTAAGCACTTTTTCAATAACATCCCGAACACATCCATGGCCGCCACTGATAGGTGAAATATAATCACTTATTGCTTTAATTTCAGCTATGGCATCATTGGGACAAGCTGCACAACCTACTTCTTTCATCACCGGAAAATCAGGACAGTCGTCACCCATATACAAGATTTCATCTGTCTCCCAATTATGTTGTGTTTTGAGCGTATTTAAGATTTCTTTTTTATCCTTGATGCCCGTATGAATATTGGATACGCCTAATTTGGATAAGCGGATACGCACACCATTTGAACTTCCTCCGGTAATAATAGCTATCGAATAACCGGCGCCCAGCGCTTTTTTGATGCCTAAACCATCTCGCGTATTCATAGAGCGTAGCATATGTCCTTCTTCAGTCAGCAAGAGCTGGCTATCCGTAAGTACACCGTCTACATCAAAAATAAGGTGTCTTACTCTTTTAAGTTTATCAAAGACAGAAAGTGCCATGTTTATTGATTATCTCTCCACTCGTATACCCATTGAGCTTGAATTTGTTCTAAATGACCTTCATTGCAGTCTTCTTTTTTTCCTTCGAAATTGGGTATTTCCATAATCCAGTCTAATAAATCCGTAAAGCGAATTCTATAGATTTTGGATTCTGTAAAATCATCTCCGAAGCGTTCATATAACTTCATTGCAATATCTTCGTGATCCGCCCAATTGATGGGGAAGTCATCTATATCTTCGAATGCCATGCGGTATATTTTTAATGTTCGTGTCCAATAATTCTGCTCTGGTCCGGAATCTCAACTTCAATCTCAGCATCTTCTTCCAATATGATACACTGGCAGCCTAGTCTGGAGTCTATCGTGGGATTGATGGCTCTGTCAACATAATCTTCTTCTCTATCTGATATTTCTTCCAAATATTCATCTCCTGAAAGAATATACACATGACAGGTGCTACAAGCACATACTGCACCGCAATTGTGATTGAGGTGAATATCATTTTCAAGAGCCACTTCGAGGATACTATAACCATCTTCGACAGACTGGACGGTCTTAGGTTCAATACTTTTATCCTCAAAGGTGAACTTCACTGTTGCCATTTTAGCTGTTTTGTTGCAAAAATAATTCCCTAGGCTAAGCTAACAAAGGTTAAGGCCTGAAGTTCTGATTTTCTTTTATATCCCATGAATATATTTCCATGGTTTTGTCCAATGCTCAGTGATATAGTTGATGTGCTTCTTTTCTATTTTCCATCCTTTATGCCATAAGATGCCAGCATGGAAGAGGTCTATGGATATTGAAAAATCCGGATCGTGCAAAATCTCCTTCCAAGCCCTATACATGCCAGCTGACCAATGAATATCGCTCAATACAATGACTCCTTGGGATGAGAGCAGCGGTTTGCAAAAATCAATGAGTTCAAGTGTAGATAGATAGGTGTGATCTCCATCGATAAAAATTAGGTCATAGTGCTCTTGGGGTAATTCTGGCATTATCTCGGTAAATAAGCCTCGGTGAAGATCAATGTTTTCTATTCTGTAAGTTTCAAAAAGCTGCTTGGCAAAAGCATAGTAATCTGAATGGGCCTCAATGGTTGTTAACTTACCCACACAGGATTGAGCCATGGCCATACTATTCAGCCCGAGACAAGTTCCTAACTCAAGGCAATGCTCAGACTGGAAAAATATATTCATTCGGTATAATTGTCTCGATACTTCTTTTGGACTTAGTGTACGACTTACCAAGTGATGAATGCTTGCTGATACGTCAAAAACCTTGCTGCCCGCTCCATATGTGGAGACTTTCAACTCTTGTTGATTCTTCTTCATCTGATAACGCACCCTATCCAAGAGCTCGAAATCATAATACAATCGTTTTTGATCTAGTGTGAATTTGAAAAATTCATATAGGGTAGGGGAATGGATATCATAGAGTGTCTTGGCAGACCACCAAAAAGGAATATAGGAGATGAGGCTATAACGATTCATTTATTATTTGTAAGTATGATTTGAAGGTAGTGAAAAGGACATTTTCAACTAAATCCTGACAGAAATTAACCAATGACACAAATATATTTCAATACCTTACCCGAGTCTATTCTATATACATGATGATGCGAACGATTGTTATCTTTCTTATCCTTTTCATTGGTGCCTATGTAAAGGCACAATCACCTTTACGAGTAGCAGAAAAGATCCACATTCCTTCTGCAACCTCCGGAGTTGCACTTGCAGCTACAGATGCCAATATGGACGGATTGGATGATATTATTCGTTTTCAAAATGGAAGGCAGTTAGAATTATGGACCCAAAGAGCAGATGGTACCTTTCACCTGTACTACAAAGATTTCAATGATGTAAACTTGTATTGGAATGTATTGGCAGTCAATTTAAATGACGACCCTTGGATAGATGTGATTGCTTCCTCACAGCGGGAAGTTACACTTTGGCTCAGTCAAGGGAGTTCTTATGAGCGAATTGTCATAGATGATTCTGGCTTTTTCCCTCAGGCTGCAAATATGGCCGATCTGAATCAAGATGGACTGCTTGATTTATTTGTCTGTAATGATCGGGACACCAATTTTATATTTATACAGACCCCCAATGGATTTGTCAAAGCCTCCTCCGATTTGATCGACTATGGCTACAATGATCCACTAGACTTCGCAGGAAATTATGGATCGGTATGGCTGGATTTGGACAATAATGGCAGCTCTGAGGGGTACATCGCTAAGTGCTTTCAAACAGCAACACTTCCCACAGATAATCGTCGGATCAATCAACTACTGATGTTGAATGATTCCGGTGTCTATGAGAATGTTGCACAAGCATGGAATGTCAATGATTCGGCTCAATCCTGGGCCTCTACTTTTGCCGACATCGATAATGACGGAGATTTCGATTTATTTGTACTCAATCATGATGCTCCAAGCCGTTTATACCAGAATAAATCTCAGTCTTTTGACCGAATAGAAGAATTCAAAAATGGCACTTTAAACTTTATTGGCGTTCAAGCCATTGCTCAGGATTTTAATCACAATGGCTTTATAGATTTTTTCCTTTCGGGAAATGAGAGTAAGGCGTTGATGAATGATTCGTCCGCTTCTTTCAGGATATTTGATCTAGAGACTGTTTCCAGTGCAGTGAGTTTGGACATAGACAACGATGGAGATATTGATATATATGGTGCCAGACATGGATTGTATAATAACCCGGGAAGAATTCCGGACCAAACTCTGATCAATAGCCTTGATACCGGACATTTTATCCGCATACAAGTATTAGATAGTGGATTGACCCTAGCCCAAGAATCCTTCGTCCTTACGCTGCACTCAGATACGGCCAGCATGAGCCGGCACTTTCGTTTTGGAGATTCTTATGGAATCTGCCAGACCAATGCATTGCACTTTGGATTAGGAAAGGATCAAATCATTGATAGCCTATCGGTGAAATGGGAAGACGGACAAGAACAAGTTTTTGTCCAAATCGAAAAGAACCAATCTTATTATTTTGAAAAAGGAGGAAGGCTACATTCTTTTGTGAAGCCTCAATTGAGCCTGCCCTCGATTTGTGAAGGAGATACAACATTTTTGACGATTCCCGGCAACTTAGAAGAGGTGCAACTCTTTACGGATTCCGGTGAATTAGAATTTGTTGCTCATCCTATTGCTATTTGGGAGGAAGGGCATTACTACTTTACGGGTAGGGATACATTAGGTAATTTAATTCGCTCGGAGCCTTTTTTTGTAGCCGTCAATCCTGCCCCTTCTTTATCCTTGAATTTGAGCGGAACGATTGAGAGATGTGTCAAAGATCCTATTGAAGTTTTTACCTCTGAACCCACATTCTTAGAGTGGAATAATGGAATCGAAACGCCTTATTTTATGCCGGATGAATCGGGAACGTATTATGCTATTTTTCAAGGGCTATGTGATACATTTTTCTCTGATACGCTCAATTTGACTCTTTTAGATACACTTTCTTTTGAAGTAATGAATGATACCCTTCAACCCGGAGACACTGCTCGACTTGAAGTGAAAGGAGGCGCTGCTCAATGGTTCGACTCCTTCGATGCCGATCAACCCATCTTTGTCGGAAATGTCTTTACTATTCCCAATGTACAAACGGATACATCTCTTTATGTTTCTGTAGATACTGCTTATACAGCGGATGTAATTGAAATGGGTCCCGGTGAGCACTTAGGCGGAAACGCCTACCACAATAATTTCTTTTCAGGTGCGCTAAATTTTAAAGTGCATCAAGCTTGCATTTTAGAAAAAGTGAGTGTTCAGACGGATGACTCTGCTTTTCGCGTTATAGAATTATTGCAAGACGGTATTCCTTTAGAGTCGGACACTTTTGAGATTCTTCAAGGTGTGACAGAACTGGAGTTAAATTGGGTATTAGAAGAGGGGAGTGGATATGAAATTCGAACGAACACGAATTTTAACCTAGAAACCTATGGAATCTTCAGTCCCAGGTTATACAGAGATAGAGATGACCGTATCATTTATCCTTATACAGATGGAAATTATATTACCATCACTTCTGGTAATGGCGGGGCCAATGAATACTTTTATTTCTACAATTGGAGGGTGCGCCCCCCGGAGATTGTTTGTGCGACCGAGCGAAAGCGAATTCAAGCTGTCATTCAAGATACTACCAGTGCGGAGAAGACCGTAACAACGCCCATTTATGTATACCCTAATCCTAATCGAGGGCAACTTTATATTCAACATGAAAATGTTCAGGAATTACAAATTTACATTGTAGATCCACTAGGCAGACTTGTGTATGAAAAGAAAGCCCCGCAACAACCCTTGCAGATTCAACATTTGCCGAAAGGCCATTATTGGATCATTGTACAAGATAGAACCCAAAGATATTATACGCAATTGCTCCTATTGAATGATTAAAGGAATCACCTCCTCTTTTATAAATAAGTAGTATACCCCTCTTGTGTTAAAATAATGAGCAGGTATTTCTGGAGAAGATAAGCGGACGTGAAAGGTTTCACTGCCAGGAGTAATGAGGGTGATGTTCAAAGGGAAATCCTGGTGGTTTTTGATATGGATATTCTGATCTAATGATGCTGGATTAGGGTACAGAAGAGGTTTTGTGTCGAAAGGTGTTTGATTAGATACTGAATGGAATGTGTATTCTAGAGTAGTTATGCGCTCATAGGGTTTGTTCTTTTGAAAGTATTCTGCTAGCTTTTCGGACAATGGTAAATCGGCTTGCTTTATAGAATGAAACCATTCAGGGCTGGCGAGCACATACCATAGTTCAGCATTGAATGTATAGGATGCTCCGGGGGTTCGTGCAACCCGAACGCTTATTTGATCCATTCCATCCTGACGATGATAATCTTCATCTTGTAGGGCTTTACCTTTTACCCCAATGGTATCATTTGGCATAAATCCCCTCGGAGGAATCCTATTGTCTTTTTGCACAAATCGAGCATTAAGTAGGGAATAGTCGATTACTTCATTGGCACTGTTGAATTCATACAATTGAACGTCTGAAGAAGAAGTGATTACTTCCTGATGCGCATATGAAACGCTCCAATCTAATTCTAGTGGATCGGGCGTTTGCAATACGGTGTCCACAAAGTCCTTCAGGATATGAATCGATAATAACATTTTTCTTGAAGGATATCCTGTCGGAAGTTTATGTCCACTTAAATTCTCAATCTGAAGGACAAAGTCAAGACTGTCTTGGTAAGAAAGGACTTCTTTAATGCTCAACTGAGCGGCACCACGGAGAAAGTTTAACTTTTCTTCTTTGCTTTCTGTCCAATTCGATAGACGAGATGTAGAATCACGATCACCCAATTCATTCAGGATAGCTTCAATCATGAAAACATTAGACCCTAAAAAATTATGTTGGGCAAATGGCACTCTTCCATCGAGAAAAGGATATTCGGAAGCCAATTTAATGGGCTCTAAAATATAAGGCATGTGGCATTGTTGACACTCTTTTTGTTCTACTTGGTAATCAGAATATTTCCATTCCAAATATGTGGTTTGTTCAGGTACAATTTCCCCCTCATATTCATGAATGATTGTATGGCAGCTCATGCAAGCTTCTGATTCACTCATGATTGGGTCATATTCAACAGGCCACCCATACAAATCTTCCATAGGACCACTAAATGGATTAGGGTATGGGCCTATAATCACTCCTGAATCGCTATAAGTGTGCAACCCATTATATGCTTCGAAATCCTCTATCTGATGGCAGGAGGCACAACTTACCCCCTCATTAAGTTGGTGCAAGGAGTCTAAGTTGTCCAGATGCAGCTCGGCTCCTTCGCGCTGTGCGAACTGATAAGCAGATGGGGCATGACAACGAAAACAATCTTGAATCATTTGTTCACCGTGTATGGATTGTTCATAATGCATTTGTACTTTCCAGAAGGGATCTTGCCCGGACAGGGACTTCATAGAGAGATTCCAATCATCATAAATATTGACATCTTGACCGTCTTGAGTAATAGAACTGATGCCATCAGGGTCTTTGCCGTGACAATCTTTACATTCCAAGGAAGAAGGAAATCTAGGATCTTCAGAATGGGTCCAGAGCGCAGTGGGCAGCTCTTCATTTATGGGCAAAGAGCCTAATGTCCAGCAAAGGACGATCAGAAATGATATAATCCATATATAGCGCATCTAAGCGCTAAGATACACAGATTATAAAAAATTATAATATGGGAATGCCTTTCGGCAAAAAGATGGGTGGCTAATCGGATTCGAACCGACGACCCCTAGAACCACAATCTAGTGCTCTAACCAACTGAGCTATAGCCACCAGCAAAAAAAAAGCGGAGGAGGAGGGATTCGAACCCCCGGTACCCGTAAAGGCACGCCGGTTTTCAAGACCGGTGCATTCAACCAGCTCTGCCACTCCTCCGGCGGGCAACAAAAGTACACCATTTTTGGATAATGCAAAAAAAAATAATCTTGAAAAAAATTCTTCTATGAACCCAACCTTCTTGGAACCCTATCAAGTATAGCTTTGTAAATTTGCAGACTATGAAAAAATATCTTCTCTTATCATGCTTGTCTATCTTAAGCATGATTTCTTTCACCTCCTGTTTACAGGACGAATGTGATGCCGTTCAAACATTCATTCAATATGATCCGGTCTTCATGACTGAATCACAAATCAGACAACCGATAACTTTTCAATCTCCCAGAGAGCTGGAACATCCCGGGAAGCTATATGTGTATGGTCAGTATCTATTGATTAATGAATTGAGAGAGGGCATTCACTTATTTGACAATTCAGATCCGGAGAACCCTGTTAACCTTGGTTTTATAAAGATTCCGGGAAATATTGATATGGCAGTCAAGTCTAATATCCTATACGCTGATAATTACATGGACTTAGTTGCATTGGATATTTCTCAGCCTACGGAAGTCCGTGAAGTATATCGGGATCAGGATGTATTTAATGGGTTCTACCCAATAGATAACAGAGGTCGGCTAGTGTATCATGAGGCAACGGAGATTACCAGAGAAATCGACTGTACAAGTAATCAGTGGGGGAATTTTTGGTTTGTAGATGAGAATGTATTATTTGCTGAAGTAGATATGGTGAGAAATACAACCTTAGGGGGCGGAGGAACGATCCCTGCCACGGGTGTAGGAGGTTCTATGGCTCGTTTTACCATTGCAAAGGATCATTTATATACAATTGATGTTTCTGACTTATATGCATATAATATTACCCAAGCCGCAGCCCCGGCTAAAGGATCAGAGACTCCTGTGGGATGGAACATAGAGACTATCTTTCCTGCTAACGATCATCTTTTTATTGGCAGTAATACAGGGATGTTTATCTATGACATTAGCAACCCCACCCAACCGTTTTACAGATCACAATTCAATCATGCTCAAGCCTGTGACCCGGTATTTGTTCAAGGAGATAAAGCATATGTGACATTGAGAGGGGGAACCATCTGTCAAAACTTTACCAATCAATTGGATATTTTGGATATCTCTGATTTGAATCAGCCTCGATTGTTGGCAACACACCAGATGAGCCATCCTCATGGTTTACATGTTTGGGAAGATGAACTCATTCTTTGCGAAGGAAAATTTGGTTGGAAAAGTTTTGAATTGGAAGGACAGAGTGATATTCAAATAAGACATCACGAAAAGCAACCACATTCATTTGATGTAATTCGTTTAAGTAAAGCACATTTATTACTTGTTGGAGAAGGAGGGCTGTATCAATATGATATCAGTAATCAAGATAAGCCTCAATTGTTAAGTGCTATTCAAAGTCAACCTTAAAAGATGATTAAGGTATTATCAGTCTTAGTATTCATTTTGTGTGGGACACAAGTATATGGATTGTCCACAGACAGTATCCCATTTCATCAGGAGAAAGGTTGGGGTGTATCTATTGGATTCGGTTTGCTTTCTGCCAATGCTGGCAATGAGTATCAGGGTGAAATAGGCTCGCAAGGATCTATTGCAGGTTTATATCACTTAGGAAAGGGGCATGCTTTAGGTTTAGGTATAGGAACACAATTGCCTTCTTTGTCAAGTGGTATGCTTCACTATCCTCTATTCATGCAATATCAATACTTCTTGAATAGTAAACCGAACATTAAACTAGGAACAAAAGCAGGCTATAGTTTTGCCTCTGTCAATGTCGATCGGAACATTTATGTTGCTGAAGGAGGATGGATGGTGGAACCCTTTATAGGGATTAAGATCAACCGCTCTCAGGATTGGGCTTGGAATTTTGAACTCGGGTTATTGTATCAAGAGTTGTATTATCAATTCGGTGATCTTGATATCACGGGTAATGAAGAGGTTCAAGATTGGAAATTGTGGCGTTTTGTATTTAGAACGACGATAGATTTGTGAATTTAGACGATCATCATAGCATCCGTACATGGGTAGAAG
Source organism: uncultured Saprospiraceae bacterium (assembly GCA_964525165.1). Taxonomy (GTDB): domain Bacteria; phylum Bacteroidota; class Bacteroidia; order Chitinophagales; family Saprospiraceae; genus JAWLFI01. Next base: position 38,470 of record CAZGGG010000012.1, on the reverse strand, counting down.
GCTGTTGCCGGAATGACAGACGTTGTCAGGAACAGTTGTATCGCCATTATTTTGATGCGATGTTCAGAATGGTCAGAAGGTATACGCAAGATGAAGACCAGATGATCTCGATCATCAATGACGGATTTCTGAAAGCGTTCAAAAATATGTACAAATATGATTTTTCCGGTTCCTTAGAGGGCTGGCTTCGTACGATTGTTTTCAGAGCGCTAAGTGATTACTTCCGTAAAAAGAAAAATGTATTCCAGGTAGTTTCTCTCATGGATAGAGATCAGATAAGCCAAAATGATGGTCCTCTGGATCTGTATTATGAGGACCTTGTGGCTTTGCTTGTCAACCTTCCAGAAATGACCAGGAAAGTTTTTGAACTCTATGCTATTCAAGGGTATCTGCATCGGGAAATATCATCTATGTTAAATATTAGTGAGGGTACTTCTAAATGGCACGTGTCGGAAGCAAGAAGTCTATTGAAAGGATTATTGAAAAAAAAGGTAAGTAACAACTATGTCTGATTCAGATATGAAAGATAAGGGCTGGGCCGCCATGCAGGAATTGCTGGATCAAAAGCTGCCGCAAGAAAAAGACGAAAACCTCATGGGTGGGTTTTGGCATTGGCTGCTTTTGTTGCTAACCTCTTTAGCCAGCTTTATTTATTGGTATTCGCAAAGTAACCCTCAAGTTCTTGAACATTCTCATGCTGTGCCTTCAGCATCTCAATCCATAGCTTTTACGGAAGTGGAGCGTGTCAGTGCGGAGGGGCTTTTATGGAAGAAAGAATCCTTGGAAAAGCAATCCTGGGAACAAAGGGGTAAGCTTTTCTCTCCCTGGACTTTGTCTTCATACGATTATCAATTTGTGAAAATGGTATTTCCAATTATAAAGGATCAGACTTTATCGTTTCAACCCGCTCAATTGCTTACTGCGACAAACTTTCAGGAAGCTCTCTACTCGCAAGCTACTCTAAATGTAGAAACGGTTCAACTTTTATTGAGTGAAGACACTCCCATTGAATCTTTTGAAAAGCAGAAGATATGTAACGGAAGGTTAGGATTGCAAGCGGGAACTCATTTTACACCTTCTTTGAATGCTGACCTTTTGGGAGGTCTGACTTATTCAATATCTCCTAATTATTATCTTACGAGTACCTTTGGCGTATCTTATTTCTTTTTAGGCCAGAGATACTTCAACCAAAATAATGATAAATCTACTGAGCTGTTTGCAGCTGATGAAACGACTGCTGATTTTTCATCAAGCTACGTAGGTGCACAACAAAATTTCTCTTTACATCAATTGGGTTTGTTCTTCCAACAAGGAATTGGGAAAGTTTGGAATCAAAAATGGTCTACGGAATGCTTCCTTTCTTATGAATACCTTACCTCCAATAGACCTTCTGGCAATATTGTCGTAAGAACACCACAATTCGAATTGCCGAATCGTATCATACTTCAAGAATCAACGGTAGATCAAGAAGTGGTTAAAGATAATTTAACGCAACATTATCTCGGAATGGGAGCGAAAATGAACAGGAGATTAACTGAGGATTGGTCTGTTTACTCCAGCATCCATTACCAACATAATTTGAACCCTGATTTTCTTAATCTGGCTCGTTCTAGGAAGTTCCGATTGAATTTAGGCGTTGAATACTCTTTCTGATATTGGAGACCTATAAATGAAGCCTCGATTTTTTATCAAGCAATTGGGCTTCCGTTTCTTCTCTATCAGGGTCGGGAACACAGCAATCAACAGGGCATACTGCAGCACACTGGGGCTCTTCGTGAAAGCCTACACATTCGGTACATTTATCCGGTACGATATAATAGATGTCATCATCTATGGGTTGGTTCTGATGGTCTGCATCTACGACCTTTCCATCTTCCAATGTGTAAGAACCTTTTACAGTATTTCCATCTGAAATAGCCCATTCTATCCCCCCTTCATAGATGGCATTATTTGGACATTCAGGTTCACATGCTCCACAATTGATACATTCGTCTGTTATGATTATAGCCATGAGGACTTTCTTTTAATTAATTTTGGTAACGTACTTTTGCTAAAATAAAACGCCACTTAAAATGTTTAGTTTCTCAAGAAGTACAAAGGTAGGGTTTTTCCGATTTTCTTACGCAATCTTTATGATGACTCTGGTGGCGTACGGCTATTCCCAAGTGCTTTTTGAAATCAATGATTTCAAGGCGAGTCAGGAAAGTATACAAACAAATGGAGCTGCCAAAATTGATGGTGAAGTCTTACGGTTAGTGAGCGCTGAAAAGAGTCTCTCCGGATCCGCTTGGTATCAAGATCAGCAGATTGAATTAGATAAGGGTTTTTACACAGAATTCGAATTCAGAATATCTGAAAAGGATCAGGCATTGGGCGGAGGTGATGGTTTTGCCTTTGTAATTCAGAACCAATCAACTGAATTGGTAGGGGGAACCGGTGACAATATTGGCTATAAGACCTTGGATAATGTGGTAGCCATAGAGTTCGATTTTTTCAATAACCAAGAAGAAAGCAAAAATCACGTTTGTTTAAGCTTTATGGACCCGGCTAAAGGTACTTATCGTCGTTATGCGACTGTTCACGAAATTCCGGAATTAAGTGATGGGGAACGACATTTTGCCAGAGTGGAATATAAAGACGGAAATCTTACCTTCTACCTTGACTCGTACTTGTTTCCGATTTTATCGGTTGGGATAGACGTTGCACAAAAAATTGGAAGTGATGACCAAAAAGCTTGGATTGGATTTACAGCAGCCACTTCAGAAGCATATGCGCATCATGACCTTTTGAGTTGGACGGCGGGGTCGTATATCGATTCGCCTGACGATATTGATGAGCAGAGAGTTAAAGTTCGTCAAAATGATGAAATTGTCGTTAGGGGGAGGAAGTTAAAGATTACCATTTGGGATGATCGTAAACCTGACCAGGACACGATTTCAGTTAAAATTGGAAAAGAGTGGGTACTTACTAATTATGAAGTCAAGAGTAAGCAAAAAACCTTTAACTATACCCTGAAAGGCTTTTCTAGTGAAATGATCCTCTATGCACACAATACTGGCTTAATTCCTCCTAACACTGCTGCAGTCTTGATTGAGGATGGGTATAATAAGTACAGGTTCAATTTAAAAGCCGATTTAAAAACTTCTGAGTCTGTCCGCATTCGTTATGAAGCTCCGGATACCGGAGATTAATCTGTTATGATATCAACACCCTCTCGACTTAGCATACATTCTAATGCCACATTTACAGGGAAGAAGTTGTATGTCTTGCCTAAGCGATGCATTCTATTCTTATGCAGGGACATGAATTCCGAGTCCTTTTGCATTAAGGTAGAATAGATATTGATAAATTTTTGAAATCGGACAAGATCATCTACTAATGGTAGGGGCTGTGCACCTATTCTCAGTGCTGTCTTTTCGAATACAGAAAAACGATAAAAGGCATATTTGTGTGGATAGGCCCTATTGAGCAGAATGCTTATAAAGCTATGGTCCATCTGGTGGTTGCTGATGGTGGATTCAGGGTGATCTTTGCGGTAAAGCAGGAGTAATTCATTCATGTAGAAAATGAACCTCTCTACACGGTTGCTTAATTCTTTATCCTCATTGAGAAGGTCTCGCAGAGCCTGATAGAAATAGTCTTCATTTTGTTGAATCAGCAATTGGAGATGTTCTACCGGCCTATAGTTTCTTCTCTTCCATAATCTTTGCGTATGGTCAGATTGGAACCAAGCATCAATATTATGTTCCATCAATGAAAGAGTAGTGGGATCAGCTGTAGATTCGTACAAGAACAACAGCTCCTGGTAATCTTTAGATGCTAGTAATTTCTTAAAATAGTCAATAGAGTCCTTGATCTCTTTAACCCTCATGTGAGACTCTTTGAACCCAAACCGGAACTTTTGCTTGGATAAGAACAGACTCTGCAGTACTACCCAATAAAGAGTGGAACCAGCCACTACGAGCATGGGTCTTTAGCGCAATAATATCTGCGTCAATAGTTTCAGCTTGCTCAAATATTGCCTGTTCTATTGTCTTAAAGTGTTCTAGTCGAACCTTATGAAAAGTTCGGTAGGGTAGCTGTAGGGACTCTAAATCATCAGTCTTTTGATTCATAGAGTCATCATCAGGGGAAAATATCTTCAACAAATGTATTTCAGGGCTGAAACTTTTAAATGTGCTGTGTATTCGCTCTAAGAGTGTTTTATCAAGAGATAAATCATCAAAATCCGAAACAAATAAGATTTCTTCTAAAGTCCATTGATTCAGATGTAAGGGCACAGCTAAAATAGGAGCCGGAGAAGTTCTTAATAGTTTCTGAGTAAATGTTCCTATCCACTTCTCTTTCCAGCCTTTATGACCGTGGGTGCCCATAATAATCAAATCCTCTGTTGTCAATTTGATCTGCTCGGAGATGTTTTCTATGGAACATTCTAAAGTATGACAATGAGCAACAATACCTTTTTGGAAGAAAGTATCCTTTAATTGTTTAAGAAGACGTTCCGTGCTGGCGCCGTGCTCTTGTTCCTCTTCAATATGTACAATCTCTACGTCCTTCCTTTCTAATTTAGCAAGTTTAATCGCCACACCTGCTGCTGATGCGGCATGAGGGGAAAAGTCCGTTAACAATATAATGCGCATGAGAATAAGTTTCTACCTAAACTAATGAAAGCAGCTAGTTTTCAGTATGTAATTTCTGTTATTTGTAAATGAATTTAGAACCATGCAGCTCCCAATCCTTGACCCGGCCATGGAATCCGTGATAAGATCAACAAGAGCCCTATTAATAAGAACCAAAATGGTCCAGCATAACCTTTTTGCTGGCTCAAGGCAGTTTTCACTTTTCTGTAAGCTAATGTGATGAGGATGATTCCAATAATCATAACGCTAATGTGTTCAACAGCATAAAAGCGCAATCTGCTATCGGACATAGTGTTTTCATTGAAAACAACTTCCGGACTGATGAAGTATAAAACCAAGCCAATCAGAAGTTGAATATGAGCAAATATCATAGTAATCAAAGCCCACTTCTTATCAGAAGCTTTAAAACTTGACCCATTGACTAAACGAAGACCATAAACAACTACTGCAATGATAATGGCAGCCAGGAAGATCCACCTGAGGCCTGAATGAGCATGAACAAGACCGTTATACATAAATTACGTTTTTGATTGCCAAACAAACATACCTATTCCTAAATATGTTTTTAGTGTTTTGCAAGTATAGTAATTACTTATATGATTATTAGAACAATCAATTCCGTTTATACTAAACAAACCCTACTTTTGTGTCGTTCGATCATTGAATTTAAAACGATAAACTATGAGTCTAGTAGGAAAGAATTTTCCATCCATTTCAGTTAAAGCCATTGATGAATTAGGTGATACTTTCGAATTGAACGTTTTCGAAAAAGCAAAAAATGAGGGTAAAAAAGTTCTTCTTTTTTGGTATCCCAAAGACTTCACTTTCGTATGTCCCACTGAAATTCATGCATTTCAGCAAAAATTAGGAGATTTCGAAAAAAGAAATACAATTGTAATTGGAGCATCTTGTGATACAGCAGAAGTTCACTTTGCTTGGTTGAATACCGCCAAAGATGATGGAGGAATCGAAGGCGTAACTTTTCCTTTGTTAGCTGATTCTACCAGAGCATTATCTGATGAGTTAGGTATTTTGGATGAAGAGGACAATGTTGCTTACAGAGCAACTTATCTAATGGATAGCAATGGTGTAGTATTCCATGAGTCCATCAATGATATGCCAATTGGCCGAAACGTTGATGAATATTTGAGACTAATCGATGCCAAAATCTTCAATGAAGATAAAGGCGACGTTTGTCCTGCCAACTGGGAAGAAGGTAAAGAAGGAATGGCCGCCACCAGAGAGGGTGTTGCTTCATACTTGAGCAAAAACTAGAAAAACCATGGATGAGATCACAACAGACAATTTACAAGAAGTGATTAGCCAAAACCCTAGGGTTATGGTTCAATACGGCGCCGGATGGTGTGGAAATTGTAAGATTACAAAGCCAAAATTTAAAAAATTATCCCGGGAGAATGAAGGTATCTTGTTTGTCTACATTGATGCTGAGAAAAACCCTGAATCAAGAAAAATGGCTGATGTCAGCAACCTTCCAACTTTTGCCGGTTTCGTAAATGGAAAACTTGTGGCTCAATCACAGGGAAATAAAATTGAAGTCATTAAAGAAGTGTTAGATGAGGTTACCGCTAATTAAAGGCATTGTAGGGATCATAGACAATCTTGATGAAGATTGGGCTAATGAAACAGAAGAATTTCTGCTTGAACTTACCATGTTGGAGAAAGGTCTTAAGGATGAGGAACTCGAAGTAATTGGAGAACTTGTTTCCAATATTTCTGGTGCGCTTGAAGTCATTCAAATGGAGAAAGATGGAATGAGCCGAAAGGATGCGCTCAATACCTTTATGAAAAGGGTAGTGGGTTCCATTGACCAATAGATGATACTAACATCTTCGCAAGAATAAAAAGGGTGGCTTTAGGTCACCCTTTTTTATTGAGGTAATTGGTCATTATAGTTTTGCATTTGCTTTCTAATCCATTGTTGTCTCTTAAGAACGTAGGGGGTAGGCTGAGAGACCTTGAAACGATGAGGGTTAGGCAATACCGCCGCTAGTAATGCGGCTTCTTCTTTACTGAGTGCTGATGCTTTTTTCTGAAAAAAGGTTTGGGAGGCCTGCTCGATTCCATACACTCCTGTTCCAAACTCAATAATATTCAGATAGACACTTATGATTCTGTCTTTTGTCCAAAAGAACTCTATAAGGACGGTGAAATAAGCCTCCAATCCTTTCCTAATAAAATTTCTCACAGGTAATAAGAATAAATTTTTCGCGCATTGTTGACTGATCGTAGATGCTCCTCTCAGGCGCCCTTTTCGGTCATATTCTTTTAATGCTTGCTGAATAGCATCCAGATCAAATCCGCTATGTGAATAAAAGTTTTGATCCTCACTACAGATAACTGCGAGCTTCATGTGCTCCGGAATTTCGTGCGAAGAGATAAATTGAATGCCTTTGATACCGGAAGGAGAGGTCCGGGATAAACTATTATAGACCATCAAAGGACTGTGCGATATGGGAATGTATCGGTAAATTAAGACATAAGTCATGGAACTTAACAAAAACCCCACTATGAAGTAAAGAGTAATCTGTTTAAGTGTAGAGAAGAGCGCCTTCAATTGGATTCAATGTTTTTTTGAAAGAATAATAATTGATTACTCATATCGAAAATTGTAAGATACCCCATTCCTTTTTTCATTGGATATGCACACCCACTGTCCAGATCTAAATAATTTCGATAGAGCATTTTTTGATACTGAAACTCAATAACTGTTCTCTTTACCGGACTGTGTCCATGCAAAATTATTCGATCGCCAATGAGTGAGTGATTGATTTTATGATACCAATTTCTCAAAGTAAGCTGAATGGGATCTTCTAAAAGGGGGGTTTCCATAGTGCAATCGATTCCCCCATGTACCATGATATATTGATCTACTGATAGATTAAGCGGACTGGAATGGATCCATTCAATAAGCTCTATCGGTAAGCTTTTTACCTTTTTAGTTCCAAAACTTTTTAAGGTGGCAAGTCCACCCATTTTATCAAAAAGATATCTTTTACGCGTCCCTTCATACACATCCAAGAGCATCTGTTCATGATTCCCTCTGATCAAGCTGAGTTGCCCTTTTTGACTTAAGTAGTAGAGATGCTCGAAAAGTGGCTGAGTTCTGGGACCTTTATTAAGGAAATCTCCAATGACATATAAATGATCACTGCCGTCAAAATTGACCTTTTTTAATAGCTTCTTAAAGGTTCGATAACAGCCATGGATATCGGAAATGGCAAATTTTCTATCTGTTTGCTGGAGATGCATATCTTTAATACTACAAAAATGTATGGATACTTAAGTTAAGTACTAATATTTGTGAAAACAAAGGACATGGGAAAAGAGATTTTAGGAATTGATATAGGTGGCTCTGGAATTAAAGGAGCGATTGTAGATGTCGAAAATGGCAGCTTGATTTCTAACAGAGTGAGAATTCCTACTCCTGCTATAGCTGATCCGGAAAATGTGGTCGAAGTGATCCAGTATATTATAGAGCAATTGGACTATAAAGGCCCTATTGGCATCGGAATTCCAGGCCCTGTAGAAAATGGTAAAGTCATTCGAGCTGTCAACCTATCTCCGAGATGGAGCCATTTTCGAGCCTATGAATCTTTCAAGACTCAGTTGTCTGGGAATCCTTTGTATATAGTTAATGATGCAGATGCTGCTGCTGTTGCAGAATTTGGTTTCGGGGCCTGGCCAGATGTGAAACATACCATATTATTTCTCACCATTGGAACAGGAATTGGGTCTTGTATTATCAGGGATGAGCAATTTGTCTATAACACTGAGTTAGGACATATACGCTTCCGCAAAAAGGTAAGCTTTGAACAATATGCATCCGACAGAACTCGAAAAGTAGAAGAATTGAGCTGGAAAAGATGGGCGGGTAGACTCAATACTGTATTGAATCTTTATCGTTTTTACTTTTCTGAGCCATATTTCATCTTAGGGGGAGGGATCGTCAAAAAACAAGAAAAATTCAAACAGTATTTGGATTCCAACATTCAATGGCATGCGGCAAAATTGCAGAATGAAGCCGGAATTATCGGTGCTGCTCTTATGGCTGCCAAAAATGCAAAATAGCGGGTTACCAACTACCACCTGCACCACCGCCACCGAAGCTTCCACCGCCAAAACCTCCGAATCCGCCGCCACCAAAGCTACCACCGCCGGAAGAGGAACTGCCACCGCCACCCCATATGATAGGACCGCCAAATCCGCCGCCTCCTATCGTGCCACTATTGTTGCCTTTAGACATGTTGCCCAATACTACAAATACGATGAGTATGATCATGAAAATGATGATGACAGGGATGCCATCATTTTCTGACTGATTGTCTAGGTCTTCTGCAGAAAAGTTTCCTTCCAGCAAACCAATGATAATATCCGTTGCCCTGTCCAGACCTCCATAAAAGTTACCTTGTTTGAAATAGGGAATCATGGCCCCATTCACTATTCGTTTCGCCTGCACATCGGTAATGTACTCTTCAATACCCCAACCAGTGGCAATGAACGTTTCTCTTTCAGATTGAGCTACAGTAATCACCAATCCATTATCCTTTCCGGATTGACCCACACCCCAGGCATCTCCCAACTCGTAGGAAAACTCAGAAATAGGATATCCATCCAATGAAGGAGTAAGAATAATGAGAATCTGGGTGGAGGTACTGTCATTGTACGCGACCAGTTTTTGCTCAAGTGATCTTTCCTGAGAAGGAGAGAGCAAATCTGCGTAGTCATTTACTAATTGAGGAGGATTGGGAGGGCTGGGTATTCCCTGAGCCCCAAGTTTGATACTTATGGAAAGCGCAAGACAAAGTAGAAATAAAACTCTATTCTTCCTCATAGCCTCCAAATACGATCTCATTCGACAACTCATTTACATCATCTGCTTGAACAGGAAAATAGGCAGCTAGTTGTTGCCCTGCTTGCTGAATACCATGGGTTAATCCGGCTACGATTCCTTTCTTTCTAAACAGTTGGCTCATTTGATCGGCAATATCTTCCCAAAAATTATCAGGTACACGATCATTTATCCCTTTGTCAGCAATAATGGAAAACTTATGGTCTTGCAAGGCAATATAAAATAGGACTCCATTTTTGAGGGCAGTTTGGTGCATTTTGAGTGAACTAAAACACTCTAAGCCTCTTGTAAAAGGATCATTCCCCTTACAATAAGGCTCGAAGAATACACGGATTTCACCAGAAGTGACCAATTCAGCTTCTACAATAGCATCTTGAATTTGATGTTGCTCTTCTTCGGAAAGGTACTCTTCTACCAACCTCATAAACTAAAATTCAATATCCGGAGCTTCTTCTGTTCCTGCAGCTGCTTCAAAATAGCCTTTCTCACTAAAGTTAAAGATGCCGGCATAGATATTGTTCGGGAATTTCTTGATGTAAGTATTGTAGGAACGCACTACACCATTATAATCTTTCCTCGCTTTATTGATTCTATTTTCTGTGCCCTCAATTTGTGTTTGAAAATCCCGAAAAGCGGCAGTAGTCTTTAATTCAGGGTATTTTTCCACAGTAAGAAGGAGTCTGCTAAAAGCGCCGCTTAATTGACTTTGGGCTTCCTGGAATTTTTGAATGTTTTCCGGTGTCAATTGATCTGCCTGTATATTCATACTCGTAGCCTTTGCCCTGGCATTCACAACCTCTGTTAGGGTCCCTTGTTCAAAAGAGGCACTTCCTTTAATAGTACTGACCACATTTTTATATAGGTCGTTTCTGCGCTGATATTGAGTTTCAACAATGGACCAGCTTTCTTGTACTTGCTCATCTAACTCCACCATGGAGTTATAGTTATTCTTAAAAACAAAAAACAGGACCAAGCCCAGGCCGAAGAGTATACCGACAATTAGAAGCGTACGTTTCATGGTGAATTTCTTTTGATCTAAGATAGAAAAATCAGGCTTAATGAATCACGAATTTCTTTGAAGTGACGCTTCGGTTAGCTCGAACTGTAAAGATGTAAAGGCCCGGGATTAAATTATATTGAGCAGCTTGTAGTTCAAAGGTATGGTAACCTCTTTGGAGCTGACCTCTGTGCATCTTTGCGACCATCCTGCCACTAAGGTCAAAAACTTGAATTTGTGTATGTGCGTTTTCCACCAGCTCGAAACTAAAATGAAAATGATTATATCCCTGAGTGGCCATGCGAATATTTCCGGAAGGGAGTGGATGACGACTCACTCGCGTAGCTTGGCAACTTAATCCTAAATTTATGGGGCCAAAAGATCCTCCTACTACCTGCTCTGCATCAGAAACAGAGAAGCACATCCAATTCTCAATGATGGATTGATAAATGGCTCTGTAATCGGTTGTATGAATAAGGTTGTTGGCGGCATCAAATGAATATAAATCAGGATGTGTTCCTACGAATCCGCTCTCTCCCAATTCCGGTCCAAAAAGGAGCATGGGAGCTGCAGCGCCGTGATCCGTTCCTGCTGAAGCATTCTGTTGAGGCCTCCTGCCAAATTCTGAAGTGGTCATCGTTAGAACTCTGTCTTGTGATACTCCATCTGACTGCAGATCCTGGTAGAATTCATAAACATTAGCGCTTAACCAGTTGATAAGGTTCCGATGATTGTTCATCTGGTTGGCGTGGGTGTCAAACCCATTTAGAGTAACCAGATAAAAACTAGTGGGCAAACCACCCTTAATCAATCTTGCAACGATAGCTAACTGATCTGCAAGCTCCGAACGACTATATTCGACTTCATTGCCCGCTTTCTCATATGCTTCTTTAATAACGTCGGCATACCGATAGGTGTTATTGGCAATTTGCCGTACATAATCTACTTGAGCTCCGTGTAGGCAATCCGGAAGGTTATCCGTGCTATACAACTTCCCTTCTTCTGCAATTTGAAATAATTGATTGGTGTTACTTACGTTGAAAGATAAGTTCACCCGATCCGCATTATTGAAGGAAAGGTTTCCGCTGTTACCTATTTGAATCGCAGCCGGGAATTCCGGAGGAGCTTCGGTGATATCCGGATCGTCTAAGGTGATCAATCTACCCAACCATCCTGAACTCAGATCCTCATTTGCATCTGATGCCGTACTCCAAATATCAGTACTGCGAAAATGCGATAGGTTTTGGTCAGGATAACCCACACCGTGCACGACCTTCATCATGCCTTCTTGCCACATTTGTGTAAATCCCTGGGCAGTAGAAGGAACGGCAAATTCTTGGCTTAAAGGACTCAATTGGTTTTGATTGAAAGCCAAATTTGGCCGCAATGATTGATAGCGGTTATATTCATAGACAGGGATAATTGTGTTGAGTCCATCATTGCCACCTGCCAAACGAATCATCACGGTAACCCTGTCGGTGCTTCCAGTGAAATTAGTAGGCCGTGAACTGAATGCTCTTAAGGGAGTTCTCCCTAACAGCATGGCCATTGAGGTAGAAAGGCCCATCGTGTGCATAAAATCTCTTCTGCTCCAGAAATGATGATCTTGAGCATGGGCTTTTTTATTTTGATGACTCAATCCTTGAAGGGATCTTTTATGGTGATCGCACATAATGATTAGTTTAATTGATATTCAGGAAGCTGACTAATATGGTTCATCAAAAGAAGGACTTGTTCCGGCATTGTATCCCAATTGATATTCCAGGAACCATCTTCAAAGTAATTCTCAGGGATCTCGTATTTAAATACTTGAGTGGCGGCCTCGTAATCCTGCGTATGTGGCAATCCCCACGGCATGAAATGATGGATGATATCTCTGCATACGAGTTCTACCTCATTGAAATGGGTTGTGGCTTCTTTACCTATGGTACCCAACAGTAATCGATCTCTCGAGTATAAAATCCCTATATAAGTAAGCAAAATGGTCCAGCGGTTCGTAATGAGGGATGTATCGAGCCAGCTTTGATCTCCAGGCCAACCGGCCACATTGGGAGGATCAAAAATCCTCTGACCAATTTGTGTAATGGCTCCCCCTAACAACCTAAAGTCTTCTGGACTTGGTCGGATATTCAATTGACGGGTTTGTCCCAGAATTAATTCTACCGGAGAACTGATTTTTGTGCCGATTTGAAGAGCGTCGAAGAAGTATTCAGATTTCAATAAAGCTCTTAGCACTTCAGAAATATCAAAATTGCTATTGATGAAAATCGTCGAGAGACCACCAATAATATCCGGATTGGTTTCTTTTCCAACAAAATATTGACATAGCTTGGTACAAATGAATGATGCTATTTCTTCCTTTCTTTCTTCAAAAAGTAATTCATGTAAACCTTCGTAATCGTATAGGCCGGTCTTTTCGAAAATGGTTTTTCGCGCATTATCATGCAGGGTGTTAATAAACCCAATGGGTGCTCCTGCCTCTGTAAATCCATTATAGCCCGTTAAGGCTCTTGCAGCTTCTGTGATGTCTGATTGAGTATACCCATTATCTAGCCCGAGCGTGAATAATTCAAATAATTCCCGGGCATAATTTTCATTAGGTTCAAATCTTGTGTTTTGTACACCATTCAAATAGACCAGCATAGCAGATGAACGACCGATTTCGATAGTCAACTCTTTGAAATTACCCAAAGCATGCGTTCTAAGAAGGGTGTGGTATTCATAAAGCCAACTAGGCATTCGATACACCTCTAGTTCGGTAACGAAATGGTTACTCCAAAACAAGGCCATTTTTTCTCTAAGGCCATAGTCCCACAAGCGAAATAAACTATTACTAATCCATTCTATGCTTTGCTCGGCAATCATACTGGGATCTGAATAATCAGAAAGCGTCCAATTTGCCCATACAGGGGGAGAGGGAAGCGGCATATTAAGTGCTGCATCGATGATCTCATCGACTACTTCATCCGGACTTTTAGCAACATATGCTTGTAATTCTGACGGGGACAGTCCAAAAGCGACTCTCTTGAATAGATGTTGAACCTTTTCTGTGTTCCAGGGATGATCCGGAGAGGGTACATATGGGGCCAGACTTCCTGTTACGCAATCATTGGGTGTCATAGGCAAGAATTTCTCTTTAGACGTATACAGTGGATTAACGTTTAAAAGATACAACAAAAAATTATGCCTTTGTCGATGATAGTATTAAGATGATAAGAGTTATAGGAGCAGTCGAATATGTAAATAATTTAAGTGATGTACATTATAAAAGAGAAAGGGCTGATGAATCATCAAACCCTTTCTCAACTTGCTATGTTGCTATGAAACTATTTTATAAATGTACCAGTCAATAAATTGTTTAGTCAATTATTGTATTAATGTGAAAATAATAAGGCATAAGCTCCAATGGCAATCAGTAATAAGCCTGAGATTTTCTTTTCATGTCTTTCCAACAAGTCCCATTTGATTCTTTCAATACCATTATACCCGATGTAAACCAATAGAATCATACTCAAGCTAGTTGTTACCAGAAAAACAAGGGCGACTACCCAAACAGCTAACCAACTTTCCCTTCCGGCAAATAAAAAATAGCTTTCCATTTCAAGGCAAGGACTTAAAAACATGGATAGTGAAAGAGCTGCGATAATAGCCCTCTTAGATTTATTCTTGATCGACTTTGGTAAATGGTGATGATGGTGCCTATCGGAGATACTTAAATAAACCAAGCCGATAATGATGAGTATCAAAGGTGCTATTAGATGAGTGAAGAGTTCAAAGCGGTCTGCCAGCTCAACGCCTAAAGCGCCCAGTGCAATCCCTAATAAGACGGTTCCGAAACTATGAGCGATCGCAGTAATTCCCGTAACCTTCATGGCTTCTGATAATTTCCAATTCTCAGCTTTGGATATCGTGATTATAGGTATCCAATGATTGGGTATTAAGGCATGTACGATAGAAAGTGTAAAACTTCCTATAACTAAGTCTATCATCTGAAGCGAATATTAGCCTACAAAGAAAACTAAAATATGCAACATTGTTGCAAGAGTAAGGAATGTATATAGCTATCCGTTTATATAGCGTGATAGGGGTCACGAAATGGATCCATCAATCACTTTATTTTTGCATTAAATCGAAAAGATCATGAAAACGAAACAAAAAGTAACCTTTAAGGATATCATTCATTCCAAACACAAAGTTTTAGTAGACTTTCATGCCGTTTGGTGTGGACCTTGTAAAATGATGACGCCTATTCTCAAAGAATTAAAACAGAAAGTAGGTGAAGATGTGCGTATCGTTAAAGTAGATGTGGATAAGAATCCTGCAATCGCACAAAAATATCAAGTGAGAGGCGTTCCTACCATGATTCTCTTTGTAGACGGAGAGGTCGCATGGCGCACCTCAGGCGTACAATCTGCTGAGGCATTGAAAAATGTGATTGAACAGCACTAAAAATTTAATAACTCCAATGATCGGCAAGTTGATAGGCTCTATCGGTCGCGATGATATCAATACCCTTTGAAACCCATTCATCATAGATTTTATTTCCTTTCGCCTCAGCTTGCCGGTCTATATTGCCAATTGTGCCCAATATACTCGGCACATTTTTTTCATCTAAAGTCTTATATAAAGACTCTTCGGATGCTCTTGTGCCCGTAAACGCAATAATTCTATCATGATTATAAAGTGTGGATGAGCTAAACCGATCTAGTTCGTTCGGGCCTCTTACACTTAATGAAATTCCCATTGTTGGATCGATTCGTTGAACAGCCTCAGCAGCATCTATACTGTAAGTAATGATAAAACATTGGTCCTTGACGTCCCATGCTTCTACCATCTCAATGACCTCACGATAGGAGCTGCCTCTTTTAACATCTAAGGTGACCAAAACGGAAGTCTGTCCCAGCCATTCTAGAACTTCAGAAAGTTTTGGGACTTTATAGGGTGTACTTTTACCATCATTGTCTACCAGAAATAGTTGTTTGAGTTCCGCTGTGGTGAGGTCGGAGACCATACCTGTGCCATTAGTTGTCCTATCTACACTGCGATCATGCATGAGTAATAATTCACCATCCTTGCCGGTCCGAACATCTATTTCAAGGATAAGGTGATGGTCGATAGAATCCGCACAAAATTTGAGAGTTTCCAAACAGTTTTCAGGATAAAGCGAGGCAGGCCCTCCTCTGTGGGCAGAAATCCACGGACACTGCTCTGTATTGAGTTCGGAAAAATCAATGGAGCTGGAACTGCAATCCAAGCGCATGGATTGTTTGTTGGTATTACAACCGACAAGTATCCATATGATAACAATAGGAGTGTAAAAAAGCTTTCTATATAACACGTAAAGCTTTCACTAAATAGGTTAGCGAGAAAGGTAATACTACCCAAAACCATTCATTGATGTAGATAACCATATAAATACAAATGGCCGTACTGATAAGGAATAGCAACCAGTGAAGCATGCTGGATCCTTCTTGCTTATTTTCTACTTCTGTGCTCATCGAATAAAAGTTTGCGCTAAAATAAGATAAACAGAGAAGATTCAAATCATCTACTTTAGTTTTTATTGAGGAGCCATAAAATCCCGCTCATGATCCAAGACAAATTCTTCAAAATTGGCTTGCAGAATTCGTACAGATTCATTCAATAATTGTTGGTCGGGTGGATAAGGCACCGGATACCCTCTTTCAGGTATGGTTCTGAAAGCTCTGCGATCGCCTCTCCAATCGGTGTAAGCATTTCGAAATTCTGCCACAGATGTTTCCCTGATGACTTCAAAGGGTGTAGATGAACCTCTTCGAATCAGTCGGATTTCATATTCAATGGCTGCTTCTTTATATTGAGCTACATTTATGATTTCACCTCTTACCCTTTCGTAGACAGGAATCATGATTACATTTCCGCTCGTGTCTACCACAGGATTCCCTTTAGAGTCTCTTTGGGCTTTTTCACCTACCTGGACTTCTCTTTGGGCTCTTTCTATTGAAGATTGAGCATCTCCGGGACTCACGAATAATGATTGAATAGCCAACTCTGCCATACCATCATAAGTAAGTTCTGATTGATGCGCATAATGAAACTCTATCCATGGCTCTTTAATGGATTGAGTACTTAAAAAGGACCGAATGGTCTCTAATGTATTCCGATCCAATTGAGAGGATTCGTGCAATACCAGCTTAAATAATACATGCGTCGTCCCCAAGCGTTTCGCTTCCTGTATCAATTGAGGTAATTCAGGCGCGTTCTCATAAGCTCGAATACTCATCAAAATATCATATGCCTGCCTTGCTGCAAGACTATTTCCGTTTCTACCGGAAGAAATGAAGTCTTCATACTCTTCCCAGCTTGCATCAAGATAGTTTCGCTGAGCTTGATTTTTCCATTCTAAAGCATCGATGAAATTAAACTTAGCCTGATATCCATTCTCTGCCAATAGGGGCGTAAGAGGAGCCACCAGTTCTTGCCGTTGCAAAATATCCTCACTTACTTGGATCATTTTGTAGAATGCATTGCGATTCCCTTGAGCATTTAAAGTATTTAAACTATTTAAATCGCCGGCGTTCGCTCTATTAAAGCTCCTTTCCAAAGCTTTTACATACTTCACTTTTTTATCCTTTCCTGCAAGTTTATTGACGGATACCCGAATCGCACGGTCATAATCTCCTTCCTCCACCATTTTCTCTACATTCCTACAGCTGACAGTAAGAAGGAGTGCAGGTAAGAGCAACAGTATCGCAATCTTTTGAAAAGTTTTCATTTCAAAGCATTTTCCATTATACCTTGAATTTAAGCAATAAGAATTCGATGAGTCGTTTTGCTTGTGTTAAATTGACTTAGGAAGCTGTTAATTTCGCTTCCGCAAATTTTGTATTTGTTAATATTGTAATATGAGTAAAAAAGTTTTGATTGTGGGGCAGGGCTTAGCGGGAACCTTGTTAGCCTATGAATTACAAAATAGAAAGGTGGATGTTACCATAATCGATAAGGGTGGGAATAGTGCTTCTAAAATCACCAGTGGCTTGATGAATCCTTTGACAGGCCGTAAATATGTCAAAAGCTGGATGTTTGATGCTTTAGTTCAAAAGGCCACCACTACCTACAAAGCTTTGGAACAGCAATTAGGCCGGACATTGATTGAGGAACTGCCTATTTTACGGGCATTGCCGGACAGAAATGCCGAATTAGAGTGGGATTATCGGACCAGTTTAAAGGATTATGAACCTTATGTGGGAACAGAAGATGAAGTGGATTTTGCGGAGGTAGGTAGGTTTATTGAACGTGCTATTCCTTATGTAAGAATCAAGGGCGGTTTTAAAGTTCATATTCCGGATCTAATTGAGGCCTTTAGATCAAATTTGCCGAAAGGCAGTATGAGAGAAGCTGCTTTTGAATACGAGCGCTTATCTCCTCAAGATCATGGACTTTTATACGATGAGGAACCTTATGATGAACTTGTATTTTGTGAAGGCGCCGGCGCGGTGAAGAACCCCTATTTCAAGGATTTGCCTTTCAATTTATCTAAAGGAGAGGCTATGGTGGGCAAAGTTCCTTTCCATTTAAAGCGTATGGTAAAGAATAAATCTTTTTTGGTGCCTTGGAAAGAAGATGAAATGTGGATTGGTTCAGCCAATTTTTGGAATTTTAAGGATGATCAACCTTCAGAGGAAGGTCAAGACCGAATGTGGGAGCAAGTAAGGGTATTTTATAAAGGACCTTTTGAAAAAACGCAGGCACTAGCGGCTATCAAACCTAGTGTAAAAGACCGCAAACCCTTTTTAGGTACGCACCCACATCACGCTCATATTCATATCTTCAACGGATTAGGTACGAAAGGGGTGTCCTTAGGTCCATACTTTGCGGAGATGATGGCTGCATATCTTTTGGATCGAAAACCTATCCTCAAAGAAGTGGATATCCGGCGGTTTTCGTTAAAATAGTGTTAAATGCAACCGCATACGTACATTCTGAGTGCTGATCTGCATCTATGAAAAAAATGCTTATGAAAATTTCTCTGTATGCTCTTTTAGGCTTGTTGCTTATTTTATTTAGTTGTGCACAACACAATAAACATTCAATGAAATCTCCACCTCATACATCTATTGATAGTCTTTGGACTGAAGCAGATAGTGCTCATATGCAGGATTTACCGGTTGACGAATTGCGCATTTTAGAGGAGATCGTTAAGGAAGCTGAGGTACGGTGGTTGGTGTTTCTTCTTGCAACTTAAAAGTTATTGCCGTTATGAA
>CAZGGG010000012.1:13771-19710 GCA_964525165.1 uncultured Saprospiraceae bacterium | reverse complement strand
GATGTCCAGAATCTATCTGCGCACAAATTCAAAGCCTACTATCGCATCTATGAAATTGACAGAGAAAAGGAGGGGGGAAAGGGACCTATAGAAAAATTAATGGCGCGCGATGCCGATAATGAAATGGAAAAGTCGGTTCTGCATTTGTACCAGGCAGAGGCTTTGGTGGATTACTATACACAAAACAAGTGGGAAATTCAGCAAAGAACGAATATGCTGAGTGCTGCGGATAATCTGGAATCTTGGACAAGCAGGCAATTTTTGGATGCTATATATAGCCATGTAGAACACATTCATTCAAAAGATTTATTGAGTATTCCCACGAGTGAATGGGATCTTATCATACAGGTAGAAGATACTCTTTTAGCGCCCTATCTTCCTACATTATATGATGTCGTTATGGATCGAGCACTTGATCTGTTGCTGCGTCACGATTTTGATCCAGATCCTTCTTTGTTGGATAGAAGTATTCCTGCATCCCAATGGTTCGCGCCGGTGGATTCCTTCCTACAGTTGTCTGTTGACACCACTTTACGAGCTCATAAAATTCATCAGCTTCTCTCAGATTGGTTGCGGTCAGCTCAAAAGGAGGAACGAAAGAAGGTGCTCAGCCACATAGATTTTCTTCGATATGATTTCTATTTAAAACATTGGTCCGGCGAACTTTCGGTTGAAGAGAAAACGAGTATTCAGAATCAGTTCATTGGTCATTATGGACCTTCTTTAGTGACTGATAGAATGAAACTTCAAAAGGCTCAACATTTTATTCAATCGCGCAATAAAATGATTAACGAGCTGAATGGGTGGACACTGGCTCATCAGATTTGTATGGAGTTATTCCAGGATTCCTCTCATCCACTCATAAAGAAGCAAGCAAAATCCTACATCAGTCAGATAGAACAAGAGGAGTTACAGATTCAAGTGGAAGAGGTCATAGTGCCGGATCAACCCCAATTGATTTTTATTGAACAGAGAAATGTTACAAAGCTTAAGGGTGAATACTATCAATTAAATAACGAACAAGCTGCCTCATTGAGCCCCTTCGGTCATGCTTACCCCAGGTCAGAAGACTTGGAGTCATTAAAAAAGGATGCGACTAGAGTAGCTTCTTTCGAAAAGGAACTTCCCCAAAGCTCAGATTATGCCTCCAGATCTTATGAAATAGCAGGGCCACCTTTATCCTCCGGCATCTACCTTTTAAACCTTACATCTGATGAGCATTCCAATTATCTCATTTTTCAAGTTTCCGGATTGAGTTATGTGCTTATCGATAATAGTACGATGGTTGTGGCCCAACGTCAATCAGGTGTGCCCATAGAGGGAGCCAAAGTTACTTATGAATACAAGAAAAATTATCGAGCGCAATGGGAGTCTCGCCATCTTTTTACGAATCCTCAAGGTCTGGTAAAATTTCCTCCGGCTACTGCAGGCGAACTCTTTAGAATTCGTTCTATTGAGCAAGGCAGTGAAAGGTTTCAAATTTATCAACAAGTAACACAAAATCAGTCATATACCTATAATGAACGAGTCCGGTTTTCAGAGCATATTCTTACGGATCGTTCATTATATCGCCAAGGCCAATTGCTATATCTAAAGGGCATAGCTTATTAATCACAGTCTGTGGATGATTGGCGATTGAGGACAAATGAAGAAATAGATGTGGACCTTGAATATCAGGGTGAAAAACTCATGACGCAAAAGGTCAGGGTATCTGATGATGGAGGTTTCTTTACTCAATTTGCACTGCCTGAAGGGCTCTTGAATGGAAGGTATTTGATCAGAACTCCTCACAGTAGGCGGTCCATTCGCATTGAATCTTACAGAAGGCCACAATACAAAATCGAATTAGAAATAGACAGTACCCGATTACCTAATCCGGGAGATGAACTAACAGTGTTCGGGAAAACGGTAAGTTATGATGGTCACCCTATTCCTAATGCAACAGTTGAGTATACCGTCCGAGTGGGTTTTCATTACAGATGGAGTTATAGAATGTTCCCTGTTCCTCAAGCATACATTCTCCATAGTGGGACGGTTCGTTCTGATTCAGAGGGTGCTTTTGAGCTCAGTTTTGATCAAGCCGATGAACAGGCATTTAATCATTATTATTATTGTTCTTTCAAAACTACCGATGGGAGGGGCGAACAAATTTTAAAAGCAATCACAATACCTGTTTGGCCGGGACAGCTTCAAATAAGACCTAATTTTCAGAAGGCCATCAATCAAGAAGAGCTGAAAGAATCAAAGGTAGAGTTTGTAAATCCTTATGGGAAGCTGGTGAAAGATTCTTTTCAAGTGGAAATTACGAAGGTTCAGGATCCAGGCAAGCAGTATGTGGACAGATATTGGTCCTTCCCTGATTCTATATTGATGGAAGAAGGTTTGTTTGAGCAACTATTTCCCACCTATTCTCCTGTGCACAACACTTATCCGAAAGATTGGCCTGTAGAAGTTCAAATATTCGATCAAACCGTATCGAGTGACCATCTTTACTTAAGAGATATATTGCCTGAACAGCTTGCAGCGGGCACTTACAGGTTGATGGTGAGGAAAAAAGATTCTTTGATCGATGAGCTCATTTTCTCGTATTTCGATACCAGAAAGCGGATTCATCAACAAGATGAATGGACACTGATAGGTGTGCCTAAGGAGCTTTCAAAAACGGAAGATTATCAAGGTGAAATACAAAATGACCTCCATTTGAATGCTATATGGCTTGCTGATAAATCAAATGGGGATGCCGCAAGGACTTTGCTTTTAGATAATTCACAGAAGTTTAGACTACTCCCAGGCGATCAGCCATACCGAAATAGACGACTGGGTTTTTTAGCTTTTGCAAATAATCGTTTCTATGAGGCGGATATTGATTTAACGGTACAACAAGATGATTTCCAGATCTCTATGAATTGGGAAAAAATTCCTGATGTTGTGGAGGCCGGAGAAAAAGTTGAGTTGAGACTACAAGCTAATACACCTCAAGCCCAAATAGCATTGGTAGTATGTGACGCTCGCCTCGATGATTTATTGCCTTATCAATGGGTAGGACTCAATAGATATAGGCCATCATTAGGTCTGGATATCTCTTCTCATCACTATCGATCTGTACAGTCAAGAATTCCATATAGGCATCTCAGCTACGGAGCCATGGACTTCCTGCAAGCATTAAAATTCCACAAACTAAATAGTCTGGGTGACCTCATAAGAAATGCCATGATTCGCATGAGAATGATGGAGACGAGTGCTTCGTACAGTGAGGATGAGAGTAAGGAGAAATTAGATAATGTCGTGCCACAAAATATCAAAGAAGTAAAAGATGAGCTTCAAAATGTCCTTAGGGAACGTTTGGCTGAGACAGTCGTCTTCGAGCCAGACTTACAATTAGGCAAAGATGGCATCCTCGAATATGAATTTGTATCAGGTGAAAGTATTACGGAATATAAGGTCATGGTTTTCGCTTATGATGAAGAAATGAGAACGGGGTCCTTAATCGGACATTACATAAACACGAAACCAGTGACCACACAACCGTATCTGCCTAGGTACCTTCAAACGGGAGACACGATAACATTTTCGACTCGTGTACGGTCTAATGTCCAAAATGCTGCGGTAAGCTCGAAATGTATACTTAAAGATGCTATCAGTGGTGAAGATTTGGATCATTTATTGTTGTCTGGTTCAGAAGTCCTGACAGATACTAATGCAACCGGGGAATCTATCCATTCTTGGAAGTTACATATAGATGAATCCGTCAGGTCGAGCGCTATAGAAATTTGTATCCTTTCTTCTGCTGCAGGGAAAAGCGACGGTTTGTGTACAGTGCTGCCCATTTATTCGAATGTAGATAGGATTTTTGAGGCCACTCCTTTTTATCTCCAAGAGGGGATTCCTACGACATTAACAATAGAAAAGCAAGAAGAAGCAACGAATGCGGATTTGATGCTGGAAGTTGTACATCATCCTTATTGGTATGTCATACAGTCTTTGCCATATATACAGAATCAGCAAGGTGATCAAGCGCATACGATTATACACAGAATGTTTATCAATAGCCTTTCGGCAAATATGCTTCAGCAGCGACCTGATTGGATCCGTTTATTACAACAAGAAATTAAAGATAAAGAGGGGGCTATTCACCCATTGCAAGATAGAGAGCATCTGAAATATCAATCCTTAGATGCGACCCCTTGGTTTGGTTTGGCAGATCGTTCTGCACTCAATTTGAGGAAGTCTTTGATGCTGTTAGATCCATTAAAGGTGGATGTGCAATATCAAAAAGATTTGGAAGCTCTGATAAAACTTCAAAACGCAAATGGTGGAATCGCATGGTCACCGGGAGCTAAGTCTAGTCGTTACATGAGTCTATATGTAGGAGAATTGCTGGTTAGAATGAGGGGACTTAGTGTTAGAGAGGATGAACGTTCTGTCATGTTGTCTAAGCAAATATTATTGTATTTAAACAATGAAGTGCATAGATGGGTGGAGAAGCATTTAGGTGCGAATCAGGACAAAAGTCAGTTCATTCCAAGCTGGATATTAAGGACGATGAATATGAGGGTACAAGAGGGATTAGGATTTGATGAAGGACATTGGAAACTTCTCAAAACAAATATAGATGCCCATTACCACAAATATCAAATTGAAGATAAATTGATTTTGGCAGAGATTTATCTACATCAAAAAGATAACAAGGCACAGAAATTACTGGAAAGTATCAAGCAAAATGCAAATGTTAATGATCTCTCTTTTGCCTTTTGGAATTTTGAAGGACTGAGAAGAACCTACCATGACCCCATTCTATTTCAGGCACAAGCTATTCGATTGTATAAAGAGGTGGAAGACACCGAGTTTGTAAAACAACTTGAAGGGTGGTTGCTTAGCCAGAAAAGAACGAATCAATGGGGCAATGACATTCAAACTGTAGAAGCCATTTATGCCCTGGTCAAAGATCGAAGTCTTTCTGGCAGTCAAGTCGATTGGAACACAGAAACACATATCGAGTGGGATCAAATTAACCAAAGTCCATGGAGGACTACTTATATTTTGGAAGATGGGCATTCATTGAAGACACATCAATTCCAGCTGACTATTGATTCCGGATTTGCCTGGGGAAGTATCTACCAATCTTACTTATCTAAAAAAGAGTATACGCCATCCAATAGCTCAGATTTCATTAACATTCAAAGTGCCTATTATGAAAGAGTAAGGGAGAATAATCAAGAAGTTCTGAAACCTTTAAGTCCGCGCAATCTTAAACTGGGGCAGACGTTAGTCAATCGAATTGTGCTAACTGTCGAGCAATCTATGGATTTCGTACATTTAGAAATACCGAGGCCACCCCTGATGGAACCGAGTCAGCAAATAAGTGGTTATTTTTATGATGATGGTATTGGGTATTATCAATCTATAGATGATGAGACTGCTCATTACTATATTGATCATTTGCCGAAAGGCACTTTTGTGTTCGAAAATGATGTGTTGGTAAACTTCAAAGGGGAGGTGAGTTCCGGAGCGATTAAAGTTGAGAGCTTGTTTGACCCTTCATTTAAAAGCAACACAGAAGGTAAAAGAATAAACGCTTATGATAGGTAGTTTCTTTGCAGGTTTAGCAGCAGACATAGCGCTAAAAGGCGCCGTAGATAAAATATTTGGACAAAAAGACTTTAAGAAAATGGAGGACAACGAAAGGAAGTTCCATGCAGATGCCATTATTAAGAATCATATGGTTTGGTCGATGGGCGCCGGCTTTATTCCGATTCCTATAGCAGACATATTTGCTGTTACAGCTATTCAATTGGATATGATACGGCAGATAAGCAAAATCTATGGCATTGAATTTAAAGAGTCGCAGGGAAAGGCGATCATTACGACCCTATCGATAAAGTTGTACGAATTTCCACTGCCAATGCCCACAGCAATTCACTTACCGCGATTACCACTGT
>CAZGGG010000012.1:13369-13761 GCA_964525165.1 uncultured Saprospiraceae bacterium | reverse complement strand
TTACGACCCTAACAGGATCAAGCCTGGCGCGTTTAGGAGCAAATGCTGTCAAAGTAATCCCCGGTGTAGGTAGTATATTGGGCGGTTTAACCATGTCTGTGATGAGTGGGGCCAGTACGTATGCCTTAGGAGAGGTATTCAAAAAGCATTTTCAGACGGGAGGTACATTCCTTGATTTTGACCCGGCACGCTTGAAGAATATGTACAAAGAGAAGTTCGAGAAGGGTAAAGAAATGGCTGAAGATATAGAACAGAAGAAGAAAGAGGCCAAAGAATCGGTGCACGAAGAAGTCGATCCTAAAGAAACCACACCGGATGAGTTGGTGCGTCAACTACAGAATATTTATGCTTTAAAAGAGGCGGGAGCTACTCATATCCTTGCAACAACAGCA
>CAZGGG010000012.1:0-13359 GCA_964525165.1 uncultured Saprospiraceae bacterium | reverse complement strand
TTAAAAGAGCAAGGAGTGATTTCTGAAGAAGAGTTTCAGAGGTTGAAAGACAGACTCATGATGTCAGATTGGTCATAGGCAATCTGGCCATAGGTTTGATACTCAAAGGGGCAAACCGTTTTTTTCGATATAAATAATGTGCTGTTTGGGCGATCATACCTGCATTGTCTGTACAATATTGGAAGTCAGGAATAAATAATTTCCAATTTTCGGATGCTGCTTCTAAAGCTAAGGCCTTTCTCAGACCGGAATTCGCAGAGACTCCACCTGCAATAGCCACTTGATGAATGTTTTCTCGATTGGCTGCGTATTTCACTTTGTGAATGAGTGTTTGAATGATAGTGGATTGCACTGAAGCGGCTAAGTCATGTAGATTGTTTTCTATGAATTGCGCATCTTTTTTCAGTTGATCCATTAAGAAATATCTAACGGCAGTTTTTAAGCCGCTGAAACTGAATTGATCATCTTCGACATTCGCTTGTGGAAATGCATATCGTGCAACCCCTTTTTGTGCCAGTTGATCAATATGAGGACCGGCAGGGTAGGGAAGCCCCATTAATTTACCAATTTTATCAAAAGCTTCTCCTGCTGCATCGTCTAGTGTCTCCCCCAATATTTTCATATCAAATGGAGAATTCACCAGCACAATTTGTGTATGCCCCCCTGAAACAGTGAGGCAAAGAAAAGGGAAGTCAGGTTTGGGGTCATCGATAAAATGAGCCATGATATGCGCTTGCATATGATGAACTTCTATGAGCGGTATGTCTAAAGAAAGAGCTAGTCCTTTGGCGAAAGATAATCCGACCATCAAGGATCCCATTAAGCCCGGGCCTCGGGTGCAGGCGATGGCATCTAAGTCCTTTTTATGACAATTAGCGACCTTCAGCGCTTCTTCTACAACGGAAATAATTTTTTGCATATGCGCACGAGAAGCAAGTTCCGGCACCACGCCACCATATTCTTGATGCTGTAGCTGTGAAGCAACAATATTTGACTTCAAAGCACCTCCTGTAATGATGGCTGCTGAAGTGTCATCGCAGGACGATTCTATAGCAAGGATACACTCGCTCATATGAACTTTTTATGATTTCTTCCCAAAAGTATACACCAAAAAGGAGCTGATAAACATCTTCTTTTGGGAAAAAATATTATAATTGTGCAAACCTATACAAATAACGTCATTTTATGAGAGCTGTCATCAATATCCTTCTACTGGTTGTTATCGTCGGTTTAGGTTACCTTCTATACGATTCTATCAAAGAACCTATTGTATTTCAAACAGAGAAGAAAAAGCGCGAAGATGCTGTAGCAAATAAATTGCGTAAGATTAGGGTCGCTCAGCAATTTTATCGTGATATCAGAGGAATGTTTGCGGATGATTTCGACACCCTAGCTTATGTCCTGAGGAATGATAGTTTTATGAGTATTAAAGTGTCCGGAGACCCTGATGCGGTAACCGGAGAATATCAGTTAGACACTTTTTATCGACCAGCCTTTGATACCATTCAAAAGTTGGGATGGAGTCTTGATTCCTTAAGATATGTTCCCTACGCTGAAGCCGGAACTAGCTTTGAGATTCAGGCTGACACCATACGTTACCAACAGAGTAAAACGCCTGTGGTGCAGGTAGGTATTGTCCGTGAAAAATTCATGGGTAAATATGGGGATCCCTCGTATGCGAAATATGATGACCGCTATGATCCCAAGGCTTTAATGAAGTTTGGTAATATGACCAAACCCAGCTTGTCGGGTAATTGGGAATAGTCCTGTAGTGTGCAAAGATCTTTAGTTATTTCTCTTCAGGCCAATCATCTAGCCCTTATGGCTCAGTTGGAGGGCAATCGGTGGATGAGATTGACAGATATGGTCTTTTCGGATAGCACGAATCTTTATCACCAGATTGAAGAATTATTGAAGTCTAACCATGATTCAGCTTTCTCCGACATATGGTTTACAGATGACGCATTTCATTCTAGCTGGACCCTAGATTCTGATTTGATTTCTGAGTCTTCCCTTCCTAATCTCAGATTTAGAACGATTCCTTTGGGAAAAGATCACAGGTCCTTACAGTTGGCATACCATGCTTCTGCTTATGAATCACTTCTTACATCTTTTGGTTTACCCGTATATTATATGTCTATCAGTGAGTTGTTAAGCAGAAGGTCTTTTGATTTGCATAAGAATTCGAGAGATCAAAAGACTTGTTCCATTTGCCTGATCGAAAAATCTTGTTTTTTTCATGTAGTAAAAGAATCGCAATTCGAAGGCGAGAGCTTCTATAAAGTTGATAAACAAGATGATGTGTTGTATTATTTAATGTTATTGTTAAGTCAGAAAGGGTGGCAAAAGGAAAATGTCTCTATACACTTGAGCGGAAGAGGAAGTTTGTTTTCTTCCGTTGAAAAACTTCTTAATTCTTACCTGAAGATAAAGAGCATGGATATGGGATCGGATGCTTTACACTACCCGGAACTAAAATATTTATCGCAGTGCGCATCATAGCCGGATCATTTAAAGGTCGTAAAATACAGATACCCAAAAATAACTGGCCTACTCGTCCGACTACGGACCGAGTGAGAGAGTCCCTTTTCAATATTTTAGCTCATAATTACTCTTTGGAAGGAGTTCAAGTATTGGATTTGTTTGCCGGGACCGGGATGAATAGCTGGGAGTTTTTGTCTCGTGGCGCTAGACATGTAACCTTGATTGAAAAACACAGAGACATCATAAAATTCTTACACCAACAGTCAGAGATTTTAGGTGTGGAACAAAGGACATCCATATTATGTAAAGATGTCTATAGGTCTTTAGCTCAGCTCGAGAGGCGCTTTGATATTATTTTCGCAGACCCTCCCTATAATGATGATAGAATAGAAGATTTGTTCATCTTGATCAAAAATCATCAACTACTTAGCGACAATGGAATGTTCATCTTAGAACATGCGAAAATCCGCTCATTCGAATCATTAGATTTCGATTGTACTACCAGAACTTATGGGGATAGCCAGATTTCCTTTTGTACCCTCCTGTATAAATAATTAGCATTTTGGATCTTAAAATTGATGTAGATTATTTGTGGATTACATGTAGATGACGAAAATCATTTTCTGTTTATCAGCCCGGAATCTTTGCATAGCCTATATTTGTTTAAGGTTATGTGGGTTAATAAGTTATTTTGGATTCTGCTTTTTGGTTGTTTCTTTGTCGTTTATTGTTTTGGACAAGAAGGAAAGGCCTTTGCTGAAGGTGGAAATGCCATCAGCCAGGATTCATCTGCATCCTTGCTTCTAGAACTATTTGTACCTGTTCAGCCTAGTGATTCATTAGTTGTAAATGTGGAGGAAGAGGTAAGTGCCCCTAGTTTTTTTCATATTGATTCTTTCGCTTTAAATCAAATTTTAGATAATCCTTTAAAAGATTGGAGGCTTAAATTTTACTTAGAAGGTGAAGAATATATCGTTCATCTTCAACGGACTCAAATTTATTCAGGATCAACGGAGATTCGTTCGGTTTCTAGTCTGAGCATTAACAGGTTATTTGAGCCAAAACATTTTTGGGGTAATCGAGAGGGCGCTCATGAAGTACCATTTGCCATTTCTTTTTTCGATACTGAAATTTCAGGTCTTTTTGAATTCGAGAATGAACATTGGGAAATAGGTCAAATTAAAGGACAGCCTGAGTTTTATAGTTTTTACAGAAGTTCAAACATCCAAAAAGAGCCATTTTATAATTGTTTTACAGATTCAAATTATTTTGTTTCTCCAGGGGTATCTGTTGAGACCTTGAATAAAGATGATATCGATAATTGCATTCAACTTTATATTGAGGTAGATCATGATATATTTTTGGATAAGGGTGAAAACCTTGTAACTACTGCCAATTTCGTAGAGGCTGCATTAAGTCAGGTATTTCTTTTATATGCAAATAGTGATATCAACATTAGTTTGAGTGAAATGCTTATTTGGGATGTCCCGGATCCTTATGACGGTATCAGCAGCTTTTTAATACTCGAGCAGTTCAAGAATCAATTAGATGGAAATTTTAACGGAGATTTAGCGCATCTTATTGGCTATAAAGGTGGAGGTGGTATTGCATATGTAGATGTATTATGTGATCCTGATCATGCGGTCGGTTATAGTGGAATCAATGATACATTTCAATATATCCCCAACTATAGTTGGACAGTAAATGTGATGACACATGAAATTGGTCATAATATTGGCTCTCCTCATACACATGCATGTGCATGGAATGGCAATAATACTGCTATAGATGGCTGTGGACCTTCTGCAGGATACGATGAAGGTTGTTCCGGAGATATTCCTGTTTCAGGTACGATCATGAGTTATTGTCACTTAATATCAGGAGTGGGAATAGATTTGAGTAATGGTTTTCACCCACAAGTAGAGACGCTATTGCAAGACAAGACCTATAATGCTGATTGTTTAGATGATTGCTCTACCATTCCGATAGCTAATTTTGAGGTGGTTCAATCTTCTGTCTGTGCAGGCACCATTGTACAGTTCTATGATATGTCAGAAGGTCCTGCACAGAACAGAAATTGGAGTTTCCCAGGTGGCTTTCCTACTACCAGTACTCAAGCGAATCCCCAGGTTGTTTATCCCACAGAAGGTATTTATTCAGTAGGGCTTGAAGTAAGCAATAATGAAGGCACAAGTGATTTGCTTTGGAGAAATAACTTAATGTATGTGCAATCCAATGGTCAACAATTGATTCACTATGAAGATTTTGAGGATGGACTATCTTCCTGGTCGATTTCAAACCCTAACCAGGATATAGGTTTTGAAATTATTGAGACGTATGGCAATCAGTTTGGCAATAAATCTTTGTTCATCGATAATTATAATAACACCATTGGTCATACAGATTATATACAATCCGCCCCTTTAGATTTTACAGACTTACAATCCGTAGAGTTTCATATGGATTATGCTTATACTACACATGGTTTCGTAAGTGATTCCATCTATCTGGAATATTCATTGGATGGCGGGAATACTTTTCAAAATATTACATCATTCTATGAAAATGGTAATGGAAGCTTTCGAACGCACATTTTTACGAATCGTGAGTTTTATCCTTCCGTTGCTGATGATTGGTGTTATTCAGAAACCACCTCTTGTATTCAAATTTCTATACCGGAAATTGAAAACCAAAATGATGTTGTCATTAGGCTTCGGAATAAATCCTTGGGCGGGAACAATTTTTTTATCGATCGCATTTGGTTGACAGCAGGTTGTGCGCAAATGCCACCTCCTTTGGCTGATTTCAATTCAGATATTCAAGATGGCTGCGCTGACTTTACGGTACAGTATCAAGATCTTAGTTCTGAAAACCCAACATCCTGGCATTGGGTCTTTGAAGGTGGGACCCCATCTGAATCGTTCGTTTCGAATCCTGTCGTACAATACACTGAAAGAGGAATTTATGATGTCTCATTGGAAGTTACCAATAGTAGCGGGACGGATATCCTTCAAAGATTGAATTATATAGAGGTCAATGACCTTCCCGTTGCTCTTTTTGAATATGAGGTGGATAGCAATAAGGTTCACTTCACAAATACCAGTCAATTTGGTCAAGCTTTTGCTTGGTATTTTGGAGATGGAGAAAGTAGTATTGAGGAGCATCCCGAACATTCCTATCAAACAAACGGAAGGTTTGAAGTAATCCTGGAAGTTTCCAATGAATGTGGGATGCATCAATTTAGAGATACGGTTGATATCGAACTTCAGCCTCGGGCTTTATTCGTCAGCTCTGCTTCATCAATTTGTGAAGGTGACTTTGTTCATTTTGATGCATCGAGTGCAAAATATGGTTCAGAATATATCTGGCATCTGGAGGGAGCAGTGCCATCAGACACCAGTGCTACTTCATTCAGAGCAAGATACGCTCAACAAGGTAGCTTCGATGTTCGCTTGATTGTCAATAATGAATTTGGAAGTGATACATTGCTTCAAAAAGACTGGATTCAGGTTTCATCAAGTGCTATAGCCTCATTTAACTATTCACGAAATCAATGGGCAGTCGAGTTTGATAATCAATCTTACTCTTATGATAGTGTACAATGGCATTTTGGTGATGGCAGTAAATCTTCTGAATTAAATCCTACACATGAATATAGTGAGGATGGTGCTTATGAAGTTGTTTTAGTGGCTTTCAATGAATTCTGCGGAAATGATACCAGTACGCTCATCATTGATGTTTGGAAAGAAATTGAACTTAATGTTGAGGCTAATCTTACGCTCATTTGTGCGGGACAGCAAATTGAATTTTCTGCCGAAATAAACCACGCAGACTCATTCGAATGGGTTTTTGATGGAGGTATTCAACAAAACACTTCTTTGGATTCTCCTGTGGTTGTATATGCGGATCCCGGTGTTTATGATGTTATGTTGGTCGCATGGAACCCCAATCAAAGGGATAGCTTATTATTGAAAAATTGGATTCTGGTCTGGGATCTTCCTGCCGGAGAATTCCAATACGACCTTCAAGGTCGGAATGTAGAATTTTCTTATGATACGAGTAGGGTAGATGCTATCCTCTGGGATTTTGGCGATGGCCAGACTTCTACTGAAATAAACCCTACGCACAGTTATATTTTGGATGGCGAATATATTGTAACTCTTCAGACATTTAGTCTTTGTGGAATACAAACGCTCGTGGATACCATCCCAGTTTTTACGCTCCCTGTAGCAGACTTCTCAGTCTACGACAATATTGGATGCGCTCCCTTGCTGGTAGAATTTGAAAATTGGTCATCCATCAATGCTACTTCTTTTGAATGGAACTTTGAAGGGGGAATGCCCACTAGTTCTCGTTTGTATGCCCCTGTTGTTCAATATTCAGAGCCCGGAGCCTACAGTGTTCGCTTAATAGCGAAGAGTTTGGCAGGAAATGATACCCTGTTCTTGGATTCTTTGATACATGTTTTTGCCCAGCCCACAGCTCAGTTTACATTTACTTCTGAAGGAAGAATCATATATTTTGATAACCTGAGTAAGCATGGAGATTCATATATGTGGGATTTCGGAGATGGTCATACGAGTTCTGAAAAGAATCCTATACACGAGTATTCCTTATCAGGAGCTTATGAAGTCACCTTGCGCGTTATGAGTCCTTGCGACACCCAATTGGTAACACGATGGGTTCAAACCGATGAAAAACCTTCAGCCTTTTTATCTCATACCGCTGACACGCTTAATTGTTTACCCTATAGTGTAACATATAAAGATTTATCATCCGGACAGATTGAGGGAAGAAATTGGTATTTTGAAGGAGGTGAACCGGAATATTCGTCTGATTCCGTTGTTGATGTCCGATATCGTAATGCAGGAAGATTTAGTGTGATTTTGCAAGTTTATAATGCGTCCGATACAGATTCTTATCATTTGCAGGAACAAATCCAAATTCGGCCCCAGGTGGAAGCCGAAATTCAAACGCTAAAGGATGAACTTACTGTTGAGTTTACTGCAGAGACCTTAGGAGATTCTATTGTAGAGAATTATTGGGAGTTTGGAGATGGAATAAGTGGGTCTGGTTCTCCTGTGGTACATACATATCAAAAATCTGGAACATATCAAGTCTTGTTGGTTCAATCTAACCTTTGTTCTGTTGATAGCATCACTGAGGAAATCAGCGTTCTTTCTGTAGGAGTGGATCATTCGGCTACTGAGTCTATCGTATTGTTTCCCAATCCTTATTATAGTTGTATTTCGTTTGTTTCTGAGCAGCTTGTTGAAGAAATCATTATCCTAGATGTACAAGGTAGAGTAGTAACTCAAACAGATACCAAAGGACGAAGAAATGGTCAGATTGGTTGTGATCTGATTCCGGGTATGTATTATTTCCATTTTCTTTGTCAGGAAGGAATCTATTCTTATAAAGTCGTCAAAGTTGAATAATTGTTTCAGATATATTTGATGCGACAAAATTTCATTTTGAGTAATTATTGATTGGTGCTTGAAATATTTACTTTTACAGGGAAACCCTAAATATCCTGAAAAGTGAATATGAGATACACACTAGTTTTATTAGCCCTCATCAGTATCATTCCATCTTCTTTCTTCGCTCAAAGACTCGTCACTAATGAGTCTGTAAAGTTTAGTGATGATAATGATTTGCGGCTTTTTGTTCTTGCTGAAATAGATGAAGAAATTCAAAAGGATGTTGAAGCAGAGGTCTTGGATCCGGCTTATTATACTTTGAATTCAGATTATTATTTAAATATACTGCAGCATCCAAAGCGAAACATAGAATTGACGGTTCCATTAGATAATGAAGAATTGATACTTGAATTAACCCAAGTAAATATTTTTGCCGAAAGGCGTATCGTAAGGACCCAATCCGGGAAAATGGTGTCTCCCACTTATGAAAATATTCATTATTGGGGGACCATTCAGGGAATGCCGAACTCAAAAGCCGCTTTTAGTTTCATGGAAACGGGGATCATGGGTATGGTAAGTTTTGAAGGACAAACATATGAGTTTGTTGAATTAGTGAATCACCCGGATATTTATGTTGTATACGAAACAGATGACCTGAAAGAAGGAGCGCCTTATGAATGTTTTGTGTCTGATGAACACAGCTTAGTGGATAGAACCATAAGAGCAGAGAGTAGCGCCAATAATCCGGATAATTGCGTGCAAGTATATGTTGAGGTAGATCACACCATATTTTTGGACAAGAATGCAGACGTTATTGAAACTGCCAATTATGTAGAGGGGGCTTTTGCTCAAGTTTTTATTTTATATGATAATGAGGATATAAATGTGACCATAAGTGAGTTGGTGATTTGGGATACGCCAGACCCCTATGATGGTCCGTCCAGCGGTGATTATTTAGGGCAGTTTCGAACGGCAAATGCAGGAAATTTTAATGGTGATATTGCCCATTTAGTGAGTTATGGTGGTGGAGGCGGAGTTGCCTATCTCAACGTACTTTGTAATCAAAACTGGGGCTTTGCTTATTCCGGTATTGGATCCTCCTATAACGATGTACCAGCTTATAGCTGGACAGTTATGGTGATTGCCCATGAGATTGGGCATAATATTGGGTCACCGCACACGCATTCGTGTAATTGGAATGGTAATAATACCGCGATTGACGGTTGCGCAAGTTCCGGTGGTGGATGTCCCGATGGGCCCTTACCCGTGTCAGGTACCATTATGAGTTATTGTCATTTGCAAGGGGGCATAGGTATTGACTTTGTGGAAGGCTTTCACCCACAAGTGCAAGACTTATTTCAGGATAGAGTATATACCTCCACTTGTCTTAGTACTTGCTACCTGTCTCCAGAGGCAGCTGTTGGAGTCATGGAGGGAACTTTATGTCCGGGAGGAACGACGCATTTTTGGGATGCTTCCACCGGAGATGTTATAGAGTGGGATTGGAGTTTCCCGGGTGGGTCACCTTCTTCAAGCTCAGACCCTAACCCATCGGTAACCTACTCTTCACCGGGAGTGTATAATGCCACTTTGGAAGTGACTTCATCTACGGGTGAAAGTTCTAGCATGACCATGATTGGAGCGGTCACCGTTCAGACAGGAGGAAATGAATATCCATTGTATCAAGATTTTGAAAGTGGGTTGGTCGATTGGACTATCGAAAATCCCGGTGGTGGGCTTACCTGGGAGTTGACCCAAGATGCATTTGGAGCAAGATATGGTGATCAGTCCATATTTATCGAAAACTATAATAATGCGTTTGGGCAGGAGGATTTATTGGTCTCGCCCGAATTTAGTCTTTTAGCATACAACACTGCTCAAGTTCATATTGACTATGCTTATGCTACGGCTTCCGGTGTAAGTGATTCCTTGATTGTAGAATATTCTATAGATGGGGGCAACACCTATCAAATAGCAGGCGGATACTTTGAAAATGGTACCAGTGGTTTTGCTTCAGCGGGTTCTAAGGACTTTGCGTTTTACCCTTGGACCGAAGAGGATTGGTGTTTTGCTGCTTCCGCAAATAGTTGTCTAGTGGCAGATATTAGCGGTGCAACCAGGGAACACAACGTACGTATCAGATTGAGAAATTTAGCCCAGGGTGGAAATAACCTATATATAGATAGAGTTTGGGTCACTACGGATTGTTATGACTTGACTCCTCCACATGCTGATTTTACTTCCAATAATCTAGGTGGTTGTGCAGCGCATGAAGTACAATTTACTGATCTTTCTCAAGGATACCCCATAGAATGGGAGTGGTCTTTCCCAGGTGGTACACCTTCTACTTCTACAGAGCAGAATCCGGTGGTAGTATATGAAAATGCAGGAATTTTTGAAGTGAGTTTGACTGCAATCAATCCGGAAGGAAGCACTACGGAATATCGTGCTGGTTATATTTTTGTAGACACGGTACCTCTGCCTGATTTTCAATATACGGTCACCGGACTAACCGTTAGTTTTGAGAACCTTACGCCAAATGGTGTTAATTATCAATGGAATTTTGGAGATGGCACCACAACCAGTGAAGAAAACCCGGAGCACACCTATTCGGAAGATGGAACCTATTCTGTCATACTTTGGTCGAGCAACCCATGTGGCACAGGTACTTTAGAGAAAACAGTAGAGCTTATTATTCTTCCTATGGCTGAAGTGGAGATGACAGATACCACAGGATGCTATCCATTGACAATTTCGTATTCATCGGAGCAATCAGAATTTACAGATGCGCACTATTGGGAGTTTGAAGGAGGATCCCCAGCAACGAGTACAGAGATAAACCCGGTGGTCACCTATGACACCCCAGGAATTTATGACGTCTTATATTTGGCAACAAACGCCAATGGTACAGACACTATTTTGTTAGAAGATGCTGTATCCGTATTAGATAGTGCTACAGCGAATTTTGACTATTCCGTGCAAGAATTGCAAATACAATTGGAAAACCTATCTTCAGCTTATGACTCATTAGTATGGGTTATCAATCAAGATACTTTCCTCGTTGCGGAAAACCCAAGTTATCAATTTGACGAGACCGGCACTTACGAAGTTATGCTTATCGCTTTTAATGCTTCATGTGGTAATGATACAAGCAGTCAGAATATATCTGTTTGGGAAGCTCCAATAGCCAGTTTAGAGGCCGATCTTCTGGAAGGATGTATTCCACTACAAGTTCAATTTCAATCTACAACAACTGGCGTTGATTCTTTTAGATGGGTTTTTGAGGGAGGGAATCCTGCCCATTCGTCCATGGAAGCTCCTTTTGTTTCTTACAACCAACATGGAAGCTTTGATGTGATGCTCATTGTTCAAAACCCAAGTGGAATAGATACGCTGGAACTTGATGATTACATTCAAGTGTACCCGGATCCCACCGCATCTTTCACATATGAACGGGATCAGCTATCCTTTACTTTTGAGAATACCAGTGAATTTGCAGATTCCTTTGTATGGGATTTTGGTGATGGTACGCTATCCAATCAAGAGCATCCACTACATGTCTATGCTTCAGAAGGAAGTTATGAAGTGGAGTTAATCGCCTATAATCAATGTGATAGTTCTGTATTCCGACTTATGGTGAATACAGCGAATGTTCCTGTCGCTGCTTTTGAAGCAGCAGGAAGTCTGACGGGTTGTACTCCTTATCAGATTACTTTTGTGGATCGTTCTTCAGGGCAGGTAGACAGTAGATTATGGACATTTGAAGGCGGAAACCCGGCACAATCAACGGATTCTATGGTCGTCGTTACTTATGACCAAGCGGGTACTTATGATGTATTACTTGAAGTCGAAAACAGTGCAGGGAGTAATAGTTTTGCAGAACAAGATTATATTACTGTCATTGAGTCAGCCAATGGTGATTTTACCTATGCTATCAATGAAAGGACAGTTTCCTTTGATGGGATTTTATTGGGAGATCCTACTGCTGATCAATTCTGGGATTTTGGAGATGGAAACTCATCAGATGCGGAAGATCCTACGCATGAATATCAAAGTAATGGGACCTATTCTGTATGGTATATAGTCTCTAATGCTTGTTCAGCGGACTCTTTGCAACAAGATGTAATGATTGATGCTGTTTCGATATCTTTTAGTAGAGATGTATCATACAAGGTATATCCTAATCCAATAGAAGATATCCTAAATGTAGAAACAGATGTGCCAGGCTTTAAAGTAGTTCTATACAATGCTGATGGAACCTTTGTAAGTGAACACTTTTCGGATACATATCAGCTCCGCCTGAATTTAGCTCATTTACCATCCGCAACTTATATTATGGAACTGAAGCAAGGGAATGAATCCAAAACTATAAAACTGTTGAAGCAATAATTATGAAGGTCTTCTATGAAGTTTATGTTCATTGAATAGGAGGTTGCAAGTGGTTATTATATTTTTGCCCTCTAAATTGAGCTGACTAGTGGAGGAATTAATAAAGAAATACGTTGGTAGTTATCTAAGCGAACAATTTAATTGGGAAGGTAAGGCTGACCAAATAAGCATACAGCAAACCCGAAAGGAATTTGAAGGGGAATTAACAGTAGTCCTTTTTCCTTTTCTAAAAATCGCAAAAATGTCTCCTGATCAACTGGGGCAGCACTTGGGCGATTATTTGGTAAAAGAGCTTAGCTTCATTGATCGTTTCAATGTGGTCAAAGGATTTTTAAACCTTAGGTTTAGTGATCATCACTGGATATCTTTTGTAGGGGAAGCTTTGTCGGACCCTTATTTTGGTAAAGGGCAGGAGACAGGAGAAAAAATTGTTGTTGAATTTAGTTCCCCAAACACGAATAAACCCTTACATCTTGGTCATATCCGGAATATTTTGTTGGGTGCCAGTATCTCCAACATTCTTGAGGAGGTCGGGCATGAAGTGATACGCACACAAGTGATCAATGATCGGGGTATTGCTATTTGTAAGTCTATGTTGGCCTGGAAAAAATTCGGTGAAGGTAAAACGCCATCATCAGAAGGCATGAAAGGAGACCATTTTGTTGGTCAATTCTACGTAGCATTCGAACAAGCGTTTCAAAAGGAGTATAAAGATTGGCAAAATGGTGCTGAAGCAAAAGAGTTGTTGAAGCAACAATTGAAAGAGCATGAATCTGAATCAGACTTTTTTAGCCGCTTTAAAAACCTATATTTTAATGATTATTCCGATCTGGGTGGAGAGGCTAAGCAGCTGCTAAGAGAATGGGAAAGTGGAGAGCCGGAAGCCGTTGCTTTGTGGAAACAGATGAATGCTTGGGTGTATGAAGGGTTTGATACGACCTATGATGCCTTAGATGTCCAATTTGATAAAAACTATTACGAGAGTGATACATACCTCATTGGTAAAAAATATGTCGAAGAGGGTAAAGAGAAAGGACTTTTTTACACCAAGGAAGATGGAAGTGTG
>CAZGGG010000011.1:45454-58855 GCA_964525165.1 uncultured Saprospiraceae bacterium | reverse complement strand
CGATCTGAGAAAATCCAGGAAGCTTGCTCATGGTTAATCTCATGAATGTGCAATTCATAGGAAAGATGTACATCCAATATCCTTAATTGCTCCTCGATAAATTCTTTGATGGGTCGAGGGCCATAGATATGCAAATCCTGTGGCCTGCGCAATAAAGAAAATGTGGTGAGTAAGGGAAGAATACCAAATATATGGTCTCCATGTAAATGAGTGATAAACAGCTGATTCAGCTTCGAGCGCTTGATCCCAAACTTGTCGAGCTGCATTTGAGTACCTTCCCCGCAATCGATCAGGTAATACTGATCGTGAATATTTAAGGATTGACCACTAGGATGACGGCCATACGCAGGTAAGGCAGAGCTAGAGCCTAAAATAGTAACTTCAAAAGGTAACATAATGGAGGCTGAATCAGCCTTCGCCATCCGTGGATGAATGGTCTAGAATTTTTTGTTTGGCTTCCTCTACGGTATCCACAATATCCAGAATGGTATCTAATCGGGAGATTTTGATAATTCTATGCACATTTTCGTCACTTATAGCTGCGACAATAAATTGCCCATCATCCTTCCAAAGTCTATTGGCCGTCAGAATAGCGCTTAAGCCTGAAGAATCAACATACTCCAAGCCATGAAGATCTAAGATCAAATTAGGTACTCCCTCGTTGCGTAAAAAAATGAATTCAGACTTCAACTTAGGTGCGATTACAGAATTCAAGTTTTTTTCTTCCAGATTAAATACACAGTATTGATCCTCTTTATCCAAACTGAATTTCATACGTTCATTCGATCTTTTGTCAAAAAATGTTAATGTAAAGCAAAACTAACAATTTTATTCATCCAAGACTGCCAAAATTGCGTTTCTTATACTAGGAATGTGCCAATGTTGCAAAATCAGGGCTTTGGCACAATTTTCCTTGCAATATGAACAAGAGAACTGGAAAGTGTTCGAAATTATTGCGATTTTTAACGAAATAAATAGCTAGAGGCTAGTACATGAATCAGAGAAAATTTTCACCGCAGGTCAAAAAGATCCTGGCACTAAGCAGAGAGGAAGCTGTAAAACTAGGTAGTGAGTACCTAGGTGTGGAGCACCTCTTGTTGGGCCTTATCAAAGATGAGGACAATCTTGCTGTCACGGTTCTGGATTCATTGGAATTGGATTTTGATGAGTTGATCGATCGTATTGAAGAAACGACACAGCATACCACCAATCAGCAGGCAAATTTCAATATAGGCCGCTTGCACCTTAATAAACAAGCAGAGAAAATATTGAAGGTTAGCTTTTTAGAAGCAAAATCGTATGGTCAGACTGAAATCAGTCCTGAAATATTGATGCTTTCTATTTTGAAGTATGAGGACAATATCGGAAGTCAAATTCTGGCTGAATTTGAACTGGATTATGAAAGCTTCAAATCTGAATTAGAATACGTTAAACAAGAGTTGGATTTCAGCGGCAGTCAGGATTTTTATTCTTCTGCAGCATCCGATAGTGATGTGCCTTTTGATGACGACGACGATGGAGGGGCCAGCAAATACAGCCGCAAATCCTCCTCAAAATCGAGAACGCCCGTGTTGGACAACTTCGGAAGGGACATTACTAAACTAGCGGAAGAAGACAAACTCGACCCGATTATCGGACGAGAAAAAGAAATCGAACGCGTGAGTCAAATTCTGAGCCGAAGAAAGAAAAATAACCCTATCCTTATAGGTGAACCCGGCGTGGGTAAAACAGCGATTGTCGAGGGTTTGGCACTCAGAATCAAGGAGCGAAGAGTCAGTCGAACTTTATTCAACAAGCGGTTGGTTATGCTCGACATGGCAGCGCTTGTGGCGGGTACCAAGTACAGAGGACAGTTTGAAGAACGGATGAAAGCAATTATGGGCGAATTAGAAAAGTCGCCTGATGTCATTCTCTTCATAGACGAAATCCACACCATCGTAGGTGCAGGAGGAGCTACAGGTTCTCTGGATGCCTCTAATATTTTCAAGCCTGCCCTTGCAAGAGGAGAATTACAATGCATTGGAGCTTCAACGCTTGATGAATACAGACAACACATAGAAAAAGATGGTGCTTTAGACAGAAGATTTCAAAAGGTGGTGATTGATCCACCTTCTGCTGAAGAAGCTGTTCACATCTTGGAAAATATTCGATCCAAATACGAAGAATTCCATAATGTATCTTACTCGGATGAAGCCATCAAATCCTGTGTCAAGTTATCAGACCGTTATATATCGGATAGATTCCTACCGGATAAGGCTATCGATGTGATGGATGAAGTAGGTGCACGTGTGCATTTGAAGAATATCCATGTGCCGAAACATATTGAAGAGTTAGAGGCCAAGATTGAAACGCTGAAAGAAGCGAAAAATAAAGCGGTCAAAAACCAGCAGTATGAAAAAGCTGCTATGCACAGAGACAATGAGTCTAAATTGCAGCGACAGTTGGAAACAGCCAAAAAGCAATGGGAAGAAGAAGCAAAATCCCAAAGATATCCGGTGGACGAAGAGGATATTGCTGAAGTCATTGCTATGATGACAGGTATTCCGGTCAAGAAAGTTGCTCAAAGCGAAAGCAATAAGCTCGTGGGTATGGCTGATGATTTGCAAAAAGAAATCATTGGTCAGAATGAAGCGATTGCTAAGGTTACCAAAGCCATTCAAAGGAACCGAGTGGGGCTCAAGGACCCTAACAAACCTATTGGTACGTTTATATTCCTGGGACCTACAGGGGTAGGAAAAACAGAATTGGCGAAAGCCCTTGCACGCTATATGTTTGATACTGAAGATGCATTGGTACGCATTGACATGAGTGAATACATGGAAAAATTCTCTGTATCCAGACTCATCGGAGCGCCTCCGGGCTATGTAGGTTACGAAGAGGGAGGACAATTGACCGAACGGGTGCGCAGAAAACCTTACTCTGTCATCCTACTAGATGAGATTGAAAAAGCACATCCCGATGTGTACAATATACTGTTGCAAGTTTTGGATGATGGTCAATTGACAGATGGTTTAGGCCGAAAAGTAGATTTTAAAAATACTTTGATCATCATGACCTCCAATATCGGTGTCCGTCAATTAAAGGATTTCGGACAAGGCGTAGGGTTCAGCACCAAAGCCAGAGAAGAGGAAAAAGAGGAATACACCAAAAGCGTGATTCAAAATGCTTTGAAGCGAACCTTCTCTCCTGAATTTCTCAATCGAATCGATGATGTCATGATCTTCAATAGCTTAGGCGAAAAAGAAATCCATAGAATCATTGATATTGCTTTGCGAGACTTGCACAATCGTTTAGCAGGAATGAATTTCGAGTTAACACTCACGGATGAAGCGAAGAATTTTGTAGCCAAAAAAGGCTTCGATCCTCAATTTGGAGCGAGACCGTTACATCGGGCTATTCAAAAATATATTGAAGATCCGTTGGCAGAGTTTATTCTTAATGAAACGCCTGCAGAAGGAAGTCATTTAACAGCTTCGCTCACCAAAAATGAAGAAGAGAAAGAATCTTTAGAGATTTCTCTTTCTGAGCATGTAGACTCCGATGTTGAGAGCGAATAATCAGAATTAAATTATCTTTGATGCAGCTTGACCCCAAGGAGTCAGGCTGCATTTATTATATCACCTTTGCTTTTGTCAAAAAAAATGATATCATTAGCAAAGATTTTTCAACAAAAAACTAAAATTTGGCTAGAAGAAGAGGTCGTAAACAGATTAGAACACCGAAGAAAGAGGAATTCATTATTAATGATAAGATCCGTGTACCGGAAGTCCGACTCGTGGGTGAAGACATGGATGCTATTTCCCAACATGTAGGAAAACAAGTAGCTCCGGAAGTATACGACACAAGAAAAGTGAAGCGCTGGGCAGAAGAAATGGGTCTAGATGTAGTGATGATTTCACCTACTGCAAAGCCCCCTGTCGTAAAAATCATCGACTACAATAAATTCTTGTACGAGAAGAAAAAGCGGGAAAAAGAAATCAAAGCCAAAACACAAAAAACCGTTATTAAGGAAATTCGATTTGGTCCTAATACGGATGATCACGATTTCGAATTCAAACTCAGACACGCCAAAGGATTCATGGAGGAAGGGGCTAAAGTGAGAGCTTATGTCCACTTCAAAGGAAGGTCTATTGTATTCAAAGACCGGGGTGAATTATTGCTTTTGAAATTCATTAAAGAGCTCGAAGACTATGGTTCAGCCGAAGCCTTACCTAAGATGGAAGGCCGAAGAATGAGTGTCATGATTGCTCCTAAGAAGAAAAAATAAAGCCAATCGTAGAGATTTATCGATATTAATCTTACCTTTGCAGACCGTAAAGAAAACAGAAGAGTTATGCCTAAGATGAAAACCAACTCCAGTGCCAAGAAGCGTTTTAGAATGACGGGTTCTGGAAAAATCAAAAGATTTCAGGCGAACGCTGCTCACTTAATGCGTAAGAAATCCAAGTCCCGTAAACTTAGAGTGAACGGTTCTACTTTAGTTTCTAAGGCAGATGAGAGGAGAGTGAAACGCATGTTGTGTAAATAATTTGTTTAACGAGGATGCAGGCCTAAGTGGTTTCCACACCCCCTGTATCGAACTAAATATCAAACTATGCCTAGGTCAGTTAATGCCGTAGCCTCCAGAAGGAGAAGAAAAAAGTACTTGAAAGCAGCTAAAGGTTACTTTGGTGCTAGAAGCAATGTATATACCGTTGCTAAAAATGCTGTTGAAAAAGCGTGGTTATATGCTTTCAGAGACAGAAGAAACAAGAAAAGAGCATTCAGAAGGTTATGGATCGCAAGAATTAATGCTGCCGCCCGATTGAATGGCATGAGCTATTCTAAATTCATGCATGCACTGAAGGAAAATGATGTAGAGTTAAACAGAAAGGTCCTAGCTGATCTTGCTGTTAACAACCCTGCTGCATTTTCTCAAATCGTAGAGAAAGTAAAAAAATAAGGCTAGGAACTATTCTATGCCTTTCGGCAAAAGGTCATTTGTGCAAAACGAATGACCTTTTTTTATTGCCAGACCTTAATGTCTTCAAACTCTTTGCCTTTTTTGGATAGTACCGGACTGCTGCGCTTCTGAGCTTTCAAATAATTCTGATAATAAGCAGCATTTCGGTTTCTTAATGAACTCCTTAACCTTTCCGCCAGCTCATATCCGCTGCAGGCAATATTCATGATTCCATACTTAGTGATTCTGGCAGATTTCCGAGCAGGCGTTCCTTTATGGT
The DNA here is from genome assembly GCA_964525165.1 of uncultured Saprospiraceae bacterium. Lineage (GTDB taxonomy): Bacteria > Bacteroidota > Bacteroidia > Chitinophagales > Saprospiraceae > JAWLFI01. The sequence continues at coordinate 53,633 of CAZGGG010000011.1, read as the reverse complement.
CAATGCGCATATCCAGAATGAGCAAATCTCCGGCTTGAGAGGCTATCTCAGTTAATCTGGAATGCTTATCGAGGCGATCAAAGTGAGAAAGTCCCAGCAACTTCAGGCCTTTCAACCAAGCTCTTTGAAGAATATTCATTGTGGGAATCTTATGATAAAAGTCCGGATCACGATGGCTCCCCGGAATTACCGTGATCCCTCCCCCCTCCTCTTGATGATTGGCTTGTAAATAAAAAACTGTCATAGCAGCCTGAAAGTTGCTCCTCCAGTGGTAATCGTCTCCTTGCTCATCTATGAAAGTAGAATCCTTATGCCAGTAATAATACCTGCTGCGATGCACGGCGGGCTCCGCTAAGATTACGGGCTCAGGCTGAAACAACTCCTTTACAGCCGTCATGAATGCGGAATTAAAAACAATATCTGCGAGCTCCGGAATACGTTCATAAATATCTGTCGTGACTCCTTCATTGTGGTAGGGTGCCGTTGACCATCCTCCGGATTGAAAATCTTGGTCAATCAGTGCTCTTGCTCTTTGTACTTCACTTTCAGAATACACATTACGTAATAAGAGGTACCCTTCTTCCTGATATTGCTTCTTCTCGTTTGAAGAGATCATCATGATCTCATGGCTTCAACAGGATCCATTTTAGATGCTTGCATAGCAGGAATTAATCCGGAGAGTACACCAATTAAGACAGAGAGAATAATACCCATTAATATGTTCTGAATGGGAAGAAAAAACTCAAAGGTCATAGAACGATCCAGGATAACAAACGTCAATGCAACTAAAACAAGTCCCAGCAGACCACCGATGATACAGAGTACCACAGATTCAATCAAGAACTCCAGTAAGATCATAAAACGCTTGGCTCCCAGTGCTTTTTTGATCCCGATTATATTCGTTCGCTCTTTTACTGAAACAAACATGATGTTCGCAACACTAAACATACCTACCAATATGGCGAAAATCCCAATAACGAATCCAGCCGTATTTAAAACGCCAAAAAAGCCCTGTAAAGCATCAGCAATCATACTGAGCTCATTTAAAACAAAATTATTATCCTCTCTTGGCTTTAGTTTTCTACCGGCTCTCAGTGCACCTGTCAATTCGCCGCGAAAGTACTCCATATCGAGCTTCTTATCTGCCATGGGCTTCACAGTCAGAGATTGCCCAAAGGAACGAGAATTGGTATTATAAAGTTTCCGCGCTGTATTGAAGTTCATAATGACGGCCCGGTCAAGCGGAAAAACATTGATCAAGGACTCCCCCTCTTCTTCCAACACTCCTACTACCTGAAATTTACGCCCCAACATTTTTATAGATCTACCGGTGGCATCGAGATCCCCAAATAAGCTTGCTTTCACTTCATAGCCCAGAATCAATTTATTAGCGCCCACTTCATATTCGAAGGGCGTAAAATACCGACCACTCTCAAAGCTCAGATTAAAGATCTTATCATAATCATAGGTAGCGCCTACCATAAAGAGTCCATTGATGGAATTATTTCTGTATTTCATGGTTTTGCCCGGCATAAATAAAGCAAAGGAGGAAATTGCCTCATCACCGAGTTTTTCCTGTAATACTTTAAAATCACCATAGTCAGGTTCCGGCCATTTGACATATTTCCAATAATTCCTGCTGGGGTCCTCCGTCCAGGGTCTTTTGTCAACATAAATGACATCATTGCCCAATTTTTCAAAACTTGATACAACGGATTTTTCCAGAGAATCTACGGCTGATAACACAGATATGATACAGAAGATACCGATACTGATTCCCAATAATGAGAGAAAAGCACGCAATTTGTTATTCACCAGTTGCTGAATGGCCTGCAAAAAACTTTCCCGGACGATACGTAGGTAAACAAACATGGATAAAAGATAAGAAGCCCTTGCTGAATTGAGTAAAAGTTTGGGCGATTCTCTGTATTTTTTCGACTATCAGATAATCACTCTACCTACGATTCAGCTTTCTGCTTATGATTTGCTATTTTTGTCGCGCTTTAAATTGACGAATAGAACCGATTAATTATATGAGAACCAAGCTATCACAGTTCAAATTTGACCTACCGAAAGAGCTGATCGCTCAATACCCTGTGGAGAACCGCGATGAATCTCGATTGATGGTCGTACATAAGGATAGTGGAAAAATTGAGCATAAAGTATTTAAAGATGTCATCGACTATTTCGATGAAGATGACACTTTCATTTTCAATAATACCAAAGTGTTTCCTGCCAGATTATTTGGCCGAAAGGAAAAGACTGGTGCTAAGATTGAAGTATTTTTACTGAGAGAACTGAATGAGCAATCTTTCCTTTGGGATGTGCTCGTGGATCCGGCTCGAAAAATCCGTGTTGGCAACAAGTTGTATTTCAAAGATGAAAATGAAAACGATGTTCTAGTCGCAGAAGTCGTAGACAACACGACTTCCCGAGGAAGAACCATTCGCTTTTTCTATGATGGAGAACCGGAAGAATTCAGGAAAACACTTTATTCACTGGGAAATACTCCTTTACCTAAATTTATAGACCGTGAAGTAGAGCAAGTGGATGTGGAAAGATACCAGACCATCTTCGCGAGTGAAGTTGGGGCTGTAGCTGCTCCTACGGCAGGTTTACACTTTAGTGAGCACCTCATCAAACGTCTTCAAATAAAAGGCATTAACTTTTCTGATGTCACCTTACACATCGGTCTGGGAACCTTCAACGATATTGAGGTAGAGGATTTATCGAAGCATAAAATGGAGGCAGAGTATTTCAAAATCCTTCAGGAGAATGCTGAAGTTGTCAATAAAGCGATACAGAACAACAATCGAATTTGCGCGGTAGGAACCACTTCGATGCGTGCTATCGAGTCTGCCGTTTCTGCACAAAATCTCTTGAAATCTGCCGAAGGTTGGACGAATTTATTCATATACCCTCCTTTTGATTTCCATATTGCCAATGCAATGATCTCGAATTTTCACCTACCCAAGAGTAGCCTCATGATCATGGTCTGTGCCTTTGGCGGTTATGAATTGATCATGGATGCTTATCAGGAAGCTATCAAGGAAAAATATCGTTTTTATAGCTACGGAGATGCCATGTTGATTATTTAAACGGCATTCATTGGACATATTGCTTTTCTAAATTATGTTTGTGTTTCTTGAAAGTTGCACGAATGAAATAATTTTTTACATTTGTCGCATGATCAGTGAGCTATTGATCATTTTAACAAGTGAAAGTTAAGTTATGTATTGGACCCTTGAATTAGCACACCATCTGGAAGATGCGCCTTGGCCGGCTACCCGGGATGAGTTGATGGATTATGCCATCCGATCTGGTGCACCACTTGAAGTTATCGAAAATCTTCAGGCTATGGAAGATGAGGGAGAGGTTTATGAAAGCATGGAAGATGTTTGGCCTGACTACCCCAGAAAAGATGATTTCTTATTTAATGAAGACGAATACTAATTTGATAGGGCGTTAGATAAAATTAACGCCCTATTTATTGATGATTACCTTATGAATGATCCCTTGATTATCGCGATAGATGGCTTTTCTTCTTGCGGGAAAAGCACATTAGCCAGGGATCTTGCTCAGGAACTGGACATGCTCTATATAGATAGTGGTGCCATGTATCGAGCCGTATCGCTTTTCTTTATCCAGCGAAATATTGAGCTGACCCATGAAGCGAGCGTTTTGGACGCTTTGGGTCATATTCACATCCACTTTGAAAAGGTAAAAGGCTTGAACCATGTTTTTCTGAATGGAAAAGATGTGGAAAAAGAGATCCGTTCGCCTAAAGTATCCTCCATCGTAAGCGAAGTGGCCGCCCTCTCCCCTGTTAGACGAAAACTCGTGCAACTTCAGAGAGAATTATCCGTAGGACATGCTGTCGTCATGGATGGTCGTGACATCGGTACCGTAGTTTTTCCCAGAGCTCATGTGAAACTATTCATTACGGCAGATGTCAAGATCAGGGCCGAACGACGCTTTCACGAATTGAGACAAAAGAAAATAAAAGTAAGTCGTGAAGAGGTGTTTGATAACTTAAAACACAGGGACACTATTGACTCCACCAGAGAGGACTCTCCTCTTAGAATGGCTGAGGATGCCATACTCATCGATAATACCAACCTATCCCGCAAGCAACAACTTGCAAAGGTCTTAGAGATTATTAGAAACTATCAAGACGAAGAAATTTAGGTTTTTGCAAAGCAGTTTTTGCAATAAAAAATATTGTTATATATTCCTATTATACAAAATGTAACTTCATGAAGTTTCAAACCTATCAGAGTACGCTCAACAAAGAATTCTACTTTCGTTTTCTACACAGCGATGGGCGACAATTGCTCCGTTCTGAAGGATATAAAAATAAAGATGGTATGATGAATGCCATTCAGAGTGTTAAAAAGAACTCGATGGACAATGAAGCTTTTGAGGTCAAACAGACCTCCAGAGGTAACTTAATGTTTAATCTGAAAGCAAAAAATCATCAGGTTATTGCTACCTCTATTGTCTTCGAATCGAAAACGGATATGCAAGAAGCTAAACGTTATATCAAAGCGAATGCAGCCTCAGCAACCATAGAAGATCAAAGACCCGTATAAAACTTATGATAAATACTCCTCTCTTTGAATTCTGGAAAGGAAGAAATAAAATCTTTGCTTTCTCCGGTGTCCTGCTTGATAGCTTTTCATCATAATGATACCCTACACAAAAGAGAATAAAAGTAGGTTGCCTTAAATGACCCACCTTGAATTTAAATTTCAGGACTTGAGTAAATAAAAAAGGTGAGATCGATGATCTCACCTTTCTTATTTATGCAGCTACATAGAGTTATCGAACTAATGTGACTGTTCCGTCAATCAATTCAACATCCCCATTATCATATACTACCTCTACTTTGTATACAAAAACTCCTTCACCAACATCTCTGCCTCTAAAGGTTCCATCCCATCCGGCAGTCAAATCACCTGTTTGGAAGTTTCTGCTTTCAAACATTCTATTCCCCCATCTATCAAATACTTGCATGTAGTTGATATTGGTCACTCTTCTTCCGGTCATAGGTAAGAACAGATCATTGATTCCATCTCCGTTAGGAGAGAATATGTTTGGAATATAAACGTCTCTGAACACTCGTACGATGATCTTCATAGCATCATCATCAGAACATCCGGTTCCTGCCAATGCTGTCGCACTTACCACCATAGTGTTTGGAGGTGTAATTCGAATAGTGAGACATTGAGGATCCAGACAAGTAAATGGTACCGTATCTGTATCCCAAATAACGGTATCTACATTCGCACCCAAAGGAATGGTGGCAACAACTACGACGCTATCCCCTTTCTCAATCACTAAGGATTCAGTAAGATCCAAGGTTAGAATAGGTGGATTTACCAATTCAACCTGATCACTAGCAGTACAACCATTTGCATCAATGACTTCAATGTCATATACCCCAGGTCCCAAGCCGGTGAATACTCCAGAATTATTTTCACCTACACCCACCAATCGGTAAAGGATAGGTTCTTGTCCTCCTACAGGTTGTATTCGGATAATTCCGTTGATCTCATCGTGACAAATTGGATCATTGGCCTCCACAATGATATCGCTTAGCTCGATTGGATTACGCGTGACAGATATGGTTACAGAATCAACACAACCATTATCTGCATTTTCAACAACTAAAGTATAGTCTCCTACAGCAGTGGCCGTAGTACTGATTGTATTACTAGAACCGGAAATCACACCATTGGATGTACTCCAGGTATACGTGATATTGGCACCGGTTGCGGATCCATCTCCACTTAGGGTCACTTCGTCTGTGTTACAATCTAACTGACCTAAGACTGAAGCTGCTACTGCCGGTGGATTCGTATCCTCTGTTACCGTAACTGAAGCACTTACTTCACAGCTGTTAGAGGCATCAAAAACTGTTAAGGTATAATCACCAGGCGCATTCACTCTAAGCGTACTTCCATCATTAGGTCCTACGATACTTCCATTAGTGGTAGACCAAGTATATTGTATGCTTGGTCCGGAAGTAGAGCCGGATCCATCAATAGTAATTTCTGTTACATCACAAGTTAATACTGCCGGCTGTGCAATGATCGCTTCTGGCACATCATCAGACTGTGCAATGGTAACACTTATCTCATCGCTGCAACCACTCAAGTCATCAGTAACGACCAGAGTGTACGTTCCACCACTAGTAACCGTCACTACTGCCTGATTCGCTGTCGTAGGATCAATGCCTCCATCGTTCGTGCTCCACTGATAACTAAGTCTTTGTCCGACTGAGCTACTTCCATCTATTTGTATGGATGTTAAGGTACAGGTAATGGTATCTTCCGATGGTACTGCCATAGCCTCAGGGTAAGCCCACCATGTTACTTCGATAGGCCCTTCTCGCACTAAGCAGTCATCATTGAAATCAAACATTCCATTTCTTACCGAACCGGCATACACCCATATGAAATAGGTCTCACCCAAATTCATTGTATTCGGATCGAAAGTGAAATTAGTATTATTCCTTACCTCAAGCTGATTATCTGCTGCATCCAGTAATACAAAACGAATCTCGTCATTACCATCCAGGTTTTCACCGGTTGGATTATATGCTACTCCTGTGACTCTTTGATCTTCACATAAATTGAGTTCAGTCCCGTCTAAACTTCCAATTTCTGTTAAACACGGACAATCAAACGTTAAGTTTAATTCAAATGTATCACATCCGTTTGCATCATAGATGAATACCGTAACCGTTGAGTCACTGGTAATAAAGTCTGTAGTAAACTCACGACCATTGAAACTACCTACAGGGTCACCGTCTGAATTAATGACCTGAAGCGTAGCCTCATCACCTAAGTCAACGGTAAAGGTGGCCGTGAAGTTCTCTCCAATATTATCGCAATCGTATGTCACGGATGCAGGATCTACCTCTGGTGACGATAAGAATTCAATACTTACAGTATCTCTATCCTCACAGAATTCATTGATCTCTGTCCATTCAAACTCATAAGTTCCATAATCTGAAACAGTAACAGTACTTGTAGGATTCGTTGGGTCTGAGAAATTAGAAGTTCCCGGACCACTCACTTGAATCCAATTACCTGTTCCAATTGAGGCAATGGCAGCAAGGCTGGCATCAAAACCACATTCGGTTTGATCAACACCTGCATCCGCTACAGGACGCTCTACAAATACGACCGGCACTCCATAGGTTATTTTCAAACAAGGGTCGAGGAGATCTACATTTCCACCACCACCAGGATTACCAATCACATAAGACACATAAACAGTATCTCCTGTATTGAAGCCTGCCAGATTCTGGAAGCAGAACACTGAATCTCTTTGGGCATACACTTGTGAACCTACAAAAGTGTCTTGTTCATTATGAATAATGAAGTTACTGATGTCATTTGCATCAAAGTTCTCTCCGGTTGGATCATAGAGATCAAAGACATTGATACATTCGTCATCACAGACAGTTAAAAGATTACTAGTATCCAAGGTTCCGATTTCAGTTCGGCACACACAATCCGTTTGGACAACAATTGTATCCGGTCCACAACCTAGTACTGAGTTTACAATGAAGGTGTCGGTATCCCCCTTCGGAATAATATCAGAAACTAATGTATCATTTCTGAAGGTTCCTTTACCATTGACTTCAAAATAACCTCCTCCGCCACTAGAGAGTATGATATAAGCGGTGTATTCTGTAGCCGTTCCGTTACACTCATATACGACTCTGAAATTAATATCCCCTACTAGAGTGATGTCAACATCAGAGCTATCTACACAGCCATTATTATTCTCCGTCCATCTCATGGTATAAGTACCAGGGTTCACTACCGTGATATCTGTGTTCGGATTGGCCGGATCGCCGATAAAGACTCCGCCGGTATCAGGCACAACCTTCCACTCGCCTATACCCACGCTAGTATTAGGCATCATCGTGTAGGTAAACCCACAAGTCGTATCTGTCACACCTGCATCCGCTACCGGATTTTCATACCAAATCACAGCTTGTCCAATCGACACAGCTAAACATGGGTCGTCTAAATCAACCAGATCCAAGTTAGGTCCCGTCGCATTCCCAATAACTTGAGAGATGTAGTAGGTCTGCCCGAAATTCATTGCCCCCGGGATAAATCCAAATCCACCTCCGATGACAGTCGTATCTATAATATTT
>CAZGGG010000011.1:36362-45444 GCA_964525165.1 uncultured Saprospiraceae bacterium | reverse complement strand
TCATTGGTATCACCGGAATGAAGGATTAATACGAGTGTATCATTGCCATCATTAATGTGACCTCCTAAATAAGTTGCTACGGCTGTCTCATCCTCACATACTTCAATTGTGTCCGTGGCCATATCCCCTGCTTCTGTATCACACTCACAAACAATTGTGATTGGAATAGAATCAGATATACAACCATTGGCATCCTGAATGACCAGATATAGAACATCTCCAAAGTTTCCACCCGGAGTGAAGTCTACTGTAATCACATCCGAAACAAATGTGTTTCCATTGATGGTGCCGGTGATATCACTATTCGGGTGAATAGTATATGCCGGAGAACCTCCGTTGATAGTTACAGTTGCCTCAAACTCAATTCCATTGTAGCAAGTGTCTTCTACGGACAATGCAAACGGATGCTCCAGGAAGGTAATCGTTGTCGTATCATACTTCGCACAACTATTCGGTCCTTCCTGCCATTCAAAGACATATGTTCCCGGCTCAGTTACAGAAACTGTTGCATTTGGATTTTGAGGATTATCAAATGTCAATGCATTACCACTAGCCGGTGTGTCAATCAATCTCCATCCTCCTTGCTGTGCTAAAGACGGAGCAAATGTGTAGAAGGTATCACAAGTCTCTAATGGGTCGTCAATAACGGGCTGATCCGGTATATCCACAGATAAATCTTGACAAAGCGTATCTACGAACCCACATCGCAAAGTCTGAACAGATAGACAAAGTGTACTATCATTCACTGGTTCAGGCACACTTAATTTGATCGTATCTGAAGAATTACTGTTATCTAATACGGTAAAGCCATTCGGTTCATTCCAAAGCCATAAGAACACAGGATCAGGATCTCCGTCCGGATCGGGATCTAATGGGTTTTGGAACACAGACCATATAGCAATCGAATCTTGTCCCTCGCAGAAAGTCGTATCTCCATCTAAATATAGAATTTGTGGGAAGTTATCCTCCAATACGTATTCAAACTCTGCGGGATTATTAGAGGAGCAAATTTCTTGTCCTTGGTAAAATATAGAATATCTCAATTCAATTGTCAGTACTCCATTATCAGCCAAATTGATGATCTCATTTTGAGTCAGATTGACTAGTGTGTCCGTCGCTGTCCAGTTGGCATTATTCTCCACTGTCCAAGTCCAAACCACATCGAAGTCCGGTTGACTGAAGTAATTCTGATATTGTTCTGCCCATGGGGTGTACAGTCCATTTTGAGGATCTACAAAGAAGAAATCTACGGTTCCATCTCCTAAGCACCTTGTACTCACTTCAAAAGCACCCCCTAGCACATTCAGTGTAACAGTGAAGAAAGTATCACAACCACTGATATCTGAAACACAATCCTCATCATACACACCGGATTGATATCTTGGAGTTGGAGTACAAGAAATACCATCCGCACCGAATAGGAAACCCGTGGCAATAATCTCTTGATAACATGCAAAGGTATCTATAGGCGTTCTGTTGTCCTCGTTCTCATCAATTACAAAGAGATCTAAAACCACTTCAACTTCACATCCTAAAGCATTCACCTCCGTACCGGTATATCTTGTCAGACCAGTCCTAAAGACATCAATTGGACCATTATTAGGGGTGACTGGATTTCCTAGTGGGCCATCCCAAACATAAGTGCCACTATTCATATCACCTCCCTCACATATTGTATCTCTTTCCTCTATGGTTTCTAGAGGGAACACGATGATCGGAATACAAGTAGGATCTGTCTCATCACAAAGGTTGGTCGCAACGACACAAAGCTCATATTCACCGGGCACATCGAAAGTGTATTCGATCGAAGTCACCTGATTTCCTACGCCGGTGGTGGTGGTATCATAAACAATATTCCCCATATCATCTACCAACTCCCAAGTTGTAGCGCATGCTCCTTGAATTTCATTTTCTAAGGAGAAGATAGTCGTAGCACCTTCACACAAACTATCAGGTCCTAGACCTGCATTGTCAAAAACAGGTTCTTCCAGCGTACCATCTAGACTCGGAGCATCACCCCCATCTTCTACTTCAATACTCACATCACAGATATCTCCATTACATCCGTCAAATACAATACCGTAGATTTCTCCGGGAATCGTATTTACATCGAATACAATATTCCCTTGCTGACAATTCACAAAGCTACAGTTACTCAGTAACTGGTCAGCTGTAGGATCAATACCTGTCTCCATTTCTGTAGTATCAAATTCAAGCGCACAATCCAAAGGACCATAAACGGCTACCTGAGCACCTCCACCATTCTGGCAGGCATCGATGATAATGTCTAGCGTAATATTGTTAGATCCGGCAACAAAAGTTACCCAGTTAGGATTGTGTAATGCAAAACTACCTCCACAACCCGGCCACGTTAATGGCCCGGTAGGATAAGGCTTCTGAGCAATCCCTGTCAACTTCAAACAAGCTCCGTCCAGATCACTTAATCCACAAATTGGAGCTGTATGATTATAGTAACGGGGTGGATCTTCATCACATGGCTTCGGTGGATCTATATCCATACATAGTTCAAATGTACCTGACCTGTCCTTAGGTGTCATAACCATTATATAATAGGTCGTATTCGGCTGTACCCCAATATTCTGTGTCTCATCTATGATGATCCCGTCCCCGTTCTCATCAGAAACACATTCCTGAGGAGAAACCGGCAAGGTCACATCACATTCTTCCCCCTGATCGAACTCAAAGACTGTAATAATGAGATCATCATTTTCGAGATTGGGATTGTCATGAGTTAGGAATAGATCAAGCTCTCCTGCCCCGTCATCAGTGGTGAATTTATACCATACAACACTATATTCAACATCCTGATTTAAATCTAAACATTCAGGATCCGGTTGTCCTGCAAACACCTCATCTTCACAACCATAAAGAGTTGTTTCAATTTCCGGACGATTAAAACAAGTAGGTGTCATTTCATCATACACCAAATTTGTTGCCATTGTTAAGTCTTCCGCATCTTCACACTCATCATGTGGAGGGCCTATTTTCTGACTAAAACCAATCTCGAAGGGTCCCTGACTGGTTCGCTCTGAAGAAACCCAAACATACAGGTTTGCGATGATTACACTATCCACCCCACATAGGTCATATTTCAAAGTATCTCCATCCATAGAACAATCATGGATTGAATTTCCATCTGCATCCTGCACCAATGTCGGTGCAGAACCTGTCCTTAAGGAGCCATCACATGGGTCTACCCCATCAAACCAGATTAAGCCTGCTCCTAAACCATCCAAAGGTTCAACATTGTCTAAAAATAGCAGGAATTCAGTAGCATTCTCATCCAGATCAATTTTATAGAATACAGAGCTTTCCAATTCATCTGAATCATAACACTCATTACCTATTTGAAAAGAAGAGTTCAAATTGTCCCCAAAAAAGTTGTTGGCACATTGAGTCGTCATGATATCCTGAGCAGGAATGAAGTAATCCGGAAACTCTCCGGGCATGATCTCCGCTTCTGTGATCGCATCACAAGGGGTATCATTGAGCGGTGCAGGGCAATTCTTAATACAAAGGTCAAATTCTCCCCACTCTGTCGTATCTGTACTCACTACGATATAATAGCGTGTATTTCTTTTTACCAAGACGTTGAATAAACTATCTACGCCATCATTTATATTATCACCTGTACAATACTCATCAATCTCTGTTGTAGGCGATTGTGGAGGAGCGACTGTTGCCAGGTCACAGTCAATGTCCATTTCGAACATAGCAACTCTGACTTGATCCGACTCAAGGTGCTCCACATTTACGGTCATTAATTCTACATCGTCTCCAGTTTCAAAGGTATACCAAACCACAGCCTGATCACCATCACCAAAAGCATCAAAACAAGGGAAACCACTGATATTATCTGGACAAGCGCCTCTGTTCGTTTGAGGTCCACCTAGAAAGGAGGCTGCACAAATATTATCCCCTTCCACAATAATACCCAGGTCTCCTGCTGCTCTGGTCACATCAGAAGGGTCGTCGCACTCATCATTGTAAGGAGCAATTTCCTGAACGAAGTTCAGATCAAAAGTTCCTCCACCATCTAAATCGGAGTAAACCACTAAATAGAGATCATCATAATCTGCATTATCTACATTACATAGGTTCAATTCGATCTGTCCTCCATCAAAATCTCCGCATGCAAAGGCATCCGGAAAGTCAGGAGCTGTATAGATGGAGACATCTGTTCCTGTTGGAATACCGGGACAAAGAGTCTCATCATAAGAGATAATCTGACCACTTAAACCGGTAGCGGTTCCTTCTGCTCCATAAATCTGAATCTTGGTTGCATAAGGGTCAATGTCCAATTTGTAAAACACCGCTCTTTGCGGTTCGCCGGACCCTCCGTTATCACACTCAGCAAAAACAGTGTCCGGTCCATTGATAAAATTGAAAATGGACGCACATTCAGTCGTACCGGATATAGGTGTTCCGGTTCCGCCCGGAGTGGCGAAAGTCACCACTTCAGCGTCACAAATCTCATCATTCAAAGGAGATTCACAAGCTTCAATACACAATGTGAAGTCTCCCTCCCAGTCATCTACATCGATGGGGGTTGAAACAGCCACATGATAAGTTGCATTGGGTAAAACCGGAATATTCTCGATTAAGTCTCCAGGCGTTATATCACAATAATCCTTATTAGGTAAATCTAACAATGTTGGAGTCGTACAATCCGTTTGAAACAGAGCTACTCTCATGTCAGCTCCTGAAAAACTTGCATAATCAATGGAAACTTCATACACGTTAGGTCCTGTGGTAAAAGTATACCATACGGTAGCTTCATCTTCAAAACCATTGTAACAAGCATTTCCCGCAACAATATCACCGCAGGCACCCTCTGTAGTAAAGGTAACTCCACCCGGAGCATTACAGTCTCCAACAGAACCTAACTCGTTCAGCGTTCCCAAATCAGCAGCATCAGCACAAGCATCATTGGCAGGGGCGACATACTGCGTCACATCTAAATCTACTACACCATCACCTGTGGCAGTCGACACCCATAAATAAAGGGTTGTTTGGTCCAAAGGTGTGGTCGAATTACAAAAAGAATAAAACAGGGTACCTGTGGCATCAAAGGCACAATCCGACATAGGATCCCCGATTTCATCCAGATATACATTCTCCTGGAAGGCTGTTCCAGAGCCTGAAGGACATTGTGCGTCTAAAATCTGCACCAATGCAACAGACACATCCGGCTCTCCACCGATATACTCGAGTTCTAAGTATCGGGTATTGGGGTCTACTTCTAGTTTGAAAAATAGGGCACTATCACCGGGAGCACAGCCAAAATTTTGGATAACCCCACCCGCATTATCTGTCACAAAGGGTGTCAGATAGGTAAGCGGATCAAAATCTGCCGAAAGGCTAATCGTTGTGGTGGTAGGTCCAAAGACCACCGGATTCGTTGATGCGTCACAAGGAGTGACCTCATCGAATTGAGCCTGCATTTGAAATGAGGCCAAAAATAGTCCTAAGAAAATACAAAGGTTGTATAGGTTCTTCATGCGTTCAGTTTATGCTTCTATGCCTAAGAGCCCGCAATTTACTAAAATGCTGCCTCGAAAAACAAAAAATTGCACGAATTGATTGTCGGCACAATTATACTTGGGTAAACCTTTGAGGGTCAAGTGAACATTTTGACCTATCGAATGAGGGTAAGATCTAAATATTCGGTGACGCGCTCTCCCTCAAATTCATAAATGATCAGGACTGCAAGTACCTGCGGAAACATGGGCTCTCCTTCAAAAGTGCCATCCCAACCGGAGGTGATATCATTGACCGGACAATCCCTGCACTCGTAAACTCTGTTTCCCCAGCGATCATATACCTGAACAAGCTCGACAAACTCGATATCTGTAGAGCTCTGGATGTAAAAGAAATCATTGATTCCGTTTTCGTCAGGAGTAAATACATTGGGGACAAATAAAATCTGATCTGTCGGCACATTGACCAAAACTTCATCCATAAATAAGCACCCCCCCTTGGTAATCCACTGGGCCTCCAACCTGAAAGGACCGCTGACCCGTTGCCTATACTGACGGCAAGTGTCACAGGTCTGTGTCCCGTTGAATATCCAGTTCCAACCCACAAACTGCGTGGTATCTACATTGGTCGTCGGGCGAAATATGAGCTCCTCTCCTGGAACCGTTCGTATGTCGGGTCCGAGATCAAATTGGGTTCCTGCTGATAAATTCTCTACTTCAGAACTGCCTGAAGTCTCACAACCGAAACGATCCACGACCGTCCAGGTATAAACGCCTTCCAATAAGGGTGTAAAGGTAGCTATGGAATCAAAAGACTGATTGTCCAATCGATATTGAAAAGGAGCCCTAAAATCAGCTTTTGCCGAAAGGCTAATGCTTCCTTGCGTATCCCGCTCACACCAAAGGGGCGTGACTGCTACGTCTACTTGAGGCTCATCTTGAAGAGGAGTAGACAAAGTGAATGAATCCATGACAATACAAGTTTCACCTTGCCGGATAACTTCCCAAACATACTGACCAGGGCCTGCACACTGATACACATTCGGCTCAGATGTTAAGCCTACATTTCCCGAAAGGGCTGTCAAAATAGATTCTGAAGGTCCACCATCATTCAGGAATATTTCAACAAGATGGGTGCTATCCAGACAACGTGCCGTATCCAAAATTCGCCACTCAACTTCCGGCGGCAGATTGACCCCTCTCACCTCTAGCGTATCCGTTGAAATACAATCAAATAAATTGATGTAACGGACGATGTAAGTGCCGGTATCGACCACGAAAGGCTGACTGACTTCTGAAAGGAAACCATTGGGCCCTTCCCAGCTAAACTCTAGATCGGGATCCAACAATCCTTCTATTCTTATACTATCGGAAGATCGTTGACAATTTAACTCAGGAATATCCCATTCGATTTTCGGAAAAGGGAGCGTTTCTGCGACTTCTATCGTGTCTCTTGTGATACAGCCATTAAAACCCTCCCCTATCACGATATAGGTGCCGGCCTGCTCCACTTGTATCCTTGGAAGGTCTGATAAAAAGCTATCTCCCCGATACCATAGATTCTGTACTAAAGAATTTTGCACCTCCAAGGTTGCCAACATGGTAGAACAGTTGAAATAAGCAGAATCCGGAAGATTCAATTCAGGAGCCCTAAAATCGGCTTCAACAACTAGACTATCTGCGCTGCTGCAGCCATTATCTAATGTAACTTGAACCATATATAGACCGCTATCAATCACCAAAGGGATTCTTTCTTCACTGACATATCCATTAGGGCCGGTCCATATCAATCCTTGAATTCTGGAAGACGGAACGACCTCTACGCGCAAACTGTCAAAAGGGGTTCGACAATTGATAAAGCCATCTTCTGTAGTCAGGTCCGGAGTCACCGTATCTAAAACTACATTGATAGTTTGGGAATCAAGACAAAAATTTCGATCCTCCGCTACGAAAAGGAAAGTCCCATTTTCATTGACTTCCCATTGGTTGGATTCTATCGACATACCAGAGGGTAGTATCCATTGATACTTCCTAACAGAGGGTATTGAATCGACCGTCAATAGGGTAACCGGCTGTGTACAATTTAAGGTGAGAGCTTGCGGCAAAGTTGTAATCGAAGCCGTAAATGAATGCGCGCTCAAATTAAATTCCAAGGAGTCTTTGCAAGTATTATCCATTTGCCATTCCAATAGATAATTCCCGGTAGGGAAGTTTGCAAATATTGAAGAATCGATCGGAAGCCCCTCCTGGTACCACTGAAAGGAATTCAGCTGAGAAGTATCAAAGGATGTAATGAATTGTCGCACCCGCTCATTACATTGCAAAGTGTCTGATTGTATCTCCGGATAGATAATCTGAGTATCTAATACCATCTCAAATTCTTGCATTACAACACATCCGTTTCTTCCATATAAGATAGCTTCATAAAGTCCCGGACGATCAACAATCACGGAATCTTGAATGATAAAGGGCATCGCTCCCGGGGCTGACCAGCTGATGGAGTCATATACCGGTCTCAAAGGGACCTGCAATGTATCACTCATAAGGGTACAATTCAGCTCAGGTAGTTCCAAATCCAAAAAAGGTAGCAGGGTGTCTGCCGGTATGACCACCATTGAGGAATCCTGACAACCATTCTTTCCGGCCCAAAAGACCCTCAGATCATCTCCCAAAGCGATTATTACGGAATCCCTGAAAACCCGATCTGTTTGATTCACCTGCCATGAAACTTGTAACAAACTATCCGATCTTTGTACATAGGCCCCTATACCGGTACTATTACAATCTATAGTATCCGTTTCAATAGAGATGTCCACGGAGAGGGTATCTGTACTAAATTCAATCGTCTGTATGCTGCTGCATCCATTCGATCCTGTAAACTGGAGGGTGATGGAATCTATTCCCAAAGCCCGATATCGATCCGAATCAATCTCCTGAAAACTTGCTTGATTTTCATCCCAAAACGCCCATTGAATATGGGGGCTATTTAAGTCTACTCCTACGCTATCATTGATACAATCTCTATTTTTTATCAAGAGTGGAGGGTCCGGATCAAGGGTGTCTGCAAGTACCCTTATCGCTCTTACATATTGACAAGCCGGACTCTCTATGGTTACAAAATAGACTCCTGCCTGATTTACCTTAAAATTTTGATCTTGACTAATTGAATCGCCCCTTGCATCCACCCATTGATATAGATAAGTGGGCGGTCCATTGATGCTGATCTCTGCACTATCCCTCTTGCAGCTTATGGTATCGGCCGTCAGTTGATGCGCGAAGGGAGTAAAGTCTTCTTGCAATTCAAAACTATCGAGAAAGGCGCAACCCGATGAGGTACTGAGTCGGGCGATGTACAGTCCTGGCAAGGCAGTATTTAAGGTATCTGTTTGAACCGTATCCCCTAGCGGATTGATCCATAGGAGGCTATCCACTAATTCGCCTTTCGGCAAATTGGTGTAGAGGCGTACAAATAATACATCGCAATCCAAAGTATCTTCCACAATGGAAAAACTGTCAAGATTGTCTTCTTGCAATACTTCAAGATCTATTTCCTTTACGCAATTTCCGGAATTATTAATCAC
>CAZGGG010000011.1:9023-36352 GCA_964525165.1 uncultured Saprospiraceae bacterium | reverse complement strand
TGAAACAAATGGCGTAGGAAATACGATCGTATCGCCTGTAGGCTCAATCCATTGGTAGAAGAGCCCAGCTTCCAAAGGGTCCACCTTAAGTTGAACCGAAGGTTGAATACAACTTAAAGTATCTGCACTCACCTCAGGTAGTGTGATGTCAGAGGGATAAAGAAAAAGAAATGAATCTATCGTCTCGCAATAAGACGTCGAGTCCAAACTCATAAGCACATAGGTGCCTTCATCAAAAGTGGACGTATCCTTACGATTTGAAGAAAAACCATTGGGGCCCACCCATTGATAAGTATCGGCAATGCCTAAAGCTCTGAGTGGAATTGCATCACCGGGGCAAAAAGTAACATTGGTATCGATTTGAACGAAGGGGGTAGTAAAATTGAAGGGTGCTCGAAAACTATCGATCACTACACATTGGTTCTGCCCTTCTATCCGCAGTTCAATCCACTGGGTATCAATGACAGAAACCTGATTTCCTGTAAAAGTATCATTGCGGTAAAAGATAGTCGATTGCAGCCCATCATGGGAAAGTGTTAAAATAGTGCTATCGGTCAAACAATTCAGGCTGTCTAAAAAAGCTACTATATAAGTAGGCGGGATCGTATCATAGGGTACATTGGAAACAAAAGTTTGGCTGCATGTTCCCAGAGACACCACAAGTTGCAATCTATCGGTTGAGCGAATGCCAACCGCAAACTGATTGAAGACCGTATCCGTTTCGTTAACAATCCATTGGTATTGATATTGAACAGAGTCAAAAGGAATAACCTCAACAGGCACAGAGTCGACCTGACAATTAAAAGTATCCGGATATACCAAAGTCTGCGGGAAACTTACCGTATCCAAGTCCAATTGAAAAACCGTAACACAATCTGAGCTGTCGGTCACCTGGTATTGACCGGCTTCCGTAAGGACTAAAGATCTCCAAAAGAGGGTGTCTCCGGGACACAGGAGCGCATCTTCTTGAATGGTATCCGGTCCGTCTTCAATGATGAGTACGACACAGTTAGTTAAATTATAACACAGCCCTAAGGAATCTGCCGCGTGTATAAAGTCATTTATAAAAACAGAAGTGTCCAGCAAGCCTTCCAAGTTGGAGGAGTCAGACTTCTCCCAACTGAGCGCGCACAAATTATAAGTGTCAGGCGCCAATGATGGTGTAAAAGGATACTCACTTTCAACGCTTATTAATGAGTCCTCTTGCGACAGCAGATAGCGGATGTCATGTAAGTTGGAATCAAAAGCATTGGACTCCACCCAAAGTGAATCGGGCAGAGAATCAAGAAGGCAAAGCTTTACGGAATCTTGCAAATTTTCCAGCTCAGGGGCTGTGCAATTCTGACAATTAATGCCTGTAGGATCACAAAAGAAAAGCGAAATTCGATCAATTTGTCCTTCATAAAATTGTCCGGCATCTCGAACACTGACTTTCCAAACGCCATTAGCGGAACCTGTATTAAAATCTTCCAGACAACCACTATATGGATAATAACTCCCTGAATGATTGGCAAAGTTTCCCCACAAATTCAGATTGGAATAGACATCTCCGAATCCTAAATCAGGTTGAGCATTTGAAGCGCAGGGTACAAAACTAATATCCCATTGGGTGCCTTGTGTAAAACTGAAAGGCCCTGTAGGCCCAATTAAAGTAACCACTTGACCGGCAGGTGATTCAAGTTCAATCAACACATCACCCACTAAGTCGTGCTCAAATTCGATTGCCACCGCACATAATCCTTGCTGTGGGTCAGACAAATCGTCATTCACCAAACTATCGATTTGAATCGCTAAGTCAAAAACCGCAAAGTTTTCAATTGGAAACGGACCTTCCAGACTGCACTGAGACCAGGCTGCAGCATAGATGCTGATACTGAAAAAAAAGGTCCACAGTTTGCGCATGGGTATTGGATATTGTTCTAAAAATAAAGTGGTTAACCCACTCTACCTAATCTTACGAGTTTATGAATTCAAATAAAGCTGCTTTTGGGTCACCATATTTGTCCATGAAGCAATTCAAAAATGCATTCTCTAATCATGGCATTAAACGCAGAAAGGCTATTGCACGTTCCTGCAATAGCCTTCCTTAATTGAAAAATGCAACTTTATTGTTGTACGATCAATTTAAACTGGCCTAACTGTTGACCGATCCTCACATTTACCGTGTAGACACCGGCAGGCCAATCATTTGTCAGAATTCTTTCTTGAGCCCTTACATTGGGTCGCTGGAAGAAAATCTTTCCATTCAAATCTACAATAATGACTTCTGCCTGGCCGGAAAATCCTTTGATTTGGAAATAGTCTTGAGTTGGATTGGGATACACCACCATTGACTGAGTAGCTTCAACATCTGCTGAAGACATCATAATAACAACTTCCTCAGCATACACGTGTCGGACGTCTTCAATATTACTGCTCGCCCCATCTCCAAAAAGCCACGTAACATCTGCGGTCGTATCTGTCAATAACTGACCATCAAAATCTACTTCAAATGTATTATCAATCACAAAGGTAAAGTCTCCGTCTGCAGCTTCGTGCACTGTGATCACATTCTGACGTGTAATCTCATTATCTCCTACTGCATTCGTGACCTTCAAGCTTACATCGTATGTACCCGGCTCATTATAAATCACCGTTGGATTCTGCTCTGTCGAAGTAGAAGGGGTTCCTCCTTCAAAAGTCCATTCCCAGCTGCTGATATTCCCTTGAGAGCCGTCTTCAAAGAGCACTTCAAAGGGCGTACAACCTTCCGTCATTCCAATGATCGAAATCGCTGCTTGTGGCAAACCTCCTGTACCTATCTGCCGCGAATAAGCCACACTGTCGCAGTCATTGATTGCAGTCAAGACTACATCATAACTTCCTCCCTGTGCATAAACATGCGTGGGATTTTCTTCATTACTGGTATTTCCATCCCCAAAATCCCAATGATAAGAAGTAGCATCTTCTGAAATATTGGTAAATGATACAGTCAATGAATCAACTATAAAACTAAAATCAGCAACAGGATCCGGAAAAACCTCAATTGCATCACTCATCACTAAGGTATCCATGCCCCCATTGGAGGCAACTATCAAGGTCACATCGTACACCCCTGCTACCGAGTAGAACACTTCAGGATTTTCAATATTTGAACCGGCGGGGCTTCCTCCTTCAAATATCCACGTAAATGAATTCGAATTATCGCTGGATTCATTCGTGAAATTGACCACTAAGGGAATACACCCTGCAGATTGAGAAATACTAAAATCTGCGCTCGGTGGTGTAGCAATTTCAATAACCTCTTGAGTGGTAATGGTGTCACATTCGTTAATGGCACTCAAGCCCACAACATAACTACCATCTGCTTGATAGATGTGTTCCGGATCCGTTTCCGTACTTGTGGCACCGTCACCAAAGTCCCATACGTAAGCATCAGCATTCGCAGAGCTATTGGTAAATTGAACAGTACTGAGGTTGATATTGCTCGTAAACGCTGGTGAAGGCGGTCCGTTCACAATAATTTGATCTGGGTTCACTAAGGTGTCTGAAGTCACACCATCTGAGACGATAAGTTCAACATCATAAACACCCGGATTATTATAGGATACAACAGGATTAAAGTCAGATGAGCTTGCAGGAGTCCCCCCTTCAAACACCCAATTCACAGAAGTTGCTCCATTCGATCCTAAAGTAAACTGAACCTCCAATGTCGCACACCCTTCGGTAGTCGAAGGCACATAGGACGCTGTAATGGATTCATCCACATCAATCATTTGGATACTTGTATCATTTCCACAACTTTGGCTCATGGCCACTAAGACCACCTCATAAGTTCCTTCATTCGCGTAGGTGTGGATAGGATTGGTCTCTGAACTCATATTTCCATCCCCAAAATCCCAACTTAGAGAGTCAAACCCGGTCGCCATGGAGGAGAAAGTAACCTCTAATTCATTATCCACATAAAAAAAATCTGCCTCCGGAGACGAGCTGACCGAAACATAATTATTCAGAAAAACCGTGTCTGCTCCGAAAGCGTTGGTGGTAACCAAGATCACATCGAAAGTACCTGCAGAGTCATATTGAACCTGAGGTTCAGCCATGGTGCTCGAAGCAGGTGTACCTCCCTCAAAAGTCCAGAAAAACGAATCTGCATTAAAAGAAGAAGTACCATCATAAGTGACGTTTAGAGGCGTACAGCCTGCTGTGACATTTGCATTGATAATACCTGTTGGGGCTGCCTCTATCGTGATGGTTTCGCTTATAGTGCTGCTGCCACAATTGTTGGAAGCGACTAACTCCACAACATAAGTGCCGTTGAATAGGTAATCGTATTCGGGACTTTCTTCTGTGCTCGTATTTCCGTCCCCGAAATCCCAAGCGTAGGTATCACCATTCAGGGATTCATTGGTAAAATTCACTACTGTTTCATTGGCGCTAAAGCTAAAGCCGGCCTCCGGAACATCCGTCACGACAATGAAAGCACTCTTAGTTTCCGTATCAGAACCTTCCGGATTGCTTACCGTCAGGGAGACTTCATAGACTCCTTCTGTGGTATAAAGAACCGTTGGGTTTTGTTCTGTGGAAGTTTGAGGCGTACCGCCTTCGAATTCCCAAAACCATTCTATCGGGTCTAAGATGGATAAATCTTCGAAGTTTACACTAAAGCTAGCGCAATCAATCGTAACATCCGCTGAAAAGTCCGCTATCGGCGGGAACAAATCATAACAATCTGTTGACACCCACACCCTGTTCAGGTAGAGAGCATTTCCACCCAAGGTTCTGTTCCTTAAGCGGATTTGAACTTCATGATTGCCCACATATTGATCCAGAGGAATCGCTATACAACTGGCAAAAGCACCATCACACCAATCGTCAGCAGTAGCAGGTTCAAAGAATCCTGATTGATTGGGGGCAGTCGAGAATGTACCGGATCCTGTTTCAAAAAAGGAAGCTACATTTTGGAAGGTCTGTCCGCCATCAATGGAAATATCTATGGCTAAGGAATCACTCTGACCGTTTCGCCGAGCATAGGCATGATCCAAATGAAGCGTCGCTGTTTGGTAGCCTAGCAAACTAAATCCGGGAGATACTAAAGTTTCTACGGTATTAGGTGGGTTACTGGTATTGTTAACACTGATAGCTTGTCCCCCCATACTATTACCCAGTGTAGAAACAATCTGCCAGCCCAACCCATTATTTTGCGTTGTCCAATCACCCAGACCATTTTCAAAATCTTGATAAATCTGGATTCCTTCTCCATTTGAGCTCACCGTAATAGCTCCGGGAATGGTAATGATATCAAACTGCCCCGCACTATTTTCTACTTCCAAAGTTACATCATAAACACCCGGATTATTGTAGGTTACGACCGGGTTTTCATCTGTACTGGAAGAAGGTGAACCACCCGGAAAGTCCCAATCCCAGGCAATGATATCTCCTGAAGATCCATCATAAAAATGCACTTCATTCTCTTGACAGATATTGTCATTACTAAACTGGAAGTCTGCACCTATATCCGGCGCACATGTAGACAAGCAGTTCACGCTTGCCACATGAGCATCTACATCTCCTATAGATAATGAAGACCATGTTGTAGATTGGCTTACAGATGGAGCCATGATAAATGGAGACCCGGAAGCATCATGAACCGCATCAAAATTGTGCCCCAATTCATGGGCTTTTAATACCCGCAGAAATTCTGCATTACTGGAAAAATCTTGGAGTACATGGTATCGAAAATTAAAACAAACGGTTCCTACCCACGCTAAACCAATCGTCCCCCCGTTAAAGTCCCGATCAGTCCATAAAGCTCCGACATCATGAACTGCTGCAAAGCCACTTGGCCCCCAACTCGTGAAATCATCTAGCAAATCACCCGCTGCAGTCGACGAAGTCCATGGGTCACAAGTAGAACAATCCGACACAAACTGGTCAACGATGACATAATTGAGTTCATCCCCAAATTCATCATCATAATTCGTTTGAACATCATTCATGACACCGACATTTCGGTCTTCAACAGCTGTAACGGATCCATATTTTTGAAACATGGAAAAGTCACTGGCAATCGCAATTTCAACATCCAGGCATTGACCGGTTTGTTGCATACTTTCCTGATGCCCCTCAATCTGATGCCTCATATCGTGCTTATGCGTGGTACCGCAGATTCCATCTTTTGTATCCAATACATCATCGCTGTAAAATAGAATGAACTCATTCTTTTCCGCTTCCTTGACAAAGAATTGAAGCGGTTGGATGATCAAACTGCGTTCGGGTCTTATCTTAACGGTACCGTATATAAAATCATTGGCGAATGTAATACTCACCATTTGGCCCTTTGACGTTTCTCCTACAGAGGGAATAATCGTTCGTCCTTCTCTTTCAAGTTTCTGCTGATACGTTTTCCCAAACTTCAGATGAGTGTTCGGATAAACATCCATTGTGTAAGTTTCTCCCAAATAAGTCACCTCTAGCGAAGCCTCGCCTTCTCCCTGCAAGTCCTCTATAATGGATGCAACATCAATCGTGGTGGTTTCAAACTTCTCAATCTTCCCAACTATTTGTTCGCTAAATGCGGTTTTTCTTGAAAGATTTGAAAGTGTTTGAGCGTTAGAATGTAAAGCAAATGAAATGCAAAGTACTGCAATGAGCAATACATGCCTGTGGGCAAATTTCAACATGTTCGTTAATTTTGTGTGTTCATCTATTTCCCCTACGAAACAGGATAGAATAACGTTAAATTTAAAACAATTCTTTAGCATTTCGTTTAATCTTTAAACGTTAAATGCTAAACAAGCACCAAAGACAAAATAAATTATGAGAAAGAGTTTAGCCCTCAGTATAATATTTGGACTGATCGTCTTTTTCGCTTCCGCAAATGAAGCCTTCAGTCAACGCAGAGGAACGAAAAAGCGACCCACAGAAAGAGATCGAACAGAACGTTCTGAAAGAGATGATCGCAGAAGTGCCTTTCAAAACCTACCCTTCAAAGATCGATTGTGGTATGGAGGAAATTTAGGTTTAGGATTTGGGAGTAGTCAGTTCAGATCTGATTTCAACATCAATATAGCCCCTATGGTGGGTTATAAAATCACACCTAACTGGAGCGCCGGACCCAGATTAGATTTAGGATATTTTGACACTCGATTTAATTTTGGCACACGCATTGACAGATATAACTCATTCGTGTTTGGCGGTGGTGTCTTTACGAGATATAAGGTGATATGGGACGTATTCATACATGTAGAATCGGGCTTCTTTGAGTTTCCTCTACTGGGTACGGATTTGTCAGGAAACCCTACAGTCTTCAAACAAGTTCAGAATCCTGTCTATGTAGGATTGGGCTACAATGCAGGCGGAGGAGAAATTCTGCTGCTTTATGATGTGGCCGCCCCCGGGAATGCCATTGTACAACCTTGGGACCTTAGGTTTGGCTTTACCTTTAACTTCTAAAAAATTTAGAAGGTGAGTTGAATATTGAACATGAAATTACGCCCTGCCTGAGGGAACAACCCTATCATGTCATATCGCCCCTCCCCTTTTGCGGAAACGCTATAAGGGTCACTTTCAGTAGGATCAAAACTATCCGTTCTGTATTGGTAGGTCCATCCATTGGTACTAAAGAAATGATCCCATAGATTATTTACTACAAATTGGAATTGAAGATCTCCTACCCCTTGAAGTTTCGATTGCCAACGAATGTGAAAATCTGAAAAATAATAAGGGTCCAGCGAGCGCTCTTCAGAACCCGTATTATCCAAGAACTGCCGTCCTACGTATTTATGCAACCATTCCAATTCCAAGGCGTGGTTTGGATAGAGGGTAACATTGTATTTTAAGCCTGTCATCCCTACAAATGAAGGAGAAAAAGCGATAGGGGTTTGGTCAAAAGAAAGTTCTTCTTGTCCACCGGTATCCCAATTATCAATAAAAACAGAGTGATTCAAAATTCTGTCCCGCGAAAAGGTAGCATTTCCATTCCACTCCAAGCCCTTCGCCAACTGTTGTCCAACCACCAATTCTATCCCTGCTCTATAACTCTGGTCCACATTGGTGCGTACACTGGCACCGACATCATTAATCAAGCCCGTCAACACAAGCTGGTCGTTATAATGCATGTAGTAAGCATTTGCTTTTAAGCCTCCGGAGCCCCAGTTCCATTCATGACCTGCTTCTACATCAATGAGCTGCTCCGCTTCAGGCCTTTGTCCTTCCGGCGATTCTGTATAATCATCTCGGTTGGGCTCTCTGTGCCCCACTGAAACTGAGACGTAAGAATCATGATGAGGATTCCAATCATAATTTAAACCGACTTTGGGATTGAAGAAAGTCATTTGGTCGGATTGTGGTAAAAACTGACCCAGATCCGTCACTCCCCTAAAGCTGTATGTAATGTTTCGGATCTGAAGGTCAGTATACAATAGTCCCCTATTCAGTATAGGTACATTCCATTTTATGTAAGCGTTGACATCATCTTTCACGGCATCATTATCATAATACAATTGATCTTTTTCGGCTCCTTCGCCCGCAAATTCTGCCCAAATCACCTCTCCAAAATGCCGTCCATCATACCGATGCATGGCACCACCAAACTGTAGCTGTCCCAACCGCTGAAGCGATAGATTTGCAGCGTACACAAAGCCATAAAAATCATTGTCCAACCACCTTCGACGGACTAAGTCTGTGTCATCAATGGATTCATCACCTAGTATTATAGGATTTAAACCGTAATCCGTCATACTTTGGTTGGCTTTGTATTGCTCAAAAAAACCGGCTCCTCTTGTATAGTGCACCGATAAGGTATGATGATAGGCACCCCATTCCTGGTCCCAGTGAAGCTGAAAGTGATCCTGGCCATAATCATCTACCTCGTCTTCGTAGGGACTTCCTTCTTTTTCGGTTCCTGCCGTATTAAAGGTCCTTAAACCAGGATCATTGATATACTGAACAGGCAATCCGTTCCAGGCCTGGTAGGTTCGCTCATGTCCTCCAAAATAATAGGCCCGAATCGCACCATTTTTAAAGAGATAGCGCAAATTCAAATAGCTCGACTCTAAATCTGCACTAGCTCTGTCCACATATCCCTCAGATTGGATTCTGGAAATCCGGCCTTCCACATACCAATGATCAGACAATAGGCCAGACTGAAATTGAAGGTTCGTCCTCAAAGTTCCAAAGCTACCGGCTCCCAAAGCAACTGACGCTTGCGGCTCTTCTGAAAACTGATCTAAATTAATATGAACGGATGCTCCAAAAGCACCGGCACCATTGGTAGATGTTCCGACTCCTCTTTGGATTTGGACATCTGAAGCACTCGCCATCAGGTCAGGCGTATTGACCCAAAACACACCTTGTGATTCCGCATCATTCATGGGGATGCCGTTTACGGTGACATTTATTCTGGTTGGATCGGACCCTCTAATCCGCATCCCTGTATAACCGATACCTGTTCCGGCATCACTCGTCACCACCATGGAGGGTGTCCACCTCAAAATAAAAGGGACATCCTGTCCATAAGACTGCTCTTCCAACTCTTCTTTGTCGACATTCTCATGGGCAAACGGCATATTTTCTGAAACCCGGGTACCTTTGACTACAATGGTCTCATACTTCAGACTCCTCTGCATTTTAATGTCTCTCACATTGGTACCCTCAACAAGTACAATCGTCTCTTGCCATTGATAAATACCATAATCTACGGATAGCTCGTATTGTCCCTTTTGGAGTTTATCAATACGAAAAGCACCCTCATTATTTACAACAGAAGCAGCACCTTGAATCTGGACTATAGCACCAACACAGGGCACCCCATCCGGATCTCGCACAAAGCCTTCCAGCTGAGATTGAGCTATGCTAAAATTGAGTATGAACAGAAGAAATATCGTTCCGATGACACGCATAATTCCGAGTTTTACTTCTCGGGTATGCAAGCACCAAAATAGGACTTGTCATCAAGATCATCCCTTCCCGGCATTACCCGGGCAGGTTCTATGGGTATCATCTCAGCCTCCCTTTTGCGGAAGCACCCCAAGAAGTGATGCAAAGTTATAAAATAAAATTTCAGTTCTGCAAATTCATTGAATGCCGGCGCCATTCAAATGCTCTACCGCCCTTTGTAGTCGTTCATCCCCTGTTCCTTCGACAATTTGATAAGGCAATTGATATTGATCAAGAATGTTCTGATACATCTCAAACAATTCCCACCTTTTTTCAGGATGCTCTCTCAAAGGGTCGTCTTCCCATGGAAGATCCGGTGCACAAAGCAAGAACACATCTATGGGCTCCCTCAACAACCATGATTCAAATACTTTCGGATGGGCCCCGTATTTTATTGTACTCCAAACCATCAGCACAATGGCCCAAGTATCTATGAGGATGGGTTTATTCGGAAAAAGGCTTCGAGATTGATAGTAAGCGTTTTGTTGCCCCAATGAGATGGCAAGCAAGTCGGACGCTTTATACTCACGGTAAAGGTGTTCCAAATACCAACGTGCATATTCTGCCACCCATGGACTATTGAATTGATGAGCTAAGGATTGAGAAAGCTGCGACTTTCCGCTGGATTCCGGACCGGTGATGACAATCGTTCGTTTCATTGCATCACAATCTATAAATTTGACGGCAAAGCAAGGAATAGCCAAGAAAATTCTTGATTCTGTAAAAAAAGAAGCTTAATGAAACTTCAAAGCTTCCATTTTGATTGAATCCCTAACGAATAAATAGAAGCGCAAAGAGTATGCACGATATAGAGCCTTATTTCAGGTGGAGAGATTATTATGTAGCGGATCAAGATGAACGTAGTCCTTTCTATGGCAGGGAGTACAGTGAGTTTCATTTTCACAATAAAATCTATAATTACATGATTCATCCGCAGTGGGATGAATTCGGTTCTCCTACGCTGTATTCAAAAATTCTGTACGCAGACTATGAGCAATCCTTTGCAGTGATCGAGTTCATAGGAGAATGGAATGACTGCATTACCAATGATGTCATGTACTTAAAGCGAAACATCATAGACCCTCTGATCAAAGAAGGGATTCATAAATACATTTTAATCTGCGAAAATGTGCTGAATTTTCATGGAGATGATGACTGCTACTATGAGGAATGGTGGGAGGAGATCATTGAAGAAGACGGCTGGATTTCCATGCTTAATCTTCATATGCATGTAGAAGACGAAATGAATAATGTCCAATTGGATTCCTATCTTTATTTTGGCGAGATGTTTGACGAAGTGGAATGGAGAAAATTGACTCCTATCGGTCTTTATTTGAAAATACAGGACATCATTGAACGCCCCAGAACTCTGAAAGTACACTAATGATTGAATTTCCAGAAGGGCACAAATCGGGTTTCGTAAATATCTTAGGGAAACCCAACGTAGGTAAGTCGACACTAATGAATCGTTTGGTCGGTGAGCGTATGAGCATCATCACTAGTAAGCCACAAACCACACGACACCGAATTCTGGGCATAGTGAATGATGAAAAGCATCAGATCATTTTCTCGGATAGTCCGGGTTTAGTGGATGACACCGCTTATGAAATGCATGAAGCCATGAATCGATTTGCCTTGTCGAGCAAGGAAGATGCTGATGTCCTATTGGTTATGACAGACCTATATGAAAAGGATATTGAAAAGAGCAGCTTGGTAGACATGACCCAACATCTGGATCTGCCTAAATATTTGGTCATCAATAAAATAGATCAAGCAGATCAACAACAATTGGAAGAAATTCATGCCGCTTGGTCCGCTCATCAGGCCTTTGACAAAATATTTCTGATTTCTGCCCAGGAAGGTGCAGGAGTAGAAGGCCTTCTTGAGGCTATTTATGATGCATTACCGGAGGGGCCGGCTTATTTCCCGAAAGATCAATTAACTGATCGTCCGGAACGCTTTTTTGTGAGTGAAATCATCCGTGAGAAAATCTTTTTACACTACAAGAAAGAAATCCCCTATTCCTCAGAGGTCGTCATTGAAAGCTATGAGGAAGATGATGATCGGGATCCGCCTTTTGCACGCATTATGGCCTATATTTTTGTGGAACGAGACAGTCAGAAAAATATCATTATCGGCAAAAACGGCAGCGGCATCAAACAGATTGGTATAGAGGCGCGAAAAGATATCGAAGCCTTTGTCCAGCGAAAAATCTATCTGGAACTACGCGTCAAAGTTCGGAAAAACTGGCGAAACAACGAGGAATTGTTGAAACGCTTGGGGTATCAATAGCAATTGTAAGTTCCTCACTATGGATCATGGGTATATGACCAAATCACGAAGCTAACGCACCAAGGTAATCGTGCCATGCTCTTGAATGGTCTCAGTAATACGCCCATTAAAAACTTCCATTTCGATTCGGTAAACATAAGTTCCATTATGTGCCTCGCCCCCATTCCAAATTTGCTCCGGTTGATTCGAAAAATGCAGAAGATTTCCCCAGCGATCATAAATTTCGGCTTCAAATCGTATAATCGAACAATTCAAATTGATATCAAACACATCATTAACCCCATCTCCATTGGGGCTAAATACATTGGGAATAGCATACTGACACTCTTTGCATTCAAACAAGAATGCCTCCCGTTCAATTACAACTTCAGGACAGCGGATATCTCTAAAATAAAGTGGGGTAATTATACCTGTTGAAACTGGAATCTCATTACCTATTTCCAGATTCAAATTTAAATCCGAGTCAATCATCAAGGAGGCCCCCTTACAAATACTATCTCTGATCATAAAGTCATAACAATCCTCATCTATCGACACTGTGAGTGCTATAGAATCTAACCAGTCTTCACAATTAAAGTGGCGAACATAGATTGTTTTTTCACCTGGACAGGCGATATCCTCCGGATTATCAATATACATGTCCCCACCCAACAAATCTTTGATGATTGTAGAATCTGTTATACATTCGACACTCAGTTCGTCTGTATCCAAACTAGCAATGCAGTTTTGACAAGCCTCTACTAAGATACTTGCCCGAGCAATGGTATCGCAAAGGTTTGAAGAAAGATGAAGTGCATAGGTGCCGGACATTTCAAAGCTCGTATCTTGATTCAATTGAATTCCGTCAATAAAAACTAGATAATCTGATAAGCTGTCGATTCTAAAGGTGTCTCCGGGACATAGAATAATATCATCTAATTCAGGACCACAAGAAGTGCAGGGCTCTATTTCAATGGTAATGAATCCTATAGTATCGCAAAAGTCAGAATGGAGCATTGCCTGATAAGTTGCAACCTCAAAGGGATAAAAGATATCTGCTGTTGTAAAAACTTGTCCATCTATGATCAAACTTGTTTGCTCCGTAAGGATATCCGCCATTACAATTGAATCCAATACACACAATTGAAGTACAGTTGGAAAATCAAAGCATCGCTCACAGGCTTCAGGAATCAACTGAATAGTATCTACCACACCACATTCAGGGAGAAATATTTCTAGCTCGACTAGCTCATTAGGCATAGTTAAAGAGTCTAATACTTGCTGATTCCCTATCTGTCTCGCCTTGAAGCCCATATCATAAGGATCATTAAAGCGGTAAATCGAACCCGGACAGACCGTACTATCTTGAAAATCTACCGTTCCGGCAGAGATCATCTTCACATCATCTAAAGCGAATGAATTTCCTTGAGGAAAGGGGTGCATGGAATCCAAACGCATTTGATCGGGTGGGGTAAAGTTGCCCATGCAGATATACTCTTCACCACCTTCCGCCACATAGCATCCGGTGATCGGAACATAATAGCCTGAGTCTCGAACAATGCCACCTGTCCATTCCACTTGAGCGGGCAACTCAATCCACCATTCACCGGGGCGGGGTTGTTGGGTGACCGCAGTGTCAGAAAAATAGATTTCATAATCTTCCACATAATACGATCTGGGACTCCAGTTCCTTACCCAATAGGAAATATAAATGATCTCATTAGGTTCTAGAGGGCGTATTAAGCGATTATTCAAATAGGTTCGAGGGAAAGCATTACTATTTCTTCTGTAGGTGGTCATACTGCAATTGCCTTGGGAGTTATTCCTTGGGGGAAAATTGCCTTGACTCCAATAGTCACATTTATGATAGAACTCTCCTGCAAAACTCAAATGTTGATACCAATTAGAAACATACCCATTAAAGACATTCACCCGATCAGGGCAAACATCATAGGATTCGAAGTCCCCATTTGGAACTAAGTTTTGGCCCTTTATATGAACAACAAAAATAAGTAAAAGGAGCCATGGCATGACTCCTTTTACATTTCTCATTATGTGTTTATTTGACCAATACTTTCTGTACGATCTTTTCATTATTAAATCTAATTTCTACAAAATGAAGCCCTGTGTAAAGATTCAATGGATTGAGATGGATAAAGCGTCCTCGCCCTTGATGTTTGGTACGCATGCTAACTCTTCCAGATGCATCATAAAGTATGATTTCTACTTTTTCAGGAAAGTCGATATTACTACCAATTGTCAGTTGATGATCCACTATGGTAGGATAGACTTTGACCACTCGTTCATCCTGAAGGTCCACTTCTTTGCAAATGTTACAGTTTGCAGTTTGAAATCTGCCAAAACGTTCAACCACCTCACATTGTGTCGTCAAAATAACTTTTGCATAATAGCAAGTATTACGTTTAAGAGGGATTAAAGACTCACCAAATACAGGGTCGACGGCCAAGGTGTTAAATAATGCATCATATCCATTAGACGTGACTTCTGAAGTAATATCAAAGCGGGAAATCTCCGGAGTAGAAGGATCTTGATCGTGGTCAACGGTGATCGGATTGGCTAAATTCCAATCTTGGATACCACAATCCTGAAATTCGAATAATTCAATTTCAAATTGCTCTACACAGTCAAAGTTGGTAATATTACCATCAAAGCCTAAGCCTCCTGAGGTTGTTCCTAATTGAGGACCATCACCGGTATAGGTTGTAACATCATTATCGGCGTTTAATAATAAATCATCTCCTGATATTCCATTATCATACTTAGTGCCATCACTGAAGCCTTCAATGATATTGTTTTCTGTGATAAAGTAAAATAAAGGATCTGGTACTTGAACATCAGGTTGCCAAATAAAGGTGTAGGACGTGCTTACAAATGGTTCCGTTGCGGGTACACCATTATCGCAACAATAAAGATTGATTTGAACAGTAATACCTGCTTGATCTTCACACTCTGCTTCCCGAGTTAAATAATTCATCAAATCAATACCGGCTACTGTTTCAGTAATCGGGTTCCCCTCTTCATCTTCACCACATTCAAATTCATACTCTTGAAATATCTGAGATACTTGCAATCTACCTTCTGGACATCTTATAAACACATTTTCCAGTTCTACAGGATTTCCATTAACATCTAAATTATTATTATCTAATATGATAAACTCTTCAGCATAATTATTTAGATAATTAGTTTGAAATTCATCAGCAACTTCTAAAATTAGGGTCGGATTGTTACCGCAAACTTCTGTTGTATTTGTTGTTCGGTTCAAAGTTTCTTTATTGCAAGGATCTGTCCATACATGAAATTTGTTCTTCCAAGTATAATTTGATAAAGTAATGTTAGTGTACACGGTACACCCGGGACTATTAATTAAGACATGATCGATTCCAAATGTAAATTCCTCCGGGGTACAATCAAAAGGTTCAGGGCAGCCGTTTTGCTGAAAATTCCAGACGATTCTGATGTTGTAAAGAGGCCCATCAACAGTTGGGATATAAACTAAGGTGACGCATCCATTTTCATCCTGTTGGGAAACGCTCGTTGAGACTTTTGTTGAATTATTGACAACAATGCTCAATTCACTTAATACTTCATAGGGAAGAAAAAGAGGGTTGCCACATTCATCCGTAATACACAACTCTACAGTGTATTGATCGCAGCCTCCGGAGCCGGTGCCGGTGCCCGGTCCGATTTGCGCAAAGAGGGGCGATTGTCCAAATAGGAATATCGCAAAAAAGATAGAATACAAAATTTCAGAACGAGCAATAAAGCAATTCAAATAAAATGATCCTAGCTTCTCAAGGGTTGAAAAATAATGAGTTTCTTTTTTCATGATTAAAAGATTAAAAGATTAAAAGATTAAAAGATTAAAAGATTAAAAGATTAAAATAATGTATGAAGATTATTATTGATTTTCAATGCATTAAACAAACTTTAACATTAAAAAAACTAGAAGAATTGCTAATTATTTTGTGGCTAAGCCTATAACTGGCATGAAATTTCTGTGTAGCAATGGTCCAGATCTTGGGATTTTAAGCCTCCCTATAAAATCTATCAACTATCTTTACCCCATGAGCAATATCGTAGCCATTGTCGGCCGCCCCAATGTAGGAAAATCCACCCTTTTCAATCGCTTGATTGGACAGCGAAAAGCTATTGTAGATGATGTCAGCGGGGTCACTCGTGATCGTATGTACGGAGAGTGTACCTGGAATGGGAGAACATTTACCGTGGTGGATACCGGCGGATTTGTCAGCCACACCAAAGACATCTTTGAAAAGGAAATCAAGCGTCAAGTCGCGATTGCCATCGAAGAAGCCCAAATTATACTGTTTGTGGTAGATGTATCTACCGGTATTACAGACCTGGATGACGAGGTCGCCTCTATGTTGAGACGGACAAAAAAACCTGTTTTCCTATTGGTCAACAAAGTGGACAATCCGGAGCGACATCTTCTGGCCAATGAATTTTGGTCCTTAGGTTTTGAGCGCACGTTTTTTCTGGCTTCTATTTCCGGCAGTGGAACAGGGGATGTCTTAGATGAAGTGGTGGAAACCTTAGAATCTTTCGATACCGGCGAAGAAGAGGAAGAGATCAATATCCCAAAATTCGCTATTGTAGGACAACCTAATGTGGGAAAATCTAGCCTTACGAATGCACTATTAGATGAAGAGCGCAATATTGTAACCGATATCGCCGGGACCACCAGAGATAGTATTCATGCCCATTACAACAAATTTGGAAAAGAGTTTTTACTCATCGATACGGCAGGAATTCGGAAAAAGCACAAGGTGCATGAGGATTTGGAGTTTTACTCAGTCATGCGCGCAATTAAAGCCATTGAAGAAGCGGATGTCTGTATTATTATGATCGACGCAACTTTAGGAGTTGAGGCTCAGGATTTGAATTTATTCGGGCTAGCCGTTAAGCGACATAAGGGAATCGTCATCGCCGTCAATAAATGGGATTTGCTTAAAAAGGAGACAAATACGGCCAAAGAATTTACAGATTCAATAAAGCATCGATTGGCACCCTTTTCAGATGTACCGATTGTTTTCACCTCTGTAGTCGAAAAGCAGCGCATTATGAAACTACTAGATGTCGCGATGGAGGTTCACGAAAAGCGACAAACCAAAATCCCTACCTCAAAGCTCAATGAGATTATGCTCAAAGCTATTGAGCAAGTTCCTCCACCGGCTGTCAAAGGGAAATTTATTAAGATTAAGTATGTCACTCAATTGCCGACCTACTACCCTACCTTTGCCTTTTTTGCTAATCATCCAAAGGATATCAAACGTCCATACCGAAACTATCTTGAAAACCAACTGCGGGCCAATTTCGACTTCACAGGTGTGCCCATTGAATTGTATTTTAGAGAAAAGTAAGCTATGAGTACTCAGGAAACCTACATAGACGGCCTAATGGTTATTAAACCCATGGTTTTTGAAGATGACAGAGGGTATTTTTTTGAAAGTTTTTCAGAAAAGAAGTACGATGATATGGGCATCATTGGACCTTTCGTACAGGATAATGAATCGCTTTCGCAAAAAGGGGTCATGCGGGGACTACATTATCAGATTGGTGATGCGGCTCAGGCAAAATTAGTAAGGGTGGTAAGGGGTTCTGTGTATGACATTGCCGTAGACATTAGAGAGGGTTCCCCTACTTATGGGCGCTCCTATGGCTTAGTGCTCTCTGCTGAGAACAAAATGCAGCTGTATGTTCCACGAGGATTTGCGCACGGATTCCTTGTGTTGGAAGATCATACCATATTCTCCTACAAATGCGACAATTATTACGATCAAAGTGCAGAAAGAGGAATTCTTTACAATGACCCTCAATTAGACATTCAATGGCCGGATTTAGGCATGGACCTTATTATATCTCAAAAAGATCAAATCCATCCATTATTTGGACAACACGATGCATCAGAAGTGAATTATGGCTAAGATCATACTCAGCGGGAAAAACGGACAATTAGCAAAATCTTTCTCCGAAGTACTTGCTGAAACGGAACATGAAGTTTGGGCTGTAGGCAGAGATGAGCTCGATATTACGCAACATGAGCAGCTAGAAAATGCTTTTAGCAGTTTTCAACCGGATATTTTCATCAACTGTGCTGCCTATACTGCAGTAGACCAGGCTGAAAAAGAGGAGGATCAGGCATACACGATCAATAGCAAAGCTGTATTTGAAATTGGGAGTTTGTGTAAAGAGCATCAATGCATATTGATTCATTTTTCCACTGATTATGTTTATGATAATGGCCAAAATTACCCTCTTGAAGAATCCGATCCCACTCGACCAAACTCCATCTATGGAAAATCTAAACGAGAGGGAGAAAAAGGCCTTGAGCTACTGGATGGCCCTTTTTTGATTTTTAGAGTCTCCTGGCTATACAGTCCCTGGGGCCAGAATTTTGTGAAAACAATGCTTCAACTCTCTAAGCAGCATGCTCAATTAAAAGTCGTGAATGATCAAATTGGCAGTCCGACTTATGCGCCGGAATTGGCAAGAGAAATTGTATGCAGCGTTTTACCAAAGACAAAAGAAATCTTAGCAGGTGAACTACCCTTGATTTATAATTACAGTAATGAGGGGGTTTGTTCCTGGTATGATTTTGCGGAAGCCATCTTTGAAATTTTCAATGTAGATATAAAAGTGCAGCCTGTATCCACCTCTGAATTCCCCAGACCTGCAGCTCGTCCACAATTTAGCGTGATGAGCAAAAAGTTGTTTTCAGAAACTTTTGGAACCACCCCACGGCATTGGCGAAAAGCCTTAAAAGAGTGTAAACAAAATCTTACCCTTGAATAATCAAAATCAAGGAGAATCTAAACACACTGCTCATTTTGTATATTAGGTATATGATAGACCTAATTATGCGTTACTATTAAGATGCGACACTACATTTATCTGATTCTTACGGTGTTCCTTTTTTTATTGGGAACCAACGATCTATTGGCTACGCATAATAGAGCAGGGGAAATTCAAATTCAGCAAATTGGTCCCTTAACCCTCAGAGTTACCGTTATCACGTATACAAAAGCCTCCTCTGTGTTGGCAGATAGGGACTCCTTATTGGTTATGTGGGGAGATGGTACCTCCCAGTGGGTGCGTCGTTCTAATGGCAATGGCAGTGGTGAAATTCTTCCCAATGACACCAAATTCAATCTGTATACTGCCGAACACACCTATCCGGGAAGGGCAACTTACACCATCTCCATGATGGATCCCAATCGAAATGGGGGTATCTTGAATGTAAATCCTCCTAATTCCGAGTCCGTCCCTTTTTATATTGAATCCGTATACACTTTTTTAAATCCTCAGTTTCAAGGATTTAATAATAGTGCCGTTCTGTTACAGCCACCTATCGACTTTGGTTGTGTGGGAAAACGATTTATCCATAATCCGAGTGCATTTGATCCGGACGGAGATTCATTGGCTTTTGAATTGGTGGTACCCGCTCAGGATGTAGGCACTCCTGTCCCCAGATATAGTTTCCCCAATCAAATCGGAGCCGGGGGAAATAATGTAATCAGCTTGGATGAGACCACCGGAGATTTCGTTTGGGAAACACCGCAGCGCGCGGGAGAGTATAATATCGCAATAAGGATCAAAGAGTACAGAGGCGGGCAGTTGATCAATTCTTTCGTCCGCGATTTACAGATTGAAATAAGGACCTGCGACAACCAGCCTCCCCAGATTCAAACGAGAAATGAAATATGTGTTATCGCAGGCGAAACCCTTTCCATCCCTGTAACAGTGACAGATCCTGACCGGAATCCGACTCAAAGGGTGAGAGTTGAGATGAGAGGAGGACCCTTTGTGCAAGAATTCTCACCCGCAGAGCAAAGAGGACCCAGAGGATATTCCAACCAACCGCTTCAAGCTGAATTTTATTGGGAGACCAGCTGTGAGCATATCAGTCCGGAATTTTACAATGTTACGATCCGGGCTGTAGATGATTTTTATGATACCACCGGTTTGGCAGCACTTCAAACGATTCGAATAAAAGTCATCGCTCCTGCACCTGAAAATTTATCTACTACCCCACGCCGTGAAGATATCGTGCTGGAATGGGATGCCCCCTATGCATGTGATGCACCCAGAGACGGTTCCTTTCGTGGCTTTACGGTTTGGAGAAAACTTGGCAACCAACAAATAACATTGGACACTTGTAGACCGGATCTAGCCAGTCAGGGGTATCAGCCCATCGCCTTCGCGGTCAACGAGCAGGTAGCAAATAAATTTGTCTACACCGATACCGATGTCGCCAAAGGAAGAACCTATTGCTATAGAGTGACAGCAGAATTTGCTCAGTTTACACAGAGCGGAAATCCATTCAATACAGTTGAATCTCTGCCCTCAAATGGTATTTGTGCTCAATTATTAAGAGATGTTCCTTTATTGACCAACGTATCCGTTTTAGAGACAGACCCGGCTAATGGCAGGATTCTGGTCAGCTGGGTCCCTCCCAATGCGGATGCGTTAGATACCATCAGAAATCCGGGCCCCTATAGATATGTTCTCGAAAGAGGAGAAGGCTTCTCTCCCTCTAACTTTGAACCAATGCAGTCTGCCGTTTTTGATGCCGCCACATTTTCAGAATTACGATCCATAGATACTTTCATAGATACGGATTTAAACACCTCTACAACACCCTATACTTACAGAATTAATTTCTTTATCCGCGGTGACATCAACAATAGTTTTGGGTTCAGTGAACCCGCTTCCAGTATTTTTCTTTCAGCAGAAGGAGATGATAAAGTTGTCCGCTTATCCTGGCAGGAACGCGTCCCATGGGACAATTATAACTACTTGGTCATCAAAGAAAACAGTCAAACCGGCGGTTTTGATACCATTGCCTCTGTGAGCGAACCTTTTTATGAGGATAATGAGGTCATGAATGGAACTGAATATTGCTATCTAATTGAAAGTGAGGGATCTTATAGGTTAAATGATCTGAATCAGGAATTTTTTAATCTAAGTCAATTGACTTGTGCTATACCGGTAGATACCAGTGCTCCTTGCCCTCCTACCCTTTCGGTAAAAAATATTTGCAATGAACCCGATCCTTCTATTTTTGAAGATAGGATAGAAAACACTTTAAGCTGGGCATTCGACCATCCGGACTGTATGATTTCTGATGACCTCGATGCATTCAATATATACTTTACGAGCTCGCCCTCTGAACCACTATCCTTAGTGGCCACATTAGACAGAGACGCCCGCTCATTTGTAGATGTACCCGAATCTATTTTTGGTTGTTATGCCCTTACCGCAATTGACACCCTAGGGAATGAAAGTCAACCTACACCTTTGATCTGTGTCGACATTTGTGCAGCCTATGAATTACCCAACGCATTCACTCCTAATGGGGATGGATTCAATGATCTGTTTATTCCTCGAGAAAACAGATTTGTAGCGTCTGTCGAATTCTATGTTTACAATCGGTGGGGGAATCTTGTATTTAAAACAAACAACC
Organism: uncultured Saprospiraceae bacterium; assembly: GCA_964525165.1. Lineage (GTDB taxonomy): Bacteria > Bacteroidota > Bacteroidia > Chitinophagales > Saprospiraceae > JAWLFI01. The sequence goes on along the minus strand of CAZGGG010000011.1, from coordinate 14,658 downwards.
CTACCATAGAATGGGATGGTAACGATTTAGATGGAAACCCTCTTCCGGAATCAACCTATTACTACAAAGCAGTGTTAAGCTTTATCGGGTTAAGTCCTGCAGAGGCTGCGGAAAACGCGAACCTCAGTGGTTTTATTGAATTGGTCAGATAAAAAGAAGATGTTTACAGGTATTATCGAACGAATGCACACCCTTAAGTCCATAAAGGAAGAGGGCACGAATATGCACTTTGAGCTTGAAACAGATATTATTTCTGAATTAAAAGTAGATCAAAGTATTGCTCACGATGGTGTATGCCTTACGGTAACTAAAATCGAGGAAGACTCCTATTGGGTGACAGCGGTTCAGGAAACACTCGAAAAAACAAATTTGGGTTCATGGCAGCTAGGTCATCAAATCAATATTGAAAGAAGCATGCAAATGGGAGGGCGACTAGATGGTCATATGGTCCAGGGCCATGTAGATACCATTGCTACGGTTCAATCCTTAGAAGAAAGAGAAGGCTCGTGGATGTATCATTTTTCATTTGACTCGGAAGATGCACACCTATTAGTCTCTAAGGGTAGTATTTGCATTAATGGCGTAAGCCTAACCGTAGTGGACGTTACCGATAATTCTTTCAGTGTGACCATTATTCCTTATACCTATGAGCATACCGGTTTTAAAAACTTTAGAGAAGGTCAAAAAGTCAACTTAGAGTTTGACATTGTTGGTAAGTATATTGCCAGATATCGGGAATTACTCAAGTAGACATTAAAGAGCGGCCACAGTGCTTACAGTACTTGGCTTCAATATCATGTCCTTCTTTAGAACAAGAAGGACAATGTCTTGTATTATGATCTGATGGATTTGTTCGGCCATATAGGCCCCTGCTCATTTCAGATGAAACAATTCCGGTCGGAACTGCAATAATAGCATAGCCCATCAACATTACAATCGCTGCAAGAATTTGCCCCAGTTCAGTTTGAGGAGCAATATCTCCATAACCTACAGTGGTCAAAGTGACTATAGCCCAATATATAGATCTGGGGATGCTCGTGAATCCGGAATCCTGATCTGCCTCTACCAAATAGAGAAGTGTACCTACTATAATCACAACCATTAAAACAAAATAGAGGAACAGTAATATTTTGGTCCTACTCTGCCTCAACGCATCAATGATAAATTTTCCTTGGTTCATAAAGTGACCCAACTTAAATATCCTGAAAACCCGAAGCAATCGCAGTACCCGAATCACCAGGAGACCTTGCAATCCCCCTACAAAGAAGCTGAGATAAGTAGGTATCACAGATGCCAGATCAATGACCCCAAAGAAAGATGTCGCATATTTATAGGGCTTATCTACCGCCCAAATCCGAATCACATACTCTACCGTAAACAAAATTGTAAAAAACCACTCTAAGGCATAAAACCATTCTCCATATTGCTCTCTATAAGAACTCACACTCTCCAAGAAAACAACCAATACAGACAGCAAAATGCTGACTAATAAAATCACGTCAAAAGCTTTCCCTTCAGGAGTTTCCGCCTCAAAGATAACTTCATGCAGGTAGTCCTTTATTTTAGACATGGGTCTTTCGTTTACCCTAAAATAAAAAAAAGCCAGAACCGAAAGGCTCTGGCTTACTATTTCCATGAATCACCGTGAAATCTTATTCAGCGGCTTCTTCATTTTCTTCATCAAAGGTACCTCCTTCAACTTCTTCTGTAGTATCGATAGGAGTTACAATAAGATCTCTATAGCTTCTCATTCCAGTACCTGCAGGAATTTGTTTCCCTACGATTACATTCTCCTTCAGACCTAACAACTCATCTCGCTTAGCAGCAATAGCTGCTGTACTCAACACCTTGGTCGTTTCCTGGAATGAAGCTGCTGAAATCCAGCTTTCTGTTCCTAAAGAGGACCTTGTAATCCCTTGAAGGATAGGTTTAGAAGTAGCCGGAACGGCATCCCGCGCTTCTACTAAAGCTTGGTCATTTCTCTTCAAGAATGAGTTCTCCTCACGCAACTGACGTACAGAGATAACCTGCCCCGGACTTAAGTTCTTACTATCGCCCGCATCTTCAACAACTTTCTTATCCCAGATCCAATCGTTCTGCTCAAAGAACTCATATCGCTCAACCGCTTCGCCTTCCAAGAAACTAGTGTCTCCCGGATCCTCTATTTTCACCCTACGCATCATTTGACGTACGATGGTCTCAATATGCTTATCATTAATGGTAATACCCTGTGAACGATACACTTCCTGAACACCATTGAGCAAGTACTTTTGTACTGCGTATGGACCTGATATATCCAGAATATCAATCGGTGAAATAGCACCGTCAGATAATTGCATACCCGCTCTTACATAGTCATCCTCCTGAACTAGAATGTGTTTCGAAAGTCCAATTAAATACTTTCTTCTCTCTTCTGTTCTCTCATCCTCCACGAATACTTCGCGGTTTCCTCTTTTAATTTTACCGAACTTAACGATTCCGTTAATTTCAGACACTACCGCAGGGTTAGATGGATTTCTAGCCTCAAATAATTCCGTTACTCTAGGAAGACCACCGGTAATATCGGAGATCTTACCTGCTGTTCTAGGTATCTTAGCGATTCTTTGACCACTATTAATTTCTTCACCTTCGTCTACCAAAAGGTAAGCTCCAACCGGAAGGTTGTATGATTTCAAGATTTCGCCATCTTTATCAACAATCAACAATTCAGGAATCTTACGTTTTTTCTTAGACTCAACAATCACCTTATCGGTGTTACCGGTTTGATCGTCTCTTTCTGTTCTAAAGGTGACATTCTCTTCAAGTGATTGATATTTCGCAATTCCGGAGAATTCAGAAACAATCACATTGTTAAAGGCATCCCATTCACAGATTTTATCTCCTTTACTGATCTTCTGACCATTCTTAACAAAAATGATGGATCCGTAAGGAATATGATGTGTTGATAAGAGCTTGTTGGTTTTGTCCTCATAAATTCTCGCTTCTCCGGATCTACTGATGACAATATCTACTGGCTCTGGACCACCGGTATAATGCACGGCTTCTACTCCATCGAACTCAATCTTACCTTCACTCTTAGAAATAATTTCCGACTCGGATTTGGAAACTGATGCAATACCCCCTACGTGGAAGGTTCTCAAGGTCAACTGCGTACCCGGTTCCCCAATACTTTGTGCTGCGATAATTCCTACAGCATCTCCGCGTTCCGCAATTCTTCCCGTAGCCATATTTTTACCGTAGCATTTCGCACAAACGCCACGCTTGGTATCACACGTCAATACAGATCGTATTGTCACAGCTTCGACACCTGCTTCCTCTATTTTACGAGCGATTCTGGTGCTGATATACTCTCCTTCTTCAATGATGATCTCATCTGTCTCCGGATGCTTGATATCATTGAGCGTGAATCGACCAACGATTCTGCTGCTCAAATCCTGAATCTCCTTATCATTATCTCGAAGAGCTGTAACTTCAATTCCTCGTAAGGTTTCGCAATCATCATCAGTGATCACCACATCCTGAGAAACATCTACCAATCTTCTGGTCAAATAACCCGCATCTGCAGTCTTCAAGGCCGTATCGGCAAGACCCTTACGAGCACCGTGCGTAGAGATAAAGTATTCCAATACCGAAAGACCATCTACGAAATTAGATAGGATGGGGTTTTCGATAATAGCTCCACCGGTATCTCCTGATTTCCGTGGCTTGGCCATCAATCCTCTTAGTCCGCACAACTGCTTAATCTGCTGTTTTGAACCACGAGCTCCGGAGTGAAGCATCATATACACAGAGTTAAAACCTTGTTTATGCTCCGCTAACTCCTTCATCAATGTTTCCGTGATCGTGTTATCCGCGAAAGTCCATTTATCGATGATCTGATTGTACCGCTCATTATTGGTAATCAGACCCATATTATAGTTTTCCCAGACCTCATCAACCTCGTCTTGAGCCATTTTCAATGCCTTCTGCTTATTAGAAGGATCAATCAAGTCTCCTAAGTTGAAGGACAATCCACCTTTGTAAGACCACATGAATCCAAGCTCTTTGATGCTATCTAAGAAGTGGGCCGTTGTGTGGAAATCTGTTCGTTCAATAATGTCAGAGATTACCAGTTTCAAATTCTTCTTGGTCAATAACTCATTGACGAAAGGCACACCTTCCGGAAGGGCTTCGTTAAACAACACTCTTCCTACTGTGGTATCGATCATCTCGTGAGCCAACTCACCATTTTCTTGTTCTACTGCAGCTTTCATTTTAATTTCTGCATGCAGGTCAAGTTTCCCTTCATTGTAGGATATGCGTACTTCTTCAGGACCATAGAATACTCGTCCTTCTCCTTGTACGACAACATCCTCTGTACTTTTTCTGGCTTTCGTCAAGTAGTACAACCCAAGTACCATATCCTGTGAAGGTAGTGTAATGGGGGAACCATCCTGAGGGTTCAGCATATTTTGAGATGCCAGCATAAGCACTTGTGCTTCTAGCACAGCTGCCTGACTTAAGGGCACGTGCACAGCCATTTGGTCACCATCAAAGTCGGCGTTGAATGCCGTACATGCCAGTGGGTGTAATTGTATCGCTTTCCCTTCTACCAATCTTGGCTGGAAAGCCTGAATGGAAAGTCTGTGAAGTGTCGGTGCCCGGTTCAGTAGCACCGGATGTCCCTTCAAGATATTTTCAAGTATTTCCCAAATCACAGGATCCTTTCTGTCAACCAGTTTTTTCGCTGATTTAACAGTCTTGACAATCCCTCTCTCAATGAGCTTACGGATAATGAAAGGCTTAAACAACTCTGATGCCATCCCTTTCGGCAAACCACACTCGTTGAGTTTTAGCGTAGGTCCTACTACGATTACAGAACGACCGGAGTAATCCACACGCTTACCTAAAAGGTTTTGTCTGAAACGTCCTTGCTTCCCTTTCAATATATCAGAAAGTGATTTTAATGCTCTACCTCCTTCAGCCTTAACTGCATTAGATTTTCTAGAGTTATCAAAGAGACTATCAACGGCTTCTTGTAACATCCTCTTCTCATTACGAAGGATAACATCTGGAGCCTTGATTTCTAATAATCGCTTCAAACGATTATTTCGAATAATCACTCTTCTATAAAGGTCATTAAGGTCAGAAGACGCAAATCGACCACCATCCAAAGGTACTAAAGGTCTTAGTTCCGGTGGAATAACGGGTAAATATTGAATAACCGCCCATTCAGGTCGATTTTCTATTCGGGTTTGTCCATCTCTGAAAGCCTCAACGACACGAAGTCTCTTTAAGGCTTCTGACTTTCTTTGCTGAGAAGTCTCTGTAGCGGCTTGGTGTCTTAGAGCATATGCCAAAGAGTCTAAATCTAGTCTTTCCAATAGATCGTGAACCGCCTCAGCACCCATTTTAGCCACAAATTTCTCAGGGTCTGTATCTTCCAGCATTTGATTCTCTTTCGGAAGGGAATCTAAATGTTCAAAGTATTCTTCCTCTGTAAGCAAGTCCATTTTGAGGACTCCTTCTGCTTCTTTAATCCCGGGCTGAATAACGACATATCGTTCGTAGTAGATGATAGACTCAAGTTTCTTAGAACTTAAACCTAACATATAACCAATCTTATTGGGTAGACTTTTGAAGAACCAGATATGAA
>CAZGGG010000011.1:0-9013 GCA_964525165.1 uncultured Saprospiraceae bacterium | reverse complement strand
AACAACAGGAACTACCAGTCTAATGTGTCCCATTCTTTCACGTCTCACTTTCTTCTCTGTAACTTCTACACCGCATCGGTCACAAACGATTCCTTTGTAACGGATTCTTTTGTATTTCCCACAAGCACATTCATAATCCTTTACAGGACCAAAAATCCGCTCACAGAAAAGACCGTCGCGTTCGGGTTTATATGACCGGTAGTTGATTGTTTCCGGCTTTAAAACCTCACCGTAAGACCGCTCCAGAATGTCATCCGGAGAGCACAACGACAAAGTAATACTATCGAAATTCTTTTTCGGTTGAATATTATTCTTTTTAAATGGCATATCGTTTTCGTTGTGAGGTTTTCTAATTAGTCAAATTTCACGTCAAGTGCTAATCCACGCAATTCGTGAATCAAAACATTAAAGGACTCCGGAATACTCGAGCTTGGTAAATTCTTACCTTTCACAATGGCTTCATAAGCTTTTGCTCTACCCTGAATATCATCTGACTTGATCGTCAAGAGCTCTTGCAGGATATTGGAAGCACCAAACGCCTCCAAAGCCCAAACTTCCATCTCACCGAAACGCTGACCACCAAACTGAGCTTTACCACCCAAAGGTTGCTGCGTAATCAATGAGTAAGGTCCAATAGAACGTGCGTGCATCTTGTCATCAACCATATGAGACAGTTTCAGCATATATATCACGCCGACTGTTGCTTGCTGGTGGAATCTATCGCCTGTTTCTCCGTCATAAAGATAGGTCTGTCCTAGCGATGGCAAGTTTGCTTTTTGAATATACTCCTCAATCTCATCGGTATTGGCTCCATCAAAAATAGGAGTAGCAAACTTCATATTGAGCTTCTCTCCTGCCCATCCAAGAACGGTTTCGAAAATCTGCCCCAAATTCATCCTTGAAGGTACCCCTAGTGGATTCAATACAATGTCCACAGGTGTTCCGTCCTCTAAGAATGGCATATCTTCCATTCTCACAATTCGAGAAACGATACCCTTATTTCCGTGACGTCCGGCAAGCTTATCACCTACCTTCAGTTTACGTTTCTTAGCCATGTATACTTTCGCAAGCTTCAATACACCCGCAGGTAACTCATCCCCAATGCTGATGTTAAATTTCTCGCGCTTATACTTTCCGGTTTCCTCATTTACCTTCAGGTTGTAATTATGGAGCAATCTTCCGATCAACTTGTTGTTGTCTTCATCTGTTGTCCAATTACTGTAATCTACCTGAGTAAAGTCAAGTTCCATTAACAACTTCTGAGAGAATTTCTTACCCTTAGGAATCAATTCTTCGTTGTAAATAGACTTAACACCTTGAGAAGTCTTATTCTTCACCATTTTCATGAGCTTGTCAATCAAAATGGTCTTCAGCTCATTCAAATTCACGGCATATTGCTCGTCCAGCTTAGCCAGTAGTTCTTTTTCCTGAGCTTTTTGGAATTTATCCTTCTTCGCTCGGGCAAACAATTGTTTATCGATAATCACACCTTTGGTGGATGGAGGTGCCTTCATGGAAGCATCCTTAACATCACCGGCCTTATCACCGAAAATCGCACGCAAAAGTTTCTCTTCAGGCGTAGGATCAGACTCCCCTTTCGGAGTAATCTTACCAATAATAATGTCGCCTTCTTTCACCCATGCACCCACGCGAATGATTCCGTTTTCATCTAGGTCTTTCGTGGCCTCCTCACTCACGTTAGGAATATCGTTAGTCAATTCCTCCTCTCCTAGTTTCGTATCTCGAACATCTAATTCAAAATGCTCAATGTGTAGCGAGGTGAAGACGTCTTCACGAACGACTCTTTCCGATAGTACAATCGCATCCTCAAAGTTATAGCCTTTCCAAGGCATGAAAGCCACCTTAAGGTTTTGACCTAAGGCCAATTCCCCTTTTTCAGTAGCATATCCATCACAAAGAATCATCCCCTTGTGTACGCGGTCACCTTTCGAAACGATAGGCTTCAGGTTAATACAACTACCTTGGTTCGTTCTTCTGAACTTCGTGAGCTTGTAGGACTTAATATTATCTTCAAAAGAAACCAGTTCCTCTTCTTCATTTCTGTCGTAACGGATTACGATTTCATTTGCATCCACATAATCCACGACACCATCGCCTTCAGCATTAATGAGCATTCGTGAATCCTGTGCCACTTTCCCTTCCAAACCGGTTCCAACAATAGGAGATCTAGGTTTCACTAAAGGAAGCGCCTGACGCTGCATGTTAGAGCCCATCAATGCACGGTTGGCATCATCGTTCTCAAGGAACGGAATCATGGAGGCAGATACACCCACAATTTGGTTCGGTGCTACGTCGATATATTCAATCGTGTCCGGTTCCAAAACAGGGAATTCACCATGCTCTCTACACTTAACACGATCCGTAAGGAAAGCCCCTTTCTCCGTAATCGGAGAGTTGGCCTGTGCAATTTTCTTAAAGTCTTCTCCTTCCGCAGACAAATAAATAGGATTTCCTTTCATCACTACTTCACCTTTCTCAACCTTTCGGTAAGGTGTTTCGAGAAAGCCCATTTTGTTGACCTTCGCATGTACGCAAAGTGTGGAAATCAATCCAATATTAGGCCCCTCCGGAGTTTCAATGGTACAAAGACGGCCGTAGTGAGAGTAGTGAACGTCACGAACCTCAAAACCTGCTCTTTCTCTTGAAAGACCTCCGGGTCCCAATGCTGAAATCCTTCTTTTGTGGGTGATTTCAGATAATGGATTCGTTTGGTCTAAGAACTGAGACAACTGGCTTGTTCCAAAGAAGGAGTTTATCACGGAGGATAAAGTCCTGGCATTGATCAAATCAACAGGTGTAAATACTTCATTGTCACGAACATTCATTCGCTCTCGAATGGTTCTGGCCATTCTTGCCAATCCTACACCAAACTGAGCATAAAGTTGTTCTCCAACAGTTCTTACCCGTCTATTACTCAAATGATCGATATCATCAAGCTCTGCTTTCTGATTGATCAATTGAACCAAATATTTCACGATAGAAATAATATCGTCTTTAGTCAACACCAAAGTTTCGGGATCAACCTCTTGGTGTAACTTACGGTTAATCTTATATCGACCTACCTCACCTAGATTATATCTCTTATCTGAGAAGAAAAGTTTATCAATGATTCCTCTCGCAGTTTCTTCATCGGGTGGATCTGTTCCTCTTAATTGACGGTATATATACTGAACCGCCTCAATTTCAGAACTGGCAGGATCCTTTTGTAGGGTATTGTAAATAATGGAGAAGTCATCTGAGACTTCTTCTTTTTGCAAGATGACAATCTCTGCTCCTGACTCAAGAATAAGCTGGATGTTATCTTCATCCAAAACGATATCCCTTTCCAGGATAATTTCATTTCTCTCTATGGACACTACCTCTCCGGTATCCTCATCCACGAAATCTTCCACCCACTTTTTCAATACTCGAGCAGCAAGCTTTCTTCCTACAGCTTTTTTCAACTGAGTCTTATTCGCTTTAATCTCTTCGGACAATCCAAAAAGCTCAAGAATTTCTCTATCAGAGTCATAACCAATGGCTCTTAGCAAAGTGGTAACCGGGAATTTTTTCTTTCGGTCTATGTACGCGTACATTACTGTATTAATGTCCGTCGCAAATTCCATCCACGCACCCTTGAAAGGGATAATTCTTGCGGAATAAATTTTAGACCCATTGGGGTGGAATGTCTGACTAAAGAATACTCCGGGAGATCTGTGTAATTGAGAGACAATTACTCTTTCTGCTCCATTGATGACGAAAGTACCTTTAGGAGTAATATTTGGGATATTACCTAGGAATACATCTTGAACAATCGTTTGAAAGTCAATATGCTCTTCATCATTACAAGACAGTCTTAATTTTGCCTTGAGCGGCACGGAATAAGTAAGCCCTCTTTGCATACACTCTTCAATGCTATAGCGTGGAGGGTCAATAAAATAATCCAGGAACTCTAATACGAAAATGTTTCTCGCATCGGTAATAGGGAAGTTTTCTTGGAAAACTCTGTACAATCCCTCATTTACTCTGTTCTCAGGTGTTGTTTCTAATTGGAAAAACTCCTGAAAAGACTGCAATTGGATTTCCAGAAAATCTGGGTAATCAGCACCCATATTAATCTTTCCGAAATTGTGTCTTTGAGGAGCAAGTTGAGTTGCCGTGCCGTTAGATGCCATCTATTAAATATTTTTTGTGCTTCAGCTCTTTAGCTTACAACACATATTATAGGGATATACAACGACAGGCTTAGCCGATATGGTTTCCCACATCAGCTAAGCCCATGTCATTTTTTCGTAAAGGCTTAATCACCTTCATCGATGGTTGGATTACTTTAATTCAACCTCAGCGCCTACTTCTTCTAAAGCAGCTTTGATACTCTCAGCTTCTTCTTTCGGTACACCTTCTTTAATTACTGCAGGAGCTCCGTCAACTAGTTCTTTTGCCTCTTTAAGGCCCAAACCTAGAAGTGACTTCACTTCTTTTACTACTTTCAGTTTAGCAGATCCTGCACTCTTCAATTCAACATCGAAATCAGTTTTTTCTTCTGCTCCACCTTCCGCGCCGCCTCCGGCTCCTGGTCCAGCTACAGCTACTGCTGCGGCTGCTGGTTCAATTCCATACTCTTCTTTAAGTATGTCAGCCAATTCATTGACTTCTTTTACAGTCAAGTTGACTAATTGTTCTGCTAATGCGCTTAATTCAGCCATTTTAAAATACTTTTTGTGTTTTACAATTTATTTCACCTCGTTTCAAGGCGCGTAATAAAACTTGGAAGCCTAAATCCGTTATGCGTTCTGCTCTGCTCGTTCCTGAAGAGCTTTGACCAAACCTCCCAGTTTGTGCTCTCCTGACTGCAATGCCCCAACGACTGTCTTGATAGGCGACTGCAACAATGCAACCACCTCTGCCAATAGGTCTTCTTTGGACTTCAACTCGCTCAACGGCTTGATTTGGTCATCTCCGGCGTAAATATCCGCCTCAATGTATGCCGCTTTTAGAACAGGTCTTTCATTGTCCTCTCTGAAGTTCTTTAAAACCTTGGCAGGTGCATTTGCTGTTTCTGTAAACAAAACAGCTGTAGGTCCTTTAAGGTATGGATATAAATCAGAAAACTTCCTACTGTCATCCTGAATTGCTTCCATAGCCTTAATGGCCAATTTATTCTTAACGACCTTCATTTCTATGCCTTTCTCGTAGCATAGACCTCTGAACTCATTGACTTGCTCTACAGTCATTGTAGATGCATCAGCTAAGTAAAAAAAGTCGTGTGATTCAAATTTATCCTTAAGGAATTCGATCATTTCTGCTTTCTCCTGACGTGTCATGATGCTTACCTTTTAGTCTTGATTTAAAATTGTTTTCGGATACACTTTAATTCCAGGACTCATCGTACTGGCTACGGTAACCGATTTCATATAATTCCCTTTTGCACTCGCAGGCTTCATATTGACTATAGTCGTCAATAATTCCTTAGCGTTGCCAGTAAGTTGCTCAGGACTAAAAGAAGTACGTCCAATAGAACTGTGAACGATTCCAAATTTATCTACTCTAAAAGCAATCTTACCTCCTTTCACATCGGTCACTGCGCTTGCAACATCAGGAGTAACAGTTCCTGATTTTGGATTCGGCATCAAGCCTCTAGGTCCTAAAACTCGACCTAAACGCCCCACCTTAGCCATCACTTGAGGCATCGCAATCACAACATCAAAATCCATCCAACCGGAATTGACTTTCTCTACTAGCTCGTCAAGACCTGCAAAGTCAGCACCGGCATCCAATGCTTCTTGCTCTTTATCTGCTGTACAGAATACAATTACTCGTTTGGTTTTACCCGTACCGTGTGGAAGGGTTACTGTACCACGTATTGCCTGATCAGCTTTTCTGGGGTCCACACCCAATCGGATGTGAAGGTCCACAGAAGCATCAAAACTCGTGGTATCCACTTCTTTCACCAAAGCCATGGCCTCTTTCAGGCTGTAATGCTTGTCTCTATCGACTTTCGCATTGGCTTCTTTACGCTTCTTTGTAAGTTTTGCCATTTTAAAATATTTTGAGGTACCTGCGCATGTACTGCTCCCTCGTGATTGATATTCTCTCTAATTAAGCTTCTCCTTCAGTTTCCCAAGGTGCTTTCCCTTTAACCGTCAAGCCCATACTTCTTGCAGTACCGGCTACCATTTTCATAGCAGATTCTACCTTAAAAGCATTCAAATCAGCCATCTTGTTCTCAGCGATTTCTCTGATCTGATCCCAAGTAACCTTTCCTACCTTAATACGGTTGGGCTCCCCAGATCCACTTTTCAATTTAGCAGCCTCAAGCAACTGAGCTGCAGCCGGAGGAGTTTTGATTACAAAGGTGAAACTCTTGTCCTTGAATACCGTAATATCTACCGGCAACAATTGTCCTTGACGATCTTGAGTGTCTGCATTAAATCTCTTACAGAACTCCATGATGTTCACACCTTTCGCACCCAATGCAGGTCCTACCGGAGGAGCTGGGTTTGCAGCACCACCTCTTACCTGCAATTTGACGTAACCTTCTATTTCCTTTGCCATCAGTGTTGATTTATAAAAATTACTGTTGTTTTTCTACCTGCATGAAGTTCAGTTCCACTTCTGTCCCTCGTCCAAAAATCTTAACGATTACAGTCAGTTTCTTCTTCTCTTCATTTACTTCTTTGATATCACCCACAAAATCCTTGAAAGGACCGTCAATAATCTTGACCGTCTCTCCTTGCAGGTAGGGCTCTATCATTTCTTCAGCTAACTCCTGAGATTCATCAGCTTTACCTAGCATCCTATTTGCTTCACTTTCTCTCATGGGAATAGGATTTTCCCTACCTAGAAAATGAATAACATTGGGTACGCTCGCAATAGCCTGTATAATCTCACCGGTTAATTTAGATGGATATGCTTCCACCAAAACATAGCCCGGCAAGATATTTCGATCCAGGATAACTTTTTTCCCGGCGCGAATCTTATACACTTTCTCAGAAGGTACTACGATTTGGGTCACATAATCTCCCCATCCGGAACGTTGAATTTCAAGCTCAATACGCTCCTTTATTTTACGTTCCTTACCACTAATTACCCTTAACGAATACCATCTTTTCTCTTCAGCCATAATATTGAATTACATATTATAGATAAGGGTCAGGATTTGCTTAGAAACAACATCCATCAGAAAGATAATAAGGGCGATTAATACGGTTGCCACCAAAACGACGCGAGTGCTATCCAACAACTCTGACCAAGTCGGCCAGGTGACCTTATTCACCAGCTCGTTATAGCTTTCTCTGATATAAAGTGTAATGCGATCCACTATGAATACTTTTTAGCAGGAGAGACAGGACTCGAACCTGCAACCTGCGGTTTTGGAGACCGCTGCTCTACCAATTGAGCCACTCTCCTAAATCAAGGTCAAACAATCGACCTCCTATGAGTAGGCGAAGGTTAAGCGCTAAAAAAGCACTTAACCTTTGCCAAAATATATCAACACCTCAGTATTAGTCAAGGATTTCAGTAACCTGACCGGCACCTACTGTACGACCACCTTCTCTGATCGCAAAACGTAGACCTTTCTCCATTGCTACTTTGTTGATCAATTTCACCTCCAAAGTAACATTGTCACCAGGCATTACCATCTCAACATTCGCAGGTAGATTACAATCTCCTGTTACGTCCGTTGTACGGAAATAGAACTGAGGTCGGTAACCGTTAAAGAATGGAGTGTGACGTCCACCTTCTTCCTTACTCAATACATATACTTCACATTTGAAGTGAGCGTGAGGAGTAACACTACCCGGCTTACAAATAACCTGACCTCTCTTGATATCATTCTTATCGATACCTCTCAACAATAGTCCGGCATTATCACCAGCCTCCCCTCTGTCTAGGATTTTTCTAAACATCTCAACTCCTGTAATAGTAGAAGTCAAAGGCTTTTCACCATCTTCAGACATACCAACGATTTCAACACCGTCTCCAACGTTGATGACACCTCTTTCAATTCTACCGGTTGCTACAGTACCTCTACCTGTGATAGAGAATACATCCTCTACAGGCATTAGGAAGTCCTGATCAACCAAACGCTCGGGAGCAGGTATATCAGCATCAACAGCAGCCATCAATTCTTTGATTTTTGCAATTGCATCAGCATCACCTTCCAAAGCTTTCAAAGCAGAACCCGCAACGATTGTTGAATTATCGCCATCAAATTCATACTGATCTAGTAATTCTCTTACTTCCATTTCTACTAGTTCCAACATTTCTTCGTCGTCTACTAGATCCACTTTGTTCAAGAATACTACAATTTTAGGTACACCTACCTGACGAGCAAGTAGAATGTGCTCACGAGTTTGAGGCATAGGACCATCAGTCGCAGCCACAACAAGAATAGCACCGTCCATCTGAGCGGCACCCGTTACCATGTTTTTCACATAGTCGGCGTGACCCGGACAGTCAACGTGTGCATAGTGACGATTTTCAGTTTCGTACTCTACGTGAGCAGTGTTGATCGTAATACCACGTTCTTTTTCTTCAGGAGCAGCATCAATCGCATCATAGTCCATCTTATTAGCAAAACCAGACTCTGATAACACATAAGTGATAGCAGCTGTCAATGTAGTTTTACCGTGGTCTACGTGACCGATCGGTAATGTGTTTAAATAAGATTAATTAATATCAAAATCGAATAGATTGAGCCAATGAAGGGATTTGAACCCCCGACCCCTTCCTTACCATGGAAGTGCTCTACCCCTGAGCTACATTGGCTAGTAATCTTTTCAGGGAAATGTTACCACTTCTTATATATGCAATAAGTCGAGAGCGACTATCTTTATAGACGCGATCGACAACATATTATTCTGATCGAGCTTTCTCGATTATATGATTTAGAAAGAGCTTTCGCTCAACACATTTTCTCTTTATGCCTTTCGGCAAATTCCACTCTTTCACTTCAACCGAATGAAAAAAAGAGCGGGCGACGAGACTCGAACCCGCGACCCTCAGCTTG
>CAZGGG010000010.1:61056-61485 GCA_964525165.1 uncultured Saprospiraceae bacterium | reverse complement strand
GCCTGTTCACTAACTTCAGAAATCTCTTCTACAGCTTTTTTAACATTGATGCTGTTTTGATTCATACTTTCTACTTCCGTTTTAATATTTTTAATCCCTGTATGAAATGCACACATTGTGTCATTAGCATATTCACGAAAGCTATCATTAGTATCTATCCTTTGAGCTAATGCAGCAGGTTTCGATGAAGGAGTAATAATTTGAATAGTCCTCTCAAACCAGTTAAATGCTTTTTCTAAGTTTATTAAGAATGGACTATCTAAAGTGGACAAGAGTTTTAATAGTGGCTTGTCGGGTTTACTTAAATTTTTCTCAATAACTTTTTTAAGTGTTTTGCTTTCCGAATCTTGCTCAAAAGCTTCAAAAAACGTTGTATTTATACTTCCATCCTGGTGTGTTTTTCCTTCAAAAATCAGAGTATCATCGTTT
>CAZGGG010000010.1:60074-61046 GCA_964525165.1 uncultured Saprospiraceae bacterium | reverse complement strand
AGAGCATCAGGAGGGCCTGTTATTTTTGTAATTCTTCGTAAAGAATCATTCCTTCATTAAATTTTATAGCATAGACGAAAGGGATCTCTTCACTAATGAATTCAATTCCAAGTAATACTTCAACATCTTCAATTTTGTCGTGAAACTTAAATTTCTGTTGGTGAAGGCGAGGTGGAATTTCTTCTTCTAAGACCAGCTTAATAAGGTAAGAAATTGACTTAATAAGATTAGATTTACCTGATCCGTTAGCACCATAAATAACTGACATCTTTAAAAAGTCAAAATTATTTAATGAATACTTATGGTGTGACAATCTTGAATACCTTGGGCTAGGAAGCAAGTTAAACTCTCTTCTTTCACCAAAAGAAAATAGATTTTCTACAATGAACCTTATTATCATGGCGTGAATTTTTCACGTAAGTTAGTCGTTTATGTGGATTTAATCCACTTTTTCACTAAATTATCACCAAACGACGTGAATTTTTTATTGTCGACAACCTCTTTATATCAGGAATTCCCGATATACCCCCTTTACTTATGCATTATTTCTTTTGCTATGGTTCATTACAGTAAGTCGATTAAAAATCATTAAGCTCATAAGCGTTTAGTAAATATTACCTAAACCTATATTTCCCTAATTAGCTGGCACACTTAGCTGTATCTCAAATTGTTTAGCTAATGAAAAATAGCGCATGCTCAGCAACTTCTTCTTTAAGATAAATGGTTCATTTGATTCGAACAAACAATAATCCTGACATACTCAAATTTAAACGTTTGTAAACGTTTTTAACGGTTATGAACGTTTAACTCTATTTATCAATATCCCTTCAACACCCCTCCCCCTTTTGCCGAAAGGCAATCATCATCCAACCAACCAATCGCTTGTCCTTTTCACCTCCATTTTTGTATCTTTTCGCAAAAAGAAATGGATAAAAGAAAGCTATGAAAGCAACGCCAGCTTGAGTTTCCAAT
>CAZGGG010000010.1:59261-60064 GCA_964525165.1 uncultured Saprospiraceae bacterium | reverse complement strand
CATAACTCACTCCCCGGCCGACTGCTCGATCAATTGGCCAATACCATTACTCGGGCGGGTGAGGACAACGAATGTCGCGTGATCATCCTACAATCTGAAGGCGATCGCACCTTCTGTGCCGGCGCCAGCTTTGATGAACTCGTAGCCATCGACAATGAAACCACCGGCAAGGCCTTTTTTATGGGCTTCGCGAAAGTGATCAACGCCTGCCGTACTTGTCCGAAATTCATCATTGGTCGTGTGCAAGGAAAAGCTGTAGGCGGCGGCGTGGGCGTTGCTTCCGCGGTCGACTATTGCATCGCTTCTAAATATGCTTCCGTCAAACTCAGTGAGCTGGCCATCGGCATCGGACCTTTCGTGGTCGGTCCGGCGGTGGAACGCAAATTAGGCACTAGTGCATTCAGCCAATTGGCGATCAATGCCACGGAATGGAAGACGGCCGACTGGGCCAAAACACATGGCCTGTACCATGAGGTGTTTGACGATAATACACAAGTCGATACTTATGTTCAGGATCTGGCAAAAACACTTTCCGCCTGTCTCAGACGAGCTTTTTAAGTGAGAAGTGATGAGTGAGAAGTGGCTGTGCTGATTTATTTCTCACTTCTCACCCATCACTTATTCACTTCCCACTTCTGCTCTTTTCACTTAAAAGCTTGTCATTTATTAATTTTTGCTATAAAATATTAAGCATATCATTTGGCAAATTAAAATTAGTCAGTATAATTATCTGAATTTTATGAGCATAATCTCTGTAAAAAATTTTCTGCATGGGTCATCTCGCTGACCATTTTACTGCAGGT
>CAZGGG010000010.1:32519-59251 GCA_964525165.1 uncultured Saprospiraceae bacterium | reverse complement strand
AAGGCTGAGTGGAATGAACCCTGAAGCGATGAAATTATTAAAAGAGGTGTGTTGGAAAGGAACGGAAAACTGGGGAGACTTACTCGAAGAAAGAGCCGCAATGAGCGGAAAATTAGTACTTTCGGACTTCACTAAGAACGCCATCGCAAAATTCAAAGCAAAAGCATAAGAACACTATGTCATCAACGGCCACACAGATCGATCAAAGTATTTTGATTCAAGCATTTGAACTCATGTGCAAAGCCAAAACCATGGCGGAAGTCTATGAGGACAATTTCAAGATCGCTTCAAAATATGTGCATGCCACCTCTCGAGGTCATGAGGCCATTCAAATCGCTTGTGGTCTGCAACTCAAGCCGCAGGACTTTGTGTATCCTTACTATCGAGACGATAGCTTGTTGTTGTCTATCGGCATGAGTCCCTATGAACTGATGTTGCAATTGCTGGCCAAAAAAGAGGACCCTTTTTCCGGGGGGAGGACCTATTATTCCCATCCCTCCCTCAAGGACGAGGACAAACCCAAGATCCCACATCAATCTTCTGCCACCGGCATGCAAGCCATTCCGGCCACCGGCGCTGCCATGGGTTTTTGGTACAAAGAACAAACCCAAATGGAAGCCATGAGCACGCCTCCGGGCATTGTGGTCTGCTCCCTGGGTGACGCTTCCATCACAGAAGGAGAAGTCGCTGAAGCTTTTCAAATGGCTGCCCTCAAACAACTACCTATTCTTTACCTTATTCAGGATAATGAATGGGATATTTCCGCCAATGCCGAAGAGACCAGAGCGCAGGATGCCTATGAATACATTCAGGGCTTCCATGGCATTGAGGCACGCAGCATTAACGGAAGTGACTTTGAGGAGTCCTACCAATGTCTGCAGGAAGTGATCGACACCATGCGCAAGGAGCGTCGGCCGTTTTTGGTCCATGCTAAAGTGCCTTTGCTGAACCATCACACTTCCGGCGTCAGAAAAGAATGGTACAGAGACGATCTCGAAGAAGCTGCCACACGCGACCCCTACCCTATGCTTCGCAACCAACTCAAAGAAGCAGGTATGGAGGAAGAATGGCTGGTAGACATGGAAGCAAAGATCCGAGCTTCTGTGGAGGCGGATTTCAAAAAGGGATTAGAGGCGGAGGATCCCTCGCCTGCGGATCTATTTACCCACGATTATGCACCTTTTGACATTCAAGAGTCCGGCGTTCGAGTTCCGGAAGGCGGCGAACCTACAGTCATGGTCGATGCTGCTTTACATGCCATTCAGGAATTGATGGAAGAGCATCCGGAATGTTTGTTGTACGGTCAGGATGTGGGCGGCCGATTGGGAGGCGTATTCAGAGAAGCTGCTACCCTGGCACAGAAATTTGGAGATGAACGGGTCTTTAACACCCCCATCATGGAGGCCTTTATCGTAGGAAGTACAGTGGGTATGGCTGCCAATGGGCTAAAGCCGATTGTCGAAGTCCAATTTGCCGATTACATTTGGCCGGGACTCAATCAATTATTTACGGAAGTGAGTCGCTCCTACTACCTATCCAATGGCAAATGGCCGGCGAGCATGGTCCTGCGCGTACCCATAGGTGCATATGGAAGCGGGGGGCCTTATCATTCCTCCAGTGTAGAGTCTGTGGTGACGAATATCAGAGGCGTCAAAATTGCCTATCCAAGTACCGGCGCGGACTTAAAAGGACTCTTGAAAGCAGCCTGGCACGATCCGAATCCTTGTGTGATTTTCGAGCATAAAGGGCTTTACTGGTCCAAAGTGCCCGGAACAGAAGCGGCGCGAACGGTTGAGCCGGACAGGGATTATATTCTGCCTTTCGGCAAAAGCAGAATGGCGCTACAAGCATCAGATACAGCTGAGAACCAATGTGTTATTGTCACCTATGGAATGGGCGTACATTGGTCCTTAAATGCAGCCAAAGCTTTTGAAGGGCAGGTGAGTATATTGGATCTCAGAACTTTATGGCCATTGGATGAAGAGGCCATTATTGAAGCGGTCAACAGTCACCATCGTTGCTTGGTCGTAACAGAAGAGCCCTTGCACAATACCTTTGCGCAAAGCCTGGCAGGCCGTATCCAGAATACTTGTTTTGAACAACTGGATGCTCCGGTTCAAGTGGTCGGCTCAGAGAATATGCCGGCGATTCCACTGAATCAGGTATTGGAGCAGACGATGATTCCCAGTAAGGAAAAAGTAGAAAAAGCAATTGGAGATCTGCTCTCCTATTAGAATGACCCTCCTGATTAGACATTTCATCCAGTATTAGACGATTCGTCTAATATTTATCATAGCCTTTTGTGGAAAAAGCTGGAAGTCCAGAGGAGAATAGTATACTTTAGGATCAAATGTTTATATCATGAGATCTTTATTTCTTTTATGGATACTCTTTGTTTCTTTATTATTCGCCTGCAATCCCCATGAACCAGGCGGAAACATCATCGAGTATGACAGGCAGCAGCCTATTTATGATACGGAAATGCCCGCAGTGGATAGTCTATTGAATTACCAAGACCCTAGTGTTGGGTATAGAATTCCGGATCCAAAGGTGATCACGCACAATGATTCCTTCTTAGTGCTTCCTTACGCTGATGGAACCATTCAATTTGTTTACCTCCCTAGTCTATCCTTGCTTTCTTCCGGGAGCATTGATAAGGCGATCCAATTTTATCCCTTATTCCTGACGCATATCTATCATGATCAAGCCTATTTTGTGTCTTCCGACTTTCGATCCTACCAGATCAAGAGTTATGATGTTCATTCCGGCCAAATCACGAAAGAGACCATCATCCCCATTCCTTTAGAAGGTAGGGCCAAGGCAATACATTGCCGGGGTCAATACCTATATTGCCTGGAACATTTTGAGCTACCGATGGACGGAAGAGTCCAAACGACTTTTCAAATAAAGCGCATCGACTTGACCAGCTTTGAAGAAAGCATCATCTATAAAGACATTCCAAGAACTAAATACTCGAATACTACCCGATATGCACTAACCAGTGACGAGCAGGAACTTTACTTCCATCACCTAAGCTTTGATTCACCGGAGATTGCTCAGTCCGTTGTGAATGGGTATCGTTTTGCCGATGGCAGTACGACAAACTATCTAAAGTCCCCTTATGATGTTGATGCCAAGCCTGAAATTTTCATGGCTGCTCAAATTGAAAACTTCATGCTGGCAGCCGGTAAGAAAGCGATTTGGTATTCAAAAGTGGATGATCAAACCAAGGAGTATCTGGCTGAAAAAAGAATAATTGGCCTTTACACCCAAGGTGATAACTATATTGTCGAAAGGTGGGGGTATAATTACTATTGGAGGATCAGATCAAATTCCGGGGCGCTCCAATCTAAAAATTTCACAAGAAGACCTGTTTATCATCATGATAAGAAGATATATGCAGAAGCGAGCTATAATTCCAATAGTGGTCGATGGTCATACTGTATTACAGACGAATACTCAGGACAAACATTAAGTTGTACAGAAATCACCGATTCTGTGTTCTGCACCCATTTTTTCCACGAGGCAACGAACTCCTTGGTCTACATAGGAGGATACAATATTTACAGATTTTATTGGCCTTATTAAGAATCATAATCATGAAACACTTATTCATCATTTCTATCCTAATGATTATTTGCACCACTTTGTGGAGTCAGGACGAACTTCGTTTTCAACTCAGCACAAGCAGAGGAATGAATTACCTTGGAGCACATACCATGGACCCAATCCAGGCACAATGGCCTGAGGTATCGAATTCCGCAGGCTGGACATATGAAATAGAAGGGAGGCTGGCTTTTCGCTTTTCCAATAAATGGGAATTTGGTTTTGGATATACTTTCCAACAGTATGAGTCACGTCTTTCTTTAGTAGAGCAGCAACCGGACTCATATTTTTGGACCCGACGCACGGACGATCTTTCTATTTATAAGAGTAACTCTTTAATGACGCTTCATATTGGATATCCATTATTTCAATCGGGAGCATGGAGCATACCCATAGAGATCGGTTACTCAGTAGGCTTCTTGAAGCAGAGTGATCTCCTCCATGAAGTAAGTTTAGATTACCGTTTTATGGATGATGCCCGATACCCTTCGTATTTCTCAGAATACACCGAGAATACTAGTTTGATTTATGATCTCATTCAAAGTCCTTATGCGCAATTAGGTCTTCAATATGATTGGAATCGTATTTCTTTGAAAGCTTTCTGCCGGTATCGACATCAGTACCATTCAAAAAAGGATCGTTTTACCATTAAATATTATGACACCTTCGGCAAGGACTTAATGAACTTTTTTGAAGAGAACTCCCACCAGGAACAGTTCTTTTTAGGAGTTGCTCTGGGTATCCGTTTTTTCAATGTTAGCAATCCAAGAGAGGAGATGTAGTCAGGCATTCCACAGGAAACGAAAATTACATGAAATCTTTAATGAACGAACAAAACACAAATACAATGCGATTATTTTCTGTTTTTATATGTCTTATGATACTAGCTTCTTGCCAACAGGACTTCATAGAAGGTTCTTTACCTGAAATAGATAAGGATGTTCCGATCTATGAGGCAAACATAAACCTAATTGACAGCTTGATTTTTGCATCTGATGTATCTGAATTGACCATTAGGGATAGGGACCTTATTCGGCAAAATGATTCGGTTTTTGTGTACGCTTTGACAGATGGTAAATTTTATTGTATTGATTTATTTGCTCTAGAGTTACGATCAAGTGGGGTGTACAAACAAGCCTATACTTCCTCATTTCAAGATGCCCATCTTCTGAATAGACGATATATCTTAACCGAGGATTCTAGGGAGCCTTTACACATGAAACAATTTGATGTGAATAACGGACAGCTGTTGTTAGATCAACAGATTGAAGCAGAACCTAATAGTTTCTTTATAGATGGTTACTTTCAGGGCGAATACTGGTATGTAGCAGAAGGGAAACGATTTTCAAATGCCCCTCCTACTGGTCAATATGTGATCAGCAAAATACACCTCTTAGACCCTAACCTTGCAAAAGAAGAAATATACAGATCTGACACCGTATCCATTACACAGAGTTTCAATTTAGAGCAACAACTGTTTATCCTGGATGAGCTAGCTTTCCTTTCCTTTTCAGCAATGATTAACTTCAGCGAGGAAAAATACTCTATCGATAAAGTTGATCTAAATAACAAAGCTCGCACGACCTTGTTTGATACACTTTTGTTTCAATTTGATTTGATCAATTTGAATTATGCAGTAAATGAAGACCATTATTGTTATGCGATCAACAAGGAACTCGTTTGTTACCATCAAAATGGCACCCGCTCCTTTCACAAACAATACAATGATTATATAAAGGCAGTCCAAATAAAACAAAACCAAGTAGTTGCAAACATAGGATATGATCACCTTGATTATTTAGATCTGCACACAGGAATTAGGGAAAATAGGATTTCACGAACCACTACTCCGCTCATTAGCGATCAAGACCCCATGTATGGGAGTTCATTTTTCAATTATGATACTCGAACGTTGCAGTTTTGTTGCTTTGATCTATATTCCAGCCAGAGTTTGAGTTGTATGGACTTAAATAACCTGGACCTGAAATGGCGCAGCTATCATCCCCCCACAAATCAATTCCTTTTGTTTAGTCATAGCAAAGTATATAGAGTAGAATTTCCTCTTGAATAACAGATCGTCATATGAAAACGCTATACTTATTGATCATCATAGCCTTTACTACGGCAAGTTTACAAGCTCAAGGAAAGAGAAACCTTGAGTTGAATTTGGGGTTCGGATTCAACTCCTTACAATCACATACCCAATCTCAAATACGACAACTGCATCCCGATGCCCAATTTCCTTCCTCAGAAAGTTACTTGATCGGCTTAAAATAGATGTATTCCAATTCAAGAAATGGAAAGTGAATTGGGGATTCAACTTTCAAGGCAATATTCATGAGGTTTCAAACATAGAATATTTTCCCGGCTCTTTTGGATTTACCAGCCAAGAGGATCGCTTGAGGATACAAACCTATTCTTTTGCTATGACATTAGGAGCGAATTATATGATTTATAGGAATTCTAACTGGACTCTATCTGCAGAGGCTGGCTTAGGGATGGGTGCGCAAAAAGCCCATCATATGATCCACATTCAAACCCTGGATATTGCTTTTGAAGAAGAGCCCCGGGAAAGAAAAGCAAAGGATAAGTCCCGTAATTTGGAGGAGCAACTTCAGCTGAGCCCATATGTGGAAATCAATTTCCAAAAAAGATGGGATAGATTTACTGTAGCCCCTTTTATTCGATATAGCTATGCCTTCACTCCAAAGGATTATAGCATTGATCCAAATTTAGAATTCGATAATGACCTTATGTATGCTTTGAATGACTCGAATAGCTTCTCTCAACTATTGATAGGACTCTCTGTAGGTTTGCGAATGTAAATGATGCAACGGGCAGCAAAGAGTATTCAATGGGCATCAGGAATAAGATCAATGGATAAACCTTGATTTCCATTTCGGTTGAGGCATCCAGCAAGTCTCTCTTTTTCCCATCCATTGATAGCGATTTCGAGCCACCCAACGATAAATGGGGTCTCGTAAAAAAGAGGGAACAATGCGGAAGACTTGAAGTGCCGACCAGGGGAATTTTAGGTATTGGCAAAGCACCAAAAAGCCGGTACTCTCGCTGTATATCTTATCATGATGCACAAAAATAAGCGAATCAGGAGCATCAGGTCCTAGCTGATCTTTCACAGCTACACCTGTTTCAGATTGCAAGGAAGCAAAATGTATGTTGGAAGTGGTTCGTTCGTTTTCTAGAACGAATTGTACAGAACGGGAACATAAATTGCAATGCCCGTCAAAAAGTAAAAGTGGCTGCTCAACTTTCATATCTATGTAACTTCCCATTGGTCAAAACTGTTGTGCCAAAAAAAAGGCGCACCTTATGGGGTACGCCTTTCAAACTATAGTGATTGTTGTTGTTCTGTTTATTCTGCGCTTTGTACCAGCACATTCACATTGTTCTTCAACACCTCGATAAAGCCACTTTGAATGGGGAAAGACTTTTTCTCTTTACCGGTTCCTACGACTACATCTCCTTTCTCAAGAGCTGCAACAATAGGCGCGTGATTATTGAGAATCTGAAATTTGCCCCCTACACCGGGTAGGGTCACAGACTCAGCTGATCCTTCATAGAGCTTTTGCTCGGGTGTTAAAATATGTACGTTCAACATGATTATGCGTTTTCAGCTAACATTTTCTTACCTGCTTCGATCACATCATCGATCGTTCCTTTCAAGTTGAAAGCCGCTTCCGGATATTCATCCATCTCACCATCCATGATCATATTGAATCCTCTGATCGTTTCTTCAATTGGAACCAATACCCCTTTCAATCCTGTAAACTGCTCTGCTACGTGGAATGGCTGAGATAAGAAACGCTGTACTTTACGCGCTCGGTACACGACCGATTTATCCTCTTCACTCAATTCCTCCATACCCAAGATGGCAATGATATCCTGAAGTTCATTATATCGTTGCAAAAGGTTTTTCACTCTTTCTGCACAATTGTAGTGCTCATCTCCCAGAATTGCAGGGTCCAAAATTCTTGAAGTAGAATCCAATGGATCCACAGCCGGGTATATACCTAAAGAGGCAATCTTACGAGACAATACCGTAGTGGCATCCAAGTGGGCGAAAGTCGTCGCCGGAGCCGGATCCGTCAAGTCATCCGCAGGTACATAAACTGCCTGAACTGAGGTAATTGAACCTCTTTTGGTTGAGGTAATTCGCTCCTGCATTGTACCCATCTCCGTAGCCAAAGTAGGTTGGTAACCTACTGCTGAAGGCATACGCCCTAAAAGAGCGGACACCTCAGAACCGGCCTGAGTAAATCGGAAAATGTTATCGATAAAGAAAAGGATATCACGCCCTCCCTGAGGATCGCTCAAATCTCCATCTCTATAATATTCTGCAATGGTCAATCCCGACAATGCAACTCGCGCACGTGCTCCCGGAGGCTCATTCATCTGACCAAAAACGAAGGTTGCTTTTGAAGCTTCCAGCTCTTTCGTTTTAACTTTGGACAAGTCCCATCCCCCTTCTTCCATAGAGTGCATGAAGTCTTCTCCATAACTAATAATACCCGCTTCCAACATCTCTCTCATCAAATCATTCCCCTCACGAGTACGCTCTCCAACACCTGCAAAAACAGAAATACCATCGTATCCCTTCGCAATGTTGTTGATCAACTCCTGGATCAAAACGGTTTTGCCTACACCGGCACCACCGAACAATCCAATCTTACCTCCCTTTAGGTAAGGCTCGATCAAATCAATCACCTTAATACCTGTAAACAATACCTCTGATTCAGTAGAAAGATCCTCATACTTAGGTGGCTTCCGGTGAATTGGATAGGCATCTTCACCCTTAGTTACAGGGCCGATACCATCGATTGGCTCGCCAACTACATTAAACAATCTCCCTTTAATCTGCTCTCCTATCGGCATTGCGATAGGGCGGCCTGTATCAACGACTTCCATACCTCTGGTCAAACCTTCGGTAGAGTCCATGGCAATCGCACGAACACTGTCTTCTCCTAAGTGCTGCTGCACTTCAAGAACCAATGTCTCGCCATTACCTCTGTCGATCTCAAGGGCATTATAAAGGTCTGGAATGTTACCTTCTTCACCTGAAAAACTAACATCGACCACCGGGCCGATTATCTGCTTTAATATTCCTTTATTCGCCATAGTTGAAGCTACTTACGGACTTGCTAGTGTTAAAAATCGGTGCAAAGATAATCCTTTTAAGGTTACAGCAAAAAGTTAGCAAGGGAATTCCCGATTTATTTCGGGATTCAAAGCCTTTTTCTGCTGTCCTTAATCCAACCAATCCCTTTCCTCTATCAAAAAGAGTTCTTCTACTTCTTTATCCAATACCGAGGCAATCTTCAAAACCAATAAGATAGATGGGTTGTATTGCCCTTTCTCTATGGCATGAATCGTTTGACGACTTACACCTATCTTCTCGGCCAACTCAGCCTGCGTCAATTCGGCCAGCTGACGGTAAGGCTTGACTTTATTCTTCATGGTTACGCATGCTAAATAGTACAAAATAGAACCGAATCAAAAAGATCATAGGAACAGAAAGCATTCCAAATAGCATCACACTAAAAAAGGCTCCTTCATATAAGGTCCAATTGGCAATGAATAAGAGAATATAGTTGATCAGTACACTCCATTGCCAAGAGAGTAAGCGATGCCGAAAAACATATTCATCCTCATGTGGCACTTTGGTAAAACAAAGGATCAACAATCCGATTAATACAAAACTCAATGCCAACTCGTTCGTAAAGTTCTGGTCGCCTAAATTAACCAAGGTATTCTCTGAGGAAGAAGAATAATCTAAAAGATCCCATTCCCAACTCCCGTAGAAGTTCAAAATCCCTGCGACACCTCCGATCAAGAAAAGCAACAGGCCCGGCCATCTCCATTTTCCGGGCAACAACATTTGATTATTCATCTTAAGAATGTTTAGTTTACTTAACACAATGTAAAGTTTAATTTACACTTTGTCAAGCAAACATGACAAATATTCTCTGAGGACTCTTTCTATCTTTACAGGACATGGAAAAGAATTGGCTTCCCGAAAAGTTTGTGAAAGACCTCATGGTAGGCCGCCTGTCTGAGCAGTCTCCGGCAGACTCACTGCTCTCCTATTGGCTATATCGGCAAACAAAAATCCTGGAGCTGGAGGATACACAAGCAATTCAGGGACATAGAGACTTGAAACCCTGTCCCGCTTTCTTTGCACAATGTTTTGAGGAGATCAAGGGAAAATCAGCACTCTTCAGCTTGGATGAATTATTGTTGATTGCTGAGAAGTATCATCTGAGTATACCCGGTCATTTGGTCCAGGAAATACAAACCGAAGCGGAACAGTCCCCACAGAGACTTCGTCGATATCTTTCACTTATGGAACACTCCTACCAGGATTGGGGAGGACTATTCCCTTTTGCGGAAGCGTACCATAGATATAAGAAATTTGAATCTTGGAACTCCCTACCTCAAAAACAGCTCAAATTTTCATTCTTAACCACCTGGCTGTGGAAAGATCGTTCCGATTACAAAGAATGGTGGAGCCGTCTCCATGCCACGGCACGCGCCACTTGCATTGAGTTTTGCTTATACCTCAAAGAACCCCAAATGGCTGCTTGGGCTGCGGCTCAGAAGACAGACCGATCTCAGAAAGTTCAAGCTTTATTGAATACCGCTCAATGTATTGATAAAAACGGATCCTTATATGGTAGTTTGCTAAAGGAGGTATTGAAAGGAAGTCAACCGGAAAACTTGAATTGGATAGCTGAAGCTCCGGAGGGCTGGGTGCTTTCGACACCGGATATCTTAGAAGGCATGGATTTTTCGTTTTGGTCTGGCATAGCGTGGCTAGACCCGGCAGATCTGTTCGAGCATCTCGAGGATGGCCGAAAATTGACTGTAGCTTTTGGGAAGCATGAGCAAGCAGAACCGATGATTACCGCCCTTTTACATGCTTCTTTGTACCATAATAATCAAAGATGGACCCTCTATTTTATGAAGTTAGCTCACCAACTTGACTTAGCCGAGCTTTTTGCGCATACCCATTGGCCATCATTAGCCCAACGTATTCCTGCAGCCATCTTGTTCAAGCATATAGACCAAGGATTTAAAACCGCTCAAACAGACATGCACAAGTTAGATTATCTCCAGTATTGGCTGGTTCCGTCTCAGCACTTTGTGCCTAAAGAATTCTCTGTCAAACTTCTACTTTTTCTACTCCATTTGGTGGACTACATTGGGAGAAACGAGATTCTCTTGCAAGACAACCAAGGGTTTTTAAGGTTTCTGTCAACCCACTTGCACCCTTCTGTTGTTAATGAGTGGCCTCATACACATTATGACGCAGACCATCTTCCATCCAATCGATTAAAAAGAAGATTAAATCATAGATTTAAACTTTACAAAGCATTGTACGAATGGCAACATCTAAGCAGTTAAGACTTGCTCCCGAAATTCTCTATAAAAACGAACTTTCTTATTTGGCAAAGGAAGATCAAGGACCCAAACCTGAAGGATGGAAGCTTTCACCTCAGGCTGTCGTCGATTATATCATGGGAAAGAAGGAAGGGAAAACACTCATCACGCCCAAATATATCGGAGACCGACGAAAGATTGAAATTGCGGTGGCTACCCTTGCTTCCAACAGAGCTTTACTTTTACTTGGGGTGCCCGGAACGGCAAAGACCTCACTAGCGGAACATTTAAGTGCAGCAATTTCAGGAGATTCATCCTATGTGGTTCAGGGAACCAGTGGTATGTATGAAGAAGGACTGCGGTACAGCTGGAATTATGCTGAGTTACTGGCTCATGGACCTTCCGAAAAAGCCTTAGTCCCCTCTCCTATCCTCACCGCAATGCAAGAAGGAAAAATAGCTCGCATTGAAGAATTGACCCGAATCCCTTCTGATGTGCAAGATGCACTCCTGATGATTTTGTCAGAAAAAAGCCTTCCGGTTCCGGAACTTAATCAGTCCGTCAATGCCATTCAAGGATTTAACCTTATTGCCACCGCGAATGAAAAGGACAGAGGCGTCAATGAACTTTCTTCTGCCCTTCAAAGAAGATTCAATGTGCTGCATATGCCTTTGCCGGCAAGTTTGGAAGAGGAGGTTCATATTGTACATACCCGCTTACAGCAACTCGACCAACTCGCACCCAAGCAGAACAAGAATATGGTCGCTCAAATTGAAAAGTTGGTACAACTTTTCCGAGAACTTCGATCCGGCATGACGGAAGATCAAAAAATAAAATTCACCCCTCCTTCGGGTACTTTATCATCCGCAGAAGCGATATCGGTCATGCAATCAGCCATCGCCCTGGGATTTAATTTCTCCGGAGGGCAATTAGGCACTGAAGATATTGTCGCTGCATTGGAGGGAAGTGTCATCAAACAGACAGAAGAAGACAGAAAGGCGTGGAATGAATATTTAGAGTTGGTGATGAAAAAAAGAGAAGGTTGGAAAGATTGGTATAAAGCCTGTAGAAAGGAATTGAGTCTGTAGATGGCTGCTTCCGTGCACATATTAGGTATTCGCCATCATGGCCCCGGGTCCGCGTCCTCGGTAAAGGCCGCCCTGAAGGCATTACAACCGGACGTTATATGCCTAGAGTTCCCTTTTGATGGTGCTGCACTCATACCCAAGCTACAGTCTAAGGACCTTCAACCTCCGGTAGCGGCCATCATATATGAAGAAAAACAGAAAGAAAGGCTGGCTTTACTGCCATTTGCGTCCTTTAGTCCGGAGTGGATCGCCCTGCAATATGCCCGAACCTGTGATATTCCCATTATCCCTATCGATCTATCCTTCAGCATCCAAAGGGCTATTGAACTTCAGCATAATGAAAGGGCTGCTCATTCTGAAGATGTTTTGAGGATGCTGGCAAACTTAGCCGGATTTGATCGGGTAGAAAGTTGGTGGGATGAATATTTAGAACGGGAAGGGCAACCTCTGGAAATTTTCGAACAATTGCAGCACATTATGAAGCTGGTGCGCGAAGATCAGCCTGTCCGAAAGGTCAATCAGCTTCGCGAAGCATTTATGCGCACAGCGATTCGAAAACAGCTCAAAAAGTTTCAAAATATTGCTGTGGTTTGCGGGGCTTACCATGGACCTGCACTTACTCATTTGCAAGATAGCATGAGCAGTGATCGAGAATTATTGAAATCGTGGAAAGGAAAAAAAGTGCGCACAAGCCTAATTCCATTTTCTTACAAACGACTCACCCAGCAATCCGGCTATGCATCCGGGATTCAATCTCCTAAATATTATGAATACGTCTTTCGTTATAAAGAAAGAGCACATGAGCAATGGCTGGGGCTGGCAGGACGAGCCTTACGGCAAAAGGGATTCCTGACCTCTGTGGATGACCAAATAGCCGCGATACAGCTTGCTGAGCAACTTGCTTATATCAGAGAAATGAACCAACCGGGACTGAGCGAATTGATAGAATCAGCGGAAGCGACTCTTTGCAAAGGAGAAACCGAAAGGTTACAGTGGATTCAACAAGAGGCCATGATTGGCTCTGATATTGGATTTATCCCCCCGAAAGAGCAAGAAGCGCCTTTGATTGAGGACTTCATGAGCCAAATCCGAAAATTTAGGCTTCAATCGTTTTGGCGACCCGAAAAGGCGCCCCCCAAACCCTTTAAGGAGTTTGATCTAAGAAAACCCACACATTTGTTGAGTTCTCGCTTACTGCACCGTTCGTTGATTCTTCAAATGAATTGGGCACAAGAGCAAAAACCGGCAAAAAGAAAATTAGGCACATTCCATGAAAGTTGGAGATTTGACTGGGACATAGAAGACGAAATCCAACTCCATCATGCGGCCTCCTTAGGACTTACTGTGGAAGAAGCCGCCGAAAATATGTTGGCTGAACAACTACAGCTTGCGGACAGCTTACCACAACTACTGCATTTGCTCAACCATGCCCTGAAAGGAGATCTCCACCCGATTTCGCAACAATTATTGAATCAACTAGAGGTCTTGAGCACCGACTCGGAAGATATTCATGAGTTGCTTTTCACCAACAATAGTTTGATAGAGATCATGAGGTACGGAAGTGTCCGACAACTGGATAGCGATCAGCTCATGAATATTTGTCATCATATGCATGAACGAATATGCACTCAACTCCCCTATGCATGTCAGCCTATGGAAGAGGAATGGAGTCGTTCTGTTTTTCAGCAACTCCAGCAATATTTCCAAACCTTATTACAGGTACACGAAACTGTATGGCTGGAGAACTGGGCTTTTTCCCTAGCATTACTGCAAAAGCAAAAAGAGGTAGATCCAAGGATATCCGGTTTTGTCTATCGAATGCGCTATGATCTCAAAGATCTTAGCAAGAGTCATTTGAGTACAGCCCTGGACCAACACCTAGATTCTTCTTATGATCCTGCAGAGCAAGCAAAATGGTTGGAAGGATTTCTATTTGGGAGTGGCAGGTTATTAGTCTATCATGATGTATTGTTCGACAGAATTCATCATTGGGTAAAATCTATTGATGAGGAAGTATTTAAGATTGTACTTCCGATACTGAATCGTACATTCGCACAGTATTCTTCCAAAGACAGGCAAGAACTCTTGCAAAAAATTAAAGGAAACACAGGTCGTTCATCTTCCAATGAGCGAGAAAAGAAAATGGAAGAATGGGTCAAAGAGCATCTGATGGAAGCAGCCCAAAAACTACAAATAAAGATACCTTCATGAGTTTAAATTATTTTTCTGCAGAGCGCATCTTAAGTCCTCAAGGGGAATGGCTAAAACAAACAGTTTTGGCTTTTGACGAAGAAGGGCAATTGGTAGATATTATATCTTCCCAAGACGTAGATCCGGTCAATGTGCGCTTTTACAGCGGGGCCTTGATCCCGGGGTTTGTGAATGCACATTGTCACTTGGAGCTCTCCCATATGAAATCTCTACTACCCACAGGGACAGGCCTCATACCTTTTATCAAAGGAGTCGTTACCCGTAGAGAAGCGCAGGAAGAAATAATTCAAGATGCCATTCAAATGGCAGAATCAGAAATGATCCAAAACGGCATTCAGGCTGTCGGGGATATTTCTAATGTTACGGATACCTTCGTTCAAAAAGCAAAAGGCAATCTCAGATACCACACATTTGTCGAAGCATTTGACTTCATGCAGGAACATACATCAGAAGAAACATTTGAAAAGGCTCTTCAGGTGTATGACGATTTATTTTTGCCGAAAGGTCATAAAAAGAGTATAACTCCTCACGCTCCCTACAGCGTGTCACCGGGGCTGTTACAAAAAATCGCCTCCTTCAACGAGTCCCACACTAGTGTCTCTATTCATAATCAGGAAACCTGGCATGAACAAGCCTTATTTCTTCAAAAAGGAGGTGATCTATTGCCTTTTTTTGAATCATTTGGTTTAGACTTTAGTCATTTTGAAGCCACTGAAAGAAATTCGATCCACCACATCATCGATCATTTCTACCATGGTGGCAAGGTACTTTTCGTACACAACACCCTTAGCACAAAGGAAGATATTTCAGCCGCTGAACAATGGAATGAAGATATCTACTGGGTCAGTTGTCCCAATGCCAATCTGTATATAGAAAATCAACTTCCGAAGTATGATGTCTTTTTAGAGTCCGGTGCAAAACTGGCTTTAGGAACCGACTCTCTTGCATCGAACTGGCAGCTCTCGATATTTGAAGAAATGAAGACGATTAAAAAATATCAGTCTTCTGTTCCCAGTCTGCAATTAATTGAGTGGGGAACGCTCAACGGAGCAGAAGCTTTGGGCTTCGAAGATGAATTGGGCAGTTTGGAGATCGGAAAGCGGCCCGGATTGATCCACCTGGACCTAATGGAACATCATAATTATGAAATTCAGCAGGATACCCTTATGACTCGCTTACTGTAATCCAGGGATACTTTGTTCTAAGTTCTTTAGTAAGATCACTCACCTTTTGATGATGATTCCGGACGACCGATGGGGCGTGATTCATTGGCTGATGCGCTGCTAATTTATGAAGCCGGACTAAGTCCGACCATGCTCCTTGAGCTTCCGATGAAAAATTGGATGCTACAAATTGATCGATGATCCACTTTTCTGCTTCTTTGCTGGGGTGTACCAAATCACTTGCATAAAATCGATGATCTCTTAACACATCAATGAGCAATTCATAGGATGGAAAGTATTCTTGATGAGGAATACCTTCCGTGACATTTTCCAAAGCGACCAGAAGCCTGGCCTTAGAGCGATTATTCTCTATGAGTCCGGATCGAACATGACGAACAGGACTCACTGTCCAAATAATTTGTTTCAGCTGAAACTGCTCTAGTAAAATCGATTGGATCTTACCCAAAGCCTCAACGATCTCTGAAATGCTGAGAAAGCGTGCCTGAAATAAATGTGCAGCTTGTTTGTGTCGATTATTGACCGTTTGTCCTGTTTCCTTGAACTCGTGGACGATCGCAGTCCCTAAGGTAATGACCGCATAAGAACAACTTTCCAAAAATGTGCGCGCCTTTAAAATACCTGACTGTATGCATTGCATACTCTCCTCCATATTAGGTCGAGCCAATGAGGAGTGGAAGTCATAATGCTTCCACTGTTCTTCCGCAAGAAACAGATCCTTTTCGTTCAGGCGTTGCGCTCCGGTTATGTATTGCAACTGTTGAAGGATAGAAATTGGATTGTATGCAATGCCTAAAGGGGAGGTCAGGGAAGGCCATCTCAAGGCAGCCATTTCTTTTCCGAGAACTTCAGCAAAGCAGCTTCCCAAATGTAAAAAAGGATCCCCCGGTGAAATTGGAATGCTATTTGAACGTACAGAAAAGGGTAAAGACCACAATAGATTAGCTTTCATAGCAAAGAAGTTGTAAGGAAAGGCAGCGTTCTCAATCTTAAAATAGTCTTTTAACTAACAAGATGAACACGGAAAATAATTTGGCATCTACAAGTACAGCAATAATTTTACTGCGTTAAAGTAGATAAATGCCATTTGAATCAATAAAGAAACCCATAAATTTGTATTTTGGCGACCGCTACAAGAAGGAAAAACACATGAAGAGCATCAAAATTACCTTATTCAGCGCAGTATTTATGCTAGGATTCAGCTTTCTAGGAACTGCCCAGGATATTCACTTTTCTCAGTTTTATCAATCTCCACTTAATCTAAACCCGGCATTGACGGGCGTGATGGACTGTAATATTCGTTTCGTTGCGAATTACAGGAACCAATGGGCTGCGATATTGAGAGAAAATGCATACAACACGTACAGCTTCTCTTACGATCAAAAATTCACTGCTTTCCGCAGAGATTATTTTGGTGTGGGAGCAACCTTCTGGGGTGACAGGGCAGGAGAAGTGGATTTCAGCACGATTCAGGCTAAAGTCAGTGGTTCTTTTGCCAAATATCTTGGAGGTGGAAGAAGATCTGCACATTACTTATCTGTAGGTGTTGAAGGAGGTTTAGCTCAGAGAAGAATTGATTTCCTGCAGGCACGTTATGGTACGCAAAATATCAATGGTGTTTTCGAACCTTCTATTCCTTCCGGAGAAACTTTTGTAAATGATAATTTCTTGTTTGGAGACCTTTCAGCGGGTATCCTTTGGTTCAGTACTTTTGATGATGATAAATCCTTCTATCTAGGAGGTGCTTATCACCACATCAACAGACCTTCTGTTTCCTTTGAAACCAGCGAGACAACGAGATCCGTTCTTTTATGGAGCCGATATACTATTCATGGGGGTGGTGAAATGCCTATTGGGTATAGAACCAGTTTGATTCCCGGAGCCGTATTGATGTTCCAGGGGCCTTCATTCCAGTTAAATGGAGGAACCAGTGTTCGCTTTCAATTGGGTAGTTCTCGATATGACTATCAAGCTTTCCAGTTCGGGGCATGGATACGTTTAGCGAATCAGTTTGTATTAGATACTGCAGACCCGGAAAATGAAAGCTACACCATCGGCGCAGATGCGATTATTTTATCGACTCGATTCCAATACAACAATTTCGATTTCGGTTTCAGCTATGATATCAATGTATCTTCATTGAATGTGGGAGCTAATGGAAACGGTTCGTTCGAATTCTCTGTTGCTTATAAAATCTGTGGACCAGAAAGAAGAGGCGTTTACTGCCCTAACTTCTAATACATCAAAAGCAATCATTTATGAGCATGTTTGGAGGTAAGAAAGAGGGTGAAGCTTCCGCTTCTTCCTCTGCCGGACCGGCAAAGGGTACCAATATCATCATTGAGGGTACAGAAATCACCGGAAATATCAAGGCACACAGTGATTTGCGTATAGACGGTGTTCTTGAAGGCAATCTTGAATGCGCAGCACGTTTGTTACTGGGTAAAAAAGGGGTTGTCAGAGGAGACATCAAGAGTAAGCAAGCCATCATCGAAGGCACGATTACTGGCAATCTGCAGATCAGTGCCCAGCTTCATGTGAAAGAAAGTGCGAAGATTCATGGGGACATCATCACAGAGAAACTAATCGTCGACGGAGGGGCACAAATAAACGGTAGCTGCAAAATGGGCTCCGGCTCAAATGCCAAAGTAAGCAATGTCCAAAAACAAAATAAAGCCTCCTAAAGAAAAGAAAAGTCTGTTTCCACAAGCAGAAAAGCTCCGCCCGTACATCAAGTATACCAATATGGCTTTTTCTTTGGCCGGCGCCTGCCTTTTAGGATACCTTTTAGGGGCATGGTTGGATGATTGGACTCAAACAGAAAAGCCTTATTGGACCGCTGCTTGCGTCAGCTTTTTTGCAATTGCTTATATTGCCAAAGTAATTATCGACCTGACCCGTTCATGAATTCAAAAAGACTTTGGAGCTTGCTAAGCCTGCCTTTGATTCTTTCCGGAATCACACTATTCTTTGCCTTGCAATATAGCGTGGTTCAGGAACACTGGGTATTCTATCTTCTGAGTCTCATTTTCTTCAGCCTCAGTTCTGTTTTGGCCAATCTTTTAGGATTCAAAACGACCGGAGCTTCCAATAAAAGCTTGTTTGGAAGTGTTGCCCTGGCCATGATGACTTTCAAAATGATGGGTGCCGCTCTTTTTGCGATAGTGTATTTCAAATTATACCCTGAAAGTTCTCGATGGTTTATACTTCCCTTTTTTTTGATGTACCTTTATTTTGCAATTTATGAAACCTTTGCACTTGTGCACATAGGTCGATTTCCCTATCATAAGCAATAGAAAATGAAGTCTTCATCAATGTATCACGTTACGGTAAATGGTCGTCAAGAATTCGATCTGGATATTCAGGAACTAGAGGATTTAGACCTTATCCAAAATTTAGATGGAAGCTATAGCTTCATATATAAGGGGCATTCTAATACCATCCGAATCGTGGAGATGAATGAACGATCTCCTTCCATGAAGCTAGAAATAAATGGACGACTTTTTCACTTAGATGTGGAGACTCCTCTAGCAAGACAAATTAGCGCCTTAGGCTTAGATGAGGCAGGCGCTTCAGATGGAGAAGAAGTAAAAGCTCCGATGCCCGGCAAGGTACTTAAGTTATTAGTAGAACCCGATCAAACCGTCGAGGCCGGAGATGATTTGCTGATTCTCGAAGCCATGAAAATGGAAAATGTCATCAAAGCAAGTTCCGGAGGAGTCGTATCAGAAATTCATGTAGAAGAAGGCGTAGCAGTTGAAAAAAATGCGATGCTTCTCAACATCAGCAGTCCCTCTTAAGGGCACATAATTATTTCTACTGATCCTATTCCGATCTTAAATAGTATTGCTCAAAGAAAAGACGATAACTCTCAACGGTTCTCTGTTTGAGGATCACGCGGTAATTCCTCTGTGAAACTGCAAACAAATCATAATTTGCTCCTTCCGGCAAAAAGTCTTCTTTATAACTCTTTGCGGTTTGATAGAAACGCATAGCTTGTTTTTTATCATCAAAATTCCGTACGATGATTAAGGGAACCCCTGAGTTGAGATCCAGGTAGATATTGGATATAGCCAGATCCTGCAGTTTGAAATACTTCTTAGTAAAGTC
This sequence comes from uncultured Saprospiraceae bacterium, assembly GCA_964525165.1. GTDB lineage: Bacteria > Bacteroidota > Bacteroidia > Chitinophagales > Saprospiraceae > JAWLFI01. Next base: position 39,657 of record CAZGGG010000010.1, on the reverse strand, counting down.
AAGAGCCTTAATCTTTGCTCTATTCATGTCCACTTCTCGTGAATTATAGAGCACTGCAATGACATAATGTAGTTTATCTTCTTCCAATAAGAAATCGCCCATTTGTCCCTCTCCTGCCGCGAATGCATTCCCTTCTCCATTTAGAAAGCGAATGATTTCCCGTGCTCGAGTCGCCTCTTCTGAGCGTTCATAGGTTTTGATTAATGAACGCAACTCTGCCGCATAGGCATCCTTCCCTTCTGTCTGCCCTTTAGACATGGCGACCAGCAACTTAAATTTAGGCATATAGGCCTCTTCAGTAGAATAAAGTTGCACCGCCCTTTGACTCATTGAAATCGTTCTTGCGTAATTTCCCTTCTCAAATTCGGCATAGGTGTTCTGATAGTAGCTTTCTACTTTTTGGGCTTTCTCCTGAAGCTCTTGAATGTAATTAGGATCATTAATAATCTTGGCAAATTCAGAGTTCGGGTAGCGCTCTGTGAGCAAGTTGGCATACTGCGTCTCTTTGGAATCATCGCCCAGCTCTCTACTCGCCAATACTAATGCATATAAGCTTTCTTCATCATATGCAGAGCGTGGGAAACGTTCGATTAACTCTTCTAAAACCTCTATCGCTAAATCGGGTCTGTTGATTTGCTCTCGATAGACGACACTGAGATCATATAGGGCTTTAACCACTTTCTGGCGAACAGCAGCCTTTTCTAATTTTGTCTTTGGAAATGCCCCCAAGATCTTCTCCACGGCTTGATCGTCCACTGCTCTATCCTTTGTATTGGCAGCTAATGGCTGGTCTTCTTCCTCCTCAGGTCCATCTAAACGAAGGGTGGATTGTCTTCTCCAATCATCGATCAGCGGACGATCTCCCCATTGAAATCGGAAATCCTGATTTCCTCTTGATACCTTTTGTGGATCGTAGGCAAAAAAGTTACTCTCTTTACCATCCAGACTAGCGCGGTTATTTCCGGGATTGGGAATCGAGTTTCTAGCTGCTTCCTCCTCTGCGATTTCTTGGGCCTTTCGCTTCGCTTCTATCTTTTGTCTGACCAAGGCCTGTCTCTCTTCAGGACTCATTTCTGCAATGATGAGTGCGCTATCATTTTCATTCAGAATAGCCATTTGCTCATCGATCTTTATCAGACTTTCATGCAATCTTTTAGATTCCAAATAGCGTGGATCCGTCTTAGGCATGAATTGCATCGTACTATCATAATATAGCTTTGCACTGATAAAGTCATCCTGTTCGAAATAATAGGATGCCATTGAAAAATACGCTTCAAGGGCAATAGAATTGTTGCCCGTATTTGCTTTAAGTGCTTCGGCCAAATAGCTCCTTGCTAAATCGAGATCCCCTCCTTCTTTAGCAATCTGAGCCATTGCATAAAAGATACGATCTCTATATTCAAAATTCTTAGATTCTTCCAATTCAGCATTCAGACGCTTCAAGGCCTGCTCCCTACTCACCGCATTACTTTTGTAATCATTTTGAATGATCGCCAGCTTTGCAGAAAACTCCATTTCATAATCGGTGCTCAGTTTTTGTGCTTCCGCAAAATAGTTGCTTGCTTTGGAAGCATTGCCCCCTAATTGACTGATCTGTGCAATTACGAAAGCATATCTTGCATTTTGACTTCGAGAGTTTCCGGTGTTCAAGGCGGTTTCCAGGAAAGGCACAGCTGCATTATATTCCCTCTGAGCAATGAGCAATTCGGCCATGGTGGCATTGGTCATCTCTTTGAGTTCTCTGCTTAGCTTTTCGTCATAAATCAACTTTCTCAACAAATTCAAGGCAACGCTAAACTTATCTCTCTCTATGAAGGTGCGCGCCAGATACAACTGACCTTCTTTAAATGCAGGAACATGGCCCATTTTTGTGTATTCATCAGCATCGAAAGAGGGTTCATACAGAGGGTTCGTTTCTTCTTGCTGTCCGGAATCTTCTTTTCCATCCTTAGATGCAGCAGCTTCTGCTTTCGCAACATTATCCTGGGCTTTCTGCCTTGCCTCTTCTTTTTCCTTTTCTAATTCCCGCTTCTCCCGCAAGGTTAAGTTCCGGCCTTTACTCTTGTCTTTATCGCGGCTTCTTCCCCTTTTCCGATCTTTTATTCTCTGAGCACGCTCTTTTTTCCGTTGTTTTTCCTTTTCCTCTCTAAGTCTTTTGCGCTCTGCTTTCTCCTCCTCTTTGTCCTTGCGCTCTTTCTTTTTGATTTCGTCCTGGCGATATTCCCAGAATCTGCTGGAAGGATTCGTAGGGTCGAATTCATCCACGAGATATTGCAAAGTCACCTCTGCTGCTTCATAATCTCTTTTGACATAATGAGCCTTCCCAGCCATCAAATAACAATCATCTGTCCATTTACTGGGCGTATGCAAGGAGGCCACCACACTTACTTTTTTAATGGCTGTATCCAATTTTGAAAATTGTTGCTCCACGTTGGGAGCTCCATGCCACTTGTATACGGGGATTAATTGGTTGAAGTTATCAGCATAACTGTACTCCAACTGATCAAGAGCCTCCTCAACTAATACATTGGCATTGAAATAGCCATTATACTTTGCAGTCGTATTATGATAAAACTTAGCTAGCTTGGATACATCCTTCTTTCTTCGGGTAGTTTTGCATGCTACCATAGAGAAAGCCAGGCTGAAAATGATTATCCTTAAAAGCGTTATCCGCATTCTTATATTCTTTACCTAAAGATTTCGTAAGCATTAACTTACAAACTGCAAATTTATTTTATTCAACACGAAATACATCATCCAACACCTCTTTCTTTCAGGGATTCCGGAACAAATACGTATTTAGATGCATTCAGCGTTAGTAATGCCTAATGAGTTCATTCTACCTAAGCTGTAGAGAATTCTTTACTTTTGAAACGTATGCCGGAGCAAAAAGAATATACGCAGTGGACACAACCCTATCGTCTCATTGTATTGAAAGAAGATACTTTAGAGAAGGTACGCAGTCATCACTTTAGTCTGCGACCACTCGTTATCTATGCCTTGGTAATCATTTTTTTAATCTCTGCCCTGACTTCTGCTTTTATAGCATTCACTCCAGTCAAAAGACTCATCCCCGGATATGCGGAGATTACTGAAAACCGAATTTATATGTCCATGCTCAATAGAGTCGAGGAACTAGAAAAATCCACTCAGGAACAATCTTTATATATTGACAAATTAAGAAATTTACTGGCCGGCGAACACCAATCTTATGAAGAGCACTTGGATGGAGAAGAAGACTTTACCAACCAAACAGCGTCTTTGGCAGAACGCATTGATGCCGATGATTCATTACGTGAAAAAGTAACCATACGCTCATCGAGATCTTTAAGCCTGCCCGGTCAGAATAACAGTGAATTTGATCAGGAATCTATCATCGAAAGAGTCTTGGTACCACCGGTTAGAGGAATTTTAAGTGCCTCATTTCAAAAAGGAGAAGGACATTTAGGAATTGACATCTTAGCGCCCGCAGAAACACCCATCAAAGCCATTGACGGAGGCGTAGTTATTGCGGCAGACTGGACAATGGAAACGGGATATACGATAGGAATCCAACACAAAGACAATTTAGTTTCCTACTATAAACACAACTCTTCTTTACTCAAAGAAATCGGGCAACGTGTAGATGCAGGCGAAGCCATTGCCATCATAGGAAACACCGGCCATCTTACCTCGGGTCCTCATTTACATTTCGAACTTTGGTATGATGGAAATGCACTGGATCCGGCCGAATACATAAACTTTGAAGAATAAATGAAACCAGAAGACAACCAACACAAACTACAAGAGAGTAAAGGTGAAGATGGCAAGTCTTTAAGTCCTGTGCTCCCTAGTGAAATTAAAAACTTCCTCATTGACATCGATGGAACCGTAACGGACGATGTGCCCAATGAAGAGCCGGAACGAATGAAAACCTGCCTACCCTACCCGGACGCTCTTGAAACGTTAAACCGGTGGTATGAACAAGGTCATATTATTACATTTTTTACCTCAAGAACAGAGGAACACAGAGCAGTAACAGAATCCTGGCTGGAAGAGCATGGCTTTCAGTATCATGGACTGCTCATGGGTAAACCCAGGGGAGGCAACTACCATTGGATTGACAATCATATCGTCAGAGCTACCCGATTTAAGGGAAAGTTTACCGACTTGGTACGACAAGACAAAACGGTCGAAGTATTTAAAAAGTAGGAGCTTCGGCCACGGTAAAAATGCATGTATCGCTTTTGTTTGATATATGCTTTAGTACTCTTCATTCGCAAGTCTTCGCTACAAATTGCTCATGTCCTTTTGGGGTTTAAAGGAGATCTTTGAGCGCTTCTGCCAAGCTTTCAAACTTAAAGACAAATCCATTGTCTAAAACTTTCTGAGCACTCACCCGATTACTGTTTAAAAGGACTTTTGACATTTCTCCCATGGCTATTTTCAAACCAAAAGCCGGCACAGGAAGAACCCACTGATATCCCTTGGCAACATCTGCCAGCACCTCTGAAAATTCTTTCATACTTACCGGATGAGGAGCCACGGCATTATAGGGACCGGACCAATTCGACTGCATCGCTTTGATATACAGCTCCACCATATCTTCTATGTGGATCCACGAATAGTATTGACGACCGGACCCAAAATAGCCTGAAACGCCAAATTTTAAAGGCAATAGCATCTTTTCCAAAGCGCCTCCCTTCGGGCTTAAAACGATACCGGTCCTTAACCATACTGTTCTTAATCCTCTTTCCGCTACTTTTTGGATGGAGTTTTCCCATTTTGAACATGACTCATGGAGAAAGCCGGAGTTGGTCGCTGTATCATCCTCTGTGACCCATTGGGAGCCGGAGTCACCATAAATACCGATGGCAGAACTCGAGATATAGGATTTTAAATTCCCAATCCCCTCTTTGAGCGCTTCCGCAAATAATAGGTTAGGCTGCACTCGCGATTGTGTAATCAGATTTTTACGTTTAGGCGTCCATCTCTGATCAGCGATGCCTGCACCGGCAAGATTAATGAAATGATCAAATTCTTTAATTTCTTCCACAGGAAAAATTCCCTCTACCGGATTCCAGCCGATTGTCTGAACCTCTTTGCGACCAGAAGATCGACTCAGCCATGCGACTTCATATCCTTCATCCTCTAACCTTTGAGTTAATGCACGCCCAATGAGTCCACTCCCTCCACCAATGATCACTTTTTCTGCCATATAAACCGTATACAGTTGATTTCAACTTATAAAATAAAGCTTGTACTTTTAAAGTTCATCGAACCGACTAGATTATGAAGGGCTTTCCTTTCCAATATCTTTTAATAGGGGGGCTTTTTTTCCTCCTTTTCAACGCTTGCAGCAAAGACGCTGCCGAAAATGTTGAAATTGATGAACTCAATATTCGCATCCTTGAAGAACCTGATCGTCTGCATCCTATGCTTTCCAGAACCGGCGTCGCGGACCAAATTGAACAGCGCATGTATCTTCCATTATTGGAAGTGGACCCTCAAAGTCTAGATTTAGTGCCTGCCATAGCCACGGGCCTTCCGGAAATTCAATCGTTTGAAGATAGTAGCTTAATTCTAAGCTACCTGCTACAGCCGGAAGCGAGTTGGTGCGACGGAAAAAAAATTACTGCAGAAGATTACCTCTTCACAATGAAAATGATCTTTTTGCCAGGTTTAGATAATCCATGGAGGTCCTATTTTAACTTGATAGATTCTGTACTCATTAACGAAAACGAACCGGAAAAAGTCAGTTTCAAATTAGCAGAACCCTATATACTAGCGGTACCTGCTACAGCTTCATTACAAGCTTATCCCAAACACAAAATAGATCCCAACCGGACATTAGATGAATTCACCTTGTCCCAATTGCAGGCCATGGATAGTTTGCCTGAATCTCTGCAGCCCCTGATGGATTACTTCCGTTCTGACAGCTTAAGCAGATATCAAATTTGCAACTCAGGACCCTACACACTTAAATCCTGGGAGGCGAATCAATACCTTGTATTAGAAAAAGAAGAGGGGCATTGGACGACACTCAAACAAAAAGATGTATCAGGTCTCAAAGCAAAACCTAAACGATTAAATTATCTGATTATACCCGAGGAAGCCAATGCCATTGCTCAAATGCGTAATGGAAACATTGACATATTATCCGGCTTGAGTCCTACTCAGTTCAAATCCTTAAAAGCCGATTCAGCTTTTGCCGAAAGGCATAGATTCTATACACCCTCCACATTTAAACAATACATCATTCTTCTAAACAACGAACATCCGATTTTAGGAGGAATTGAGGTAAGGAAAGCGCTTTCTGCACTTACTGACCGTGCCGCTTTTATCGAGGATGCACTAGCTGGCTTGGGAATGCCTTCCACGAGCCCTGTGCACCCGAATAAGGCTGTGTATGACACTTCTGCGACACAAGTGAGCTTCGATCCACGGAAGGCTGTCCAACTCCTGGAAGAAAATGGATGGTTGGATCTCGATGAGGATGGAATACGCGAAAAAATGATCAATGGCCAAAAAACACCCTTGCAATTGACTTTCTTGAGCACCGGCTCTTCTTTGGGTAATGCGATAGGTTTGCGACTGAAAGAAAATGCTTTGAAAGCAGGGATGGATATACAGTTAGAACAAATGCCTTTTAAAAATATCCTGACCAAAATGAGAGCGGGAGAATTTGATATGAGTCCTTTGTCCATCAGTACATCGCCCTTCCCCGATGACCCATACCAGACCTGGCACACCGACAATATCGGTGCAGGAGGGTCGAATCTGACCCGCTTTGGAAATGATTCTACGGATGCTATCATAGAAGCATTGAGAGTTGAGATGGATGTAGATCTTCAAGGGCGGCTCTACCGACAATTCCAATTGGATATTGCTCATTGGGTCCCGGCGATCTTTCTGGCTGCCCCACAGGAATGCATCATTTCAAAAGATGAATTCCAATTAGTGACCGGTCCGGTCAAACCCGGCTTCGCACCACAACTTACGCAACACAATCAAGATGGCGCTGAATAGCAAAAGCTTTCTAAAATTGCTGTAAGTCCTAATTAAAACGACCCATATCAAAAAACTTATGATATGGGTCGTCCACTTAAGAGAACATTATAATACGATTAAGATTCGTTTGTCAATCCATTAGTCTTTG
>CAZGGG010000010.1:14778-32509 GCA_964525165.1 uncultured Saprospiraceae bacterium | reverse complement strand
AAAAGAATGGCAGCTCTCCAAGCCATTGTTTTACTTTTCCATTCGTCCCAGGGCGCTAAAAGATTCAATATATAGCATTACGCCTCTTGTAGAGCAAAAAGCATTGGTCAAAATACTTTCAGAAGGAGGAAATGAAAACCTGTTGCTGAGCACGCGTACAAAAGTTGTATCAGCCCTTCCCGAGCTGAGTCCAAAAGCAGCCCGTTTAGCGCTCCAGTTACTCCAAGCCCAAAATTCTTCACAATGGCTAGAAGCTTATCAAGTCTTACAAGAGGAGGGATCCATTTCATTACCCGATATAGCGGCTCAGGAGCTTATTGCGAGAAGACACTGGAGTGATGCGCTCCCTTCCTTTTCATGGCACGGAGCAGACAACCAATTTCAAAATTACCTATCATCCATTATAATGGGGCGTTGGGGCCGTTCAAAAGTAGACGGTCAACAAATCAGCCGTAAAATTCAAGACGCCCTACCCCACACTTTACTGATTAGTTTGAGTTCGCTATTTCTTTCTTTATTGTTGGGGGTCTGTATGGGAATGATATGGGCTTTATATCCTAAGCACCGTCTTGTTATGCTCTTGAAAAGCCTGGCTTATTTCCTGACCGTGATTCCTGTTTTTTGGATTGCGAGCCTCATGATTAGCCTGTTAACTCCTGCATATGGCATCCCCCTTTTCGAGCTCCCCTCCCCTATGGCCTTTGAAGAATTCTCTTTGCATCCTTATTTGTTTCCTGTCTGCACTATTGTACTTGCCAGTTGGGGATATATTGCCAGACAATTTGAAGACCAACTAAGTCAAGAACTCAAATCTGCTTATGTACAAATCGCACAGACTCGATCCGTTCGAAGATCAAAATGGCTTTTGAAGTATTGTTTTCCCAATGCGATGATACCGCTCATTGGACTCCTGGGTGGAAGTTTAGGCATCTTAGTATCCGGCTCCTTAGTCATAGAAATATTATTCAATATACCCGGGATGGGCAGATTACTCCTTGAATCCATTCGATTTGATGATTATTCTTTGATCACCTATCTGCTGCTCTTGATGGGAATAGTAACCTTACTGGGCAGATGGTTATCTGATCGCCTAATGGAATGGCTGAACCCCAAGATCAATTTTAACGCTTGATGAAGAAATGGATGCAACATATCGCTTTACTTCTTCTTGCTTGGGTAGCCCTGTTTCCTGAGTTTATTGCCAATGATGACCCCATTTTATTGCGCAGTGAAAAAGTGTGGGTTTGTCCTGCTTGCAAAGAATGGCTTTCTGATTATGAATACCAAACGCAACCGGATGATGAAGCTGTTTGGAAGCCCATTATTCCTTTTGATGAAAGGACTCTGGAACCTGGAGGCTTTACCTTACGCCCACCTCTTTCCAAAGGAGTAAAATCTATTCACATTTTAGGAACAGATAGTCAATCCAGAGATGTACTGTCCGGCTTAATCTATGGCCTCAGATATGCTGTATTGATTGCCATATTATCCATTCTGTTTGCAGCTTTCGTTGGGGTGATTACAGGACTTCTGGCTGCTTACTTTGGCAATACCCACTTGAGGATTCATCCTTTACAGTTGCTGATTCTTCTTATTTTTTTGTCCATTATCGCGTATATTTCCATATACTTTTCCGGATGGCTAGGCCTCTTATTGGGTTTGTGCACCCTGATGGCTTTGAAGTTTACCTCCGGCAAACAAAAAGGTCCCATGAAATTGGCCATTCCATTAGATCAATGGATAACCAAACTTACAGACACTTGGGATAGCTTGCCGGCTCTCTTTGTTCTTTTGGCTTGCATCGCTTTAGGGGCACGATGGGATATTCTATCCTTAAGTTTACTCATTGCCGCATTTAAGTGGCCCGGGTTCTATAGGATTAGCCGGGCCGAGCTCCAAAAATATCGTAATTCAGAATGGATTCAGACACTTAAATCCTTGGATGTGCCGGATAAGCAAATCATTTTGAAAGAATTGGCACCTCTTCTGATAACACCCCTCAGTGTGCATGCAGCCTTTAGTATGGCCTCTGCGGTAAGCATAGAAGCCACCTTATCTTTTCTGGGATTAGGCTTGAGTGCAGAAGTTGTAAGTTGGGGCAGTCTATTAATGGAAGCAAGGCAACACTTTGATGCATGGTGGCTGGTCCTTTTTCCGGGAATTTGCCTGGCAGCATTTTTGTTAGGCCTCAATACCCTCGCCAAGCGATTTCAGAATCGGCACTTCAATAGGGCGACACCCTAATTTTTGAAAAGTTTAGTCTTTCCTCCTTTACGGGAAAGTTGTCCGTTTTTATCCACAGGAGGGCCCATATTCTCTGTTGCTTTGCATCCTGACTTCGGTGAACAGGACGGCATACCCACAAAAACAAGCGAAACAATCGCTAATCCGCAGAAATACTGACGAAGCGGTAATTTTTTTATACAAAAGGACTTACGTATTAACATTTTTATATGTTTTTGATTTTCAGGGCTTTACAAAACATTTCCGACTTTTTAATATGACAAAACCCTTTATTCATGGGGGTTTCAAGCAAAATAGTTGTGTAAAAGTTTGCAATTGCGATGTCAATAGCACAATTTTGCCCTACATCTAATTTATTAAATAAAATCCAAGAAGATGAACAAAGGAGAACTAATCGACAGCATTGCAAAGCAAAGTGGTCTTACCAAAGCTGATTCTCAGAGAGCTTTAGATGCTACTCTTGATGCCATCAAAGGCTCTTTAATGACAGGTGAAAAAGTATCTATCCCTGGATTCGGAACATTTGATACAAGCAAAAGAGCTGCTAGAACAGGTCGAAATCCTCAAACTGGAGAGCCTATCAAAATCAAGGCTAGAACTGTAGCTAAATTCAAGCCTGGTAAAGGTTTGTCTGATGCTGTAAACTAATCACCTTTGATGTGAAGAGAATAAGGCAATTCGCTTAGGAGCGGGTTGCCTTTTTTTTATTTTTGTCCAAAACCGAACTAATGGCCAATATTCCTAAGCTAGAATCTATCGCTTCTCAAGTAAGAAGAGACATTATACGCATGGTATCTCATGCTCAATCAGGACACCCCGGTGGTTCCCTCGGATGTGCCGACTTCTTTACGGCACTATACTTTGAAGTGATGGACCACAACCAAAATTTTTCTATGGAAGGAAAAGGTGAAGACCTATTCTTCCTATCCAATGGACATATATCTCCGGTATGGTATAGCACACTTGCCAGAAATGGATACTTTCCGGTTGAAGAATTAAATACGTTTAGAGCGATAGATAGTCGGCTGCAAGGTCATCCAACCACCCATGAAGGCTTACCGGGAGTTCGTGTGGCTTCTGGTTCTCTGGGGCAAGGGCTCAGTGTAGCCATTGGTGCGGCATTATCGAAAAAACTAGATGGTGAAAACCAATTGGTTTGGGTTCTGACAGGAGATGGCGAATTGCAAGAAGGTCAAATATGGGAAGCGGCAATGTTTGCCCCTCACTATAAATTGGACAACCTTATCGTTACCGTCGACTGGAATGGACAACAAATAGATGGTGCTAATGATGATGTTATCTCTTTAGGTGACTTAAGAGCGAAATGGGAAGCTTTCGGCTGGGAAGTACACGAATTTGAAGGAAACGACATGACAGCTACCGTTACTGCATTGGAATACGCCAAATCCAGAGCCGGCAATGGTAAACCTATCGTGAATTTGATGAAAACGGAAATGGGAGCTGGCGTAGACTTTATGATGGGCAGCCATAAATGGCACGGAGTAGCTCCCAATGAAGAACAAACCGTGCAAGCCTTGTCACAATTAGAAGAAACTTTAGGGGATTTTTAAAATAGAAACTATGAGTTGGGATATATATACATCATCAGAAAAGAAAGCCACTCGAAACGGATTCGGTGATGGTTTACATGAAATCGGACAAGAGAATGATAAGGTGGTTGCGCTCTGCGCAGATCTTGTAGGCTCCTTGAAAATGAATGCTTTCATAGATGAATTTCCGGATCGATTTTTCCAAACCGGAATCGCTGAAGCCAATATGATGGGGATTGCCGCAGGCCTTGCCACAACAGGTAAAATTCCCTACACCGGGACCTTTGCCAATTTTTCCACAGGTAGGGTGTATGATCAAATCCGACAATCCATAGCTTATTCACACAAAAATGTAAAGATCTGTGCTTCTCATGCAGGACTTACCCTGGGTGAAGATGGGGCGACCCATCAAATATTAGAAGATATTGGCATGATGCGCATGCTGCCGGGCATGACCGTGATCAACCCTTGTGATTATACGCAAACTAAAATGGCTACAAAAGCTATTGCAGGAATCGACGGTCCTGTCTATTTAAGATTTGGACGACCTTCATGGCCTGTCTTTATACCCGAAGATCTTCCTTTTGAAATTGGGAAAGCTCAATTATTGAAGGAAGGGAAAGATGTAACCATCATTGCGACCGGTCATATGACATGGTATGCCATAGAGGCTGCCAGAGCACTCGAAAAGGAGGGAATCGATGCAGAGGTGTTGAACTATCACACCATAAAACCATTTGATGAAAAGGCACTATTACAGTCCATCGCAAAAACGGGACGACTGGTATCCGCTGAAGAGCACAATCGCTACGGAGGCTTAGGAGATGCAGCTGCCCAAGTGGTCGTCAAAGAACATCCTTGTAAAATGGCTTATGTCGCGGTCAATGATTCCTTTGGCGAAAGCGGCAAACCAGCAGATCTGCTAGAGAAATATGGCTTGAGTCCAGCCCATATTCAAAAAGCTGTTCATGGACTCATGAAGTAATTTATCAAACAATACGAAATCATTTGTATGAAGTTCGAAACCAAAACCATTCACGCGGGCATCCAGCCCGACCCATCCACAGGCGCCATCATGACGCCTATTTATCAAACCTCTACCTATGTTCAGTCTGCTCCGGGGGAGCATAAAGGATATGAGTATGCGCGTACACAAAACCCTACTCGTGGCACACTTGAACAAAACTTGGCAGAATTGGAAAACGGGTTTGGCGCTGTAGCCTTCGGGAGTGGCTTGGCTGCTTTAGATGCAATTTTAAAACTCTTTAAACCGGGAGATGAAATTCTCTCTACAAATGATTTATATGGCGGCTCTTACCGTCTGATGCAACAGGTTTTTGCTCCTTATGGCATTCGTCCAAAGTTTATATCTATGGCCGATCCTACAACTGTCGAAGAAGCTATCACAGAAAATACTCGGTTGATTTGGATGGAAACACCCACCAATCCGACACTGAAGATTCTCGATATCAAGGGTATCTGTGACATTGCACAAAAACATGGTATTACCACATGTGTGGATAACACCTTTGCTTCTCCTTACTTGCAGAACCCTCTCGATCTGGGCGCAGACTTGGTGCTCCACTCAGCCACCAAATACCTCGGAGGACATTCTGATGTCGTTTTGGGTGCCGTAATCTGTAAATCCGAAGTTCACTTTGATCGTTTGAAATTCATTCAAAATGCAGTAGGTGCAGTGCCCGGACCACAAGACTCTTTTTTAGTACTTCGAGGCATAAAGACACTGCATCTCAGAGTGCAGAGAAGTACGGACAATGCTAAGGCTATCGTCGCATTTCTGAAGGATCATCCTAAAGTAAATAACATTTATTACCCCGGCCTGGAGGATCACCCTAATCATGCTGTTGCAAAAGCCCAGATGAGAGATTTCGGAGGAATGGTCTCATTTGACTTGCACGAAGACACTCAGGAAGCTGCCAATCGAATTCTAACGAAAACGAAATACTTTTCTTTAGCTGAATCCCTGGGAGGCGTGGAATCTCTGATTGGCCATCCTGCCAGTATGACCCATGCGAGTATACCAAGAGCAGAACGGGTAGCTGTAGGCTTAACGGATTCCTTAATTCGGTTGAGTGTAGGTGTGGAACATGTGGATGATCTGATTGCAGACTTACAACAAGCTTTGGACTAGTTTTCCAACAAAATTTATTGTCATAGGCGATTTCTTTTTGAAATCGCCTTTTTTATGGAACGTATTCTGCTTTCAATACACTTACGGTAAAAGAGTGTATGCCTTATCCAAAAAATGACAATAAAATCTTGAGCTGGGCAGAGGAAGATCGACCCAGAGAAAAATTAATCCATAAAGGAGCCAGAAATCTTAGCTTAAGTGAATTAATCGCCATCTTATTAGGCTCCGGTTCTTCTACATCCAATGCTGTTGAGTTAGCCAGAGAGTTATTGAAAGATGCTCAACATAATCTCAATCACTTAAGCAGGTGGACGATCAAAGACTTTACACGATTTAAGGGGATCGGCACCGTGAAAGCTATAGGACTCATCGCTGCTTTGGAATTAGGGCGGCGAAGACAATCCCATCATCAAGAAAATCATAGAACCATCCGATCGAGTCAGGACGTATATGAAGAAATCGGTCATGACTTAAAGGATTTGTCCCACGAAGAATTCTGGATTCTTTTATTGAATCGAGCAAATAAGGTAATTCGCAGAGTCAGAATCTCTCAGGGAGGAGTGGCCGGAACGGTGGTCGATGCAAAAATAATATTTAAAAAAGCTCTTGAGCTACAAGCAACCTCTATCATTCTGGTACATAATCATCCTTCCGGGCAAAATCGTCCTAGTGATGCGGATCGTCAGATTACCAAAAAAATAATTAAGGCTGGATCATTTTTAGAAATCAAAGTTCTGGATCATGTGATTATTGCACTGCATCAATTCTATTCATTTGCAGATGAAGGTTTGATGTAATATCATAATTGCCAAAACGTTTGTACATTGATTATTAAATCAATTGCTATGAGATTTTCTTTGACCCTATTCCTATATGCTTTCTTATTTATAACTCATGAGGCATCCGCTCAGGTGAGTTCAAAAGAGCAGGTAGCTTTCTACAATAATGTTTATTCTGTAGATGAAGATCTAGATCGTAAGCTTAATTATTTCAGTGAAAAATATCCCGGCTTTCAGGAAGCACTTCTATTTAAGGAAGGAGATGACCAATACACACTGCAAATCACCGTGATCAGAGAAGGGAAACGATACATTGAAGATTATACCCTTAATAACGATCAGTATCAAAAACTCATCAAGAAATTAGCATCCATTACAGAACAGCAAAATTTGGTCTTAGGGGTGGATCGGTCAGGAAGGTACCTGAAAATTCAGAGTATCAGCTTACAATCAGCCCTTGGAGGAAGCTTTATTTCTAGTCTTGCCGCAAGAAGTGGAAATGGCACTTTAGGCTCAGCTGCTTTCCCTTTGGTGTTGGGAGGAGGAATCGTAGGATCTATTTTGGCTACCCGTAACCAAGATGTGCCTTTAGCTTCATCTTTGGCATATGCATCAGGAGCTTTTACAGGAGGTCTCAAAGGACTGAGTTTAGGGCTAGGCCTAGATTTTGAAAGCGGAGTAGTTCCCACCGGAACGGCATTGGCTTTCTCAATAGGTGAAGGCAGTTTATTGAGGTATTTAGCAGCGAAAAACAACTGGAGTGCCGAGCGCGCTTCCGCCATTCGAGTGGGTAACTTAGCAGGGTTTTCCTCAGGAGTAGGCCTGTCTTTAGCGGTATTAGGTGAGAACTTTGATGAGAATCCATTTCTGGTCGTTTCTGCCCTGGGAATTGCCGGTTCGGTGGGCGGAATGCTTCTTTTTGATCGGTACTTTAAAGATAAAATGATTCCTGCGGGCAATATGCAAGCCATCCGAATTATGAACCCCATTTTTACCATTGGTTCCTCCATTGCTTTTGTGGACATTTTGGGGGCAGAATTTAGTAATGTTGGGGTCGGCTCCATCATTTCGCTGACCAGTATTGGGGGAGTCTTTTTAGGAGAACTACTATTTAAAAAAGGATATGTTTCCTATACAGAATCCCTTTACTATGGTTTAGGAGCCTATGGAGGCGGACTCATTGGTACCGGAATCTCCACCCTCTTAACCGGAGGGGATGGGATCTCTCCTTCTTTCGCAGCAGGTATATTTACTGTCTTTTCTATTGGAAGTATGTATCTCGTTCACAGGCTGATTGCTACAGAAACAAATAACAATCGAATTGGATTTCTCGAAAAAAATGGAATCCAGTTTTCTGTCAACCCTCTAGCGCCCGCTTTGAATAAAAGAATAGCCCAACGAGGACTCAATATGCAACAATCTGCCTTCTCTTTTCAAATGAGATTTTAAATAAAAAAGGCGGACTCTAAGAGCCCGCCTTTTATCTATTTGTCTGTTGAATCTTCAGATCTACACAGCAAAACTTTCTCCACAACCACACTCTCTTTGAGCATTCGGATTATTGAAGTAAAAGCCTTTGCCATTCAATCCACCGCTAAACTCTAAGGTTGTATTGCAGAGGTATAGAAAACTTTTAAGATCTGTAACCACTTTGACGCCATTATCCTCAAAAATCTGATCATTCTCTTGGGACTCGTTATCAAAATCCATCTGATAGGTAAGCCCCGAACAACCTCCACTTGTGACAGATACCCGGATAAAATAGTCATCCGCTAATGCCTGTTGCGTTTTGATTTCGTCTATTTTAGCTTTCGCACTATCATCCACAAATATCATCTTCAGCAGTTTTTATGAATCAGCTTGATTCTTCTTTCTATAATCTTCTATAGCAGATTTGATGGCATCTTCTGCTAATACGGAGCAATGAATTTTTACCGGTGGCAATGCAAGTTCCTCTACTATTTCCATATTGTCAATAGCTGCTGCCTCATCCAATGTCTTTCCTTTTAACCATTCAGTAGCCAGAGAAGAAGATGCTATGGCAGAACCACATCCAAAGGTTTTAAATTTTGCTTCTTTAATTTTCTTTGTGGTTTCATCAACTTCAATTTGAAGTCTCATTACATCACCACATTCCGGAGCTCCGACCAATCCTGTTCCTACAGTATTGCTGTCTTTGTCCAATGTCCCAACGTTTCTTGGGTTTTTAAAGTGATCGATTACTTTATCTGAATATGCCATAATTCGCTTTTTATGATGATTAACAAATAGGTTATTTATGAAGTTCCTAGTGTTCTGCCCATTCGACAGAATCCAGGTCTATACCTTCCTTATACATTTCCCAAATAGGGCTCAGGTCTCTCATATGATTCACCCCTTTTGAGATGGCTTCGATTGCATAGTCGATTTCTTCTTCAGTGGTAAATCTTCCAAGGCTAAATCGTAATGATGAATGAGCTAAATCATCACCCAGGCCTAATGCAATCAACACATAACTGGGTTCTAGTGAAGCTGAGGTACAAGCCGAACCTGAAGAAAGCGCGATTTCCTGATTAAAGGTCATCATGAGTCCTTCTCCTTCAACATGTTTGAAAGAAAGATTCGTAATGTTCGGTAGTCTTGAAACCTTGGATCCATTGAAATAAACTTCCTCCAGACTATTCTCTAAAGCTTGTTCTAGCTTATCTCTTAGCTTACTCACATGTCGGGCATCCTGCTCCATCTCTTTATGTGCAATTTCCGCTGCTTTACCAAAACCAACGATGCCCGGGACGTTCATGGTACCAGATCTCATTCCTCGCTCGTGACCGCCACCATCCATTTGTGCAGTAACCTTCACTCTTGGTTTTTTTCTATTAACGAACAGCGCACCCACCCCTTTAGGTCCATACATCTTATGAGCTGTAAATGCCATTAGATGTACACCCACTTCTTTTGGATGCACAGGAATTTTACCAACGGCTTGTGTTGCATCGGACATCAGAAGCACTCCTTTCTCAGCGCAGATCTCTCCAATCTCTTTCATTGGTTGGATAACACCTGTTTCATTATTGGCCCACATAACGGAAACCAAAATGGTATTGTCTTTGATGGCGTTGCGTAACTCATCCAAATTGACCAAGCCATCACGATCTACATCCAGATAGGTGACTTCGCCACCCATCTTTTCAATCTTTTTACAGCTATCCAATACAGCTTTGTGTTCGGTCTTGAGCGTGATGATGTGATTTCCTTTTCGCTGGTACATCTCAAACACGCCTTTTAGTGCAAGATTGTCTGACTCAGTTGCTCCCGAGGTGAAAATGATTTCTTTTGGATCAACTGCGATGAGGTCCGCAATTTGCTTTCGAGCATGATCCACGGCGTCTTCAGCCTCCCATCCGAATGGGTGATTACGTGAAGCCGCATTGCCGGGATGATCATAAAACCATGGCAGCATCTCCTGCACTACCCTTGGGTCACAAGGTGTGGTCGCTGCATTATCCAAGTATATTTTCTTCGCACTCATTTATATTTCGCTTTTCCGTTATTTAAATTAAGTCTAATTATGGAACCATAAATTTATAAAATGGTTTCCAAAATGTCCGTTTTATTGGTTAGTTTTCAACCTTAGTCAATTGTTATATCACTATAAAGATTGCTTATAGCATGCATACATCACTTTTCGAAGATTTTACACCGACCCTTCGTGAGGATTGGATAGATAAAATCATCGTAGACCTGAAAGGAAAAAATATTGATGATCTCAATCGTGAGGTTCATAAAAGATGGAATATTTCTGCCTTTCTGACGAAAGAAGACGCCCCCTCTTCTATTCAGTCTCTAAATTTGCCGAAAGGCTGGACCATCATTGAGGATTTCCGACACAAAAGTAAAATCCAACCTAAAGAAGTTTTGCGATCCTTAGAAGGTGGCGTCCAAGGGCTTTACCTTTCTACACAGCAATACCAAGATCTACAATCAAATCCGGAAATATTCTGGAATATGATTTCTGTTTTCATGGATGTACCCGAAAAGGAAGATATTCAAATTGAGGCTGCTCATGTATGGAAGACACGTACTACCCTTTCGGGGGATCAACAGCTTCTTTCGAAATTTTCGATTGCTTCCAATGATCCGGTAGAAGCTATTTCTTCCTGGGCCTATCAGGTAATCCAACAAATAGATGATATTGATGAACCCCAACTAGCTATCTTCCTCTCTCAATGTTGGCACTCCGTAACCATAGGCCCCAATTACCTTTTGGAAATTGCTCGCTTAAGAGCTATTCGTCTGGTATGGAATCAAATGATGCAAGACTACAGCATAGACCAAGAAGCCATATTGATGGCGGAAATAGGGCCGGAAGTAAGTCACGAATCTGCCTATCAGAATATGATCAGCTTTTCTATCGGCGCATTATCTGCAGCCATAGGAGGTGCCAATATGATTATGATTCAAAACCTAGAAGATGAGCAATTGTCCGAATCCACACAGTCCAGGATACCACGGAATATGCAGCACCTTTTGCAATTGGAAAGTCATTTGGACAAAGTGAGCGATCCGGCGGCAGGCAGTTATCTTTTGGATACGCTGACGCAAAAAATTGCATCAGAAGCCTGGGCCGCCTTTTTAGAAAAAGTAGAGCAGCCCTCCTCCTGAATCCCGAATAATCAGGTGACCAATAGTTTGGCTCGAGCTGCTCTACTTTCAAGAAAAGAAGCTTTTATCAAGAAACCTAAAACCTTATTATTAGGCTAACATTATTTAAGAGAGTTTAACAAAAAACCTATGCGCAATCCGCACTTACATAGAAAATCACAAGATCAGACATGGGAAGTGGATAGCATATTTGAGGGGATTCGAAAAGGCGATCGGCTGTCCCTCAGTAAAGGGATTACCTTAATTGAGAGCCGGGCTGAGAAGCATGAAGAAAAGGCTGCCGCTTTATTAGAAAGATGTATCCCTTTTTCCGGAAGGGCAAAAAGAATTGGGATAACGGGCTCACCGGGGGTCGGAAAAAGCAGCTGGATTGAAGAATGGGGACTTTGGCTGATTGAAAGGGGTCACGCACCGGCAGTGTTGGCTATTGATCCCAGCAGTAGTATTTCGAAGGGAAGTTTGTTAGGCGATAAGACCAGAATGACGCATTTATCGCGCCATCCTAAAGCTTTTATTCGCCCCTCTCCCGCTAATGATACCCTGGGAGGGGTGGCGCATAGTACCAAAGAAAGCATCATCTTATGTGAAGCTGCCGGCTTTGACACTATCATCATTGAGACCGTTGGGGTAGGACAATCAGAAACTATGGTTCGTCAAATGGTGGACTTTTTCTTTTTACTCATTTTACCCGGATCCGGTGATGATTTGCAAGGAATTAAGAGAGGCATCGTGGAATTGGCGGATTTAATCGCGATTCATAAGGCGGATGGAGACCGCGTCGCACTGGCTAAGAGAACAAAAAAAGACTTCAGAAATGCATTGCATTTGTTTGCTCATGAAGAAGGCAGTTGGATACCCTCTGTAATTACTGCATCTGCCTTTGAAAAGCAAGGTTTGGACACTGCCTGGGAAATAATTGAAGCTTATTATAGGCATAAAACAGAGAATGGATCCTTAGACGAGCTGAGAAATCATCAGAATTTATTCTGGTTTGAGAATCGATTGAATGCATTTCTTTTAAACTGGCTGCAAGGTAAACCGGAGATCGCGCAAATGTTACAAGAAGAACGTTCCCTGCTGGCTGAAGGGACTCAGAGCACAACCACCGCCATCAACCACGTCAAGACAAGGCTTCGTTCCCTATTCAAAGATTCCTGAATGATGAATAGGTATCTGGTCATTTTCATGTTGTCAACACTTTTGTGTTTTGGAAGTAAATATCCCGAGAATCCATTTAGCCCCCCTGTGGACAGACTCATGGAATTGAGCGGAACCTACGGGGAGTTGAGACCTCGACATTTTCATTCAGGTATCGATATTAAAAGTAAAAATGGTCAAGCCGGAGAAGCCATTTTAGCTTCCGCAAATGGGTATATCAGCAGAATAAGAGTAAGTGCTGTCGGCTATGGGAATGTGGTATACATAGACCACCCCAACGGATACACGACAGTCTATGCTCATTTGGATGATTTTTCACCGGAATTGAAAGCGTTTGTCACCCAGTATCAAGCTCGTCATCATACTTTTGAAATAGACATACGGCCTACAGAAGATTTGCTGCCTATTTGCGGAGGAGAAGTCATTGGACGAATGGGCAATTCCGGCTCTTCTCTGGGCGTTCACCTTCACTATGAGATCAGACATACGGAATCCGAAACACCTTTAGATCCTTTGAACTGGCCCTGGAACTACAAGGATGATGCCGCTCCATATATTCAAGAACTCTACATCTATCAGCTAAATCCTGACAATTACTGTATCCATAAAAAAAGGCTTAGAGCATGGGGGCCCGGAGCGAAAAGAAGCGTAAGCTCACACCCTATTCGCATGCCGGAAGGCCCTGTCGCATTAGGCCTAAGAACCTATGACCCCTTCAATCGATGGATGAATAAAAATGGGATTTCGACCATCGAGCTTTCGCAGCAGGACGAAAGCAAGTTTCATTTGGTTTTAGATAGTATTCCCTTTCACTATCGGGATCAATTTCATCTCCATATTGACTACGACACCTATTGTGAACGAAAACAATTTGTGCATCAATTATTTCGATCTCCGGAAAACAATTTACCCATATATCATCCTCCCGATGAAGAGGGCACTTTTCAGGTCCGGCATAATGACAGCCTTGATTTTATGATTACCGTAAGTGACCGAAGCGGTAAATATTCCAAGCTATTCTTGAGCATCGTCGGGGATTCCAGTCTAAATGCACCCCCTTTAACGGACCCAAAAGGCATTGAAAGGGAAGAAATATGTATCGCACAAGAAGAAGGTTGGCAAGCAGCCATTTCCGTGGAAGACTATTGTTCTCCCATAACGAAAGATCAAAGTCTTCGCTTTGATTTGGAAAACATCCCCAAAGACTTGTATTCAAAGGTATATATCGCAGAGATATCCGGTCAGAAAAAGAAAGATATGGGCGGACAGATTGAAAAACATGAAATTTTCACCGAGATGAAACAGTCCGGTGTTTTCGCTCTTGCGGTGGACACTATAGCACCCCGTTTTCGATTATCAGCTCAAAGATTACGCCCGGGAGGCAAGATCATTGGGCGCATACAAAATGAAGTATTCTCGAGATACCGACATTTGGATATTCAATATCAAGTAAGTCTTAGTGGAGCATATGTGCCACATGAATATGACAAAAAATATAAAAAACTCACCGTTAGAATTCCGGAGAACTGGAACGAAACGGATACGATTAAATTAGAGTTAAAGGACAGACTCAACAATCGAAGAGTATATTCATTTAAATAGTATCATTGTTCAACAAAATATATGAGATGACAACATTGGAAGCAGGACAAAAAGCCCCGGATTTTAAAGGGCATATCCAAAATGGAGAAGAAGTACAGCTGTCTGATTATAGCGGCAGCAAGTTGGTTTTGTATTTCTATCCAAAAGACGACACGCCCGGATGCACAAAAGAAGCCTGTAACTTAAGAGATAATTTCAGTGTCTTGAAGGAGAAAGGTTTCAAAATACTAGGTGTATCTCCTGACCCGATTAAAAAACACACGAAATTCATTGAGAAGTATGAATTGCCATTTGACTTGCTAGCAGATGAGGACAAGGAAGTGCTCAATGCTTATGGGGTTTGGGGGCCTAAAAAATTCATGGGCCGTGAGTACGACGGTGTGCACAGAATTACCTTTGTCATTGATGAAAACGGAACGATAGAGCACGTGATTAAGAAGGTTAAGACCAAAGAACACGCAGAACAAATTTTAGCTCTGTATGAATAAAAAAAAGCTGCCTTAGAGCAGCTTTTTTATTTTAGAAGGGTAAGTCATCCATTTCATTTTCTGAGGATGAATTGTCATCATCAAAACTCACTTCATCGCTCAAATCCGGAAAGTTAGCCTCATCAGGAACGGCTTGCGTTCCTTCACCCGGTTCAATGCGCCAAGCATTTAAATTGGTGAAATACTTCTCATTCCACTCCCTTCCCCTAAGGTCAAAATGCACTTTGATATTTTGCCCTTCGGAATACTTTTCTATCAGATCACATCGGTCCTGAGTTAACTGAAACTTGATATACTGAGGATACTGTTCATCGTCCAATAGCAATACAAAGTCTCTGGCTTGGAATCGATCAGACTTTTGATCTGTAGGAAATTTCTTATGCAGCTTTCCGCTTATTTCAAATGACATAACATATATTTTTTTGCAAATATATAAATTGCGATGCGGCTCTTAGTATGCTTTCGCAAAAAGAACTCTTTGTGATGAAGGATTTCCGGTCAGCACACATTTCCCGCTTTCTTGCTCATTATCTACGGGAATACATCTAATGGTAGCCTTCGTAAGTTCCTTAATCTTCAACTCCGTTTCGGTAGTACCGTCCCAATGTGCTGAAACAAAGCCCCCTTTCGATTCAATAGCCTCCTTAAAATCATCAAAATGGTTGACATGGGTGGTATGTTCACTCCTGAATGCTTTCGCTCGATTGAATAAATTGCTTTGGATATCTTCTAACAATTGAGCTACATATTCTGATATACCGTCCAGGGCCACGCTTGTTTTTTCCTTGGTATCCCTTCTGGCAACTTCTACCTGACCTTTGGCCAGATCGCGCATTCCGATACCCAATCGTACAGGAGTCCCTTTCATTTCGTGCTCAGCAAACTTAAATCCTGTCCGTTTGGTCTCATCGCGATCGTACAACACGGTAATTCCCTTTGCTTGCAACTCTTTTTGGATTCGATCAGCCACCTCATCAATTTCTGTTGAAGGCTTAGGGATCGGCACAATGACTACTTTTGTGGGAGCCAACTTTGGAGGAAGTACAAGGCCTTCGTCATCGGAATGCGTCATGATCAAACCGCCAATCAGTCTTGTAGACACGCCCCAGCTTGTGGCCCAAACGAACTCTTCTTTATTTTGGCTATTTAAGAATTTGACATCGAACGCTTTGGCAAAGTTTTGACCTAAAAAGTGACTAGTCCCGGCTTGCAGAGCTTTACCATCCTGCATCAACGCTTCTATAGTAAGAGTATCCTCTGCCCCGGCAAATCGTTCATTGGCCGTTTTGTGCCCCTTAATGACCGGCATTGCCATGTAATCCTCCGCAAAACGTGCGTATACTTCATGTATTCTATGAGCTTCCTCGATTGCTTCCTGCTGAGTGCTATGGGCCGTATGGCCTTCCTGCCAAAGGAACTCGGCTGTGCGCAGGAAAGGACGTGTGCGCATTTCCCATCGAACCACGTTTGCCCATTGGTTGATCAACAAAGGAAGGTCGCGGTAAGATTGAATCCAATCCTTATAAGTATTCCAAATAATTGTTTCAGAGGTTGGACGTACGATTAATTCCTCCTCTAGCTTTGCAGAAGGATCTACCACTACGCTTTTCCCGTCCTCAGAGGTTTTTAAACGATGGTGTGTCACTACAGCACATTCTTTCGCAAAGCCCTCCACATGTTTAGCCTCACGACTCAGAAAAGACTTGGGAATAAACAGTGGAAAATATGCATTGACATGTCCGGTATCTTTAAACATTTGGTCCAAAGCATCCTTCATATGTTCCCAAACGGCAAATCCTAAAGGTTTGATCACCATGCAGCCCCGGACGGCACTATTATCTGCTAATCCAGCCTTTTTCACAATATCATTATACCATTGTGAGTAATTTTCCGAGCGATTCGTTATCTCTTTAGCCATCTTTTGTTAAACTTTTACTAATAACAAACTCAATACCCCACCCTTAGTGTTATAGTCTTGAATTTGCTGATGTATAGCGTATTAAGCAATTTTTAACAGATGCGCCGCTGACTTTAAGTCAGCATTAACGCAAAAGCAGAATCAAAAGTAATAAATTGCAGTAAAGAACTAGCAATCCCGAATAATCGTATAAAGAGGAGGAATTATGAAAACTTTATTAAGAAACCGCATCCGAATGGCCATCGCCCTCATACTGACTACCAGTTTTTGGGGAATGGCCCAGTTTGATGATTTGTATTACGATCCCGACAGAAATGTAGGTCAGGAAACTTATACCTACTCGGAATCAAATTTTAACACCTCCAATCAGTTCGACGATCAGTTTTATGATTTTGAGGACGATTATGATTTCTACTACAGCTCAAGAATTCGCAGATTTCATAATGTAAGAAGCGGCTTTGGCTTTTACGATCCATATTTCGTAGATATGTTTTACTACGATCCTTTTGCCTTCAGACCAGGTGTCACCATTTATATTGGAAATGGGTGGAACAGGCCTTGGGGCTGGAATCGTGGCTGGGGATGGAATGCCGGATGGAACAACCCTTGGGGTTGGAACAGAGGTTGGGGTTGGAATCGTGGCTGGAACAATGGTTGGGGTTGCGCATGGAATGACCCTTGGAATTTTGACAACAATTACAGATTTACCCGTGTCTATGATCGTCCAAACTCAAGAGATCGTTACTATGGTCCAAGGACGACTGGTGTCAACAGAGGAAGTTCTGATGGCCGCAGAGATGGAAGATCAGGCTTAACCGGTGACGACCGATCAAATTACGATCGATATTCAGGCGCCCGACGAGCACCCTCTTCTACTGCACCCACCGGTCTAAGCGGACGTAGCTCCGACAGAACTTCAGGTGCTGAGGAAAGACGCAGTAACTCTCGGATATCAGGAAACCGAGTCGTAGATGACTACAATTCATCCGACCAGAACAACTGGGGAAGAACTCGCAGGTCTGAAGCAACGACCCCTTCTAATAGAATCGATAGGAATGGAACAAGTTCCGGTAGTAATCGAATAGAAAGAGGTCGTGCAACTGAACAAAACCGTATCAATCCTAATACACGGTCCAGCAGACGATCGATCTTCAACAGATCCTCTGAGTCCAGACAGTCTAGAACTGTCAATCCTAGAA
>CAZGGG010000010.1:0-14768 GCA_964525165.1 uncultured Saprospiraceae bacterium | reverse complement strand
GTCTAGTAGATCGTCAGGGTCTTATAATCGATCCAGTAACAGGAGTTCTTCGGGAAGCTATAATCGCTCCAATAGTAACTCCAGAAGAAGTTCAGGTAGTTTCAACAGATCCAGCAATCGATCTTCGAGCTCTTCAACGATCAACCGATCTCGCAGTAGCAGCCGATCAGGCGGCACAATGAGATCTTCCGGGTCCAGCAGGACAAGGTCTAGCGGTAGTAGCAGATCAAGCGGACGTTCAGGTGGTCGTCGAGGATAACATTATGAATCATACAGCAGAGGGCTCCGGCCCTCTGTTTTAAAATACAATCAGATGAAAAAGGTATTCACATTACTCTTTTCTGTTTGGACTATGTCCCTGCTCATAGGACAGAACCCTTCAGAAATGATCAGATATAGTCAGCAACAATTAAGTGGAACAGCCCCTTCTGTTGCTGTTGCCAATAGTGCCGGTGCATTAGGAGGTGACTTTGGCATTATTTTGCAGAACCCCGCTTCTATCGGTGTCTATCGGAATTCGGTTTTTACCATCAGCCCGTCCTTTCACATCCAGGCAGCTGAAACGCGTTCTCCTATGTCTCAATCCTACCTCAGAACAAGAGAAAGTGAAACTTCCTTCAATCTAGATAATATTGGGTTGGTCTTTGCAGACTCCTGGAAAGGGGGACTCAATACTTTCAACTTTGCATTAGGATATAATCGGATCGCCAAGTTTGATGCTTCTTATTCTTATGATTTACAGAGCCAAGGCTCCATCGGAACTCATTTTGCGGATTTAGCTGATGGCTTTCTACCTGAAGAACTTAACTATTTTCAAGAAGGGCTCGCCTATGAAACTTACGTAATTGGTTTGCCCGAAACCGGATTCGACTATTTCTCAGATTTTACTGACGAGGACTTGGTCCAAAAGCAAGGAGATATTCGAATTGATGGGGGCATCAACGAGTTTACATTGGCCATGGGAGCCTCTATAGAGCAAAAATTTTCAGTAGGTTTAAAACTTGGGGTTCCTATTGTTTCCTACACCGAAGAGATCCTATACACTGAAATAAACAGTCAAAACATTGATGTGCCCTTTAACCGCCTTGAGTTTGACCAATACCTCAATACATCCGGTATAGGTTTCAACACTGCCTTAGGCTTTATTTTTGCTCCCGTCCGCGAAGTCAGATTGGGTATGAGTGTTCAAACACCCACATGGTACTCCATGAATGATGATTTTGATAGTCGTTTATATTTTGACTATATCGATGATCCGGAATTGTTTCCAGAGGCGCCCCCTCAAGAATCTTTTTCCCCTCAAGGGAGATTCTCTTACAATGTGAACACTCCTTGGGTTGTGCGAGGACAAGGAGGCTTTCTGATTAATCGTAAAGGTTTTGTGTCCTTCGAACTAGAATATTTAGACTATGGGTCCGGCCGTTTTGGATACGATCCCGGATTTGAACAAGATGAACGCGTTCTCAATCGTGCGGTGGAAGACCAACTCAGCAGTGCCCTCAATCTAAAAGTAGGAGGAGAATGGGCGTTGGGTGATTTCCGTTTAAGAGGAGGAGCCGCCTGGTTTCAAAACCCCTTCGAAGACAATAATGGTTATCAACCCTCGTATTCCGGAGGATTCGGCTATCGCACAGATGATTTCTTTATTGACTTTGCTTATCGTTGGGCACAAAATGATTTTAGCATTCAGCCTTATCAAAGATTGAATCCTTCAGATGCTTCTACGACCGTTCAGGTAGATCAGAACAATCATCAGATCTTGTTGACGCTGGGATTTGTATTGTAAGTCTTTCCCACGGAAAGAGTCCATCTATAAATATTGATTCAGGAGCTGCAATAAGTCGATTTACCCTTACCTTAGTGGAAATCCTGCTGAGATGAAGCTATTGGATGAGTGGTACATTAAAATGATCCGTTGGCGACGAAATCATATCGATCGCCAAACGTTTATCGTTCTCTTGGCCATTGGGGTCGGATTGTTGGCAGGTTTGGCTGCCGTCTTATTAAAGACGCTAATTACTACTGTAGCCGATTATGTCACCATTTTCCCGAGATATTTATTGTTTCTCATCCCACTCGTAGGAATTATTCTGGTATCCGCGCTAAAGCAATATTTTTTTAAGGAAGGCTCCGAGTATACGGGCATAGGCAACCTTCTCCAATCTATCAGCAAGCATTCTGCTTACATACATCCTTCATTGATGTATAGTCGCCTGATCACGGCAGGACTCACCATGGGATTTGGAGGGAGTGCCGGGATTGAATCCACCATTGTAGTGACCGGCTCTTCCATAGGATCTAATGTTTCCCGGTTTTTCAGGATGCAGAACAAATACAGGACGTTAATGATTGCTTGTGGAGCGGCTGCCGGAATTGCTGCATTATTTAATGCTCCGATTGCCGGTGTGATCTTTGCCCTGGAGGTCGTTTTACCCGCTTTTTCTACCACACTCTTTATTCCCATTTTGATCGCATCCGCCTCCGGTGCTTTGTTTGCTCATGTTTTTCTCGAGGGGGAATTCATTTTTAATGTTGCGGAGGTGGCTGATTTTCAACTGGTAGAATTACCATTCATTATCGTATTGGGGCTTGCCTGCGGTTTGGTAAGCCTATATTTTACTTATTTGAGCTTTTCGATGGGTTCATGGCTGAATAAGATAAAATTTTGGTTGTGGAGAGCTATTATAGGAGGTGTTTTATTAGGATTAGTCCTTTCTGTTTTGCCCCTCTTTTATGGTGAGGGCTATCTATCCATCAATCAGATGTTAAATGGTGAGACCAAAAGTTTATTGTTAGGAACGCCATGGGATACGAGTATTGACAATTCGTGGAAGTGGATGTTGTTTTTTGCCGGATTGGTCATTTTAAAACCCATCGCCTCTAACCTGACGATTCTAAGTGGTGGAGACGGAGGCAATTTCGCACCGTCCTTCATTACCGGGGGGTATCTGGGGTATCTGTTTTACTTGATGGCCTCCAACCTTTTTCCGGAAATTACGCTCAGCCCTGTCAACTATATTTTAATTGGAATGGCAGGCGTATTAAGCGGTGTGATGCACGCGCCCCTCATGGCTATTTTCATTATTGCTGAGGTCAGCGGTTCTTATGCTTTGTTTATTCCTTTGATGATTATTTCAGCCCTGTCTTATTTCATCAAATATCATTATGAAAAAGTTCCTATTTTTCTGGCAGGTCGGGGGCAGTATTCCCTGGCTCAATTCCACCATGAATCTCTCCCACTCAATCAAATGAAAGTATCTGAACTGGTGGAAACAGAATTTGAACATATCCCGGTAGAAAGTACACTGAAAGAGTTGCTACCTAAGATTGCGAAGAGTAAACGAAATATTTTTCCGGTCCTCACAAAGGAGCAAGAATTAGCCGGCATTGTTCTACTGGACGATATCAGAGGGATCATGTTTGATAACGCTAAGCAAGAAACGCCGATTATTGATATCATGCATAATCCACCGGCTATGATCGAATACACGGAAAACATGTCTGATGTCATGCGGAAATTTGACGAAACAGAAGCCTGGAATTTACCTGTAAGTGACCAAGGCATCTACAAAGGATTTCTATCCAAGTCCAGGATCTTTAATGCCTATCGAAGAGAGTTGTCCGAATCAAGACTTCTGGAATAAATGAATATCATTCTAAAAAAGTGTAATTTCAATTAAACTGATCCCCCAAACTTAACATAATTGCCTTCATCACTTGTCCCCTTTTGTTAAACATATTGTCTTTTTTGCGCTCCTCATTTTGGGGTATGAGAATTCAGCACAAAACTTAGATCACGCAAAGGCAGACTTCCAGTTATCAGATTTCGATCAAAAGGAGCTACCCGTCTTAGAAGGGGAAGCGTACTTTTTTTGGGACTCCCTGATACCTCCGCAAGGAGTAACACCCAGCTCTGGTTTTCTTAGATCATTCCCTTTAAGATGGGATAAGGTGGATGAAAGAATGTATGGGCCTTCATTTGCTGATAAAGGATGTGCCTCTTACCAATTTGATGTAAGCCTTCCGGCAAATGGGGGTCCCTATGGCCTTGAAGTCCCGGATATGTATACAAGCTATGCATTATATGCCAATGGGGAGCTGATTGCCAATAATGGTCAAGTCGCTTGCTCAGAAGAAGAGTCTAAAGCTTTCTGGTCTACCACTACATGCCTTCTTCCGGATACAACAGACATCCGATTTGTGCTGCATATTTCTAATTACATCCACAGCAAAGCCGGGATCAACGAATGGATTATGGTGGGCCCCTTTGATCGGCTAGGTTCCAGAAGAGAGCAAAATATTGGTGCCTCACTTTTTTTAACAGGAGCCTTAATCATGGGAGGCTTTTTCTTTTTAGGTATGTTCTTGTTCCAACAAAGCGATTTAGGGATTCTATATTTTTCGCTTTTTTGCATTACCTACAGTTATCGAATCATAGGAGCTGACTTTTACTTTTTACATCAAATGCTTCCCGGACTTCCTTTTGAGATTACTGTCCGCCTGGAATACCTTTCCTTAAGCTTGAGTATCGCCCTCTTCGGCTGGTTCATTTTATACATCTTTCCCAAAGAATGTAATATTTGGCTCAACAAATTACTCAGTTGGATAAGTATTGGCTATAGTATTCTTATTGTGTTTCTTCCGGTATATCATTTCAGTTCATTGATTGAAATATATTTTGGATGTCTTCTCTTTTTCCTTTTGTATGGCATATATGTCTACATCTTGGCCGCCAGCAGAAAGCGACCGGGTTCTATATATGCCTTAAGCAGTGGATTATTACTCATGGCTGCATTTGGCGTGAAGATGCTGGACTATTTTGGAATCATTCCAGAAAACCAATGGCTACTGATCGCATGTTACATGGGCTTTTTCTTTCTGCAATCATTGATCCTTTCCTATCGTTTTGCCTCAAATTTGTCACAGGCTTTTGTCCAGGCCAATGCGGCCTCTGAAGCCAAATCAAATTTCCTGGCGACTATGAGTCATGAAATCCGAACCCCCTTAAACGGGGTTATTGGGATGGCAGATTTACTTTCTAAGACACAACTCAATAAGGAACAAAGCAAATTTGTCCAGGTGATCGAAAGCAGTGGAAGATTTTTGCTGGGTATTATTAACGATGTACTTGATTTTTCAAGAACCCAAAGCAACGAATTCAGTCTCGAAAGCAGACCTTTTGATCCGGCAGCGCTATTGGAAGAGATGAAAATGATTTTTGCCGCAAGGGCAAGTCAAAAAGGGCTCAAACTAGACATCTCTCATGATTTTACTGAAAAGATGATCTTACTGGGGGATGAACTTCGGTTAAAGCAAGTCTTTGCCAATCTGATCAATAACGCTATTAAGTTTACGGAAGAAGGAGGTGTTACCGTATCTATTGAAACACTCTCTTCTGATGCTGATCAATGTACTTTAAAAATTAATGTTGTGGATACGGGAATTGGTATTCCGGAAGAGAAAAGACAAAACCTATTTACTCCTTTCATGCAGGTAGACGCTTCCATTAACCGAAGATTTGGAGGCAGCGGTCTAGGTTTATCCATTGCCCAGCAGATTGTTAAAAATATGGGTGGAAAGATTGAATTTGAAAGTGAGGTCAATCAAGGAACTAATTTTACCTTTACATTAAGTTTTCAACGAGATTTAAGTACGAAAAAAATAAAAACCCAAAAGCTAATTGCCGAAGATATGAGTAAACGCCCCATCAGTTCATATCAAGATCTTAAGATCTGGGTAGCTGAAGATAATAATGTCAATCAGTTTCTAATCAAGAAGATTTTAGATAAAAAACAATTCCATTATCGAATATTCAACAATGGACAAGAACTTGTCGAGGCTATTCAGCAAGGATTGGATGCCGATCTGATTCTTTTGGATATTCAGATGCCGGTCATGGATGGACTCAGTGCCTTTAAAGCTGTAAAAGAGGAAATCAAAGCAAAGGATGCGGTGGTATTTGCGATGACTGCCAATGTGATGCCTGCAGATCAGCAAACATATTTGAATGAAGGGATGGATGACTTGCTGAGCAAGCCCTTCAAAGAAGATGAGCTAGTTCAATTGATTCAAAAATACTTTATCATTTCAGTCAGTTAGAATGATCAATATCATTCAAGAGCAGGGGTAGATCACCTTTGTTCCCATTTCTAAAATGAACTGAATTTTGTACTTTTCCGAAAACTCATAGTATGCATTATTATAGTTTAGGAAGTATACCCCCGAAGAGGCATATCCAATTTAGAAAGCCTGATGGTAGCCTTTACCATGAGCAATTGTTTTCTACAGAAGGATTCAGCAATAATTATAGTACCCTTTACCATTGTAATCCCCCCACCCAGATCGTTCAAGTTGAAGAGCCCTACTCTATTGCGCCCAAATTGGTGCACGACAAACAATTGAAGCATAGGTGTTTAATGGGATTTCAGGTGGAACCTGAGGCAGACTTTCTGGATTCTCGGAAAGCTGTATTAGTCAATTCTGATTGCAAGATCATCTTAGCCGCTCCTCAAGAAAGCATGAACGATTATTTCTATAAAAATGCAGATGCTGATGAGGTCATCTTTGTACACAAGGGAGAAGGGAGTTTACATACCATGTATGGTAACATTGACTTCAAATATGGTGACTACCTGGTGATTCCGAGAGGGACTATTTTTCAGATGAAATTTAATGATTCAGATAATCGCCTATTCATTGTAGAGTCTCGCAGTCCTATCGTAACGCCCAATCGATACAGAAATGAATTTGGGCAATTGCTGGAACACTCTCCATTTTGCGAGCGAGATATTCGAAAGCCGGAAGTGCTTGAGACCTACGATGAGAAAGGAGAGTATGCACTCAAGATTCAAAAAGAAGATCAGATTTATGGCTATACGTATTTAAACCATCCATTTGATGTCATTGGCTGGGATGGGTACGTGTATCCCTATGCCTTCTCGATTCATGAATTTGAACCTATTACCGGGCGCATTCATCAACCGCCTCCGGTACATCAAACTTTTGCAGCCAGAGGATTTGTCATTTGTTCTTTTGTGCCCAGGCTCTATGACTATCACCCGTTAAGTATTCCGGCACCCTATAATCATAGTAATATAGACAGTGATGAAGTATTATATTATGTGGATGGGGACTTTATGAGTCGTAAGAGTGTCGAACAAGGAATGATAACACTTCACCCGGGAGGTATTCCGCATGGGCCCCATCCGGGAACGGTTGAAAAGTCCATAGGTGAAAAAGGAACCGAAGAATTAGCAGTAATGGTTGATACCTGGAAACCCTTACTTATGACGGAATACGCCGCTCAAATAGAAGAAGAAGATTATTATAAATCCTGGTTAACATAAAACTACACTATGTCAACATTAACAAAAGAACAAAGCATTCAAGCTCAAGACACCTTTCCTATCAATGGTACAGATTATGTTGAATTCTATGTAGGGAATGCAAAGCAATCTGCTATGTATTATCAAGCGGCATTTGGATATGAATTGATCGCTTACAGAGGGCCTGAAACAGGGGTCAAAGATAAAGTTAGCTATGTGCTTCAGCAGGATAAAATCCGACTGATCCTCACCTCTACTTTGAATCTGGATGACGAAATCTCACGACATGTCCAAAAACATGGCGATGGCGTTAAGGTTCTTGCTCTTTGGGTTGATGATGCTCGCGAGGCATTTGACAAGGCAGTAGCGAGAGGTGCAGAAATAGCTTTTGAACCCAACACACTCTCAGATGAAGATGGAGAAATTGTTTGGGCAGGGATTAAAACCTATGGAGATACTGTACATACGCTTATAGAAAGAAAAAATTACCATGGTGTCTTTATGCCCGGCTTCGTCGCGAAATCTAGCGAACGAGCCGTTACTCCGGTTGGCTTGAAATATATTGATCACTGCGTTGGAAATGTCGAATTGGGAGGCATGAATAAATGGGTCAAATTTTATCAAGAAGTCTTAGGGTTCAAGTTGTTGATTACTTTCGACGATAAAGATATTTCCACCAAGTATACCGCCTTAATGTCCAAAGTTGTATCCAATGGAAACGGATATATCAAGTTCCCAATTAACGAGCCGGCGAAGGGCTTAAAAAAATCTCAAATTGAGGAGTACCTTGATTTCTATCATGGAGCGGGGGTGCAACATATTGCTGTTGCTACGGATGATATCCTATTTACAGTAGATCAGTTAAGGAAAAATGGGGTGGATTTTCTTCATGTACCGGAGGTGTATTATGAAGACGTCCTGGATAGAGTCGGGGAAATTGATGAAGATCTGGAGGACCTAAAACGATTGAATATACTGGTAGATAGGGATGATGAAGGGTACCTTTTACAAATCTTTACTAAGCCGGTTCAAGATCGACCTACCCTATTTTATGAAATCATACAAAGGAAAGGAGCTAAATCTTTTGGTAAAGGGAATTTCAAAGCTTTATTTGAAGCCATCGAAAGAGAACAAGAAATCAGAGGAACACTTTAAAGTTGAATGGTGGAGCTTCCGCTCCACCATTTTTTGTGATCTTAAAATGAATTAAATGAAACACCCATTTACTATAGTTGTAGGAGTATTATTGATCTTCTCGCTTTCTTCCTGCTACACGGTTCAGAATTTTCAATCAGCAAGAACAGTTGAAAAAGATAGAGGCGCCATTGGGATTGGGCTCATGGGCGGAAGTTCTTACTCCTTTGATGTCGACAATAATGTCGACAGTTTCGATAATAATGATTTGAATATTCCATTTGCTGATTGGGCCATCTATGGCCGCTATGGAGTTTCTGACCGTTTTGATTTAGGGATTCATTACGGTATGATCAGTGGGAATTTTGTAATTGACGGAAAATATATGGCTGTGGGAGATCAGAATACTTCCTTTGTGCTCTCACCCGGGCTGGCCTTATCGAGTAATCTGTATGCATTTGGGTCAATTCGACAGTTTCAATTAGAAGTCCCTATTCATACCAGTTTTTATGTTTCTGATAACTTTGGTGTAATCTTTTCTCCAAGGTACGTCGGGCAAAATTCAAGATTTGATCTTTTCAGAGATAACAATGGATGGGTAAATTATGTAGGGCTTACAGCGGGTTTTGAATTTGGAAGGAAAGTAAAAGGCATTTTCGGAATCAACTATCTGACGCCTGTGGGTGTAGAATACAATGCACCGGACATCTCCATTGATGTACTCAATATAGGTTTTGGAGTAACTTTCCCCCTATAAAAAAAGGGAGGCTATCGTGAGAACAGAGAATTATTTGTGCTAACAAATAATTAACAATTCAATGCTTGTAAATACACAAGCACTGATCTACATTTGCGGGCTTAAAAAAAAGAGCCATGGAAATGACGATCAAATCCATTTTGAGTGTGAGTTTAATTCTGTTCTCTGTAATAGATATTCTGGGAGGGCTTCCTGTGGTATTAAGCATGAAAAATCGCGGTCAGAATATTCACTCCAGAAGAGCTTCTATTATAGCCGGAGCGCTGATGTTAAGCTTTTTATTAATTGGTGAATCTTTGTTAGGACTTTTTGGTGTAGACATTCAATCATTCGCATTAGCGGGCGCTCTGATTATTTTTCTCATCGGTCTTGAGATGATTCTTGGGATTACACTGTTTAAAGATGACCCTAACGGTTCTAATGATGGTACGATTGTCCCTCTGGCTTTTCCATTAATTGCAGGCGCAGGAACATTAACCACCATACTTTCCCTCAAATCTGAATATGATAGCATTTCAATCGGAATTGGAATTGTTGTCAATATGATGATTGTATGGGCCGTACTTCACTTTTCAGACCGGATTGGAAAAGTTCTGGGTAATGGCGGGCTTACTGTCTTGAGGAAAGTTTTTGGGATTATACTCTTGGCCATCGCCATCAAACTGGTTAAAGGAAATGTAGACTTTATTGCATAAAAAAAGGGAAGGCTGAGCCTTCCCTTTTCCACTATTTCAAGCAGTCATTCTGCAGATTCAGCTGCAGCCGTTTGTTTATTGATGGCTTTAATCTCTTTGTCAATGTAATAGAGCGACTGGGGGCCATCGCCTATGAGTTTGATGGTATCCAGGATGGAACGCATAAGATTTTCTTCCTCTCTTTGTTCTTCCACATACCATTGAAGAAAATTCAAGGTAGAGTAATCATCTTCTTCGTAGCCCAAATCCATCAAATCATGAATGGATTTAGTCACTTTTTGTTCATGTTCGTATACTTGGTGAAAAAGTGCTTGCACACTTTCAAATTCTAAAGGAGGCTGATTTACCTGAGGAGTGATCGCATGGCCATCTACCTCTGATATGTATTTAAATATTTTCAGCATATGCACCCTTTCTTCTTCACTTTGTCGATGCATAAAAATAGCACAGCCCTCGAGACTTTCTTTATCACACCAGCTAGCCATGGATAAATAAAGCGACGATGCATAGGCCTCCAATTCTATTTGCTGATTAAGCGCCGCCTCCATTTTCTTAGATATCATGTCTTAGATTTTAATTATTACTTGCGAAAATAAAATTTTTCTAGAACCGAATACGCAGTCCCGCGTTCGCATAGAATACATTATAGCTTCCGGCAGACACATTCGTGCCCCCTATGTCAAATTCATCGAACAGATCACTGAGTCCAAAACGATAACCAGCATTGATAAAGAAAATGGAAAGATCTAAACCCAGACCCGCATTCCAATCGAAAGTCGCATTGCTGAAATCATCACGATCAATATTTAACGGACTTTCATCATCATCTACACTTAACAAGAATGAAGCCGTGGGACCTGTAAATATGCGGACATTCAACCAATCATTATCCATTGGGAAAAATCTATATCCTAACATGACCGGGATGGTAAACCTATTCATATTTAAATCATAGGTCCCGGACACATCATCTATTGTTAGTCTTTTCCCTTCGTAATGCAATCCGGGTTGTATGTAGACCCTACTGCCGATTAAAAGATCCGCCCCTAAAGAATAACCTGTATTCGTAGTGAAATCGAGATCTGCTACATCCTCAAAGGAAGCCCAAATAAGACCTGCAGCAGGTCTTATTTCCAATTGTGCGGACATACCTACCACGGTAAAAAGAAAAGAAAATATGATCAGATTTTTCATCACACTATTAATTTTTTAGGACAACTACACTTATATGCTCTTGTCAATATAATAATAATACCGTTAGCAACCTTTGATACAAGTCACTAAATACTTCTGCATCAGATGATTATCATCATCCCAGCAAGAGTTACGGTTCTAAACTAAGTGTTCGCATGAATGGGTGTTTCTTCAATCCTTTTTCAGACGCCAGAATCAAGGTTTTATTATCTGACCAGGTAACTGATTCAAATTGTGTAGCTCCTGAAGAGGGCACCTTTATTTCCTGATATCCTTTACTGAAAAAGAAATTTTTATCCTCGAGGTCCAGTAAAAAAACCGAAGCCTTAGATTTGGGAAAAATCCCCATACTCTTCTTAAAGGTGTAGCCCAGTAAGGCGATCTGCTTTTGATTAGGACTTACCGCTGCTGCGGTAATGACTCTTTCAGGGAAACTAATACTTTCCAATAGCTTGGCCGTAAATGATCCGGGTAAAGTAGGAAGAATGTAGTGGTGTGTAATATAGCCTGCGCTGGGCCATCTAGACTTAGTGAATATATGCAAGTTGCCTTCGTAATAAGCAAGCGCCTCAGTGTCATACATCATGGCTTCAGGAGCCGGTGGAAATGATTTTTGATCCGGATAATTAAATTGGATGGTACCGAGCAATGCAAAGTCTTCGCTAAACTTATAAATCTTCAGGTTTTTCCGCTTATTCGCATTATTACCAAAGTCCGCGATATACCAATTCCCCTGATCATCTCTGGTCAGATCTTCAATATCTATGTTTTCGAGATTCGAAAAAGGTAGACTATCTAAAAGTTGTCCTTTTAAATCTGTAACATAAAGCGTGAATGGATTCCCACCATCATTGATCGCATATAACTGATCCCCCACCCACTCTATACCTGAAACTTCTGCCAATTGAGCCGGCAGCTTCACTTTCTGAGCAAACATAAGTGGTACACAAGCTATGGTAAAGAAAGTAATCCAAATCGATTTCATATTCAGGTTTTATAAGTTTCCACTAAAACGCTGCAAGCTTCTTCAATCATTGTAAAAACTGCATCGAAACCGCCCTCAAAATAGGGATCCGGCACATTATCCAATGTATCATCCGGATGAAAAGATAAAAGTTTCTTTACTTTTTGTTTCTGATGGGTCTCAGCAAGTTGGAGTGCATTGTTCAAATTTTGATCATCCATGACTAATATCAGATCAAAATATTCGAAATCAGATTTTTCTAACTGTCTTGCTCTTTGTCCTGTTATGTCAATATGATGTTTGGAGGCCTCTCTGATCGAATCTTGATGAGGTGATTCGCCCACATGCCAGTTTCCTGTTCCGGCCGAGTCTACTTTCCATTGTAAGCCTTGCTCTTCAATCTTCCTGCGCAATATGCCTTCTGCCATTGGCGATCGACAAATATTTCCTAAACATACCATTAGAACTTTCATAAGGAACGATTTCTTTCCAACACGAATTTATAAATCAATTATCACTTAAAGAGATCTGAAGCGAATGGTTCAGCCTTATGTGTTTCTCGCACTTATTAGCAAGAGTATTCAAAGTATACCGCAAGCACCTTTCAATGAAACTAACTCCATACAGCCATTAGCTTTTCGTTCCTTTAAGTGTATCTTTGCCATTAGAAACCAAGTCTTATGAAAATTGTATTGGCTGGAGCCGGAGATATCGGATTCCACCTTGCCGAGCTACTAAGCTACGAACAACAGGACATCACCCTCATTGATAGTAATTCCGATGTTTTAAAGCAGGTTGAAGAAAAACTCGATGTATTTACCGTAAAAGGCGATGCTTCTTCTCCTACTACACTGGGAGAAGCTGAAGTAGGCAGAGCGGATTTGTTCCTCGCTGTAACCACTTCAGAAAAGACCAATGTGATCGCTTGTATTCTTGCCAAAAAAATGGGCGCAAAACAATCGATTGGAAGGGTATCGAATGTGGAATACTTAAAGCCCAACCACAAAGAGACTTTCAAGTCTTTAGGAGTTGATGCTTTGTTTTCACCAAAATTACTGGCAGCGCAAGAAATACAAAGGCTGATTCAGCAGTCTTACTTTACAGATTTATTTGAGTTCGAAGGGGGAAAATTTTCCCTAACTGGTATTACCATCAAGCATCCCTCCAACTTGATCAATAAAACCATTGCCGAAATTGACCTGGAAAATGCAGATTTGCCTTTTCGACCGATTGCGATCTTAAGAGGGAATAATTCTATTATTCCCAGAGGGCAAACAATCATACTGGAGGGAGATCATGTCTACTTTCTGGTTCCAAAGGACCGAATGAAAGGTTTTTTGAAATTATTAGGTGCTGAGGAAAAGAAGATTAAAAACATCATGTTGGTAGGTGGAAGTGATGTAGGAATGCTTACCGCGCAACTTCTTGAGTCCAACTATAATGTTAAGTTAATCGAGAAGATAAAAACCAATTGTCAGCAAATTGCAGAATGTCTAGAGGAGACTTTGGTCTTAAATGGTGATCCCACCAATTATGACCTTTTACGACAGGAGGGTCTTGAGGAAATGGATTGTTTTGTTTCACTCATGCCCAGTACTGAAAGCAATATTCTTGCTTGTTTAATGGCGAAGAAAAGTGGTGTCTATAAAACCATTGCATTGGTGGAGAATATTGATTACACCCACCTTTCTCAAAATATTGGGATTGATACGCTCATCAACAAAAAACTCATTGCTGCCAATAATATCTTTCGCTTTGTCCGCAAAGGGAAAGTGGAAGCCATCACTAGTTTGCATGGTGTAGATGCAGAGGTCATCGAATACTCTATTCACAGGAATAACAGAGTGACCAAGAAACCGTTGAGAGCATTGCACTTTCCGGAAAAGGCTTTGATAGGAGGCGTCATAAGAGCAGATCAATCTTACATCCCTGATGGGAATTTCCAGTTAGAAGTGGGCGATAAAGTAATCGTCTTTGCACTTCCGGAGGCGATTTCAAAAGTAGAGGAATTGTTCCGTTAGTGTATGATCAATATACAACCCATATCGAATGTCGTTGGCGTCCAATTATTGGTTATTGGAGGTCTTATGCTATTGTGTTTGCCTTTTTCCTTTTACTACGGAGGCGGTGATCATGTAGGGCTCATTTATGCTGCCATGATTACCATTGCAGCAGGGTCACTTTCCTGGTTTTATAAGTTCAATACGCGCGCCCGAGTCAGCAAGCGAGAAGGATATTTAATCGTGGCGATAGGATGGCTTGCCATGGTCACATTTGGGACCTTGCCCTATGTCATGACAGGGGTTACGGATCATTACACAGATGCTTTCTTTGAAACGATGTCAGGAATGACTACCACAGGAGCAACCATTTTCAACGATATTGAAGCTTTGCCGAAAGGCTTATTATTTTGGAGAAGCATGACGCAATGGATCGGAGGGATGGGTATCATTGTGCTGACCGTTGCTATATTTCCACTATTGGGAATCGGAGGTATAGAGCTGTTTGTTGCAGAGGCGCCCGGTCCTACCTCGGATAAAATTCACCCCAGGATTAGAGAGACTGCCAAGCGATTATGGTTGATCTATGTTGGATTGACCGCCGTTTTGTGTATCATTCTATTTTTCGGAGGAATGAATTTCTACGATGCGATCAACCACGCACTGACTACGATGGCTACCGGAGGTTTTTCTACTAAA
>CAZGGG010000009.1:56601-69861 GCA_964525165.1 uncultured Saprospiraceae bacterium | reverse complement strand
CTTCACTAAATTTAACCCCTCTTCGAATGAAAGACAACCAGCGGCAACCAGAGCGGTAAACTCCCCTAAAGAGTGTCCTGCAACAGCTGATTTTTCCATCTCAGAAGCTTCCAATAGATATTTAAGGTATGAAAAAAGAAATACGGAAGGCTGTGTCACCAAAGTCTCTTTCAATTCTTCGTCAGATCCTTCAAACATCACTTTCGAAAGATCAAAACCCATTATTTCATCGGCTTTCTTAAAATACGTTCTGGCCAATTCGCTGGACTCAAATAAGTCCTTACCCATTCCTTGAAATTGACTGGCTTGACCCGGAAATATAATTGCTTTCATGTTTTATTCACTTTATCCTAGCTTTGAAGATATTAAATTTAGAAACTCTGACCTTGTTTCCACCTCTTCAAAAACACCTGTAAAAGCAGAAGTGGTTGTCCTTGAGTTTTGTTTTTCAACGCCCCGCATCATCATGCACATATGCTGGGCTTCAATAACTACAGCTACTCCTTGTGGATTTAGGTTATCTTGAATACAATTAAGAATTTGATGGGTCAACCTTTCCTGCACTTGCAATCTTCTTGAAAAGATATCCACCACCCTCGGAAGTTTGGAAAGGCCCACTATCGTGCCATTGGGAATATAGGCAATGTGTGCTTTACCAAAGAATGGCAAAATATGATGTTCACATAAAGAATAAAGCTCAATATCCTTAACGAGGACCATTTCAGAATAATCTTCCTGAAATAAAGCAGAGCGCAAGACTTCAGCAGGATCTTGCTCATATCCCTGCGTAAGATATTGCATGGCTTTTGCTGCTCTTTCAGGTGTTTTCAATAAGCCTTCACGCGTTGGATCCTCTCCGAGTTTTTGAATGATATTTTCAAACTTTTCGGATATATACTCCGTACGCTCTTTATTGTACTCTATTGTTTTTTTAATGCTCATAATGAACCTCCGTAGTATTCTGCATAAATGGTATCCGTTTCATATAGTTTAATTCTGTGCAACTCTGCACCTTCTATATGAGGGGCCAAGCGATCCCAAATAATGATCGCCAAATTTTCTGTAGTAGGCTGTAAGCCCTTAGGAATGAAGGGCACGTCAAGATTTAAGTTAGAATGATCAAGGTGATCTGTTACTTCTCTTTTTATCAGCTTACTCAATTTTTTAACATCCATTACAAATCCTGTGTGAGGATCCGGGACACCTTTTACGGTAACGTGTAGAAAATAATTATGCCCGTGCCAATTCTTATTGGCACATTTTCCAAAGGTGGATAGATTTTGTTCCTCAGACCACTCATCTACCCACAGCTTATGTGCAGCGTTGAATTTTTCGACTCGTGTGATGTGAACCATAGTTATGATTTATGCTGCAAATATAATTGTTACGCTCCGACCGATATGCATTCCATTGCCTGCATATATGAACTGGCTGTCATTATTTCTTATATTTCAACTGTGGAACTAACACAAGACTCAATAATACCCTCCTGGGAACGCAGTCATACCTCAAGAGTTGTCATTCACACGCTCATGTGGATCTTACTTGGTTTGATATATTATATCAATCAAAATCCGATGGAGCAAAGCTTTTGGTTTGGGCTATCCAATACACTACTCCTGCTTTTCTTTCATATGATTGTGGTGTATTTCAATATTTATTATCTGATTCCCTCGTTTTTAAGTCGTAAGTCCGTACTTATTTATTTGCTTCTATTTGTAATTTCTTGTTTCATTGTTACGCCATTAAGAACATTAGTCTTTTATTTGAAATTTGCTGGTTCACCTGAAGCACAAAACGCCGTACTTTCAGATCAGATATCCACATTTTTATCACTTTTCATTGTAGGAGCTTTCTCCACCCTTGCAAAGATCTTAACAGACTGGCTTCGTTCACAAAGACAAATGAGGGCATTGGAAACCGAGAATATGCAATCCGAATTAAAATTTCTTCGGTCTCAGGTCAATCCTCATTTCCTATTCAACACTTTGAACAGTTTATATGCGCTTACGCTGAAAAAGTCAGACAAAGCACCTGAAATTGTCATCAAGCTCTCTGAGATCATGAGGTATATGTTGTATGAGTGTAATGAAAAAACAGTCCCTTTAGAAAAGGAAATTAAATACATGAGAAATTATGTGGAATTGGAACGTCTGCGTCATGGCGAGCATGCATATATTACTTTTGAGTGTAAAGGAGAAATCAAAGACCAAAGAATAGCTCCTCTCATGTTCATTCCTTTCTTTGAAAACAGTTTCAAACATGGAATCTCTAATCAATTGAATGAAGGTTTCGTGCATATTCAACTCGAGCTTGACCAAAAAAAGGTTAACTTGGAAATTGTGAACAGCAAGGCTGATGCTTCTTCTAAACTGCCTTTAGAAGGCACAAAAAGTGGAGGTATTGGATTGCAAAATATTCAACGAAGATTAGATCTTTTGTATCCAAAGAAATATCGATTGGAAATCGATGATGAGAAAGACAAATACAAAGTAGAACTGGAGATAAAATTATCTTAACATGAAGAAAATACGTGCCCTGGCAGTCGATGACGAACCTCTTGCTTTAGATGTTATCGAGACCTATATAGAACAAATTCCGGAAATTGATCTGGTTGCCAAATGTAACAACGCAATTGAGGCCAACCATATACTGAAAAGTCAGGAAATCGACTTACTCCTTTTAGATATTCAAAT
This sequence comes from uncultured Saprospiraceae bacterium, assembly GCA_964525165.1. Classification (GTDB taxonomy): domain Bacteria; phylum Bacteroidota; class Bacteroidia; order Chitinophagales; family Saprospiraceae; genus JAWLFI01. The sequence goes on along the minus strand of CAZGGG010000009.1, from coordinate 67,165 downwards.
GCCACAAATTACCGGTATAGAATTTGTCAAAACACTGAGCAATCCTCCCTTGGTTATTTTTACGACGGCCTACCCTAACTATGCAGTGGAAGGTTTTGAAGTCAATGCCATTGATTACTTGATAAAACCTGTCTCTATTGATCGTTTTATGAAGGCTGTAAACAAGGCAGTCGAAATGATTCAACTGAAAGACCAAAAAGATGAGGCACATAGTAATCCACCGGATGCCTCCGAAGATCCTTCGGCTGATTTTATCTATGTCAAAGCAGATAAAAAGCTGATTAAAGTTAAGTTTGATGAAATCTATTATATCGAAGGCTTAAAGGATTATGTGATTATCAAACGTGAAGATGACAGAATTGTCACCCTCCAAACTATGAAAAGTTTAGACAACAGACTACCGGATCATATCTTCCAAAGGATACATAGATCATATATTGTGGCTTTAAATAAGATTGATGCCATCGTTGGTAATATGGTGGAGATGGAAATTGCGGGTAAGAGAAAAACTTTGCCTATTGGTAAGAACTATCGGGACGAACTTTTAGAAATTGTAAACCAAAACCGTTTATAATGCCCTTCGCCTCACAGATTGAGGATCTGTGTAAAGCTAAAATAATAGATCTTGAACCCTTATCTGGTGGGGATATAAATAATGCCTTTAAAGTCCATACGAATAAAGGCTACTATTTTCTAAAAACAAATCGGAACAGACCCATTATTCAGACAGAGTATTTTGCTCTTGACTATATTCTGAAAAAAAAGAAAGGAATCTTTCCTGAATTGCTAGGGTTGTTTGAATCAGATTCCGAAGCCGGAATTCTGATGCAATTCATATCTAAGAGCTCCACAAATAATGGAATGAAAGACTTGGCCATTAAGTTAGCCTCTTTGCATTCTATAAAGTCTCAGAAGTATGGTTTCGTTAAGGATAATTACATTGGGAAACTTCCTCAATACAATAATACACAGGGGGAGTCATTAGATTGGCCTTCTTACTTTTGGAAGTATAGGCTCTTGCCTCAATTAAGAATGGCAGTTTCAGGTGGATATTATACGCCTGCTGTACTTGATCTGGAGTCACATGTGTATGCATATTTAATTGATTTACATCAAGATGATCCCTGCTTGATGGAAGTTCGGCTGATACATGGTGACCTTTGGTCCGGCAACTATATTATGTCTTCAACCGGGGCATTTTTGATAGATCCGGCTATCAGTTATGGTCATCCTTGGATGGACTTAGCGATGACACAGTTATTCGGAGGTTTTACTCAAGAATTTTATCAACAATATGGAAAGAGAATGAACATAGGTCCCATAGAGGACGCCCTCTCAAAAAGTGAATTTTACCAAGTCTATTATTTATTAGCACATCTCAATATGTTCGGAAGATCTTATAAGGATGCCTGTGACAGACTTCTTTCCAGAGCAATTGTATTGCGCTGAAAAGAGGTAATCAATTACAATCTAGACCTATAAAAAGCTCTTTGCTTGGTGAGTCTAATACTTCTGTAGCTTTTTGCTAATAAAAGTTCCATTGTCAGCTTCCACTTTCAGGAAATAACTACCCGGTAGCAAAGAGGATGTATTCATTCTCACTATACGCTGCGGGTTAGAATTGAAAGAAAGTTCATGCACTAATTTTCCGAAAACATCAAATACTTGAATATTTCGGATGTGTGCATTATTCATAGCTAATTGAACAAAATCAGTAGAGGGGTTCGGATACATGACCAGGTCTGCAGGCCTTTCTGCAGAAGTATCGTTCATATCCAATTGAAGTACGGCAATATTAGATTCCAAAGCATACAAATTACCATCTGCTGCCAGTGCACTTGCTCGTGCAACTTGAATAGGATATCTTAAGATTCCATCATCCAATTTAATACCATCCAAATCATCCTCGACGATAAATCCAACCTTAGCCACTAAACCAAAACCAGACTTAATCGTACCATCAATCCGGCTGGCCGCTCCTCGAATGGATACGCCCTGCCTCATGGTTAAATCTATTTGACTTTGATTGTCGAATAGCCATGATGAATTCGGAAAAAACATCTCCATCGTGGAAGTATCAATCACTCTGGGATCAAATACAAAATCCAAACTCAAACCATGCAATTCTCTGGCGGGGAAAGCTTCTTCACCAACGAATACGTCTACTACTACATAATCTCCGGCTTGAGGACTTTGTGGGCTGGCGATTTCAAGAATTATGGGATAATCCAAAGGATCTAATACCTGCTCTGACATTATATCGTGCACCCTGCCGTAAAAGTTAGCAATAGCGGAAGTATCACTCAAACCAACCACACCATCCCCATCAACATCGGTATGTTTCAGATTCTCCGCATTTGATTGGGATTCGTTCCAATCGGGACAATATTGACCATACCACTCATTAGGATTTGCATTAGGGCGGGTGGAACCTGTCTCACCTATGTGCCAACCTAAACTTAGAAGGTCATCCATACTCACCTTTCCATTCGCATCAATGTCTCCCGGCCAAACGCAATCATCTGCGCAAATACAAATGCTATCCAAGTCTATATCTAGTACATCTACTTTTACTTTAACGATTTGACAATCCGTAGTCCCATCGATACAATATTCCAAATCAAACTCATCAAAACCTATGAAATTTGAATCAGGCTCATAGATCACTAAATTATTCCCTCTAATTTCTTCGCATCCTATCAGTAAGGTGTCATATCCGGGATAAATTTCGATTGAACCATGACTAGCGTTTTCTTCTATTTCGAACATGAAATTAGAAATCGGCACTTCATAGTTAATAACGATCGGCCTGTTTTTGGGTGTTACTAAATTGTAGTTAGACCTATTATCCGGATTTAGGTTACCTACAAATATTTTCACCAAACCTATTTCACAATTCCCTCCATTGATACAGGTAGTATAGGAAAATTGCGTCAGACCCTGAAAATCGATATCCGGAATAAACTCAAAAATACCATCATCAACTTCTACTAAATTTCCGTTTGCAGTTTGTGTATGACTATGTATTCTATTCGTAGACACCAAGTCATTTGCCAAAACATCAAATTCAATACTTTGATTCTTAGTCACGTAGATGTAATCATCTACTACCCTGCTATTGGGTTCAGGAATATCAATAATATTGATTTGGATATATCTAGTGAGCCCATTTCCATTGGTCATCACAAATTCATCAAGACCCGTTTGGTTTTGGAACGGATGATACTCAAAAATCTGCTGGTTCAATAGATTTTGCGTATATCCCTTGACAGGGCTAATAGATTCCGAAAATCCGGTATCTGTCATCAATATTTTTACGGAAGTGTTTTGAGCAGTAAAGAGAACAAGCGTATCGTTCTGTGCTACATTCGCACTATCCACTACTATAAATTGTGCGTTCCCCTTGCTACATTGTCCGATTGAATCGCATACTTGATAAACGAGTGATGCAATTCCTTCAAAAGAAAATGATGGCTTGAAAAACAATGAATCATTGGAAACATATGCAAACCCATCCTTCACTAAAAGTACCTCTGAAACGGTAAGGGGAGCATGTGATCCGTAGTCATTATCCACAAGCTGGAAATATTGATAATCCGAACCCTTCGTTATAGGGAATATATCATCTTCAGTTTTGATAATGGACTGACGAATATCGAAAAGATAAGCTCTGTGAACGATGCTACTTGGATTCGGAGAATATTCAAACACTAAGGTGTCTTTACCAACATATCCGGAATCGGGAGTATAAGAAAGATAAAATCTACTTCCGTTGTCTATAAGAGAAGCAGAACCATGTTCAGGATTGTTGATAATCATTTCACCAAATCCTGATATTTCAGAACTTTGATATGTCGTACCTGTGATGATAGTCTCTTGTTGAACCTGACCCCAAACATTAATAGTGCTCACTAGGTGAAACACAAGCAATATCGCCAAATTTGTAAGTAAATTTGAGTTCATGGTCTATTGGTTCGCTGTGGTTAAGTGCAAGATAGTAAATATTCCACTCTGTATATCTATAATATATGATTTTTAACAATATTTAACATGAATATATTCATTAATATGTTATACATTTAGTCCAAATGGAATCAACGAAACTATATCAAACTCTTTCTGAATTTGATGCTTATCAATTGAATCGCTTAAGCAAATTTGTACATTCCCCCTATTTCAATGTGAATCAAAAGATCAGCAATCTCTATAATATCTTGCATGCTCATTTTAAACATCAAGAAGATCTTCCAACAAAGGAGCAAATTTATGCAGTCTGCGATGCAGAGGCGACACAATTTGAAGATCGAAAGTATCGAAAACTGGTTTCTGATTTATTAAAACTTGTAGAACACTTCCTTGCAGTAGAAGAGTTTTCTAATAATCCGCTACATCAAGCAAATTACCTATTGGATGCGATTCAAGATCTCAAATTGGAAAAGCTTTATAATACTTCCGTAAAGACGGCCAGAAGGTTAGCGTCAAGACAACCTCACAGAACAGCAGACTATCATTTTTATCAATATCAGATAGAGAAAAATTATTATGAATTGTCAGAAGCTGAACTCAATCGTTCGAAACGCTCTAATATTGACTCGATCATACAGAATTTAGATTACTTCTATCTCTCAGAAAAGCTTAAATACTATTGTACCCTTCTCAGCAGAAAGAAGATTCAACAGCATGAATATGAGATTCTATTCATAGATGAAATATTGACCCATATTGAAGAGAAAGGATATGAAGATCATCCTGAGATTCTTGTGTATTTCTATGTTTATAAACTGTACGATAATGCATCGAATTTTGATGCTTACTTCAAACTCAAAGAGCTGATTAAGGAAAAGCAAGATATTTTCACCAAGCACGATTTAAGAGATATATATCTGGCTGCTATTAACTTCTGTATTTCAAATGCGAATAAAGGAAACCAAGACTTTATTACAGAGCTGTTTGTCATTTACAAACAAGCCTTATATGCCGAAGCCCTATTCGTTGACAATGAGCTTTCACCTTGGTCCTACAAGAATATAGTTCTTGTGGGTTTAAGAGCCGGGGAATATGATTGGGTTGAGAATTTCATAGAAGTGTATGCTGAAAACTTGAATCCTAAATACAGGGATAATGCTGTACGATTTAATAAAGCACGTCTGTATTATTATAAGAAAGAGTTTGAAGAGGTCATCCCATTGTTGAACGAAGTAGAATTTACTGATTTCTCTTATAGTTTAGGTGCGAAAGCCTTGCTGCTGGCCACTTTCTATGAAATAGACGAGTATGATGCCTTAACTTCTTTTTTAGAATCCTTTAAGAAATATCTGAATCGTCACAAAAAGTCTTTACCGGATAACAGGCGAAAAAACTATCTGAATTTGATCAAATTCGTAAAGAAGCTGATTAATATTCCTATTGGAGATAAAAAGGCCATCCAAGAATTAGAGCAAGAAATACAAGCAGCACCTTCCATTGCCGATATTAATTGGTTAAAATCCAAAGTGAAAGAACTCACTTAATTCTGGTCTAAACCCTCTTTATAAACGCGCAGACAACGCTCCCTTGCAAATTTATGCTCCACAATTGGCTCTGGATATGCATCAGTATCTACTTCCGGAACCCATTTTTTAATGTACCTTCTGTCTTTGTCAAACTTCGTCGCCTGCGTATAAGGATTAAAAATCCTAAAATAGGGAGCGGCATCTGTGCCACATCCCGCTGCCCACTGCCATCCTCCATTATTAGAAGCCAAATCAAAATCTAATAATTTCTTTGCAAAATAGGCCTCTCCCCATTGCCAGTTGATCAACAAATGCTTCGTCAAAAAGCTAGCTGTAATCATGCGAACCCGATTATGCATATACCCTGTGGTATTTAATTCCCGCATTCCGGCATCCACTATTGGATAACCGGTTGTACCTTCACACCATCTATGGAATTCTTCTTCATTATTCCGCCACTCTATTCCTTCATATTTTTGCCGAAAGGGTCCATCAGCCACATGCGGATAATTGGCGAGGATTTGTGCATAGAAATCTCTCCAGATTAATTCGTTTAAATAGGTTTCACTTAGGCCAATAGATCGTTTCGCTTTTTCCCGTATACTAATCGTTCCGAATCTATAATGTATTCCCAATCGACTCGTTCCATTCTCTGCAGGGAAATTCCTTTTCTTACCATATTCCCTAATGATTCCTTGCTTGACCTCCCGGTCAGGAATGGGAATAGAACTTTTCTCAAATCCCATTTCAGATAAAGCGATCATTTCCTTTGGCTTCCGAGAAGCAAATTTAGCTTGAAAAAGCTCAGAAGGATAATGTTTTAGGTGTTGAGAATCCACCAAGGAATCACTTTCAGTAGCTGAAGCTAATTGTTTCATCCACTGTTTTTTGTAGGGCGTAAACACGACATAGGGATCTCCATCATTCTTTACGACCTCCTTTTCTTCAAAAATCACGTGATCTTTAAATTGGAGCATGGCCACTCCTCGTTGCTCTGCCATTGTAAGGACAGCACTATCCCGCTTTCTTGCATAGGGCTCGTAATCTCTGTTGGTATATATTGTATCTACCTGAATATCTTCCAGTATTCTAGCCCAAACTTCATCAGCTTTTCCATAATAAACTAAGAGATCGCTGCCTAAGTCCTGCAATTGGGCTTTGATTTTAGATATTTCGGCATGAATAAAGCTAACCCTTGCATCATCTTTCTCTTCTAATTCGTTTAAAATGTGCGTATCAAAAATGAAGACCGGAATGACGTCCAAGTTGCCATTGAGTGACTCAAAAAGACCTCTGTTATCATGTAACCTTAAATCTCTCCGGAACCAAAAAATATTTACTTTCCCCACTTTATTAATTTTATCTTGAAACAGAAGTCCAATATGGTGGTTCAAAAAAGATTGACATTATGATTCCATTTCCAAAGTTTTTTCTCACAATTTTGGTGGGTTTGCTTTTCCTCTCTTCTTGTTCAACTGATCAGAATAAGACCAATCGACTCAACCCAAAACCTGAATTAGTCTCCCAACCTTATAACGATAGTTCTTATAATATCCTTCATCAACAAGCCATGAAATTTAGCGGAGCTAACAGTGTGGTAGCAGAACATTACAGAGACCTCTTTCAATGGCAAATACAACAAGAAGCCGATCAATGGTTGAATGACCATTTAATGATTCAGTGTTTATATTGGTCTCAAGGATCTGAAGAAAGCATCCATCAGCTTTATGAATATTCCGAATCTATTCATCTCGATCATAAGAGAACCATGGCTGCCCGGGCGGCAGAGCAATGGATTGCTAATCAAAGCGATAGTGAAACACTAAGCAGTAAAGCCTCCTTAAACATTCCTGCAGATCAACCTGATATCTACACTGTTATTAAGGATTTGGAATCCAAACTCATATCCAGCATGAAGGATTCTATACAGCTAAAACCAAAAGTGGCTCAGGATTATGTCTTTTTAATTCAATTAGCTGCCATGGTAGGTAGTGATTGGAAAGAAGGCGGTCTATACTTGAATCGTGCTGCCGGGATTCTTAGGAATTACGGGAAATGGCAGTTGGCTGATCATCTGTATGATTGGGTTTTGAGGCTATATGAACATGATGATGCTTCCGCAAATGCTCTATTTTACAAAGCTTTTATGTATGATGAACTCAATGATGATGAACGCGCAAAATCTTTTTATGGTAAGTTTTTGGAGGACTATCCAAAGCATGAGCTGAGCCAGCAAGCCAAAATATTGTATCAAAATGTGGGAAAATCAGATCAGGAGATCCTGGAGGAAATATTGAGAAAAGGAAACCTCAAGAATGAGTAACATCTAATTCACATTTATAAAAAGGAGACATGGCAGAGCCCTTGACTTTTACAGAGCTTTCAATCCTATATTGTGAATGTGCGCTATAAAGTGTTTTGGCCAGTTGACTGATTTTGCCGGTCAAATAGTTCGTTTGGCCCCAGGAATCCAATTTCGACATTTTCCAGTGTAAGGGTATTTTAAAAGGAATGAAAACTTTTTCTTTGGCGGGGATGTCTATGGATCTATTAAGCTTCCACTCTCCTATCAGAAAATCATTGATCAACTTATCCTCTTTTCTGCCACGCTCATACTTCTCAATCACTTGTATAGAGGCATCCAACACTTTCTGTTCAGAAAGAGACGATAACACAAGGACACCCTTATACAAAGGGGCACCAAATAACAAATCCGGTGGAAGGACCATATCGACTTTGACGCTTTCTATTCCCAGCCAATTTTTTACTTTTCGAATCATGAGGCCGGAACACTAGATATAAATCGATATTGGAAACTGTGCGCTAGGGGTTTTATGAATTGTTCATGAAATTCGTCCAAGGTTTTAACCGTCGGATCTACAAATAAAGTTTGTTCATTGATATCTCCTTGTTGATAAGCTTCATCCAAATCGTGATGAGCTATTTTGAAGGCTTGATCTGTACTATCGACAAACGTATAGTTCAATCGATCGAAAAAATCAATATCTAATTCCTTGCCCAAATCTTGTAAAAAGTGAACACAACTATCAATACTGCAGCCACTTGCTGCGGCTTTTGTTTCATCTACGGCTATGATCAAGTGCCTAAAATGTGCAAATCCGCAGCCTCCATATAAATCATTCTGGTGTGCAGTCCATTCTTTGATAAAATCTGCTGTACGCTCCAGAATCACTCTTATAACTTCCGGTGAGACAAATTCTTTTGTGTTATATACCCATACTCTGGCGGAACCGTCTAACTCGTTAAGTGGTAAATACATAATTTCTACCAATTATTATTGTTGACAATCAATTCACTAAGATCATATACCATCATGCTGTCTTCTTTATTCTGAGCAGATACGCCATCAGACATCATCGTAAGACAGAAAGGACAATTGGCAGCGACTATTTCGGCTCCTGTCGCAACAGCTTCTTCCGCCCGTTCCACATTAATGCGTTTATTACCCGGCTCATCCTCTTTGAACATTTGAGCGCCACCCGCCCCACAGCATAAGCCATTTGATTTGCAGCGTTTCATTTCAACTAAGTCTACATCCAGCTCTTCTAAAACTTTCCTGGGCGCTTCATATACTCCGTTGACACGTCCTAGATAACAACTATCGTGATAAGTGATTTTCTTCCCTTTTAAACTACCACCTTCTTTCATTTTGATTCGACCATCATTGATCAATTCCTGTAAAAGTTGGCTGTGGTGGATTACCTCATAATTTCCACCAAATTGAGGGTATTCATTCTTAATAGTATTAAAGCAATGGGGACAGGTGGTCACGATTTTTTTCACCTCATACATATTCAAGGTCTCCACATTCTGAATGGCCATCATTTGAAATAAAAATTCATTTCCGGATCTTCTCGCCGGATCTCCGGTACAGGACTCTTCATTTCCTAAAATGGCGTAATCGATACCCACTTCATTCAATATGGTCACAAATGCTTTAGTCACTTTTTTCGCCCGATCATCAAAACTACCGGCACAGCCCACCCAAAAAAGAATTTCGGGTTTCTTGCCTTCTGCTACGAGTTCAGAAAGAATAGGTACTTGAATATTTGACATATTTATAATTGTTTTGTCCAGTCCTCTCTTGCATCTGGCATTTGCCAAACAGCACCGGAATTTTCCATTGATGTAAACATGGGTAACCATTCTTGGGGACCCGCAGACTCCGTTAGAATTTCATAACGACGCATTTCTAAAATCGGTTCCAATGGATTAATCATCACGGGACATGCTTCCACACAAGCATTACAAGTTGTGCAGGCGTGAAGCTCTTCTCTGGAAACTAAATCAAAAAGACTTTTACCATCATCAAAATTCTCTTTGGTTAAAGGTCCTTCAGCTCCCTCCTTCACAAATGAAACATCACCGGACTTAATCTTTAAACCAACTTCCTCTGTTCGGTCCCGAATATCCATCATGATTTTCCTGGGAGATAGTTTCTTACCTGTTTGGTTTGCCGGACACACAGAGGTACAGCGACCACACTCTGTGCAAGTATATGCTCCCAAAATGGTTCTCCAGCTTAAATCTGTAACATCTTTGGCTCCAAATTCGGGAATATCATCGTCCATAGGCACCTCCTCTGAACTTAAACCTAACATAGATTTAATTTCACTCGTAATTTCCGGCATAGCAGACATCTCCCCTCTCTTCTGATCATTGGCAAAATAGGTGTTAGGGAAAGCCAAAAGAATATGCAAATGCTTTGAGTAAGGTAAGTAAGCTAAAAATGCAAATACCACTATGATGTGCATCCACCATCCTATGCGCTCGATCATAATCAAACTGGAAGTATCAAAACCTTCAAATAAAAGGGGACCCAGCCAAGATGAAATAGCAAAATTACCCGTCTGAGGGTAATGCGCAGGATCAAGGCCTTGTAACAAGGTATCGGCTCCATTCATCATAAAGATGCCCGCGACCAATACAATTTCAGCAAACAAAATGAAATGCATAATGTGTTTATCACAAATGCTTTGCAAGGAAAAGAACGAATAAAAAATGAAAATGGGAAAAACTCACATTGTCCCGTTGTCGAAACAGGCCGTTGA
>CAZGGG010000009.1:48883-56591 GCA_964525165.1 uncultured Saprospiraceae bacterium | reverse complement strand
CAAAATGATGTTACCATCCATTTTAGGCCATCCTTTCATTTCAGGCTTATTGAATCTTGGGACCACCAACAGGTTTCTTCTGACAAGAAAGATGAGGGTCGCCACTAAGGCTAAAACTGAAAGAATCTCAATAGAAGAGATAATAAAGGTATATACGACACCTAGATAAGGAGCAAAAAATCTATGTACTCCACCCAGTCCGTCGACCAGAATTTCTATGAGTTCAATTTGTGTGACCAAAAAAGCCACATAAATGAATAGATGAAACACAGCAGGTAACAATCGTTTAAACATTTTCTTTTGCCCAAAAGCAATCAAGAATACATTCCTCCACCGATCTGATGTGTTTCCTTTTATTTCTTCTGCTTTTCCTAATCGGATATTATAAACAAGCTGACTATATTTGCGGTAAGCGAAATAAGCCACTAGGAGCAGAAGTATTGCAAATATTAATTGTTGGATCATAAATTCCATTGATAGCTTACTCAATTATAATTTAATCCGAGGGATTTAGCAAATAATACAGGCTTAACTCAATCAAATTTGACATGCAAATACTCAACCATCATCAGATAGAACAAAAGATTACCCGTCTAAGCTATGAGATCTATGAAGAGTATTTGGACTCAAAGATCCTCATTGTTGCAGGCATCAACAATCGTGGTGAAGCTTTAGCGAATCTTTTAAGAACTTCTTTAAAGAAGATTTCAGATCTGGAAATCCAATCGGCTCATATTCAACTGAATCCGGCTGACCCTAAATTAGAAGAAATTTCTTTGGACTTTCAAGACACTGCTTTGCTGGAAAATGCTTCTATCGTGATTGTAGATGATGTCGCTAATACCGGAAGAACTTTATTCTACGCTTGCCATCCTTTTTTACCCTTTCGCCCCAAAAGTATAAAAATAGCCGTATTGGTAGATCGGAAACATAAAATGTATCCCGTACAAGTGGATTTCGTCGGGCTTTCATTGGCGACTACACTAAAAGAAGAAATTCTTGTTCACTTTGAGGAAAGTGGTAATGCAGCTTATTTGCAATAAACTAGACTTTGCGAATCAGTAATCCCTTTAAATAGTGACCTTCTTCATGCGTCAAGCTGACCGGATGGTCCATTCCCTGCTCTAAATGCTTTAAGATTTGTCCTTGTTGCCGTTCGGCAATGAATGCAGAGCGTATGGTATCCAGGAATAATTGGTCACTTACCACTTGTGAGCAACTATAGGTCATGAGAAGCCCGGAAGGTTTGACCAATTTTAATGCCTTTTGGTTTAATCGTTTATATGCCTGAACAGCCTTGTGTCGTTTTTTAATATTTTTCGCGAAAGCCGGAGGATCTACAATAACAATATCAAAAAGCTGATCTGATATAGAGTCTTTCATGATATCCAATCTGCGTATGGTATGAGCTCCCCCGGAATAACCATTCAATTCTTCGTTTCTCTTACACAGGCTAACCGCATGTTCAGAGATATCGACAGATTCGACCGATTGGGCTCCCTGAGAAAGTGCATAGATGGAAAATCCTCCTGAATAGGAAAATAGGTTTAAAACCGATTTATTTTTAGACAAAGAGCCCAGCAAAGCGCGATTCTCTCTTTGATCCAAGAAAAAACCCGTCTTCTGCCCTGATTCCCAATTCACCAGAAACTGTTTTCCGTTTTCAAGTATGACACTTTCTGAGGTCTGGCCCAATAAATAATGCGACTCCCATACGCTATTTTGCTTCAAGATTGAGGGAAGACTTGCATAAATCGTTTTTGTGGAAGGCATAAGCGATTGTACCGCTTCAGCTATGACTTCCCTATCCTGATACATTCCTTTTGAATGAAGTTCTAAAATGACATGTCGATCATAGACATCGATGACCAAGCCAGGCAATCCGTCCCCTTCACCATGAATCCAACGAAATGCATTCGTTTCATCATTATGAATCAGAGCGTTTCTCAATTCGAGTGCTCGCTGAAGTTTGTTTTTGTAGAAATCCAGATGGATAGTTTCTTTTTTATAAGAAAGCACGCGGCCTGAAATGGAGGCATCTTGAAAGTGTGCCATACAAATAAATTGGTCTTCAGAAGAATACACTTCAATGACTTTGCCCTCTTCTATATCGTTACTATAGGATTGAGCAAAAGCACCTGAGAAAATCCACGGATGGCCTCTGAGTACGATTGTCTCCTTTCCTTTTTTTAATTGGACTTTATCGTACATACAACAGATTCTTTATAGTATCACTTTGATTCATGGTAATGGCATACCCATCTTCAAAGATGGACTCAATATTTTTGGTATACAAAATAGGTTGAACATCTTCTCTTGAGGGTTGAATAATAAGATCACACAGAGACTCCCCTTCTTTGGCATTGTTACTAATGGCCAATTCAAACGTTCGTACTGCTATCTGAAATAAGCCGTTGATTTTATCTTTTGAGATCTTTGCACCCGGCACTAAATTGACCCCGATCATGATATCGGATTGATTTCTAAAGCGTTGAGAGGGAAGGTTATTCATTAAACCTCCATCGACATATAATTCACCATCAATTTCTACAGGCTTAAATAGTATTGGTATAGAGCAAGAGGCCTGGATAACTTCAAATAGGGGACCTTTAGATTTAATGGCATACTTGCCGGAGGTAATACCAGAAATACTCACTGCCAGAGGTTTCTCCAACTTTTCAAAAGAGTCTTCTGATATGTATTCATTCAAAACAACAGGAATCTTATCCAGGGCAGTCAAACCTAAATTGGGCCATTTGGGTTTGATAAATGAAAAGATCTGATGCTTTTTGGCAATATCCAGAATCTCATCTGCCCTATAACCTGCTGCAGCTAGGGCGGCGATGATACTGCCCGAGCTAGCACCTGAATAATTGGACACCTCCACTCCCAACTCTTCCAATGCTTTTAAAAAGCCAATATGAGCTATCCCTCTAATGCCTCCTCCGGATAAAACAACACCCAATTTCATCTTTACAAATCTTTATATCGCTACAATGTAAATGAAGCAACGGAAAACGTCTCAATATTTATTGCTTTAGGAACTGATACACATATCGTGTACCCTTTATAGATCCTACAATAAAGTAATTTCCCGCTTGAAGGTTTGACAGAGATAACTGTATTTGTGTTCCGGAATTTTTCAATAACAGAATCGTTTTACCGGTGATATCCAACACTCGGATCTCTTTCATTTCAGCAGGTAGATCCTGAATGTGAAGAATTTCCTGCACCGGATTGGGATATATTTCAACATTAAAATCCTCAAACTGTGTGGAATGACTCAACTCAATAAAATCTAATTCTGTACTTGGGAATATCTGATAGCCAGATGTAAAAGGCTCATTGTTATCAAATTGTCCCCCAATACCTACTATCTGGAAAGTTTCACCATTGGCACCTTGAGGAGGTGCACTTAAATCTGCTAGTTCAAAATCTCCATCAATACGACAGGTGACGATTTCACCTGTTTCGATGACTTCCAAATCAAGATTAAAGCTTCCTCCGTCTCCTTCCCATTGTGAAACATCGGTGAATCGTACACTTTCAAGGGTGATATATTCGGATTCTGTATTCTCGTCTAATGTTCTTACAACTCTGGGTTCTAATAAATTATTTGCCGTAGAAAGCAGACGGATACTATCTGCATTGATTTGCCCTGAACCATTAAATTGTCCTATGACGCCTTTCACTTCCAACTCATCACCTTCATTTGCAGAGTAGCCATTGATTTCATTCGAACTGAACACGACAATACCATCGCCATTAGAATCTATTAAAGCAAATTCATAGCCGTTCGGTCTTCTATTCTGTCCATGTATAGTTCCTACCAAGGTGCAAGCCTGATCAATGGAATCAACAATTCCATTTGCATCAGAAGTGGTCATTTCTGCAATACTCCTCACAGGATAATCATCAGCAGCATTAGGATCTATGACTGTTACTGTACCCACCATACCTAATCCGGCATGAGGATCACATTGGTAATTATACAATCCTGTTTGATTAAATGTATAGGTATAGGTCCAATTGCTAGAACTCGGTGCTCCGGAGCTAAATGAGGAAGGGTTATTGGGAAATGTATTTTGCGTTCCGTTGACATTGTGGCTTCCACCAGTATTCTCCCACAAAACTGTTTGTCCAATATCAATAGTTATATCTGCGGGAGTAAAAACATTAGAACTGACTTCTACCCTTACATCGAAATTTAATCCACAGTCTGAATCATTCATATTGCCCGGCGTTCCAAATATTTCCGTGCCATCTATCAACACGCCAGTTGGGGTATTTGCTGCACCCCATGATCCAGGAAGAGTAAAATCTGCGGTTAAGTCACACAATTCTAAAGAGGGACCATCTCCATCGGCCGTTTCAGGCCAGGGAGGATTATCGTCAAAGTTCAGTGAAAACACTTCTACTCCTGATGCATTCAATAATGTAAGGCTTTCACCTCCATTGTTGAGCGCACCATCTTCCCATTGAGCAGCGGCTTCAAATCCAAAAGTGTTTTGAAAAGCTGTATCATTTCCACATATCACTATATAAGACTGAGCAGGAATTTCAAGGGATCCAAAAGTGTAATTCACCCCTGCTGAAAAGATATACCCTTCCAGATTAATGGTTGTATTCCCCGCATTATATAATTCAAGATACTCTAAGGAGTCTGTACCCGATTCAGGTGGATTATACATGATTTCCGTGGGAATAATTTGCCCCCAACTATTCAGGGAACCAAACGTAAGAAGTACCAGAAGTACGATAAAATTTTTCATATAAAATTATATTTGGTAGTTGTAGTAAATGTAGATACAAATTAGGCATTGCACGAAGCAGACAAAAATATTTTTCAACATAATGTGAAAATCAGGTAGCCAGCCCCGTATATATATAAATTTGTTAATCTGTCTTAACAATACCTTAACATAATAAGCTTACATTTGCGAATGAATTATTTCATTCAACCAAACAAAAACTAAGGCAATATGAAAAATGCTTTACACAGAATTGCTCTTTTGGCAAGTTGTGCAATGATGCTGCTTTTTGTAGGCACTTCTACTGCATGGGGTCAAGGGGTAACCACTTCCGAGATTAGAGGAAAGATTCTTGATACAGAAGGAAACTCTCTGATCGGGGCGAATGTTATTGCGATCCATACTCCTACAGGGTCACAATATGGAACTTCTACAGATATCGATGGTCGATTTCGAATTCCGAATATGCAGATTGGCGGTCCTTACAAAGTAGAAATTTCTTACACTGGTTATGAGACTAAAACTGTAGAAGGAATTTATCTAAGTCTGGGTGAGCCCAAAAAGCTTGACTTCACCTTAGGTGAATCTGCTATTGAATTGCAATCTGTAAATGTAATTGCAAAAAGAGGTAGTGCAGGTGAAAACAGTGGTGCATCTACTCAAATCACTAAAGAAGCAATTGAGGCAATGCCTACATTGAACAGAGATTTGAATGACTTCACAAGATTGACTCCTCAGGCTACTGAATCATTCGGTGGCGGTTTCTCAATTGCCGGTATGAACAACCGATACAACGCTATCTATTTTGATGGTGCGGTCAACAACGACGTATTTGGTTTAGCTGCGAATGGAACCAATGGAGGTCAAACAGGTGTTGCTCCTATTTCAATTGACGCGATTGACCAGATTCAAGTAGTTCTATCTCCTTACGATGTTACTTTGGGTGGTTTCGCAGGTGGTGGAATCAACGCTGTAACAAAATCAGGTACAAATGAATTCTCCGGAACAGCTTACTACTTCATGCAAAACGAAAGTTTAGCAGGCCGTACGAATCAAGTATTAGCTGATAGAGGTGATGGAGAAAGAGATGCTTTGGATCCTTTCAACAATAGCTTGTATGGTTTCAGCTTAGGCGGTCCCATAATTAAGGACAAACTATTCTTCTTCGTGAATGGTGAGATCCAAAACGAAGAATCTCCAAGACCTTTTGAGCCTGGTGATTATGAAGGTAACTCTTCCCAGCAGGATCTTGAAAACTTAGGCAATTATTTAAGAGATACTTATGGTTATGATCCGGGTGTATTTGGTGACAAAACAAATGAATTGAACGCTACTCGTTTGTTTGGTAAGATTAACTGGAATATCAATGAAGACCATAAGTTAGTTTTACGACATAATTATGTTAGAGCGGAAGAAACTTCTGTAAATGGTTCCGGAAGATTTAGCATTAACTATCTCAACAATGGAATCTTCTTCCCATCCACAACTAACTCAACAGCACTTGAATTGAATTCAAGATTTGGAGTGGGTGCATCTAACAACCTAATTGTTGGTTTCACACACGTATTTGATGATAGAGATCCTATTGGTGGAGATTTCCCGGCAGTAGTAATCCAAGATGGAAATGGAGCTGAAATCGAATTCGGTTCTGAGCCTTTCTCTACAGCAAACCAGCTGGAGCAGACTACTTTTACTATTACGGATAACTTTAAGTTGTACAGAGGAGATCACACTATCACTATTGGAACACACAATGAGTTCTACAGCTTCTACAACTTGTTCATTCGTCAGAATTTCGGTTTTTATGACTACAACTCACTTGACGATTTCTACAACAATGCAGAACCTGGTTTCTACACCAGATCTTACTCTCTTGTTGATGATTTAACAGGTGATGGATCTGCGGCAGCTGCAGAATTCAATGCAATGCAATTAGGTTTATATATCCAGGATGAGTGGAATGTAACTAACCAATTTACATTAACAGGAGGTATTCGTTTAGACGTACCTATCATCACAACTGACCCGGGTATCGACCCATCGTTTAACAGCGAAACGCTTCCAAACATTGAAGCTGCGACAAATTACGATCTTTTAGGTACACAAGGTGGTCAAGCACCTAGTGGACAATTGATGTGGTCTCCAAGAGTAGGCTTCAACTATGATGTGAATGGTGATAACAGAACCGTCCTTCGTGGAGGTGTAGGAATATTTACAAGTAGAGTTCCTTTCGTATGGCCTGGAGGTATGTATACCAACAACGGTATCACTGTTGGTGGATTTAACAACTTCCAAGTTGACTTCCCAATTGAATTTATCGCTGATGTCGATCAGCAGTATACCAACCCGGATGTGGCTATCCCTTCTGGTCAGGTGGACTTATTCTCAGCTGATTTCCGTTACCCTCAAGTATTCAGAGCAAGTGCTGCTTTAGATCAAGAATTAGGAAATGGTTGGTATGCTACTCTTGAAGGTATTTACACAAAAACATTGAATAACGTATTCTATCAGAATATTAACTCTTCTGATGAAGTTGATTTCAATTGGACGAATGGTGCTAATAATACAGATGACAGACCTGTATTTGTAGGTGAGTCAATTGACAACAGATATCAGGCAATTTACTTGGCTTCTAATACAAATGAAGGATATACTTACAATTTGACTGCTCAAATCCAAAAGAGATTTGACTTTGGTTTAGACATCATGGCAGCATATACTTATGGTGATGCTTTCGCTGTATTTGAAGGTACTTCTTCTCAAAACTCATCTCAGTGGAGAGGTTCTTTCCAGGTTGATGGTAGAAACAATGTGCCTATCGGGAGATCTGATTTCTCTATTGGTTCAAGATTTATCGCAAGTGCAAACTACGGTATTGACTGGGCAGGTAACAGAAATTTCAGAACTACTTTAAGTATGTTCTACAACGGACAGTCTGGCCAAGCATACTCTTATGT
>CAZGGG010000009.1:47501-48873 GCA_964525165.1 uncultured Saprospiraceae bacterium | reverse complement strand
CCAGAGAAACTTGAATAATGAAACTGGTAGTACTTCAAGAGAGAGATCTTTGATTTACGTTCCTGCAAATGAGAACGATATCGTTTTGGTTGACAATAGCGATATGACTGCTGCTGAGCAGTGGACTGCTTTAAACCAGTTTATAGAGGATGATGCTTATTTGAGCACTATTAGAGGCGAGTATGCTGAGAAAAATGGTGCCAGAGCGCCTTTTGTACACCAGTTAGACTTCAGAATTGCACAAGATTTTGGATTCAACATTAGTGGCACAACGCATCGTTTCCAGGTAACTTTCGATGTATTTAACTTGCCGAACCTTATTAATTCTTCATGGGGTGTTCAGTATTCTAATCCTTTCAACTACGAAATCCTTGATTTCGAAGGATATGATGCTGACGGAACTACTCCAACATTTAGCTTTAGTGAAGATGATTTAGGTCTTGATCGTTTTGGTATCCAAAACGTAGGTTCTAGATGGAGAGGTCGTTTAGGAATCAGATACTATTTTAACTAATAGTACCTTTCTAGATATAGAAAAGGCTGCTTTCGCTCAGAAGGCAGCCTTTTTTTCTTGAAACTATCCTTCAACTACTTCTTGGGCAAGAATATTTCGGCCATCATGCATCGAACACTTCCGCCCCCATATGTTTCAATAGTGGGAATATCAATACTTAAAATGGAACCAAAATCAGATAGTCTTTTGAGTTGTGGTTTCGTTAATGACTTTTTAGCTGTGCGTGACATCACAATTATTTCAACCCCTTTGTCATTGGTTACTTCCAACATATTTCCTGCAAATTGATTCATCTGACTTTCAGTAATCTCAATAATAGTCTTTCCGGAACGATTTATGGTTTCTCGTAATAAATTTCGTTCCTCCTTATCTTTTATAATTTCGAGGCAGACGATAGCAAATTGAGCACCTAAAGCCATCATAACATTGGTATGGTAAATAGGCAAACCATTGGCATCTATTGCATGCACAGTTACTTTTTGGTATCCCCTTAATAGACAAAATTTGTCCAACAAGCTGATATCGGTTCTTGGACTCAAACACGCATAGACAATTTTATGCTGACGGTCTAAAATCATTGACCCTGTTCCTTCTAAAAACAAATTGTCCTCTTCATACTGTTCAAATGAGTAACGTTGCTGGATCTCAAACTGAGTGGCTATCTGTTTTATAATGGATTCATCCCTTTCCAATCGGCGATTTGGAGCAAACATCGGGTAAGTAATTAGGCTGCCATCCTCATGGGTGGTAAACCAATTATTAGGAAAAATAGCATCAGGCTTTACCGGATCATTAGAGTCTTCGTAAACGATGACAGTGACTCCCGCTTGCCGCAGTTCTGCAACAAATTGATCAAAT
>CAZGGG010000009.1:43781-47491 GCA_964525165.1 uncultured Saprospiraceae bacterium | reverse complement strand
GCTAATTTTTGTATATCTGCGCTTTTAATTTTTTCCGGACAGGATTGAAACGAATTATTACCCGCAGTTTCTTCATTATATCCAAAATTGGAAGGCCGTACCATTAGTACAACATTAGAACTCTGTTTCATACTTATGTTTTAATGCCCATTGGAGGCAGCTAGCTTCATTTCTTGGGCTAAATCGTCACCTAAATATTGGTCAATCAAATAGTGTGCGCCATATATGAGAGGCGTCAAAATAATTGCCATGATAAATTTATAAATATAATTGACAGTGCCAATTGCTAAAACGAGACTCAGATCCCAATTGGCTCCCAAATAAAATGCAACCAATAGCACTACAAAGCTATCAATAAACTGACTAATCAATGTGCTGCCCGTGGCTCTGGCCCAAATGAATTGATCCCCGGTATATTTTTTGATCTTTTGGAATACAAATACATCAATGAACTGGCCTACTAGAAAAGCCACCAAAGAGCCCACAATAATCCATAATCCTTGACCAAAAACAAGTCTGTAAGCAAAGTCATAATCATTAACCTTAGCTCGAACGTTTGCCTGCTTTTCCACATCCCACTCTGCTTGGATATGTGACTGAGGCCAAAAATCTGCCGGAGGAACTTCAATAGCTATGAATGCCATGATGAAAGCATAGATAATCATTCCCACAGCAAGAAAGGATAATAGACGTACACCGCGCTTTCCAAAATACTCGTTGATCACATCTGTCATGACAAATACGACCGGCCATAATATAACGCCGGCTGTTAAATTAAAAGAAAGCCCTTCCACACCAAACAATTTCCAACCTGCAGATGTAAGGCCTAAGAGCTTTTCAAGTGAAAATATTTTAACACCTAAAAATTCTGCTAATAGTGCATTCGTAAGAAAAAAACCTCCCAACAGCAGAAAGAGCCGGGTTGGCTTATCCAATAGCTTGCGAATCGACATTGTATCAGATATTATTCATATTTGCAAAAAAATTCACTATGCCCAAGATACCGATCAATCTTAAAACAGCAACAGTACAAGAAAAACAAAGCACTGAGCTAATAGTTGGTATTGATCTTGGAACCACTAATAGCATTGTTGCATATGTAAAAGATGGACAGCCCATCGCCATTAAAGACGAAAAAGGAGATTCTGCGATCATGCCCTCTCTCCTATATTTTGATGAAGATCAAAATCTAAAAGTTGGACAAGAGGCAAAAGAAGGATTTATCAAACACCCCGAGAGAACGATCTATTCTGTCAAAAGATTAATGGGTAAATCGTATCAGGATTTGATGAATATTGAAGGTCAATTTGCTTACGATATACTCGCAGAAGATGAAAGTAACTTAGTAAAAATCACCATAGATCATCGATATTTCAATCCGGTTGAGTTGTCGGCTGAAATTCTTAAGGCACTCAAGAGAAGAATAGAAAAACACCTTGGACAAGAGGTACAGAAAGCTGTAATCACGGTGCCCGCCTATTTTAATGACAGTCAACGCCAAGCCACCAGAGATGCAGGTAAGATAGCAGGCTTAAAGGTTAAGAGAATTGTTAATGAGCCTACCGCTGCCAGTCTTGCCTATGGTATCAATTACATGGAAAATGAAGGACAGCACATAGCTGTGTATGACTTGGGTGGAGGGACTTTTGATATCTCTATACTATCCATTGAAGAGGGTGTATTTGAGGTTTTATCCACTGCCGGAGATACGTTTCTCGGTGGAGATGATTTTGACCAGGCCATTGTACAACATTGGCTCAGTCAGGATAAGGAATTAGAAGAGGTGTATCAAACTCATGCATCCGCAAAACAGGAGATTCGGTTATGGGCAGAAAAAGCTAAAAAATCAATCTCGGAAAGTGGTTCCTTTAAAGCACAATGGAAAAATCATCTCTTACAGCTTACAGAAGAAGAGTTTAATCAGCTGATTCTTCCTTTGGTCCGTAAAACCATAGAGGCTTGTCAAAAAGCCGTTGCAGACGCTGAAGTGTCCTTGGACGAAATAGACCATGTCATCATGGTTGGGGGGTCTACACGTACCCCTCTGGTTCGACAGGAAGTCAAGCGCTTTTTTGGAAAGGAGTTGAATCTATCTTTGGATCCCGATTTGGTTGTAGCACAGGGAGCAGCTGTTCAAGCCGACATACTAGCCGGGAATCAGAAGGATATACTTTTATTAGATGTGACACCTCTTTCATTGGGTATTGAAACGGTAGGTGGTCTGATGGATGTTATTATACCTCGAAACACAAAAGTCCCCTCTCGCGTAGGTCGCCAATACACCACCTCTGTAGATGGTCAGAAAAACCTTAAAGTATCAGTATATCAAGGAGAGCGAGACTTAGTGAAGCATAATAGAAAATTGGCGGAATTCATCCTAAGGGACATCCCGCCCATGCCGGCTGGTATTCCTAAAATTGAGATTCATTTTATATTAGATGCTGATGGGATCGTACAGGTCAAAGCCACAGAACTAAGGTCCGGCAAATCGACTCAAATTGAAGTACGTTCCACCTATGGAATCACTGAAGAAGAAATGGCCCTAATGTTAAAGAATTCCATCCAACACGCTGAAGAGGATATGAAGGCCAAAGCGCTCATTGAAGCAAGAACTGAAGCCCAAAACATTGTGCTTTCAACAGATAAATTTATACAGCAACATCAAGGTCGGTTTGATGAAAAAGAGTTCGAACAACTCAATGAATTAAAACTGCAACTCATTGCAAGAATGAAGGAAAATGATAAAGATGCCATTGAGGAAGCCATGAAGCGAATCAATGATTTTGCCAAACCAATGGCACATCAAGCCATGGATGAAGTTATTGGCCAATCGATGAGTGGTAAATCTATAGACGAGTAAGTATATGAGCAAGAATAGAAAAAAAAATGCTAACGAAGAGCGATCCGTTGTTTTCTCTACTAGTCCTGAAACATTAGGTGATTTATTTCAGGATATACATATTAATGAAAGCCATCCTTCACCCGGAGAAAATTCTGTGAGGGTGCATTTAGAGAAAAAAGGTAGAGCCGGTAAGACAGTAAGTATTATAAAAGGTTTGAATCGCCCCGAAGAAGAGCTGAAAAGCTTATTAAAAGAACTTAAGACAAAATGCGGGAGTGGAGGCAGTTTACAAGCAGATGGTTCACTGCTCATTCAAGGAAATGATAGAGATAAAATCATCGAAATACTCACGCAACATGGGTATAAAGATGTGAAAAAATCAGGAGGCTAATTTTTCTCTGCCCGGAGTATTCTCTGTTTCCCTGATAAATCTTTTCGGATTTCTATGTTTTGAAAACTAAGATGCTTTACAAAAGCACTTACTTCCTGTGCTGTAAATTCGCTTAATTCGAAATATAAATGCCCCCCTTTTTTCAGCTGTGCTTCCGCAAATAAACTGATGGCTCTGTAGAACAGAAGAGGGTCATCCTCAGGGGTGTATAGAGCCAGTTCCGGTTCATGAATGACCGATTGATGGGCTTCAGAAGGGCGCACATAGGGTGGATTACTCACAATTAAATCATATCTTTTGTCATCTTTGACCTTAAGTATATCTACTTCTTGAAATTGAATATCGAGTTGATATTGTTGAGCATTGAATCTAGCAATCTGTAGCGCCTCCGAAGAAACATCCCATGCGGTCACCCTTGCATTTGTGAAATATTGGGACAAACCTAAGGCGATACAACCACTACCCGTACCCACATCT
>CAZGGG010000009.1:21543-43755 GCA_964525165.1 uncultured Saprospiraceae bacterium | reverse complement strand
GTCAGTGTTACCCCCTGTTAGCTTTAGAGAGGCTGAAATGATTGACGTATCCATAGGACCAATTCCTCGGTTTCCGGCCTTGGAATCAAAACATGAGCATTTACTTTCATTTTTAAATCAAGAAAATACGTTACTTCACTAATCTGCTCTAAAGGTTTGCCACGATCAAGAGCAAACATGTCGTCCCATATGATTTTTGATTCCTCTTTAGAAAACAGCTGTTGATCCTTCCACTTATCTTCAAAATACCAGGAAATTACCTTTTCGACATTTTGAAATCGATGGAATGGCAGGTCCCGTAAAATAGTTCTTTTCAATTCTTCTTTGCTTAGGCCCATAACGATGGAATTAGAAAACTCAGGATCATTAAAGAGGTATAAAGAAGATACCAATTAACAGGAAGAGAAGTACTGATGGAAATTCCAAACCGCCTGAACAGCCAAATAGAAAGGGCTACTTTTTCAAATAAGAAGGCGATGATCGTTGCCCAAACTACTCCGGAAGGTCCAAACTGATCAATGAAAAGAAAACTAAGTCCAATGTTTATAACAAGTTCTACAACTCCAATCTTCAACAAATACGAGTACCCACCTTTGGCCATCACTAAAGTTTGACTCATAATCCATCGACTCATGAGCAGAAACAAATAAATATTAAAATAGACAGAACTTTGCCGAAAGGCAGAAGTAAAGATGAGCTCAAATAAATAAGGGCTAATGAAGATCAGGAGCACGGCCAATGGACCTAAAATATGCATGGCTTTTAAAACCTGTTGTTTTAACTTCTGAACAGCCGTCTCTTGAGCACTCAAATCAGATAACATGCCTAAATGTAGCCCTCCCAGTAATATGATAATCAGCGGCAGCTCTCGGGCACCAAAGCGAAAAACAGCGACCTCCTCAACAGAAGAGGTAAAATAACCTATCAACCAAGTATCAAAAGCAATCGGAATCCCACCTATGATGGTGTAAAGTGAAAGCAGAAAAGCTTCCCGACCCAATGGTATAGAATTCCATTTAAAATTCGGAAATGGCAGTTGTATGATCATGAAGAGAAGACGCAATAGATTGAGTCCTAAATGGGCATACAGTACCACTGAAAAATCAAGTCCCCATAAGAAGGGTAAAATGGTCGCCAGAAAGTGCCCGACAAAACTGAAAGATCCCCAAAACAATAATTTTTTAGCTTCTTCTCCGGCAATGATAAAATATTCGAATACCAAAGGAGCCAAACTACTGATCGCCACCCACCCCATCAAATGTAAATGGGGAAGCTCAGGAACACCGGTAATTAACCCTAATAGTCGAGGGCCGAATAGGAGTAATAGGAACCCTACGATTCCAATAATGGAAAGTAATAATCCCCATATAGAGGACAACAATTGATTTCGGTCAGAAGGTGCAGTGGTTCCTTTTTTAATGAGAACAGCCTGAAACAAGCCATTCGCCCAAAAAAAGCTAAGACTATAAATAATATGAAGGTATAGCTCATAAGCACCAATTACAGATTGGTCTATCCCTATCCTCGTGAGCGCAATAGCCGTTAAAAAGAGAAAGAAGTATCGTAAAAATCTATAATACTGAATGGACCTTGTAAGCGATATTTCTTGGAATAGGTTCAACCTAATACGTCTTATGATACCTCCGTGATTTTTTCTTCAAATAAGACTCCAAAAGTACTCAACTCCTCAAGAACGGGCTGATAAACTTCCTTCATTACGGGGATATTGACACCTTTCAATTGAATACGGTCCAGCATTACATGCTTAATAAAAATACCTAATGGTAATCCTACCAATTTACTCATAGCCGTATCCTCACTATGGTTGCCTGTTAAGACCATTCTGGAGACTCTCTGATAGCTTTTCCCATCCAAAATATAATCAAATTCATGTTGCATGATGATCATATCTTTATCCGTTGGCCGCAATTTCCATTTTTTAAGCAAGAGCGATTCTAAAATTTGAGCAGGTGTAGCATTCTGTAAACCAATCAATTCATCTGAAAAAATTCCGGTCCATTCAATCTTCTTCATGAGCTCACTATATGAAGCAACATGAAGTGCTTGAGCCACACGCTCTTCTAAAGTGCCTTCCAGATCATCATCTATGTATGCTTCAATAAATTGCCTGAAAGTAATCTGTCCGGAGTGTACCAATGGATAACTATCATCTGTCAAGCCCAATTGTACAAACGCATCCCAAGCTTCACAAAATCCTTTATGTCTAAGTGTCCCTCTTATGAGCGTGGGTATATCCTCCAGCTGATATGCACGACGGTACAACAATGAGTCACGATTGGCATACATCTCGTACTGCCCCATACCTAAAATATCTACTACATCATATCTTCGAAACAGCCGGTGATAAGGGATGAACTTAAGGTTTCCATTTTCAATGTATTGGGCTGTACCTTGTCCTGCCAGCACCACATTTCTGGGGTTCCAGGTAAATTTATAATGCCAAGGATTATCATCGGATTCGGGAGCAATTAAGCCTCCTGTATATGACTTGAATGCTTGAATGGTTCCACCGGCATCTCTGATTTCGTCAATAACCTGCATGGCACTCATGTGATCTATTCCCGGGTCCAAACCTATCTCACCCATAAAGATCAGATTCCGCGCAGCAGCCTCTTCACTGAGTTTTAGCATTTCCTGTGACACATAAGAAGCAGTAATCAGATGCTTTTCAAATTGTAAACAATCCCGGGCCACCTCCATATGAAGATGAGAGGGAAGTAAGGAAGCCACTACATCTGCTTTTTGAATGAGTGGACGTCTTTGGTCTATACTTTTAATATCCAACTGTACAGCTTTCCCTGAAGGATGCGTGCCCACTCGTTCTTGAGCTACATCCAAATTATAGTCAGCGACTGTTACTTGCCATTTATAATGATCCGCTTGAGTTAATAAATACTGAATCAATGCAGATGCAGAACGACCTGCACCTATTATTAAAAGCTTATTCATACAATGTATTTTACAAGGCAAAAATATCTTTCCTTTTGAACTATCAAAAAAACAATTGATTTTGTGTCTATAAAGATATCATACATGAAAGAAGAAACCATTAAAGCCTCTTATCTAAAAGGGCAGTTACATGAATGCGCTCCTGCGGATCAAAGCCTTATGAAGGAAGCGATGCTAGCCGCCCAAAAAGCATATGCTCCTCATTCACGCTTTCATGTCGGCGCCGCCATCAGAACAAAATCAGGAAAGGTGAAAACAGGAAACAATCAGGAAAATGCAGCCTATCCATCAGGTTTATGTGCAGAAAGAGTGGTCCTCTATGCCCATCACGCTCTTTGTCCTAAAGAAGTTATTGACGCCATAGCTATATATGCACCCATCAACGACAAGGAACTTGCACCCTCCCCTTGTGGTGCATGCAGACAAGTCATGGTTGAGTATGAACAGCTACAAGAAGAAAATTATCGCGTCTTACTCATCAACGCAACAGAAGAAGTATGGATTTTTAATTCGGTGCAAGATCTTATTCCATTAGCCTTTAATGCGCACCACCTTGCAGCTGATCGTCGATAATACGCTCCACTAAAGGGACATCATCGGGGACATCCACTCCAAAGGCATCATAGCTCGTAGGAATCACCTTGATCGGCATACCATGATATAGCCATCGTAGTTGCTCCAAAGATTCATAGGCCTCCAGATATGTGGAAGGCATCTCTTTAATCGCCTTTAAAGCATGTTTGGTGAAACCATAAAGTCCTATATGTTTCGCGTGCATTTGTATTTCCCATTCTCCCTTTCGGGAAAAGGGAATAGCCGCTCTACTAAATAAAAGCGCCCTGTTCTGAGCATCAACTACAACTTTGACAGCGTTTGGATCTAGAATTTCATTTTCGTGAACTCGTGTAGAGGCTGTTACCACTAAAGGACCTTGTCCATCTTGCAGTTCAGCTAAAAGTGATTCTAAAAGTTTTGATGGAATCAAGGGCTCATCACCTTGAACATTGACGTAAATATCGAATTGATCCATTTTTTCTGAGACTTCAATGAGTCGTTCAGTCCCTGAGCGACAATCTTTTGAAGTCATCATAGGTTTTCCTCCTAAATCTAATACATGCTGAAAGATACGCTCGTCATCTGTTGCCACCACAACTTCATCGAAAAGATGAGAAGAGACTACCCTTTCCCAAACTCGTTGTATTAAGGTTTTTCCTTTGATCAACAATAAGGGCTTACCGGGTAAGCGTTCACTAGCATAGCGACTGGGAATAACACAAAGTGATTGATGCATATCTTCTTTATTCGGATAATATTACAAATTATCAAACTTGAACATATAACTTTGAACCAACATACGAATTCCAATGATGAGATATAAGCTTCTGAGTGTTTTTTTAATGATGAGCATTTACCTCTATGGTCAAAACTATAGTTGGGAAGATCCTCGACCTATATTAGAGCCAAAAGATAGCATCATCCTGAAAAGTGACGAATCAGGTAGTTTGTATGTTGATTATCAACTGAAATCTTATCAAAGCATCTATCGGGTGGGTAATTTCTTTGGTCAAAGTTTGGCAACTATCAATGAATTTAATGGACAAGCTCCACAACACATTTACCAAGAAGGTGATCATATCAGAATTCCAATTGATTCCTCATATATCATAACAGATTTCTTCAAGCGATCTTTGTTTAAGAAATATGCCAAAGTCTATTATGAAGTACAGCCTAAGGAAACGCTTTTTAAACTTACCAAGCGAATCTTTAATATTCCTGCTAAGGTGATCCAACGCAGAAACCGTTTATCCTCCGACCAAATCAGTGTGGGTCAACTACTGAGAATCGGATGGTTTCCGGAAGAAGGTCTCTACGAGCCAGTTACCACCAAAGAAATGCTGGCAGATGGCATGTCCTGGAAAGAATTAGATGCAGACTTTGCGGAAGCGAAACATAAAAATCAATTGCTTGAAGAGAAAGGCGTTGCCTATTGGAATACTTCTAAAAAAGGCGGAGATGAATTTTTTGTAATGCATAAAACAGCAGCTGTTGATTCTTACATCGAATTAACAAATCCTATGTTTGGGAAGAAAATCTTCGCCAAGGTGGTAGGGCGGATTCCTCCCAATGCTTTCCCATCGGAAGTCATTGCCGTGTTAAGTCCGGCTGCGGCTATAGAATTGGGGGCAAAAGATGCCCGGTTCTTCGTAAAAATGAGATATTTGCAACGCCCTGACATAGTTGAAAAATAATTTAAAGATGCAGTATTATAATAATGTCCTCGAGACGATTGGAAATACACCACTCGTAAAACTCAACAAAGTCATTGAGGATATTCCGGCTTTGGTAT
Source organism: uncultured Saprospiraceae bacterium (assembly GCA_964525165.1). Taxonomy (GTDB): domain Bacteria; phylum Bacteroidota; class Bacteroidia; order Chitinophagales; family Saprospiraceae; genus JAWLFI01. Next base: position 38,438 of record CAZGGG010000009.1, on the reverse strand, counting down.
TAGCTAAAGTGGAAACATTCAATCCCGGTCATTCCATAAAGGATCGAATGGCATTAAAAATGTTGGAGGTTGCTGAAGCAGAGGGAAAAATCAAACCCGGAGGTACGATTATCGAGTGTACTTCAGGTAATACAGGAATGGGCTTGGCTTTAGCGGCTTGTGTGAAAGGTTACAATACCATTTTTACGACCAGTGATAAGCAATCAAAAGAAAAATTGGATGCACTGAAAGCGTTGGGGGCCGAAGTAATTGTTTGCCCTACAAATGTGAGCCCGGATGACCCTCGATCCTACTACTCAGTGGCGGAACGCTTATCCAATGAAATTCCGAATTCCTTTTGGTTCAACCAATATGACAACCTAGCAAATCGTTTGGGGCATTATGAGTCAACAGGTCCAGAATTATGGAAACAGACAGAAGGGAAAATTACTCATTTGGTAGTAGGTGTGGGTACCGGAGGAACCATTAGTGGAACCGGAAAATACTTAAAAGAGCAGAACCCGGATATCAAAATATGGGGTATTGACACCTATGGATCCGTATTTAAAAAGTACCATGAGACCGGTGAGTTTGATGAAAGTGAAATTTACCCCTACATAACAGAAGGAATCGGTGAAGATATCATTCCTAAAAATGTAGACTTTTCGATCATAGATCATTTCGAAAAAGTTACAGATAAAGATGGTGCTATCTGGACTCGAAAATTAGCTCAAGAGGAAGGTTTAATGATGGGATATAGCGCTGGTTCCGCTATCAAAGGGTTATTGCAACTCAAAGATCAACTTACGGAAGATGATGTGGTGGTTGTTATTTTCCATGACCACGGGAGTCGTTATGTTGGAAAAGTATACAATGACGATTGGATGAGAGAAAGAGGATTCCTGGACTCAGAATTAAAGGTGAGCGATGTCATTGCCAAAAAGAAAGTTTCTGATCTCATCACGATTGAGCCGAATAAAAATTTGAAGGAAGCTTTAAAAATCATGAAGCAACATGAGATTTCGCAGCTTCCTGTCATGGAAAATGGGGAAATTCTTGGTTCGCTCAGAGAGCAGGATATCATTGAGCACATATTTGAAGGAACCTCAAAGCCTGATTCAGTTAGTGTAAGTGATGCCATGGGACCTGGACTTCCTTTGGTAGATTACCAGATGAAGGTTAAAGAGCTTATCAGAACGATGGACAAGACAAATCATGCATTTATTACTAAAGATTTAAGCGGTCGTCACCATATTCTTTCACAATATGACCTGTTAAGATCAGTTTAATACCATATGATGAATTCTCGCAAGTGTTTTAGAGGTTTAATGTTTGTAATATGGGTATTTACATTTCTCCCGCTACAAGCTCAGGACGTTCGTTTTTCCCAATATTATGCCAGTCCAACATACTTGAATCCTGCTTTGACGGGTTTTTATGACGGTTCTTTTCGTCTAACGGCTATTTACAGAGACCAATGGAGAGGAGCTATGGATGACCCCTTCGTGAGTTATTCTGCCAGTGGGGACGTACGTTTTGATGTTGGTTCTAGAGCATCTGTTAACAGAGATGCGGCTGCCGGAGGTGTCATCTTCTTAAGAGATCAAGTTGACCTCATTGATTTCACCACCACCTTTATTGCTTTGACAGGAGCTTATCATAAAACTCTTGATGCTCAGCGTTCCTCGTATTTATCCTTTGGATTAAGATTTGGAATTGGCCAGAAAGGAATTAATTATGAAAACATCAACTTTCAGGATCAATTTAATGGCATCGATCAATATGACCTTTCAACAGGTGAGGTCTTACCAAGAAATAACATCAGTTATCCGGATCTTGCATTGGGCTTACACTATACCATTGCGCCTAAAAAAGGTCAATTATTGAGTATTGGACTTTCCGGTGACCATATTATTCCTGTGGATCTCTCGTTTTATCAAGATGGTGATCCCAATGACCCTACGATCACTTTTCCTTCCAGCCCCTTATACCAGCGTTATAGTCTTGATATCACCTACAGGATACCTGTTGGATATAGAGATGCTTCTGTCAGGCCGCGATTGGCATATAATCAACAAGGACCATTCAACGAGGCCATAGCAGGGATCAATTGGAGAACTCGTTTGGGAAGACCCGGAGCAGGAAATTTCTTGCAATTCGGTAGTTGGGCTCGATTGAATAATTACATTGATTCTTTTCAGGCGTCCAGCTTAGTTGTTTTAACAGGTATTGAGTTACGCGATGTGCTCATAGGATTGAGCTACGATATGAATCTTACCGGATATCAATTGGCATCTCGTAATGCTTTCGAATTATCGATAACCTATATAGGTGATTACACGAATGAGACTTATTTGTGTCCATCCTTTTAGTCCTCATGGATCCATGAATCCAATTGAATCCTTTTGTGATTCATCAATTGTTTTTTCCCGGAAGGCGTTAAATAGGGCTCAAGAAGAAACATGATCTGAGCAAAGTATTTATGAACCAACTGATCTCCATCTAGATCATCAAATACCTTTGCGTAGGAAAGCCAATGATTGCTAACCAGAAAGAAATTTGCCATTAAAATCTGATATGCACAGGGAGTAGGTTCTTCTATCATTAATCCCTGATGTATAAGATGTTCAATACCTGCACCAAACTGCTTATTTCTTCTAAGAGTTAACTTTTTAAAATGTTCTTTTATGGTAGGCAATCGGAACGCTATGGAATTAAAGTCCTTGATCAGAAACTCATATTGTAATATCTTTTTTGTTGTTTGAAAGGCCAATTCAATGATGGTATTGAAATTCAGAGACTGATTGGCTATTAAATTCGCCAAGCTATCTGTTTCTTCAACTAATTGATGATACAAAGCGAGAATCAGTTCATCTGTATTCTTGAAATGATAGCATAAATTACCATGACTTATACCGACAGCTTTTGCAATACTCCGAACAGTAGTTTGAGCCACTCCTTTTTGATTAAACTCTACTAGTGCAACTTCTAATATTCGATCTTTTGTTTTCATTTTTTCTTGCTGTATCATGCACAAATTAGTACATTTGTTCTAATCTAATAGCATACCATTGGAAGAAACAGATAAAATGGCTTCCCGGGAACGCATTAAACGTTCACAACAAACCATAACTGACTTTTTTGACAAAATTAGTCCTGTGGGAGAAACTAACTCTTTATTGATGATTGGAAAATTCGTCTTGACTATCACCTTGTATGGGCTACTTATAGCCCTTTCTCCTGTGATCCTTTTAGTCTTATTTATTGTAGTAATTGTAGCCGTATGAAATTTATCATTTGGCTTAGCTTTTTGTTACTGGTATTCATTCACCAAGTGCTGCAGCATATACTTTCAATACGACTCTATTGGATTGATAGCTATTTAGATGCAATGCTGTTTTTTCCTATTGTTTTACCTGTTTGGAAGTGGGAAAGAAATCACATTTTCGCACAAAAGAACATCTCCGCTTTAGAATATTTTTCTGTCGTAACCTCATTGAGTATTATCGCTGAATTTATCCTTCCATACTTTGGTACCCTATATACTAGTGATCCAATTGACTTGATCCTATATTATACAACGGCTTATATCACTTGGTCTTTCCTGAAGGAAGAGCAATTCGGTCGATTAAGATACGACAACTGAACACATGATCAATCAATATCCAAGGAGATATTCTCTACGATTTCAAGCCCATAACCCAGCAAACCAATTCGTTTTCTTTGTGATCTTGTGATCAGCTTTATTTTTCTAACACCGAGATCACGTAAAATCTGCGCGCCTATTCCAAAATCCCTTTGATCTCCTCTTCTTTGCAACTGTCTTAAGTCTCCCTCCTCTCCTATTTTTTGTAGACAATTCAGTAGGTCTCCTTTCTCACCATGTCGCATAAACAATAACACGCCTGATCCTTCTTGATTGATCAAGTCCAGACTTTTACTCACAGTTTCACCATAAGCATTAAAAAGCAGTCCTAATATATCACCGGTTTCAGTGGAACTATGTACCCGCACCATCACTTCATCTTCTTCGTTCCAGGATCCTTTTACGACGGCAAGATGTACATCTGAAGTTGTTTCTTGTCGAAATGCAATGACCTTAAAATTTCCTTTCTTGGCCGCAATACTTGTTTCGAAAATCCTACTGATAATGCGCTCATTACGCATTCTGTATTCCACAAGATCTGCAATTGAAATTATTTTAAGATCAAACTTATCTGCTATAGTTCTCAATTGCGGAAGACGAGCCATTGTACCATCCTCATTTAATATCTCAACTAACACACCCGCAGGGTATAAACCTGCAATTCGAGCTAAATCAACAGCTGCCTCAGTGTGCCCGGTCCTACGCAGCACCCCTCCATCTTTCGCTTTCAAAGGGAATATGTGGCCGGGTCTTGCATAGTCAGAGGGTTTGGTTTCCTTATTTGTGAGCGCTTTGATTCCGGTAGCACGATCATAAGCGGAGATACCGGTAGTACAGCCTTCTCTCAAGTAATCAATTGAAACAGTGAAAGCTGTTTCGTGCAAGGAAGTATTATCATTCACCATCATATTCAAACCTAGCTCCGCAGCACGGCTTTCTTCTATAGGTGCGCAGATTAAACCACGTCCCTCTTTTGCCATGAAGTTGATAATCTCAGGACTGATAACTTCTGCAGCACAGACAAAATCTCCCTCATTTTCTCGATCCTCATCATCAACAACGATCACTAACTTGCCATTTTTAATGTCTTCGATCGCAGATTCTATAGAGTCCAAGCCTTGATCAGATTTTGGTTGTGTGTACAATCGATGGTTACTTTGCATGCGTTTGAAAACTATGTTTAGGTAAATGTTTTAACAAATGTACTAAAGGTTGAGTTGCATTCTCCCAAGGATAGTTTTTTTCAATAAACTTACGCCCCTTCCTTCTTATATGTTCAAATTGAGTTTTGTCGTTCAGAAGCTGTAGGATTCCATTTACAAAAGTATCCACATTTTCCGCTATGATTATTTCTTCTGATGCTTGAGCATGAATAGAATTATTCACAATAGAAGTGGTGACACATGGCAAACCAACTGCCATGGCCTCTAGGATTTTATTTTGCATTCCGCTTCCTGTAAATAGCGGTGCCACAAATACAGAGCCTTCTGCATAGGCTTCTCGAATATCTTCTACCCAACCTTTCAGTATAACTCTATCATCCTTTATTTGTGACATCCAGTTTGCCGGTCGGGCACCTGCGATCATTAATTTTATAGCAGGATCTTCCTGCCATAATTTGGGCATTAATTGGTTCACTAAATAATCCACTGCTCTGACATTAGGAGCATATCCTAGATTACCGATAAACACAATTTGCTTTTTAAACGGCAGTTGAGATTCAAAGAAAAATTGTTGTAAATCAATACCATTTTGAACGACCGTTACTCGATCATTGCGAAGGATTTCCAAAGCTTCCCGATCTTGTTGTGAGATAATCGTCCAACCGTCAAAATACTTAAAGATGTACCGTTCATAGTAAGCACACAATCTAGACTCCATGAAATAAAAGAATCTCCAAAAAGGATTCCTGCTGTTTTCCGATGCCCTATACATACCTAAAGAGAATGCATCCATATAGTCTAAAACTTTAGGAACAGGAATAGCCCTGACATATTCTGACATGCGGATCAAGTGACAGTAAATCGCATCAGGGGGATGGCGATCAAGTTGTTCTTTTATAATTCGTGCCAAAGCGGCATTTTTAAAGTACCCAATCTGAAAAGGTAATTGTTGGGCAAATGATAAAAAGGTATTGACTATTTGATTGCTTTTGCGAAGTTGAACGTAATGCAAATCCTTACAATACTTTAATAGTTCCTCTACATGCTCATCATCAGGTTTCTCTTCTGCCAGTGTAAATAAGGTAATATCAAACGCTCTACTCAATTCCTTCAATTGAAAATAAAGTCGAAGCTTATCCCCTTTTTCAATAGGATATGGAAAACGGGAAGTAAAAACCCATAGATTCATGACCGCAAAGTTCTCTTAAGATTGCACCTTGAAGGTAGAGTTAGGACTTCTCAATTTCGGAAGCGCATTATTCAAATAAAACTGGTGTAATTTCTGAGCTATGACTTTTTTATCATAGTGCGTCTTTACAAAGTCAAAAGCCTCTTGTTGCATAATTTTAGCTTCAACAGGATGATTTAAAGCGAAAAGAATATTCTTTGCCATTTCAGATGCGTTTTGGCTAACCAAGACATTTTCTTTGTGCGTAGCCGGTATGCCTTCTAGACCACAAGAAGTTGTGATGACCAACATACCCTTTGCCATACCTTCAATGATCTTAACGCGAATGCCACTTCCTGAAAGCAAAGGCACTATCATGATGGAATGCTTAGATAAGAAATCGTTTGAGCTAGGTACTTCCCCCACAAATTTGCAGGCTCTAAAAGAATGAATTTGTCTTTCCAAGTTCTTGGATGCCCCTTTTCCTGCAATATGTAGCAGTACTCCTTTTTGATCCTGAAGAACCTTGGGCCATACATGATCTAGAAACCAATCCAAACCTTGAATATTGGGTTTCCAATCCAAACTTCCAATAAACCCTATACTCTTTGAGTCAGATACAGCAGGAGAGCGATGGTATGCATTCAAATCTAAGCCTATAGGTAAGGAAAGGCTTTTGCCTTTATATCCTAGATTATGAAAAGAAGATTTGTCATACTCAGAAATGGCAATCAAAGAGTCATAATGAGCAAGATAACCTGTTTCAAGGATTTCCAATTCATTCGCAATTCGATTGTAATACCATTTTTTCAATCCCCATCTAGAATGCTTAGCAAGTCTTTTCCAAATAACGTGCTCTACATTATGAGCCCTCATAGAAATATGTGCACTGCTATATTTCCGAATGGTCTTGATATAAGGAGCTAAATAAAAGGATTCTAATTGAACAATGTCATATGCATTGTTCGACAATACCTCGATGAGTTTCCTCTTGAAATGTTGATCCTCGAATCTCCCGGCTTGATAACTTTTACCTCTGATTAGGTGAGAAAGAGCGCCATACCAAGTGACGGTATTGTCAATATCAGCATAAAATACTTTCGTATAGTGACCTAGTTCAGAAGGAATTTGTTCTTCTTCAAAAGGGTGTTTGGAAGTATTCATGCTTAACAAATCAATAGTCCATCCAATCTCTTGTAAGCCTTCTGCCAAATTATTGACAGCGATACTTTCTCCATCTTTAAGTGGAAATGGAAATTTCTTTGTGATTTGAAGAATTCTCATAAGTGTTGCCTTATCTAAAGTAAGCGCAGGGACCTTAGATAAGATATCCTATTTGCATTGTAAAATTCAGTAACTTGCATGAAGATACGACCTTCATTATAAACAAGAGTTAAAGCCTTGGAAATTATACTTAAAGCAACAAATATTCATAAATCTTTTGGACCTTTAAAAGTATTAGAAGGTGTTGATTTTGAAATCAACAAGGAAGAGATAGTGGCAATTGTTGGCAAATCGGGAGCCGGTAAATCTACACTTTTGCACATCCTTGGAACTTTAGACCATCCTGATGAAGGAAACGTTATCATCAAAGGGGTGAATCCATTTGACTATAACAACAAATCGCTTGCTCAATTCCGAAATCAAAGTCTTGGATTTATTTTCCAATTTCATCATTTATTGAATGAATTTACAGCTCTTGAGAACGTAATGATTCCAACCTATGTACATACAGAACAAAAGGATCAAAAAGAGAGAGCTGAGTACTTATTGGAAATAATGGGCATCATAGAGCGAAAAGATCATAAACCAGCACAACTTTCTGGCGGTGAACAACAACGGGTAGCTATTGCTCGTGCATTGATCCAAGAACCGGATATTATCTATGCGGATGAACCCAGTGGCAATCTAGATGTGGCCACCTCTGAAGAGATACATGACCTTTTCCTCCGCCTTAGAGAAGAATTACATCAGACCTTCGTGATTGTGACGCACAATATGGATCTTGCCCGAATGAGTGACCGAATAGTGAATATGAAAGGAGGAAAATTAGCATAGTTATGCCGGGACCATCCAACCATAACGGACAGTCGAATCCACTGGTAAAGTACATGAGTGAATTGATCGATCTTACGAAAGGCTTAGATCGAGAAGGAACCATTGTATATATCAGAAATAACAGATCGGTGACGGGTGCAAATGCTTGGCTGTTGCTTTGCTCTATCTTAATTGCATGCGTAGGATTGAATCTTAATTCTCCGGCAGTTATCATTGGAGGGATGCTGATCTCACCCCTGATGTCTCCGATCTTAGGGGTGGGTCTTGGTGTAGGAATCAATGATAGGGACTTGCTACTGAATTCACTGTATCATTTTGGGATAGCTATCGTCATATCACTGATGGGAAGTTTTTTGTATTTCAAACTCTCTCCCCTAGTGGAAATGACCGAAGAGATTCGAGCCAGAATTTCCCCTACCCTTTTAGACACCTTTGTCGCTTTCTTTGGAGGCTTAGCAGGTATTATATCCATTTCCCGAAAGGAGGTAAGCAATGCGATACCGGGTGTTGCTATCGCTACGGCCTTAATGCCACCTCTATGTGTATCCGGTTATGGAATGGCCACAGATAATTTCAATGTCTTTATCAATTCCTTTTACTTATTCTTCCTCAATAGTTTTTTTATCGCCGTTTCCACTTTCCTGATGAGTCGAATTTTGGATTTTCCATTGCGGTTATATCAAGATAAAAAGGAACAGCGGAGAACGACCATGATCATCACCACCTTCAGCCTTATCATCATACTACCATCCATTCATATCCTTTATGGTGTCTATGATGAAATTCGTACAGATGCCTTGATAAAGACTGAGTTCATTGATGAATATTTTGGTCAGGATGATAATCCTCGAGCCATTGATTTTAAGGTGTTACGAAATGATGATCAAGACTTGCAACTCATGCTGGAAGTCTATGGTAACCTGATTGAAGAAGAAGATATCGTACAATATGAAAAAGAGCTGTCTGCAATTATCAGAAAGGAGATTAGCCTTATTCTCTTGCAAGACATGAGAATAGATGTTGCCAAAATTAACGCCTTGGAAAACCAGATACAATCTGTTCAATCATTTACCCAGCAAATCGAAATCAATAAGGAAAAAGAGAGTGCTCTGAGCATTGAAAACAGAATACTCAAAGCGAAAATCGATAGTTTGAATTTAAGCCCAAGAATCCAATCTGTACATGCTGAATTACAGCTTCTTTATCCTGAAATCCAGTCTACAATCTATAATCACCGGCTGATTTCCTACAGTATAGATAGCATGGAACTTCAAACAGTCGTATCATTTGAATGGTCTGATAATATCAAAAAATCTGAGAGAATAGCCAAAAGCGAAAGAGCCAGAACCTGGCTTCAATCCAAACTTCGCCTTGACTCTCTGATTTTAGAATAAGCTACCAATTAGGCTCAATTACAGGTCGATGATAATCATTTAATTGAACATTGTAATATTCAAGCTCTCGTTGGTCTAGATCATACGTTCTATGCACCTTATCCTTTGGCAATTTTAACAATTGCGGTAACCAATGTTTCACATAAGCACCTTCAGGGTCATATCGCTGTGCCTGACTCAGAATATTAAAGTACCTATTTTCAACGGGATCTGATCCAACACCAGCCAGATAATTCCAATTCCCATAATTACTAGCAGGGTCATAATCAATAAGAAGAGACTCAAAATATTCCGCGCCTAACTGCCAATTGATGCCCAAATCTTTTATCAAAAAAGATGCAACATTTTGCCTTCCGCGATTAGACATAAACCCTGTTCGATTCAATTCCGTCATATTCGCATCGATAAATGGGATCCCGGTACTACCGCTCGCCCATTTTTGAAAAGTTTCCATATCATCAGACCATCTAGGATCCACTTTAGATTGTATTCCCCCTTTCAAGAATATCTTATTGCCATGTTTCTTTGCCATAAATCTGAAGAAATCTCTCCACATCAGTTCAAACTTCAACCAATAAGTGGATTGATTCTTTTTCACCTTTCGTTCATACTCACTGATTTCAAAATAAATTTTCTTAGGTGACAAACAACCTTGTGCCAGGTAAGGAGAAAACTTAGAGGAATAGTCTTCTCCTAACAATCCATTTCTTGTTTTCTTATAACTGGAAATATGATTGCTTTCCCATAAATAATATCTTAATCTATCTAAAGCCTCCTTCTCACCCCCTTTAAAGGAGTAAGCAGCCCGTTTATCTCTGACATATTCATCAAAGCCCAAATCTGTCAGCGTTGGAATATTTCCGGGTTCTAAACTTGACAAAAGGGGTACTCTTTCAGGTGAAGCCAATGGTTTCCGGATGGGGACTATTTTCTCTACTTCCTTACGAAAATGTGTAAATACATCCGGTGTTTGTGGAACCGGAAAAGGCAAGTCTGCAGTATAAAAAAGCATCTTACCTCTATAATATCTCATTTCTTGACCTACTGTCCATAATTTTTGTTCCAGGGCATCTTGAACTTCTACCTCCTCTTGTGTCCTTTCCCGATTACAAAAGATCCAGCTGGTGTGTAAGGAGCTTGCTAATTCAAAAATGATTTCTTCTGGTTTCCCATAGCGAACAATCAAATCAGATCCTTTCGCTCTAAGAGAAAATCTCAAATCTTCGACGGATTCAATGATGAATTGCGCTCGAAAGCGATCAATTTTTGGAAAACCAAAAGAAGTGTGTCCTTGATAAAGTCTTTCATCAAAAACATAAACAGGGATAACATCATCACATAATTGTATGGCATCAGTCAATGCTTCATTGTCATGCAGCCTCAGGTCCTGCCGAAACCACATGATCGCTTTTCTTTTATTAATATTCATAGTGTAAAAACTCTATCTTTGTCGCCTTGAAACAGTCCTCAATAAAAGTCCTATGAACATAAAAAGTTTATCTATTGCGCTACTTATCAGTCTCAACTTTGCAGTTTTGACATTAGAGTCGCAAACCTTGTATCAGTTCTATGATTCCAACGGAAAAACTGTTGAGTTTGAAGAAATCATTCAACAATGCAATCAAAGTGATATGGTCTTTTTTGGCGAGCTACATAACAATCCTGTTGCTCACTGGGTTTCCGTAGAAATTGTGCGAGGGATGTCTAATCCCAACGGCCAATTGTACTTTGGACTAGAAATGTTTGAGAGAGATCAACAGAATGTTCTTGATGATTTAAACAATGGCTTTATCACCTTAAGTGATCTAGAGAAATATACACGAACCTGGCCTAATTATGATACTGACTACAAGCCGATTTTAGAAGAAGCCGTGCAACACGATTATAAAGTCATTGCGACAAACATACCTCGTCAGTATGCTTCTTTTGTGTATAAGCACGGATTGGATAGTCTATTTAGAATATCCATAGATAAATCTCTGATACCGGATAATGATTTTATCATTGATACTACTTTGGTAACTTATGCCGCTCTCATAGAAATGGCTCAATCAATGGGTGCCGGACACGGAGATCACAATTTTGTTTCTGCCCAGGCAGTTAAGGATAAAACCATGGCTGAGTCATCTTTAGGCTTCTTTTCTAAAGGAGATAAACTTTTTCATCTCAACGGGGCTTATCATTCCAAGAACAGAGAAGGCATTATTTGGTATATATTACAAGATCAACCCGAATTAGGTATACTTTCCATACAATCTATTGAAACACCTACTCCGGAAATCTTTGAACCACAAGAAGATAATGCAAGTGACTTCTACTTATTCATTAATGAAAACATTACGAAAAGCTATGAATAAATCATTCCTGCTTCCCTTTTTCTACCTTCTCCTATTCGCAATGTTTGTAGGCTGTGAATCGAAAGCTGTTGAAAAGTCTGATGGGAAAGAGTTTAATCGTCCTGAAAGTGAAAAACTTCAAAAAGAAGTTGAAAGAATTCACGACGAAATCATGCCCGAGATGTCTACCATTGAGCGCTTAAGGGATAGTATAGAAACCACCCTAGCCCTAAAGAATGATCAATTATCTGAGGAAGTCATCCAACAATTGATAAGGGCTAAAGATGGGTTAGTATCAGCCGATAAAGCTATGTGGGACTGGATGTATAATTATAAACCAGCCAATTATAAGGTAGAATCAGACTTGGTTGCTTACCTCGTAGAACAAAGAATTTCTATAAAGGAAGTGCAAAACCAAATGATGAATAGCATGCAATATGCACAATCGACATTGGATCAAATCCAGAATAATGATCAATAAGTATACTATCTATATAATCACCTTGTTAGGGATTTTCATATTTTCTTGTAATTCAAGTTCATCCCGGCAATTACCCATCATAGGCAAAAAAGAAATTTCGGGAGGCGATACCGTATACCATACGGTGCCTGCCTTTCAATTTATTGATCAGGATAGTAATATCATAACCCATCAAACCTTCGAAGGAAAAGCATATGTAGTCGACTTCTTCTTTACCTCATGCCCTACTATTTGTCCGAAGGTCAAAAAAGAAATGCTCCGAGTATATGATCATTTTGAGCAAGAAGACAAACTTAAATTCCTTTCACATTCCATAGATACCAGAAGAGACTCTGTACCCCATCTGAAACAATATGCGGAGAATTTAGGTATTGAAACCGATCGATGGCATTTAGTGACCGGCAAGAAGTCAGAAATCTATGACATTGCTGATGATTATTTTAGCGTGGCCAAAGAAGATCCTTTGGCACCCGGAGGTTACGATCATTCAGGCAGACTGATTCTGATTGACCCGCAAAAGCATGTTAGATCATTTTGTGATGGAACCAACCCAAAAGAAGTAGATCGATTTATTCAGGACATTGAAAAACTCCTAGTTGAATTACATGAGGAATAAGAGCATTTTCTCTATTGTTTCCGTTTTGATAGGTTGCATAGTTTACTTTGGCTGTGGTAAAGCACCTTATGCACAAGGAGAAAGACTCTACAATGCTTATTGCGTAAATTGTCACATGGAAGATGGGTCAGGGTTGCGTGGTTTGATTCCTCCCTTGAATCAAGCAGATTATCTAACAAGACATCCACAAAAAGTTGCTTGCCTCATTCGAAATGGAATGCAAGGTCCTATTATGGTCAATGGGCAAGAATACAATCAGGAGATGCCCGGTTATCCGGACCTAACAGAAGCCCAGGTCGCCAATATTATCAATTACATCCGGAATAGTTGGGATAATCAGTTGGGATTCACTCCATTGGATTCAGTGTTTCAATGGTTAGATGATTGTAAAGAATACTAAAATCTGGCGCGTTTTCAAAAGTCCCGACGTTTAAGGTTATATTAGCAGATGTTAAACCGGCTAACTCATGATACAAAGATTTATACTGCTTTTAGGAATATTTTTCTTCGCAAATGCTTCTTATGCCCAACTGCAAAGTATTGAGGGTAATTTATCTTCGGGTTCTGAAATTTCAGTTGAGTCTTGTGCAGACACTTTGTTACTGACATTATCTTCAAGGGTTTTAGAGGATACTGCTTTTTTTGAGGTTTTGGTATCAGGATCTGCAAATAGAGACGAAGATTATCTGATTGACCTACCGGATACACTTTTATTTACATCCGGTCAAATTGAGCAGTCCTTTCCTTTTTCATTTGTAGCTGATGGTATCGATGAAGGTGTTGAGTCCATCATTATCGCCTTTCGAAATTTAGATACCCGGGAGAATTTCGCATTCACCTTGAGTTTGTATGATGACATTCCATTGTCTATTAGTGCACCGAATACAGATACAGCTTGTTTGAAAAACGCTTTCCAATTAAATGCTTTCGGTGCTGGAACTTATGCATGGTATAAAAACAATGGTGATACGATTAGTCGGCAAAGCCAATTTGATTATTACCCGAATGATAGAGATACTATATTCCTAAGAGGAAGAATTCACGACTGTTTTAAAGATACTTTCATCGTCATAGATTATTATGAAGATCAATTGAATCTAAATGTTCGGGATACTCTATTTCTTTGCAAAGGGGACTCGGGTACTGTGCGTGCTAACGGTGTCAATGGTGATATCGTTTGGAGGTCAGATATTCCCGGTATTGTAAATCCTATAATGGGAGAATCTGTCACGATTCAAACAGATACTAGTAGTTATGTTATCGCCAGACTTAATGGCGAAAATTGTGTCATAGAAGACACTATATTTGTACGAGTGGACTCATTACCTCCTTTTACTCTAGAAAATGTCCCACTTCCTAACCCAGATTGTAATAAATACTGTAAGGGAGATACTTTTTCGATCATTTCCAACACCGCAAACCCAACGCTCTACCCGGATGCCACTTTTTCATGGGTTCCTACGGACAATTCAATTTTAATCGGAGAAGAAGATCAGGATATTATTGTAGAGGCTCAAGACTCGAATTACTACATCCGGACAACCTCCAATAACGCATGTGAATCAATTGACAGCATCTTTATTGAGGTGATTGATCCACTTATGGAATTGACGCTCAGAGATACTACGGTATGTGCCAACAAACCAGTAAGTGTGCAGATTCTAAATCCTGAGTTATATTCAGAAATCTCGTGGACACCGGCTCAAGGCCTCAGTTGCGCGGATTGCCCTAACCCTACGATAACGACAGCCAATACACAAACTTATATGGTGATGGCCACTAAGGAAAATTGTTGTCCTACTAGTGCTTCCATCACTGTCAATATTAATATTCCTCCTATACCCATTGACCCGGTCATTACTTGTCCGGGTGAAAACGTTCAAATAGAAGTAGATGATGCTATCCTGATGGACCCTAATTGGGTTGGAAATACAGCCGGATTGTCTTGTACAGATTGTTTCGATCCTATTGCAAATACTAATGAACGCAGAGAATATATATTTCAGGCTATAGATACAGCCGGATGTTTGAGTCAAGGGACTGCTGTAGTCAATCTATTTCCTGACTTAGATGAGATTACTCTAATGGCCGAGCCCAATACAGATATCGGAATCGGTGGTACTGTAAACATTATTACAGAAACACGACCGGAAATAGCTGATACCAATAATATCACCTATACCTTAAATGGAGAGCCTCTGCAGGTAAGCGGAAATGATGTGAATATCTTTATTCTCGAAGAAGGTGAAAACGTCATCACAGCTTTTGTGGTAGATGATAATGGTTGCATTAGATCTTCCAGTATTATTATCAATGGCGTACCCCCTGACATTGATATTCCAAATGCCTTTTCACCTAATGGTGATGAAATGAACGATTTTTTCAGACCGGTCATCACAAATGCCGATAATATTGAAGGCTTTATCAGCGAGTTCAGGGTATTCAGTCGTTGGGGTCAAATGGTCTACGAAAGAACCAATAATAATGATCAAGGATGGGATGGTAATTATAATGGTCAGCCAGCCCCACCTGAAGTGTATATGTATTACATCGAGTTGATATACCCTAATGGTGACGTAGAAGTCCTTAAAGGTGATGTAACACTGGTTCGATGAGTATAAAAAAGCTTTCCGTAAGCTTCGTTGTACTATCCCTTCTAGGAATAATTGTCTTAGGAATATGGAATCCCACTTATTCCTTTCAAAATAATATAAGTGTGGCTCCTGAAGGTCAAACTGACTATCTTGCTTATATCAGTAGGCCCAGCTATTTCAACTCCTGGAAGTCTAATTTTATTAAATTTCAGACGACGCAAGAAGAGAATCAATATTTTATTAGTATTGAAGAAGAAGGCGACCTTATGCATAGGTTAGAAACACTTCTTTGGCACCCTCCGGATACGCTCTCCATTCATGTCCAGCATTCGTTTTATACCAACGAAATCAAGTTATTTCCTTTCGGAGAAAACAAAATTACGCTGTCACAAAAGATCAAAGGGACGGGTTTCTTTGAAAATATTTTTTTAGCCTTGATTTCTACTGAAATCGCAACTGAATATTTGCAAGACTACAGGAAAGCTGCTGAAAACTACCAATAAAAAAAGCCTGGTGTTTCCACCAGGCTTTTCAGGTCACTTATTTAGTTCGACAAGGACATTAATTTTTATCCTCATCGACCTCTTCAAATTCTACATCAGTCACATCATCTTCTCCAGAATCCGAAGCAGTTGAACTTCCATTATCTTGCCCAGCTGCGCCACCTGCTTCTTGAGAAGCTTGGTAAATGTCTTGAGAAGCTGCTTGCCATGCAGTATTCATTTGCTCCATTGCCGTGTCGATTTTATCCAAATCTTGACTGCTATGAGCATCTTTCAATTCCGATAAGGCAGTATCAATCGCTGCTTTTTTGTCCTCAGGAATTTTATCCCCGAATTCTTTCATTTGCTTTTCAGTCTGGAAGATCAAGCTATCAGCAGTATTGATTTTTTCAACCCGCTCCTTAGCTTTAGCATCATTCTCAGCATTTTGCTCTGCTTCCGCCTTCATTCTTGCTATCTCTTCCTCAGACAGTCCTGTAGAAGCTTCAATTCTGATGCTTTGTTCTTTACCTGTACCTTTATCCTTCGCAGATACATTTAGGATCCCGTTAGCGTCGATATCAAAGGTAACCTCGATTTGAGGTACTCCTCTTGGAGCCGGTGGGATTCCATCTAGTATAAATCGGCCTACAGCTCTGTTATCCTTAGCCATTTTACGCTCTCCCTGTAATACATGGATTTCTACAGATGGTTGGTTATCCGCAGCGGTTGAATATACTTTGGATTTTTTTGTAGGTACTGTCGAGTTGGATTCAATAATGACATCATAGATACCACCCATGGTCTCAATTCCTAAAGAAAGAGGAGTAACATCCAAGAGAAGTACATCTTGTACATCCCCGCTTAAAACACCTCCTTGAATTGCTGCTCCGACAGCCACAACTTCATCAGGATTTACACTTTTGTTAGGCTTCTTTCCAAAAAATTCTTCAACAGCTTGTTGTATTCTTGGAATAC
>CAZGGG010000009.1:17724-21407 GCA_964525165.1 uncultured Saprospiraceae bacterium | reverse complement strand
CAAGGTGTTTAGGCACACCATCGATAGCCGTAATATAAGGCAAATTGATTTCTGCCTCAGTTGAAGCACTTAACTCAATTTTCGTCTTTTCAGCTGCATCTTTCAATCGCTGCATTGCCATGGGATCTTTTCTTAGATCGACATTTTCTTGAGTTTTAAATTCATCAGCCATCCAATCAATAATCACCCTATCGAAATCATCACCCCCTAAATGTGTGTCACCATTAGTAGACTTAACTTCAAAAACACCATCTCCAAGTTCTAATATTGAGATATCAAATGTACCTCCACCAAGGTCATAAACGGCAATAGTGCTTTCTTCCATCTTCTTATCCAAACCATAGGATAAGGCCGCAGCAGTAGGCTCGTTGATAATTCTTCGTACTTTCAATCCGGCAATCTCTCCGGCCTCTTTTGTTGCTTGTCGTTGAGAATCGTTGAAATATGCAGGAACCGTTACGACAGCCTCTGTAACTTCAGATCCTAAATAATCTTCCGCTACTTTTTTCATCTTTTGAAGAATCATAGCTGAGATTTCCTGAGGCGTATACTTACGATCTTCAATCTCTACTCTAATGGTATCATTCTCTCCTGATACAACTTTGTAAGAAGAACGTTCTGCTTCTTCCTTCACTTCATTATATCTGGAACCCATAAACCTCTTGATAGAAGAAATGGTTCTTGTGGGGTTTGTGATTGCTTGTCTTTTAGCTGAGTCCCCAATTTTACGCTCTCCATTATCCATAAAAGCAACAATGGATGGGGTGGTTCTTCTACCCTCGTCGTTGGGGATCACTACGGGCTCATTTCCCTCCATTACTGCTACGCAGGAGTTCGTAGTACCCAAGTCAATTCCTATAATCTTGCTCATATAACTTGTTTTATTTGTTCGTTTACAAACAATATATCAAGTCACATGCCATCCTACTACATATGACAGTAGGACAGATTTCAATGACAAATTCAACGAATTCCTTCCAAAAAAGGCTGTCAAATTGACAATTGAATTACTGGAAATTTAAATTTTCAACTCTTGGACTGTTTCTTAGAGAATCTAAGGTAGCTGGCGAAAGTAACTTGCCGGTGAAAACGCTCACATTTGAAGAGGATACCAAACCTAGTCCTCCTTCTACGTTCGTATAAGTGGGCGTAACCTGACTGCTGGTAATTCCTGTATTTAGATTGTTGATCTCAATAAAACGTTTCAATGCAGCACCTCCCGAGCTAATGACCACATCTGCACTATCAACGACACGAATGACAGAAGGATCTACTTCTAATATATCATTTAGGAAGTTATAAAAGCCACTGCCATCTAAAGGAAACCTTTCTTGCTCCCATCCACTCACAGGTTGCCAATAATAAGAATTGGTAACCGCCTGATTATTTCGGATTTCACGTATATAAAAGTTGAAACCAAGATCATAGAATTTAGCATCTTCATCACCATCCCAGGCGTACCTAAACTCTCTCATAGGTGTGAAATTCAGTTTCACATCCGGTGCAGGTCTGCTCAATTCTGAGGCACCTACTACATTTGCGGAAGCAGATGCAATCAAACTATCAGCCTCATTGTAAACATTGACAATGATGCTGTCTGAGCTTTGTAATTGAAGTTCTTGATCAGAAATACGGTACAGTATATTGGGGCTGGTAAGGAATATCCCTGCTTCCCTTTCCAAACCTTCCGCTGCGACATCTATGCGCTCTAACAGAAAAGACGGCCCCCCAACCTTTTGTACTTCAACAGACACATTATCAAAGAAAACCTCACTTTCTTCTTGAGCCAAAATTCTGGGTGCTTCCTCTTCTGAAACAAATAACTGTTCCACCCTTACATAATGAATTGGATCGTCCTCATTGAATACAGCATACACCACAGGCAATTCTTTACCACCCGTAGTCAAGTCAAATTCAGTAGTGCATGAAAATATAGAAGCCAAGATTAATAGGCTCAGAAAATACTTATTCATAGTGTTTCATTTCGACTTTCAAAGGTAGCTAAATTTCATGGGACTCTAAATTGTTTGAAACTGACTATAATCAGCGGATACTGAATCATTCTTCATATTTTTGAGCAAGCAAACCACGACAAAATGAAAAAGCCGATTAAAAAGGTCACAACGCATGTCCTTCAACAAATGCGTGCCGAGGGAGAAAAAATAAGCATGTTGACGGCTTATGATTACTCCATGGCAAAAATCCTTGATGCCGCAGAAGTAGACGTTCTATTAGTCGGAGATTCAGCTTCTAATGTCATGGCAGGACATGAAACAACATTGCCCATTACTTTAGATCAAATGATCTATCATGCAAGTTCCGTCGTTAGAGCTGTGGAAAGAGCATTTGTAGTGGTAGACTTGCCTTTTGGAACCTATCAGGGTAATTCAAAGGAAGCTCTGAATTCCGCTATTCGTATCATGAAAGAATCAGGCGCACACGGTGTGAAGCTGGAAGGAGGAGAAGAAATCAAGGAATCTGTTAGTCGTATTATTTCTGCAGGCATCCCTGTGATGGGGCATTTAGGCTTGACACCCCAATCTATTTACAAATTTGGTACTTACTCTGTAAGAGCCAAGGAAGAAGAAGAGGCTGCTCAACTACTGCATGACGCTAAGCTCTTGCAAGAACTCGGTTGCTTTTCTGTTGTTTTTGAAAAAATTCCATCGAAACTAGCAAAGAAAGTAACCGAAGAACTCAGCATTCCAACCATTGGAATTGGCGCCGGGGCCGATGTTAGTGGTCAAGTTCTTGTAATTCATGATTTATTAGGGATTACGCATGAGTTTAATCCTAGATTCCTTCGACGTTATCTGAACCTTTATGATGAGATTAAAGGTGCCGTTGGACAGTACATAAAAGATGTAAAAAGTGGTGATTTCCCGAATGATAAGGAGCAATATTAAAACCACATTTGCGCTCAGTGACCAATTGCAATAATGAAAAAAAGGACGCTCACCATTTTATTGGTAATTTTTGTCTTGGTGGTTTCAGCTATGTTCTGGGCATACGACACTGTTGCTAAAAAGAAATATTTCACAGAAGAATCCATCGATCAAGTAGTTGTGTATATACCCACAGGTTCCCAGTATCAGGATCTATTGGATACTTTGACTCATAATTTACCTAGGACGAAGACATCTATATTTAAGAAGCTCGCAGATAGAATGAACCTAGGTCAGCATATCTATCCAGGAAAATATATCATCCCTCAACCCATTTCCATGCTTGATTTGATTAGGTCGGTTCGCTCCGGTAAAAGAGCAGCGGTCAATGTGACAATTCAATCAGGATGGAACATGGAACAATCAATGAAAGCCGTTTTTCATAAGCTTGAGGCAGATAGCATATCCGTATTATTAGCCTTACGGCAAAATGGGTTCCCGGCAAATGATAGTTGTACGTTATTACCCAACACTTATGAATTCTATTGGAACACCTCTGCCCCGGAATTTGTCGATCGGATGGTTCGAGAGTCTGATCGTTTTTGGAATAATCCTGTGCGAAAAGAGAAGCTCAGAAGACTACAATTAACGCCCAAACAAATTTATACTCTGGCTAGCATTGTATATAGAGAAACCAACCATTCAGAGGAAATGCCAACAATAGCCGGGGTCTACCTGAACCGACTTCAGAAAGGAATCGCATTGCAAGCCGACCCCACAGTCAAATTTGCCGTAGGT
>CAZGGG010000009.1:12068-17714 GCA_964525165.1 uncultured Saprospiraceae bacterium | reverse complement strand
ACATTGGACCCTCAAAAAATCTATCTCAACCTCATCAAATCGGTACTCAGTTAGATTTAATACTTTTTTTTAGATAATAAATTTAAAGGAATCGATTATCACAAAGTTGAATTTGCCGTAGGTGATTATGCACTGAAAAGAATTTTAAACAAACATCTGGAGTTTGACTCTCCTTACAATACCTATAAGTATAGTGGACTTCCTCCGGGGCCCATTTCAATACCTAGTCTTCAAAGCATCAATGCGGTGCTGAATGCAGAACAACACGATTACCTCTACTTTTGCGCAAAGCCTGATTTTTCAGGCAAACATAATTTCGCAAAATCCTACAGGGCGCATCTAGCAAATGCAAGCAGGTTTCACCGTTGGTTGAATCGTCAGAATATTCGATAATGGAAGCACTAAGGCTGATTATTCAAGAATTCATCGCGAGGGAGAAGCTTTTCACCCCTTACGATAAGATTTTAGTGGGCGTTAGCGGTGGACCTGACTCTATGATGCTTCTAGATTTCCTTAGAGTACATCAGAATGCACAACTGGTTGCTGCACATGTCAATTATCAAATGAGAGGAAGTGAATCACAAAAGGATGAGGAACTAGTTAAGGTGTATTGTGCGAAATACGATATAAAACTATACTGTACTAAAACAGGAAAATTTGATTCAAGTGGTAATTTTCAAGAGCAAGCCAGAGCATTTCGATATGATTGGTTTCGATCTATAAAAGAAAAAGACAAACTAGATTATATAGCAACTGCGCATCATCGGGAAGATAGGATAGAAACCTTGTTGTTCCATCTATTCAGAGGTACTGGTTTAAAAGGCTTGACAAGCTTGAAAGCTCAAAGAGATGATATCATACGTCCTATTCTTTGTCTGAATAAGGCTCAAATTCTGGATTGGAATACGGAATATAAGGTGCCATATAGAATAGATAGTAGCAATCTTGAAAATAAATACACACGTAATATCATTCGAAATAAAGTCTTTACATCTTTAAATGCAAACTTTCCCGATTGGCAATCCGGAGTTCAAAAGACGATTGGCAATCTAACAGCAGATCAATCAATCCTTGAGTCGATGATTGTTGCGCTCCTGAAAAAGCATGGCCATGCTGATCTATCGATTCGATTACCATTTTCCGAGATTCCGGAACCCAAAGAAGCTTTTTTACACCATCTCTTCAAAGGGGCGTTGAATCAAGACGAGATCCACCAATTATTAAGTGTGGATCATTCAGGTTCTATAATTCATAAAACAAACTTCCACACCCAAAATGACAGGAAACATATTTTAATATGTCCTGCTTGTACCGGTAGCATAACTCAAATCATTGAAGCCCCCGGCAAATTAAATGGTGAAATACTAGATATAGAAACGGAATTTCTCGACTTACCACCCTTAGAATTTGAGGATATTCAACACTCTGCATATTTCGATTGGAAGAAAGTCGTGTTTCCTTTGCGGATTAGGCATTGGAAAGCAGGAGACAAAATAGACCCTCTAGGTATGAAGGGCAAACACAAACTAGTATCTGATGTGCTCATTGATGCGAAAGTCCCAGCGATTTTAAAGAAGGAGGTGTTCGTCATCGAACAGCTCGTTGACGCTAAAATATTATGGGTTGTTGGACATACCATTTCGGATAGCTGTAAATCGACACCCAATCAAGCTGTCCTTAGGATTCATCTGGAAAAAAGAAAAGACCTAAAATCGATCAATGATTTTTTGCAATACTTCCGCATCTAATTGATGGCCTCCATCAAACTTTTCGAGTTGTGGAGAAAGTTCCTTAAAGAAAGGTAAACCAAGAAGGGCTTTCACCCTTTCAGCGGGTAAAAAATAGTCCTTACTTCCAAGTGCATAGTGCAGATCCATTTCTTGCCAAGCCCTATTGTCGTAGTTTATATCTTCAGGAGGCCAACCCGCGTATAGAATATAATGATCAAAAAGAATATTCGCGTGGGACTCTATCCACCGATTTGCTGTAGCAACACCTTGACTAAAGCCTAAACAACTTTTTATACCCTTAAAGTCTAAAAAATATCTGCCATAAACCTGATTCAGATATTCTCTCTGATTCTCAATCTCGTCCAGTCTGTGTTTAGCTGTCATCCAACTACTCACCACCTCGCCGGAAAAACCCTTTCTGTAAAATTTAGAGAAAGCTTCTGGTATTATAAAGGCGTGTGGACCATCAATCTTTTCTACAATAGGAAGGATTTCTTCCGGACTTTGAGCATATCCGTGCAAGACTAACCAAAGATGACTCGCTTCTTCTAATGGTAAACCACAATGATAGACATGGGTTGTCCGCTCGGTCTTCAATTTCTCTATTCGTGCCATGCTATTGTCTTCTACCGAATAGGTCTCTTTTCTCTTGCCTCACCTTGGTACTATCAATAATTAACTCCTGAAAACGTTGCTCATATAAGCGTTCGTGATACTTCCAAATTTCACCATCCCACTCCCAATACTCGTAGGTGCCATCAGGGACATGAATAGATCGTTGTTGGTTCGAACCATATGGAACCATGGCTAGATGTGGTGCTATGATTCGATTTAAAGAATCTGCGATATCTATAGGATTGACAGCTCCATTTGAAATTTTCCAAATCAGTCGATCTTGCAAAGATCCCTCTTCGTCCTCAAAAAGGGGAAATCCAAACACCACCTTATTACCTACAACATTAATGGGTTCAATGATATAGAGGGTTTCAAAGGGATTAATTCTATTATATCCAAAAGCAAACCATATACTGTCTAGTCCCGGAACACGGAACAGCTTAGTATAAACCGCCCCTATCCATCTGTTGGAACCAAAGGATCCAAACTTTTGATCACTTTGAAATTTAGAGACGTCATTAAATTTGATGACAGAAGAGTCCGAGGCACTATACAAGCAACCAAAGGTTATCTCCGCTTCTTGATCTCCGATTAATTGCCAACTAACAAGCTGATAAACAGAATCAGGTGAATACTTGATCTGTACAGGTGGCGATAAGGTAGGAAGTGTCGCACCTTTGGAATTATATCGATCAAATATATCCACCAAACTATCGTGGGCTAATTTGCGATGTTCAAAAGATTTTGCGTGACTCATTACATCTGCATAGAAATCTGCATCTAACTGTGCATTCACGCAAAATGGGAAAAGGAAACATATAAACAGGAGCCTCATTCGGATTAGATTATCCACCAAACAAACTATGAAACAGGAGTTGAGCTTGTTTTCTTATTGATAACAGAAAGCTGAACATAGTCCGGCCGATCAGATGCTGACTTATGAATAAATTCATTTACTACTTGGCCTTGATCAATCAGAAACACTCCCGGCATTTGTAAACCATCTCCGATCGGTGGACTAATTCCATGACCATTTACCACTGCAGATTCAAAACCTTTAATCCAGTTCTGCAGACCAAATAGTTGTTTGAAATTCCCTTTGACCAATCCAAAGTCAGCATAGAATTTCATGTGTTTGTCCATCACACGTTCTACATCCATTAATTCATATCGCTGCATATATTTCTGCGTCACAGCTTCATCATTAAGATGTACCAATACTATTTGTGTATTATTCTTTTGGATGAGTTCTCTATCTCTGCGGATATCGCTGAGTGCCTGACGGCAAAATGTACAGCCGAAATTTCTAAGGAAAACCAATAAAACAGGCTTTTGTGCAGATAATTCGTCCACTGAACGACCTTTGTTGGTTTTCATGCGGCTAAGCGCTCGAGAAATATTGATAGAGTTCTTCATAATCAAAGGTTAAACGAGCAATCAGTGAAAATAGTTTGTGTGGGATCCGGAAAGATCCCACACATCTCCATTACTTCATATTATCATAAACGTCCATAACAGACTTTACATGCTCTGCAGAAGTATTTAATAATGACTTTTCTTCTTCATTTAGGTCTAGCTCAATAATTTGTTCTATACCGTTTGAAGAAAGCTTAACAGGAACTCCCAAGAAAATATCTTTCAAGCCATATTCACCATTTAACTTAACGCAACAAGGGAAAATCCTATTTTCATTCTTAAGGATGGCTTCAACCATTTGTGCAGCAGCTGCACCGGGAGCATACCAAGCAGAAGTCCCCATTAATTTTACTAATTCTCCCCCACCCATTTTAGTGCGTTCGATAATTGCATTTAATTTCTCCTCTTCTATCAATTCTGTAACAGGAATACCTGCAACTGTAGTATATCTGGGGAGTGGTACCATAGTGTCTCCGTGACCACCCATCAACACAGCTTGTATATCTTTGGGAGAAGTATTGATTTCTGATGCAAGGAAAGCTCTGTATCGAGCCGTATCTAATATTCCTGCCATCCCAAAAACTCTTGAGCTATCCAAGCCGGAAGCTTGGTGTGCGGCATAGGTCATGACATCCAAAGGATTCGAAACAACAATGATAATTGGATTCTTGCTGTATTTTAGAATGTTATTCGTAACGTCAGTAACGATACCTGCATTTGTAGAAATCAAATCATCTCTGCTCATTCCAGGTTTTCTCGGTATACCCGCAGTGATTACAACAACTTCTGAATCAGCTGTATCCGCATAATCTTCTGTACCTTTCAATCGGGTACTATAGTAGTCTACAGAGGCTTGCTGCCATGAATCAAGAGCTTTTCCTCTTGCCATGTCACCTTTAATATCCAACAAAACTACTTCCTCAATTAAGTCTTTGTGCGCTAAAACGTTGGCTACTGTCGCTCCAACATTACCCGCACCCACTACCGTTACTTTACGCATTGAATGTTCTTTTTGGTGTCTAAAATAATTTTGCTGCAAATGTAAGGATTCCCGCAGCAAAAGGTTTTATAAATGAGGAATTATTGAATGCTAAGAAAAGCTTTTGGAAATTAAATTTTCTATTTTTGCGTTTCTCACGATAGCATGCTTATACAAGTGACATTTAAAACAAAGAACATTTTGAAGAAACGATTCAACACACTATCAATTTTGTCCATATTGACCATGGGCCTATTGTTTAACGCTTCTCTTCAGGCGCAAAACCTTCATCCCTGCGGAACACCAGGAGAGATTTCTCCGGCTTTAATTGAATATAGAGCACAGAAATCAGACATTCAGTTTAGAAATCAAAATGATACGGTCTTCATTCGTATGAAGGTCCATTTAGTAGGAACGGATCAAGGAGAAGGTTTTTATGGACTTGATCAACTTTTAGAGAGTGTTTGCAAACTCAATGAAGATATGATTCAGTCAGGCATCCTCATGGAAATGGATGACGAAATCAATTACATTGCTAATGACCGATATAATGATCACGGTTTTACGATTGGACGCCAGATGATGTCGTTGAATAATGTAAACGGATTTGTGAATTGTTATATCGTTTCTAACCCTGCCGGAAACTGTGGTTATTATTCATCACAAGGAAATGCTGTAGCTTTAAGCAAAGGCTGCCTAGGTGCAGACAATACTACCTGGTCACATGAACTTGGCCATTTCTTTTCATTACCACATACATTCGTTGGTTGGGAAGGGACTGATTATGAATATGGTGAAGTAGCCCCCACAAGAATAGGAGGCAGGGATGTTGAAAAAGCAGATGGTTCCAATTGTGAAACTGCAGCAGATGGTTTTTGTGATACAGAAGCAGACTACTTGAGTTTC
>CAZGGG010000009.1:0-12058 GCA_964525165.1 uncultured Saprospiraceae bacterium | reverse complement strand
CCGTTGGACTTGTAGAGGTTTTAACAGCCCGGACTCATTAATGGATCCTGATTCTGTGACCTTCTTAGTAGACGGAAGAAATATCATGAGCTACGCAAATGACAGATGCGCTCGATTCTTTTCGGATGAGCAAACGGATGCTATGATATGGAATATTAATAATCAAAGAAGTGGGCTCATTTCTAATAATCCCATCCCTGAGGCTATAAACTTTGATGAAAATGATTTCGAACCTACCGCTGGATTTGATGGAGAAATCGTACAGTTTGATGACGCAACTTTGAGTTGGAAAACTGTCGAAAATGCCACTCATTATTTAATAGAAATCACCAAACGCCTCCCATTCGCTACCCCTCCGGACTATAGATTCTTCTTATCGGATACCTTTATCAATATTGACTTTTTTGAGAAAGGATCCTTTTATGAATGGCGTGTAAAACCTTTCAATGCACTATTTACGTGTGAAGATTTCAGTGATGAATACTTGGTAGAGGCACAAGATCCGGTATCCTCCATACAGCCTATTGCATCTGATCTATTCTCTGTCTATCCTAATCCTATAATGAAAGGAGAGAAAGTGAATTTAACTTATCGATCTAATTATGCATCTATTGGGCAAATAACCATAACTAATTTAAATGGCCAACTGGTGTACAGTCAAAAGACTCAAACCATCAATGGTTTTAATGATTGGAGCTTGATTTTAACCAATCTTACTTCCGGTGTTTATATCCTGAATTACAGGGATGAGTCTGGCACAATCAGCAAAAAACTATTGTTGCCATAAGACAATATAATTGTTAGAAGTCTAGGCTGTTTAGGGATCCCCAAACAGCCTTTTTTTTATTACATTTGAGCACAAACTATAAAGCGGAACCTATGAATTTGCATGAATATCAAGGTAAAGAATTACTAAAGCAATACGGAGTCAATATCCAAGAGGGAATTGTAGCCGAAAATATGGAAGATGCCCTCAAGGCTTATGAAACGATGAGCCAAAACACCAACAATGATACTGTAGTCGTGAAAGCACAGATACATGCCGGTGGAAGAGGTAAAGGTGGAGGAGTTAAACTCGCTACTGGCATAGAAGAATTCAAAGAGCATGCGGGAAATATATTAGGGATGCATCTAAAAACACCTCAAACTCCGGGAGGATTAAACGGACCCGGAAAATTGGTGCAGAAAATTCTCATTGCTGAAGATGCCTATGCCCCGGATTTCGACGCATGTGAGGAATACTATATCTCGATCTTAATGGATCGTGAAAGAAAGCAAAATGTCATTATCTATTCTACTGAAGGAGGAATGGATATTGAAGCTGTAGCAGAGGAGACACCGGAAAAAGTCTATAAAGAATACATACACCCCACCCTAGGGCTCCAAGGATTTCAAGCTCGCAAGGTAGCTTTCAATTTAGGCTTGAGCGGTAAAGCTTTTAAAGAAATGACTCGGTTTATTTCAAGCCTTTATAAAGCATTTACTTCTTCCGACGCTTCTCTATTCGAAATTAACCCATGTTTAAAAACTTCAGATGATCGTATTCTGGCGGTAGATTGCAAGGTGACTATTGATGACAATTCATTGTTCCGACACAAGGATATCGCCGAGATGAGAGATACAAGTGAGGAAGATCCGGTTGAAGTAGAAGCCAAAAGTTTTGGTTTAAACTATGTAAATCTTGATGGAAATGTTGGATGCATGGTCAACGGAGCCGGACTGGCTATGGCGACTATGGATATCATTAAACTATCAGGAGGCGATCCGGCAAACTTCTTAGATGTCGGAGGTACCGCAAATGCAGAACGTGTAGAACAAGCGTTCAGAATTATTTTGAGAGATGAAAAAGTGAAAGCTATTTTAATCAACATCTTTGGCGGTATTGTTCGCTGCGATCGCGTGGCTCAAGGAGTTGTCGATGCCTACAAGAACCTTGGCAATATCGAGGTACCTATCATTGTGCGCTTGCAAGGCACCAATGCCGAAGAAGCAAAGCAAATTATTGATGAATCCGGATTAGAGGTACACTCTGCAATCTTGTTGCAGGAAGCTGCCGATTTGGTACAAGAAGTACTTGCTTAAATATACCTTATCTGGTAAAGGACTAGAAGAGGAATGATGCGAAGCAACATTCCTCTTCGTATTTTTAGGATATGAAATCATTAAGTCTTTTCGAATTACAACACTTCATTAAAAAAGTCATGGTATTGAACTTTAATGAAGAAATTCAAGTGGTAGCTGAATTAGCAAAAGTAAATATCCATAGAGGTCACACCTATATTGAATTGGTTGAAAAGTCAGAAGAAACAGATACCATTATTGCGAAAGCACAAGCAGTACTCTGGAAAGGCACTCGATCTAAACTCAAAACTCAGTATGGAGATATTCTTGACGAAATCCTTACGGAAGGATTGGAAATACAAATGAACCTTAAAGTTGAATATCATGAATTGTATGGTCTGAAGTTTCAAATAAGCCGGATCGACCCTTCCTATACCATGGGTGCTTTTGCGTCCAGAAGAGCGAAAATCCTGGAGGCCATTAAAAAAAGAGGGCTCATCCAACCTAATAAAAGTATTCCCATACCAAGCGTGATTCAAAATATTGCTGTGATATCTTCAGAATCGGCTGCGGGTTTAGCTGATTTTATTAGTAGTATCAAAGGTAATCCTTACCACTTGAAAGTGAACTATACATTATTTCAAGCAGCAATGCAAGGTGATAAAGTGGAAGAAGAGGTGTGTGCTCAATTACATGAAATTAATAAACAAAAAAATGAATTCGATCTCATTGTAATTATCAGAGGCGGGGGAAGCAAGATTGACTTGAGTTACTTTGATAATCTAGCTATAGCAGAGCGTATAGCGAATAGTGCGCTGCCAGTTTATGCAGGAATTGGTCATGAAATAGACGAGTCTATTACAGAGATAGTGGCACATACGGCCTTTAAAACTCCTACGGCCGTCGCTGAAGCTATTTTGAATCATAACCTCAATTTCATCGCTAGCATTCATGAATCAAAATTGAAAATTGAAAGAGCTGCTGCCTACCAAATAGAGCGAAAATTATCAAGACTGGAAAAACTACAAATTCAATTAGGCTTATTGATTCAAAATAGATTAGAGAGAGCGAAATATATTCTTCAAGAAGACAGAATGAAGCTAAAAAATATTGCGAGCTACTCGCTGCAGAAGGAAACTCATGCTCTTGAAAGATTGGCTGATAAATTCAATTATATCAACCCCTATACAATATTATCAAAGGGATTCATTTTAGCAGAACAAGAGGGGAAACCTATTCATTCAATTGATGATTGGGATGTTAAAAATGATATCCGTTTTAAGTTTTTAAATGGTAAAATGACAATTTCGAACTATGAAAGCAAGCGAGATTAAGAAACTAGGATATGATGAGGCGAAAGAAAAGCTCCGATTGATATTGAACGATTTAGAATCTAATGATATCTCTCTTGAAAAAATTGAGCAACATGTGAAAGATGCAAAAGCGCTCATCGAGCATTGTGAACAAAAGCTATTGTCAAGCCAAAAGGCTATTGAAGATCTATTAGATAATTAATTCCCTGAACGCATCCATCGAAAACGCTTCCATGCATCAGGAATCATTATTTCCGTATAATGGGCAATTAGGAAACCTACTATGACTCCTACTCCACTTCCATACACAATGTCTATCAAAAAATGATTTGCACTATATACTCTGGCGACCCCCACTGAAGCAGCAGCAACAATTAAGACTCCTTGCAAAATCTTTGACTGAGGTATATAGAAACATAAAAATGCCGCCAATGCAAATCCGGCACTGGTATGCCCGGAAGGAAATGAATTATATCCAGAAACTACATGCCAACCATCCACTAAGTTTATTTGACTCAATTGCTCTTCCAAGTATATTTTTGGACGTGGAGCTGCGAAGTAAGCTTTTGCCACCTGAGTCAGCAGACTCACAAAGATTCCTGTCAGTGCCACTCCAATGGCTCTGTAGGGCAATTTCCACAAGTAAAACACCCCAAAAGCAATGAAAGCGTACTCTTCCCCTAATAAATTGGTAAATCGAAAATAGGCCGTCCAAAACGAAGAGCGAAAAGTTCCCCACCATATGACAAAATCACCTTGATTCAACCTAAGTAAGATGATGCTAGCAAGCAGGAGAAGAGCAAGATAAATAACAAGGAAAGTCTGGTATTTATGAAAGAATGATTTAAGAACTTTATTCATAAGCGTTAAGATTTCGACCTTTTGAATAAGCCTTTAAACAACATCCCTACAGAAATGAGTCCTGAAAATTTTCTATCCCGATTCGCCATCGAAGTCAGATAGAGTCCAATAGGAAACATAACAATATCCGGCAACCATGCTGCTATAATCGCATCCATGGTTTGTGACTTAGCCACTTGACGCGTAAAGATGAATAATATGATATAAACCATAAAAAAGATGATGCTGACTAATAATGGGTACCCATAACCTCCTTTACGAATGATGGCCCCCATAGGTGCACCAATTAAAACAAAAATAAAACACATCAATGCAATGGAGAATTTCGTGTGTAGTTCGTATTGATGTCTTGATAATGACTTTTCAATTCTTTCAAGCTTAAAGATGGCAGAACGTATACTGTTGTATCTGCCGGTGGCCAATCCTTCTGCCTTTGACAAATATCTTAGTTTATACTCCTTAGGTATCAATTGATATACTCCTAAAACCAAAGTATCTTCTTCAAAATGCCCCGTACTGTCGGAAGACGTAATGCTGTCAGAAACAGCTGGTCTGAGCGATGGCTGAGTCTGGGTAAAACTCCCTTTTAATACCTGATTTTCGCTCTCATTAGATTTGCCTTTCGGCAAATGAGGATTCAGTGTTTCCGAAGTCCGATTGAGATTATCCTCCCATTCTTGTTGCAAGGAGTCAATTCCAGCTATCAGTTGTTCGGCACTCAACATTGTTTCAAGAGACTTATAACGATCTTCGTCGGTCTTATTTAAATCAAATTGAGATAAATCGAAGAGTTTGGTCAGTTCGTTGAAATCTGAACGGATAATAGGATCATTTCTTTTTCCACTTTCTTCTTCCAATTCTTGAAATTGATGACCGTTATATAGCTTCATCACCAAATACTTATTATCAGAAGTCGTGTACATTTCTCCCTTTTTTGCCGTAAGGATATTGACCATTCCTTGCCTGGCATTTCGATGATCATAGATCATCACATCCTCTATACTTTTACCATCATCCCCTTTCTTATTAATTCTTATAGCATACCCGGAAAAGTCATCATTAAAAATGCCTTCTTCCAGACTTAGGGCAGGTTTTTGATTGCTAATGTCCTGCAATCGAGTCATAAATTTGAGATTCGTAATAGGAATTACATTGTTGGAGCAATAATAACTACCGACTGAAATCAGTGCTCCAAATACTAATGAAAAAGCCATAATCCGCGTTAAAGAAACCCCTGCGGTTTTCATGCTTGCAAGCTCGTACCGCTCTGATAAGCCCCCAAAGACCATCACCATGGAAATGAGCACAGCTAAGGGTAAAGCTCTGGGCACTAAAGAAACGGACATGTAGGCGACCATTTCAAGAATCTCAAAAAGACTCACTCCTTTACCAATAATGTTATCAATGTAGACCCAAAGCACCTGCATCATCAACACAAAAAGTGCTATAAAGAAGGATAACAGAAAAGGTGGGAATATCTGTTGAAGAATATACCGGTCTACTTGCTTCACAGACTTGTCATTTTATCTGCGATTTTTGATCTGAACGATTTTGAGAAAGAACTTGATCCATAACTTCTTTCAACTGCTCACCTCCTATATTCTTTAAAAGTATGTTCTTGTCTTTATCCAAAATATAAACTTTAGGCGTAGACCTGATATCATACTTTTGCTTATATCGTGACCTTAAGAACGGATCAAATGCATTAATGAATAAATCCATATCCTCCTTACCCTCTATATACTCCAAACATTTGGGTTTTGCGTCTGTATTTAATTTGGTACATATAGCTACGATAGAGATACTACTATCCTTATAGGTTTTATAAAAATCAATCACCTTAGGTGTTGTTTTTTTACAATGCCCGCAATCAGGATCCCAGAAGTATAGAATGGTATAATCCGATTCAATATCATAAATGGAAAATTTTTCATCCGTTTTTAAATTCTGAATCATCATCTCAGGCGCCTTTTCTCCAATCAAGGTAGGAGCAATGCGATCTGCCTCTTCAATAATCTTATCAAGCTTTTCCTGATCTACCCAGTCTGCATATCCCTTGGCATAATACTCTTTGACTAAATGAACATAGACAGCATCCATTCCCACAATCTTACTTTTCGCATATTTATTGAGAAAGTGAACCAAAAAGTATCGAAAAGACTCCGGGGCGTCAGGATTCATTCCTTGAAGAATCAAATCCACTGCTTTAATCAAACTATCTGCCTGTTGTGGAACTACTTTAGATATGTATTGATCAATTTTAGGGAACAGAAAGCTAGTCCTCAGTAAGCGATCATCTGTGAGATCTATATCATCAAAATAATGTGCCTTATAATAATAAAATTGCTTTCTTCTGATTTCATCTTCGGTCCCTTGAAAATCCGGAAAATCCATCTCTAATCCGGATTTTATAGTCAATCCTGCAAGATCGTTCGGGTATTTTTCAATGAGATCTTGCTGAAGCTGTTGCACTTCCTGGTTCATCTCTACTAATCTGTTATAAGCAGGATCACCTTGTGGGAGTTGACGAATGGAATCCGCCACAGGTTTTAGCTCACTTACTAATTTTATATAGTTATAGAAATCAGCGTTCTCCTGATTCCCTTCAAAGCGGACTTGTCTAAAGTCGAATCTTGAGTTGGTATAAATCTTAAACTCTTGATCCTCCCCTAAAATGACATCATGATATTTTGATGATTCCGGGTCAAATAAGACGTAAATACCTTGGGGGGCGGAATCCTCATTTTGGAAAACTGCCTGCCCTTCATCTACTCTGGCTGTATCATAAAAGTATTTCCCTTTACCAAAGTAGTACCCTAGAAAAAGAGTGTCACCTTCATACCCTTCTACCTCCACTTTAAGATTTAATTGAGCAAGTAAAAAAGAGGGCACACACAAGGCCATAAAAAATACAGCAAACATGAAATGCTTGATCATATTGTTTTGGTTTTGATAAGGTAACGTAACAAATTAATTCTTGTTATGAAATATTCTTTTTACCTGCCAAAAGGTATAGAATTGCCATTCGCGTTGCCACGCCATTTTCTACTTGGTCTAGAATGATCGAATGATTTGAATCTGCCACATCACTGCTAATTTCGATCCCTCGATTTATAGGGCCGGGGTGCATGACCACAATCTCTTTTTGCAGAGAATCCAGCACTTTTCTATTAATCCCGAAGTATTGACTATACTCTCTAAGAGATGGAAAGTATTTGCCTTCTTGACGTTCGAGTTGAATCCGTAAGACATTAGCAACATCGCACCATTGAAGTGCCTCTTGAAGGTCATAACTCACCTCTACCCCCAGATCTTTAATCTTTCTTGGAATCAATGTAGGTGGTCCACAGACCAACACCTCGGCTCCTAATTTTTTCAAGCACCAAATATTACTCATGGCTACTCTGGAATGAATAATATCTCCGAAAATAGCGATCTTTTTACCTGCTACTGAGCCTAGTTTCTCTTTAATAGAGTAGGCATCCAATAGCGCCTGAGTAGGATGCTCATGGGTGCCATCACCTGCATTAACAATATTTGCGTCAATATGCTGTGATAGAAAATGATGTGCTCCTGGAGCCGGATGCCTCATCACAACTATATCTACCTTCATAGATAAGATATTATTGACTGTATCCAATAAGGTTTCTCCTTTTTGAACAGATGAACTAGAAGCTGAAAAGTTTACTACATCAGCGCTTAACCTCTTTTCGGCTAGCTCAAATGAGATTCGAGTTCTCGTACTATTTTCAAAAAACAAATTCGCAATCGTTACATCTCTCAGAGAAGGAACTTTTTTAATAGGCCTATTGATAATCTCTTTAAAATAGTCTGCATGCTCGAATATCAATTCAATATCACTCTTATCAATATATTTGATACCCAATAGGTGTTTTGTGCTCAATTCCTTAACAGCTTCCATTATTGTGATTTGGCACTAAAAATTTTAACTCCTTCTTCACCATCTATTTCCTTCCAAGAAACTTTCACATACGCATCATCCAAAGCATCTACGACTAGCCCTTTGTAATCAGCTTCCAATGGAAGTTGTCGATTAAACCTTCTATCAATCAAGACCAGCAATTCTACTTCTTTAGGCCTACCATAATGCTGTAAGGCAGTTAAGGCAGCCTGAACCGTTCTACCCGTGTATAGAACATCATCTACAAGAATTACTTTCTTATCTTCCACAATAAAGTCGATGATCGTCTCACTTGCACTTAAAGGAGTGGCTCTTTTACGAAAATCATCTCGATAGAAGGTGATATCTAACTTACCATATTCGATAGAATAGTTCCAATTTCTCAGATTCTCCACCAGACGATCTGCTAGCATAGCCCCTCTCTTTTGTATTCCAATCACACAAGTATTTGAAAAATCATCATGATTTTCAATGAGTTGGTGACATAAGCGTGTCAGGGTGATCTTCACCCGTTTTTCTGAAAGTAAGGTACTACCGCTTAACATATCTTCGTTTATCTTGTAAAAATAGAAATTTGTCAGCGCAACTTAGCATCTTATTCTAATTGACAATAAAAACAAAGGTTTGTCCCCTCATTTTTTTTATATCCTGTTCTGTCTGTCCCTCTTTCCTCACTTTAATTATGCGCAAGATTCCTTGTTCATCTATTTTGAGCATGACCAATATCAAATTCATGATTCGACAAAACCTGATATTCAAGATATGGCCGAGTTATTGCTCAATAGTTCGCATAAGGTCTTATACATACATGGATACACAGATCATTTAGGATCTACAGCTTACAATCAATGGTTATCACAAAAACGAGCACTAGCTGTCAAGCAGCAACTCATCGATTATGAAGTTCCTGTGAATCTCATTGAATCTGTTCTTGGACAAGGTGAAAAAATGAACAAGACGGGCAGGAAAGGAAAAATACCTGAGCATAGATTCGTGTTATTAGTCTGCGCTCATAGACCACTTAAGCAACGGCTCCAAGATTTAGATGCTGATGAAATTGAGGTAGGACAAGAGATTGTCCTGGAAAACCTAAATTTTCAAGCAGGAAGACATTATTTATTGGAAGAGTCCATTCCCGAGCTCAAAGAGCTCTTGCAAATTCTTAAGAACCATCCTTCACTTAAAATAGAGCTTCAAGGTCATGTATGTTGTGCTCCCAACGATCAGGATGGTATGGATATTGACACAAAGACTCAGAATCTTTCGGTGAATAGGGCTAAAAACATCTATGAGTATTTGGTTAGAAACAACATTGACTCCACTCGTCTGACCTACAAGGGATACGGACGCACGCGCCCTTTATATCCCAGAGAAAAGACAGAATTCCAGATGATGAAAAACAGAAGAGTAGAGATTAAAATCCTTGAATGGTAATCTCTACAGATGAATCAAAGGAACTATTTTCCTTTTTGTTGTTTCATCAATTTCTTCCATGTATCTCTCAAAGCAACTGTCCTATTAAAAACGATACGGTCTGCGCTACTTGTTTTATCTACACAAAAGTATCCCTTTCTCAAAAACTGAAAGGTTTCTCCCTTTTGCGCAGAAGCCAATATCGGCTCAATTTTAGCGCCCTCAATTTTTTGAACAGAATCAGGATTTAGAAATTCCATAAAATCCTTTTCCTTATGGGCTGAAGGCGTTGGATCGATGAATAATCGATCATAGAGGAGAACCGTCGCTTCACGATGATCTAATTGATCTACCCAGTGAATGGTACCCTTGACTTTCAAACCACTGGTATCCTGCCCGCTCTTACTATCCGGATGATAGGTACATAAAATTTCTTTGATCGAGCCATCTTCATTCTTGATAAAGTCGTGGCATTCGATAATGTATGCACCTTTGAGTCTTACCATTCTACCGGGACCAAGTCTAAAAAACTTTTTAGGCGGTTCTTCCATAAAATCAAAGGATTCTATGAATATCTTACCTGAGAAACTAAGTTCCCGCATACCTCTTTCAGGCATTTCCGGATTATTTTCAATCTCCAGTTTTTCCACTTTGCCTTCCGGCCAATTGGTAATCGTCAATTTAACCGGATCCAGAACAGCCATAGCTCTGTCAGCAGATTTGTTAAGTTGTTCTCTGACAGAGAATTCAAGGAGTGACATATCAATCACATTATCTCTCTTTGCAATACCGATTCTGTCACTAAAGTCTCGGATCGCGGCAGCAGGATAGCCTCTCCTGCGCATACCACTTATTGTAGGCATCCTGGGATCATCCCAGCCATCAACAACGCCTTCTTGGACTAACTTAAGAAGTCTTCTTTTACTTAAAACTGTAAAGCTGAGATTCAATCTGGCAAACTCAATTTGCCTGGATGGGAAAATTTCCAACTCCTCTATAAACCAATTATATAAAGGTCGATGATTTTCAAACTCAATGGAACATAAAGAATGAGTAATATGCTCAATACTATCTGACTGGCCATGAGCAAAATCATACATGGGATATATAGGCCATTCATCACCTGTTCTGTGGTGAGCCTCCTTTTTGATTCTATACAAAATAGGATCTCTCATATGCATATTAGGAGAACTCATATCAATTTTTGCTCTCAAAACTCTAGAGCCTTCCTCAAACTCTCCCGCACGCATCTTTTGAAATAATTCAAGATTCTCTTCTACTGAACGATTACGAAATGGACTCTCCACGCCCGCTTGAGTGGTATCCCCTTTCATTTCGGCAATTTCTTCAGGACTGGAATCATCTACGTAAGCATTCCCCTTCTTTATGAGTTGAATGGCAAAGTCGTATAACTTAGGAAAGTAATCAGAAGAATAATACTCACGATCCTCCCAGTCAAAACCTAACCATTTGATGTCCCTTTTAATAGCATTGACGTATTCGACAGATTCATTTGTGGGATTGGTATCATCAAATCGAAGATTCGTTTTCCCATGGTAACGCTCTGCCAAGCCGAAATTTAGACAAATTGATTTCGCATGCCCGATATGCAAATAACCATTCGGTTCCGGAGGAAAGCGTGTATGAACTCTTCCTTCATGTTTACCGGACTTGATATCTTCTTCAATGATTTGCTCTATGAAGTTAAGCGGTTTCTTTTCTTCAGTCATAATTACATTCTTTCAGGCATTTCAATTCCTAATAATGCCATGGATTTCTTAAGCACTTCAGATACCAAGCCGGATAATTGTAAACGAAACTCCTGTACCTGAATATTCTCTTCTCTGTTGATGGAAATGTCATGATAGAACTTATGATACATCTTTGCGAGATCATAAGCATAGTTAGCTATAATGCTTGGATCATATTGGCTCGCTGCTTCTCTAACAATGTCAGCATAACGGGATAGTTCATTTGCTAAGGAGCGTTCCTGATCCTTGAGTTCATAATCTAATGATAAAGGATTTTCTTCCGGATGTCGCAATTTCCTAAATATCGACTGAATGCGCACATAAGCATTTTGTATGTAAGGCCCCGTTTGTCCTTGTAAGTCAACACTTTCCTTAGGATCAAACACCATCCGTCTTTTAGGTCCTACTCTTAGAATGAAAAATTTCAATGCGGCCAAGCCGACCTTTCTATAAATATTATTTTGAAAGTCTTCCGGAAGTCCTGCAAGTTCACCACGTTCGCCTGCATTCAACCTGGCCTCTTCAATGACCTCTGCAATAAGATCATCTGCATCCACTACGGTTCCCTCACGAGATTTCATTTTGCCGGAAGGCAAATCTACCATACCGTAGGCTAGATGATAGCAGTTTTGAGCATACTCAGCTTGCAACAAATCAAGAATCTCAAATAATACCTGAAAATGATACTCCTGTTCATCGCCCACAACATAAATCATACGATTCATGCCAAAATCATG
>CAZGGG010000008.1:69511-70966 GCA_964525165.1 uncultured Saprospiraceae bacterium | reverse complement strand
GATGATCGCTTGAAATCGGCTAACCATATCCGGATAGGGGTGAGGCCCTACAACAGAACCTATAATATAATGGCATTCCTCAGGATGAGCAATCCAAAATCTCATGGCCTCATTGGTTGCATCTTTTAAAGTCTTTGAACCTGACTGAACAGATATAATCTCCGCTCCCAGCATTTTCATTCGTTCCACATTGGGACGCTGCCGTTGTACATCTGTAGCCCCCATGAAAATGGTACACTTGAGACCTTTGAGCGCACACACGGTGGCCGTCGCTACCCCATGTTGACCCGCTCCTGTCTCTGCAATAATATGTTGCTTGCCCAAATAACCAGCCAACAAAATCTGACCAATGGTATTATTGATCTTATGCGCTCCTGTATGACAAAGATCTTCTCGCTTCAAATACAATTGGCAATTATATCGATTAGATAGCCTTTCGGCAAAATAGAGGGGCGTGGGTCTACCTACATAGTCACGCAAAAGTTGATGAAATTGCTCCTGAAATGCTGTTTCTTGAATAATCTCCCGATATGTACTTCTGAGCTCCTCAATATTTGGGTAAAGCATTTCTGGTATATACGCACCGCCAAAGCTGCCATAAAACCCTTTTTCACTCACTTGAAAAGTGCCAACATTCATGATAGTATCTTTTTTAGTTTTTCAATAGACTTAATACCCGGAGCATCTTCGAATCCACTATTCAGATCCAAGCCAATGCAATTGTGATAGGGGTGGGTAATGATCTGCTTGACTAATGAAGGTGTCATGCCACCTGCCAACCAATAGGGATAAGGAAACTTATTTTCTTGAAGAGGCCTATGATCAAATGCAACACCACCTCCGCCTTTCAATACCCCTCTGTGATCCAAAAGAAATCCATCTACATATTCAGCATACACCTCTAATTCCTCCCTGGGGGGTAATGCATTACCGGAAAAAACTTTCATCAGCTGTCTGCCTGATCTCTTCAGAGCATTGCAATAAGAGGGCGATTCCTCCCCATGCAGTTGCATAACATCCAAGTCATACTCTTGAACAATGGAAAGTACACGATCTTTAGGCTCGTTCACAAACACGCCTACCTTTTGTATGCTTCCCCCTATTTTTTTTACCTGATCCGGATCTAGGCGAAATGCATTTCTGGGTGAAAGTGGATAAAAAATAAAGCCCATCATATCCGGCCCCAAACGAGCTACCTCTGCGATATTTTCCGATTGATTCAATCCACAAACCTTAAGCCTCAATCTTCTCATAGCTTCGTTTTATATGTTGATGAAACTCCTGAATCAATCTCCTACAAGCTAGTTCCGGTCTCGCATATCGCATAAACTGCGTACCGATCAAATAACCTTCATACCCCTCCTGACGCAAACGCAACAAATCTTCCAAACCGCTGATGCCACTTTCTGCTATTCTGATCGCAGCTTTCGGCAAATCTGATCCAGCCTTTAGCGT
>CAZGGG010000008.1:54433-69501 GCA_964525165.1 uncultured Saprospiraceae bacterium | reverse complement strand
CGTCCTTTGAAGATCTACCGTAAAGTCATCTAGATTTCTGGCATTAAACCCTACCAGTTCTTGCTGTCCGTTGTAAGATTTTTCCAATTCTTGAATAGAATGCACCTCTAGTAGTACTTCCAGCTTCAATTCTTTTGCAATTGCCGTCAATTCATCAATTTCAGATGGTGCGAGAAATGAGGCTATGAGCAAGATCACATCAGCCCCATATGCTCTGGATTCATATACCTGATAGGGACATAGAATAAAATCTTTCCTGAGTATGGGACAATAATTATAGGTTCTTGCTGTCACTAACTCCTTTAGACTCCCATTAAACCCCTTTTCATCTGTTAAAATCGATAAACCTGAGGCACCGGCTTGCATATATCCAATACTGGTTCGCTCAATGTCTGCGTAGGGAGCCAGCTGTTTTTGGGAAGGCGAGGCTCTTTTAAATTCGGCTATGATACCGGATTTATCCGGACGCCTAATATATTCTGACATCGATACTGTCGGAGCATGATAAAACTTTTGATCTTGAAGAAAAGCGATGGGATATCGATCTGAACGATATTTGATTTCCTCTTTCTTTGTACGGGTTATTCTTTCAATAAAATTCATAGGGCAAATGACTTTGTTGTGGTTTTTATGAAGCGTTCGAATAAAGGGGTAGCTGCTCCCGACTGTAGAAATTGAAAGCTGTTATGATATGCTTCCTTTAGGGATATATCATGATTTATGGTATGAATCGCTAAAGCAGTATTCGCCGCAACTACAGCATTTTGCGCTTCTGTACCCTTTCCTCTTATGATTGATTGAAAAATGGCAGCGGACGATTGTATGCTGCCTCCACTGTACAATTGTTCAGCTCTTAAGGGACGCACACCCAAATCCGAAGGCTGAAAAATAAGGGTTGATTGATCTCCATATATTTTAGCGGCAGCTGTAAGACTTAATTCGTCGTATCCATCTACAGTATGGACAATGCTAAATGCTTTACGTTGCTTATGCAACAACTGTGTATACAAACGGGCAATTCTCAAATCATACACACCTGCCACCTGCAAGTCCGGCTGAGCAGGATTCACTAAAGGACCGAGAATATTGAAAAAAGACTTGATACCAAATTTCTTGCGCACCTGAGCTACTTCCTTCAGTGCGGGATGAAAATAGGGGGCATGTATAAAGGAAAGCCCATAACGCCTCAATTCATCCAATACTTGATCGGGCTCTTTGGAAAACTGATACCCTAAAGCATTGAGAACGTTGGAACTACCACAACTAGAACTGACACCATTATTTCCATGTTTTACAACCTTATAGCCCATAGCAGCTAACACAAAAGCCGTGATCGTCGAAATATTGAAGGTATCTTTTCCGTCTCCACCTGTTCCGCATAAGTCGATGACACCAGTGTCTTCAAGGGGTATCTTTATGCAACGTTCCAACAATTCATTTTGAAAGCCTAATAACTCTGTTGAAGAAAGGGAACGCATGTGAAAGGTCGTGATCATTGCTGATAGCTGCACATCATTATAGTGCCCCGTAGTAATCTGAGCCATGAGCACACTTGCCTCCTCTGTTGTTAGCACATCTCCCTGCAGTAATTTCTGATATAACTTCATTTGGGTTGTAGTTTGATCCAGTTTTGAATAATCTCTTTTCCTCTTGGGCATAGAATGGACTCCGGGTGAAATTGAACACCATAAAATGAATTCGTCTTACTTTGAATCCCCATGATATTTCCATCTTCATCCCTGGCGATCACTTCAAGATCTTGAGGCCGGTCTTCAGAAAGATCCACAAACCAGGAATGATAGCGACCGACATCAATCTGTGCAGGTAGTCCATGAAATAGTGGACTTGAAGCATCTACATAAACGGAACTTGATACTCCGTGAAAGACTCTTTCTGCTTGTTTGAGGTCTGCCTTGAAATAGGTTCCCAAGGCCTGATGGCCCAAACATACTCCGAGTAGTGATTGATCTGGATGCAAGTAATCGAAGACTTCCATCAATTGGCCTGCCTCTGATGGAATACCGGGCCCGGGGGATAATAGTATTCTTGAATAAGAAGGCAGACTAGACAGATCGATATCATCATTTCTTACTACTGTTACTTCCTCTACCTCCGGTTGATGTCTCAAAAGATACACCAGGTTGTATACGAAAGAATCATAATTGTCTATCACCAGCACTCTCATAATTGGTTTATTTTGACATTAGAATCTTCAGCTTGTCGTATGGCCGCTCTTAAAGCATCTATCTTATTATGAACTTCACGAGTTTCCAGATCGGGGACAGAAGCAGCAACAATACCCGCACCGGCTCTGTAAGTCAAAACTTGATCTTTACTCAAAAGAGAGCGAATCATAATCGCTTGATTCATGCTTCCATCATGTTGAATCAACCCTATGCATCCACCATAAAATCCCCGTTGCGATCTTTCATATTGCTGTATCAATTCTATGGCTTTAACTTTAGGTGCGCCTGACAAAGTCCCTGCAGGAAAGGTGGATGCAAAAACATCCAATGGATGTGCTTCATTATAAAGGCTTCCTGTGACCTCTGAAACCAAATGAATAACATGTGAATAAAACTCAATGGACCTATACTTTATCAGCTCTACTTTCTGAGAGTATTTACTTAAATCGTTCCTCGCCAGATCTACCAGCATGACATGCTCTGAAGCTTCTTTTTGATCTTCTAAAAGGTCTTGCGCTATTTTTTGGTCCTTTGACATATCTCCGGTCCGTCTGAAGGTTCCGGCAATAGGGTAGAGTTTCGCCTCCCGATCCTGAATTCGTATTTGACTTTCCGGTGAGGATCCCATCAGTCTGTAATCACCATAATCGAAATAAAACAAGTAGGGCGAAGGATTGATAGATCGTAACTGGCGATATACTTGGAAGTCATCTCCTACAAACTTTTGCCGAAAGGCTCGGGATACAACCATTTGAAAAACGTCCCCCCTTTGGTGATGACTTTGAACTTTTCCCACTAGCTCTGTAAAAGTCTCGTCAGAGAAATCTGATGACTCTTCACCAATTTTTTCAAAGCCATATACTCTTCCATCTAATCTTTTGATTTGTTGTTCAAGCTTCATGAGTTCATCACGAGCAGCATCCAGGTCATGAGCTAAACCAAGTAGATGCAAGGTATCATGGTAATGATCGATCACAATCATACGACGATAGAGACTATATCGAACCACAGGATAATCCAATGGAAGTGAAGGGATGGCGGGCTCAAAAGATGGAACCATATCATAAGCGGAATAGCCCATAAACACAGCATGTTCTACTGCTTGATGCGACCCTACAAATTGAATGGAATTTAAGAAACCTTTGAAATCCTGCAGAACTTCTTGACCAGGCGTCTTTCTAACGAAAGTTTCCAACGGATCTGCGCCGATATAGGAAACGGACTTACTCAGATCATCCTTTACGGAACTTTCCAACATAACCACCTCCATGGAGGTGTCCCTAAGATTCAAATAAAGATTAACCGGACTGTATTGATCAGCCAAGAGAGATTTGCATTGGGTATAAATTGTTTTCATTTTTTTGGTTTTTGCATTAAAAAAGGCTTATCGAATCATCGATAAGCCTTTAGGATAGAGATAGGGACTTAAGGATCATTCGATCATTGAATGATTCGTCCACCACCAGCTAAAATTTTGATTCTGAGTTTTCATTTATTTCCTTTTGACAAAAAAAAGCCCGCTGAGAACAGCAGGCTTTTGATATTTTACATAGTAAATCTGTTCTCTAATGTTTTTTAGAGTCGATCCACCAAGTTTTATTTATGATTTGTTTCATCTCTTAAAGCTATTAAAAAATTACGCGCTTATGCAAATTATTTTTGTCATTTTTCGTAACATATTATTTAATATCATACATATCAAATTATATATCATATCA
This sequence comes from uncultured Saprospiraceae bacterium, assembly GCA_964525165.1. Classification (GTDB taxonomy): domain Bacteria; phylum Bacteroidota; class Bacteroidia; order Chitinophagales; family Saprospiraceae; genus JAWLFI01. Next base: position 65,597 of record CAZGGG010000008.1, on the reverse strand, counting down.
TTACAAGTCTTCATCGAAATCAAAAAAATCTTCTTTGAAAGCATCGATTTCCCGTCTTTCTTTCTTCGTAGGACGCCCTTTACCTTTTGCTCTCTTTTCAATTTGCCCTTTTCCGATGTACCAGTCTTTGAATTTATTCAATTCGTCTTCCGGAGTTAAATCATCGTAACATTCTTGAGCGATAGGTGCTCCCACACGCTTTGAAATTATTTTAAGTACTTTCAGCGTATAATAGATACCGGCTTTTTTGGCCTCGACGACGTCACCTTCTTCAATCAATTGAGAGGGTTTCACCTTTTCATCTCCTAACTTCACCTTTCCCTCTTTACAAGCTTTTGTCGCTTGTGTTCTTGTTTTATAAATCCGTACGGACCACAGCCACTTATCAATGCGCTCCTTTTTAGCCATTTCCTGTTTTTAATTCCGGGTGTTTAAGGTCAAAAGCTCTTAATTGTTCAACCACCGCTTTCGAGATTAGGTAATCTCTGTACCATCTTTTATCCACAGGTATGATATGCCAGGGAATTTTTGAATGATTGAAGACATAGTTGTAAGCGTCCATATAATCTTCCCATTTCTCTCGTTCTTTCCAGTCATTGTCATTATGCTTCCAATACTTGTCTGGCTCATCTAATCTCTGCTGCAATTCGATTGCTTGTTGATCTTTCGAAATATGCAGATAAAACTTCATCACAATGGTCTGATTATCATTTTGGAGTAATTGCTCAAAATGATTGATAGATGCCATTCTTTGGGTCCGTTGATCATCATCAATCCAATCATACACCTTTTGGATCAGGATATCTTCGTAATGAGAACGATTAAAAATTCGTATCATTCCCTTTTCCGGTACCCATTGGTGTACTCTCCAAAGAAAATCGTGTCTCATTTCTTTTTCTGTGGGTTTTTTAAAGGGAATGGCCCAAACGGCAGCCGGTGAGCAATAACGAAAGACTTTTCTCATGGCCCCGTCTTTTCCCGAAGCATCCATTCCTTGAAGTACGACCAAGATGGATCTTTTTTGCTCTGCATATAAAATGTGTTGCAGGCGAGCTAATTCTTTTGTTAGTGCTTTTGTCTCCTTTTTAATTTCATCCTTATCCAAAAAGTCAGGAGGCGTGGTAGGAATTGTTCTGATATCGATGGAACTCATTAGTACATTTTTTTTCTCTGTGTTAAAAAGGTCTGGAGCACTGGAGCAAAACCTTGCCGGATATCTGTCTCTACAAATTGTATTTTGTACTGAAGACACTTCATTTTTAAATTTTGAAGAAATTCTTTTGTTCGCTTGACATATTCCTCCTTCACCTGGTTGGGTCTCAGCTTTAGCTTTTCGCCCGTTTCCAAATCTTCAAAAAGGTAGGGTCGATTACTATATTCAAAATCAAGCTCGGTGGCTTTGTCAAGGGTATGAAACAGAACAACTTCGTGTTTTGCATGCTTCAGGTGCTGCAGAGCCGCAAAAACAGCATCTTGCTCTTCGTTATTTTCAAACATATCGCTAAAAATGACGATCAGGGATCTTCTGTGCACACGTTCTGCAATCTGATGGAGCGCTTGTGCTGTTGATGTTTTTCTTTGTTTGGGTGGTTCCTTTAACATTTGCTCCATATACGTTAAGAGCAATCGATAATGTGATAAGCTTGATTTTGTAGGAGTATGTCGGACCAGATGTTCGTCGAACAAAGATAGTCCAAATGCGTCCCGTTGCCTCCTTAACAAATTCATAAGACAAGCAGCCGCCAAAACACTGAACCTCAGTTTATTGAACTCTTTACTTTGCAAATCCACTTCAGGGTAATACATTGAAGCTGATTGGTCAATTACAATTTGACAACGCAAGTTGGTTTCCTCCTCATACTTCTTAGTGAAGAGCTTATCCGTTCTTGCATATACTTTCCAATCAATGTTCTTCGTGGACTCTCCTTGATTGTATAATCGATGTTCTGCAAATTCTACTGAAAACCCATGAAAAGGACTTTTATGCAAACCAATAATAAAACCTTCTACGACCTGACGAGCCAGCAGTTCAAGATTATCTAACTGTCGTACATTAAATTGTTCTATAAATTCCATAGTGGAATAACCATTTATGTTCTCATTCTATTGCTCACGAGTTTTCAAATAATCCTCATGAACGGATCGACAATATAAGAAAGAAAAAAAGCCCTTGCTTGTGGGCAAGAGCTTTCCAATTCATATGAGATCTAAGATTAAGAAAGGTGACTTTCTATTCTTGACTTTAAGTTTTCTTTAGAAGTAACACCTACTTGCTTATCGACGATTTCACCGCCTTTCAGGAATAAGATAGTAGGGATGGAACGAATGCCAAATTTCATTGAAACTTGCGTTTCTTTATCAACATTGACCTTTCCAATTTTTGCTTTCCCTTCATACTCCGAAGAGAGCTCTTCAATTACAGGTCCGATCATTTTGCAAGGACCACACCACTCAGCCCAAAAGTCCAATACTACCAAATCCTCCGTGTCGATCGCTTCTGTTTGAAAGTTAGCGTCTGTGAATTCAAATGCCATTGTCTTAAATTTTCAATTCTTGTTAAAAGATTATTCTAAGGAAATCGTTCTTACCTTCAAAGAAATCTTCTGGTACAGAACGACTAGAATATGTTGCGACAATATTACGGAATTATTGGGGCAAGTGTTGCGTTTCTCGTGCATTTTGTAGCTGCTCAAATCCCTTATAGCATTATAAGTTTTATTTATACCCATGGACTCTTTCCTATATTCAAATGGGTTTTGAGTCCTTTTTCTATCTTACCTATACCTTCTTTGTGGGTATTCATTATTGGTCTCCTTGCTTTGGTGATCCGATCAATCAGGAGGTATCAAAAAGGTGCATCTTTGGTTCGTACCTGGCTGGCCGTTTTAAACTATCTAGGGATATTCATCATGCTTTTTTACCTCTTATGGGCTTTTAATTACAGAAGCCGCCCGATAAGAGAGTATTTGCCGGTTGAGGCCTTAAACATAGACAGCCTCATGTTGAAGCAACTTTATCATCAGACAACGGAAGATTTGATTCAATTGCGCCAAATTTGCCCGGACACCTTCAATGATGAGCTTTGGAACCTGTCCGACCTGCAAGATGAAATCTTAAGGACACAAAAACCATTTCTGGAAGAGTTTGACTTTCCGGTGCATCTTCCTTCGAAAGTTAAATTTCTACCGGCAGGTATGTTGCTGCGATTAAGTACGGCAGGCTTTTATTTTCCATTAGGAGGAGAGGGGTATGTGGATCGAGCTCTTCATCCCATCGTACTGCCTCATGTTGTAGCCCATGAATTAGCTCATAATTTTGGTGTAACCGATGAAGGGGAGGCTAATTTTATTGCCTTGAGGACTTGTATATCATCTGAGGATGCAATGATCCGATATTCGGGATTATTAGACCTATGGCGTTACGTGAGTTCAGCCTTATATCAACTCAATCCTGATGAGCACAAAAAGATTATTGAAGATCTTCCGGAAACGATCAAAAAAGATATACAGTCCATAAGGGACAGACATAATCGATATCCTGACATACTGCCGGCTGTAAGAGATTTTATTTATGATCGATACCTGAAAACACAGGGCGTTTCCTCCGGTCTGGCTTCCTATTCTGAAGTTATTATTCTGGAGTTGGCCTATCGCCAGAGGCAGCTTTCCAACTAGCGATCATAGATTGAAGCACTTCGCCGAGACGTTCTACCGCGAGTTCTAATTCCCACTTATTACGGTCTCTGAGTTCAATGTAATTGCTTGCTGCCCTAATCTCCAAATAGGGCATCTGTTCACTGAGGGCGACATAAGCAAATGCAGCCCCTTCCATACTTTCCATCACATTATGATAGTTGGCCGATATGGATAGGACCGCTTCCTCTGTACCCGAGACCGTATTGACGGTAATTCCTTTCACCTTAGGCAAAAAAGAAAGCTCATCTATTCCTTCTTGTCTTAAGCTAGAATCCCGAAAAGGATACAGATCGGGATCCATCAGTCCCAGTTCAAAAAGATTTCTAAATGTGCCATCAGACTCCTTGACACCTAAATCATAGAAATACTGTTCTTCGATCAAAAACACCTCGCCCAATGCTACCTCTTTGCTCAAAATTCCTCCAACTCCTATACAAATCAATTGATCGGTAGCATTATGTGCTAAATATTTTGTTAATCCATATGTAGCGGGCACACTTCCCACCCCCGTTACCAAAACATCAATTTCTAAAGTGCCACTATGGTATTGATAAAGGGCTTTACGTTCAAATGTTGCCTCCAGATAATCTAAGATAGGCTTCACTTCCATCTCTGTAGCTGAAATGATCGTTATTTTCATACTTTTCATTTTTCATAATAAGCTCCTGCCATCCATTGTGTTTGGATCAGAGGGTGCAGCCTTCCGGCAAAATGGGTTCCGACCTCATCAGATAAGCGATAACCTACTCCCAGAACAAAAGTATTAGAATTAGAGAAAAAAGAAATTTTGGCATCCACAGCTTCAACGATTTGATAAGCTAATCCAAATCCGATATCCGGACTTAGATCCATCTGTTGTACCCATCCGGCATATAGGGCAACTTGGGGGGATACCTTAAATTTTGCGGACAAATGAAGGCTTGCCAAACTCCAGTCGTTCCTGCTCATGGGAAAAGCATTTCTAGCCCAGAATCCCAATTCCAATTGCTCATCAAACACGACACTTTTCATTGCCAATTCTGCTGACCAAGAATTTTCCATTTCGTAATTCGTGATATTTCTTTGATGAAAGTTGAACTGTACGCCCAGGTTTAATTCTTCAAATAAGGCGCGACCGTAGTGAACATTCAAATCTATCAATTGGCCGGCTTCATTACCAAAGTAAGCAGCTCCCAGACCCAAATGCTGACGCTTGCCTACCTTTTGCCGAAAGGCAGCATTGAAGGCATTCAATCCAAAATCACCTGCACTCAATTGTCGATAAGAAACAGCAATTTGTAATTTAGACTCCAATAAAATAGCCGGACTATGCAGGGCCGCTTGTCCCAAGTCCTCAACAGCTTCTGCATGACCCAAGCTTGATCCGATCACAGAAGCATAAGGCTTTTGAAAAGCTTGCGCATTCAATAAATGACTAAAAAGAAAGCAAAAAAGAATAATAAATAGCTTCATAATCACAATTTATTAAATTCACCTGAGAAAGTAATGCATGGTAAAACTTAGAAGAAATCATCAAGCCTCCGGAAAATCATCTATGATTCGAATGCTTGTGTACCTGATTATAGCATTCGCATTGATTGCAGGAATATTTTTGATGATAGGACAAATCAACACATGAGGAAGAAAATAGACGCATTTAAGGAAGAGATTGGCTCAGCATATGAATTTGAAGGGCCTTCACTAATGTTAGGAACAGCCATGATAGAAGGAGCGCCCATATCTGAAACTTTGGTGCGCATCCCTCTTGAAATGTTGAACAGGCATGGCATGATTTCGGGGGCTACCGGAACAGGAAAAACCAAAACAGCACAAATCCTTGCTGAGCAATTAAGCGAAGCCGGTGTCCCTAGTTTGATTATGGATATGAAATCAGACTTATCAGGCATTGCGGTTCCCGGAACGAACAATAAACATATAGAATGGCGGCATGGCCTCATTGGGGAAAAATGGAAAGCATCCGGAAGCCCGGTTGAATTTTTGAGTCTTTCTCAGGAGCCGGGTATCCGTCTTCGATCTACAGTAACCGAATTCGGTCCTATACTATTATCCAAGATAATGGGCTTGAATGATACGCAGCAGTCCGTCCTTACGATTCTCTTCAAATACTGTGACGATCATAATATCCCCCTGCTGGATCTGGAAGACTTAAAAGATATTCTTCGTTTTAGTACGCAAGAGGGTAAAGAAAAGGTGCAGGCAGAGTATGGCTATGTAGCTCCGGCAACCATAGGTGCTATCATGCGTCGAGTGGTGGAGCTAGAACATCAGAAAGCAGATGAACTCTTTGGTGAGCCTTCTTTTGAAGTAAAAGATCTATGCAGGCATAATCAAGAGGGCAAAGGTGTGGTGAATGTCATCCGATTACGGGATATCCAAACGAAACCTAAGTTGTTCTCTACCTTTATGCTTCAACTATTGGCAGAAGTATATGCGACCTTCCCTGAGGAGGGAGACCTGGAGAAGCCAAAGCTTTGCATCTTTATTGATGAGGCACATTTGGTGTTTCAGGAAGCCTCCAGCGCCTTACTGGATCAAATTGAGATGATTGTAAAATTAATCCGTTCCAAAGGAGTGGGCTTATTCTTTATTACTCAGAATCCGGTAGATGTGCCTTCTGCCGTGCTATCCCAACTAGGAATGAAAGTACAACATGCACTACGCGCTTTCACAGCAAAGGATCGAAAAGCAATCAAACTGGTGTCTGAAAATTACCCCATCACCGATTACTATGATGTAGAAAAGGAATTAACTGAATTAGGTATTGGGGAAGCACTTTTTACCACTTTAGATGAGAAGGGCAGACCGAGTCCACTAGTGCGCACCTTACTCAGAGCCCCTCAATCCAGGATGGATGTGTTAGAAGATCAGGAATTAAGTGCATTTGTTCAAGCTTCCTCACTTCGTACCAAGTATGAACAAAAATTAGAGAAGAAAGAGGCACAAGATGTCGTTAAAGGGAAAATAGAGCATGCCCATCAAGAGGAAGTCCAACAAGAACTGAAAAGGATAGACGAACAAGTGCATGAAGAGAAAGAGGGCAGCAGTTGGCTGGATATCTTGGGTGATGCTATGAATTCTACCGCAGGAAGAAGACTTTCCAATACTATTGCACGGGAGGTGACAAGAGGATTATTTGGTATCCTGGGCAAAAAGAGGTGATGGACCTAATAGCTTGATTCGAAATTAGCTTGATATTGCCCCCAAGGGATTTCCATATAGTGATTACCTCCAATGAAGGTCATAATCACTTCGAAACTTTTTGGGTCTTGGTAACCCGGGACCGGCTGAATAACTTCTCCTTTTTCATTCAAAAAGATCATCGTAGGGTAGGAGAGACGATTTCTGGCTAAATAAGCGGCTAGTTCATGATAGGGCTTCTGACGACTATTCTTTACCAGTTCATAAGTCTTTCCCTTGTATTCAATATCTCCCTCAAACTCAGCGTCAAATTTCACAGCATAAAAGTTGTGGTTGATGTACTCCGCAATCAAGGGATCCTCGAAAGTCGTTTTATCCATCAATTTGCACCATTTACACCAATCGGTATACATATCGATGAATATCTTCTTGGGCTTTAGCTGTTGTGCATTAATTGCTTCTTCAAAAGTCATCCAATTCACATCCTGCCCTTTCAGAGACACCACTGAAAAAGACAAGAAGAGCATTGACAAGAAAAGGACAGCTTTCATTTCGTCTACTTTGTTCAAAAATAGTATTAATAGAACCTCTTTTACAAATCGTGTGACATGAACACGATAACCTTTAAAAAAACTTTAACAATTTCACATCCCGTCACTTAAGGCTGAATGGTCTCAACACCATGACCTTATCCGGCGTAAAATCAAATTGGTGGACAAGTTTCCCGCTCACCAAGGGAGCTCGAATGCCACTGCCTAAGGACTTTTCAGAGCGAAAAATGGTACACTGGTCCCATAATTCAAGTTGTATAAAGGATTGTAAGAGTTCGGCACCCCCTTCTATCATGAGTGATCCTATCTCACATTGATATAATTTCTCCAAAATAAAATGTACCAGCGCAGTCGGCTCTGCAGAAGGAATCAGAAAAGAAGCGAAAATTGTTTCATGCTCAGGTACTTCCTTTGGGGAGAAAACTATGATTTTCCCCTTACTGGAAAATGCTTTTAATTAATCCAATTGAATGCTGCCAAACCGATCTACAATAATTTTAATCGGTGTAGGTCCGGGATAAAGGCGATTGTCCAGAGCAGGGTTGTCTACTCTTAAGGTATTTGTTCCTACTAAAATTGCATCGCTTCCGGAACGAATCTTATGATTAACGAAAGAAGTATTGGGGTGCGTAATTTGTGTTTGCTCGCCCGGTTTTCCCAGATAGCCATCATAGGATTGAGCCCATTTTAAATGGATGAAAGGTCTTTTATTTTTTAAATGTGTTCGAAAACGCCTTCCGTCACCTCAGCGCCTCCGGCCTGAATAATTTGAATGCCTTTCCCTTGTACCTTTTCAAATGGATCCCTGCAACCTATGACTACCTTTGGAATCCCTAAAGATTGAATCAGTCGAGCACAAGAAGGCGTTTTTCCCTCGTGCGCACAAGGTTCAAGGGTTACATAGATGGTAGCATCTTTGAGCAACTCTTTGTTTTGAACAGACTGAATGGCATTCACTTCTGCATGAGGCCCACCATATTGATCATGCCAGCCTTCCCCAATAATGCGCCCCCGATGCACAATCACAGAACCTACCAGAGGGTTCAACTTCGTTTTACCTCTCCCTCGTTCTGCCAGCTGCAGCGCTCTCAGCATGTACGTTCTATGCTCCACCTATGATTTGATTCAACACCTTTAAGGTTTGCTCGATTTCAGACTCTGTATTCATACTACTAAAAGAAAAACGTACGGTCGTTCCTTGATCTTCAGGCTTAATTGATCGAATGACGTGAGACCCCTGATCTGCTCCTGAACTGCAGGCTGAACCTCCGGAAGCTGCGATTCCGTTGACATCCAGGTTCATGAGTAACATATCTGACGCAATTCTTTGAGGGAACTGAGCGCTTAAAACTGTGTATAAATAATTATTGTCTTGCTTACCGTTGAAAGAAATATCCGGAATAAGGCGGATCAATCCTTCTTTAAGCTGTGATCTCAATTTCAAGATGAACGCTCGATCTTGATCGAATCTTTGGTAACTCAAATCCAAAGCTTTTGCCATTCCTTCAATGCCATACACATTCTCTGTACCGGCGCGCATATTCCGTTCTTGCGCTCCACCATCGACAAAGGGCTCTAAAATTGCATCTCCATTCATATATAAAAAGCCTACGCCCTTTGGACCATGAAATTTATGTGCAGAGCCCGACAAAAAGTGAATCTTGCGTTCGTTCAGATTAAAGGAATGATGACCTATGGTTTGAACGGTATCAGAGTGAAGATAGGCGTTGTACTCTTCGCATAGATTTTCTATAGCTTGTAGATCCTGAATGGTACCTATTTCATTGTTACCATGTATGATGGATACCAAGGTTTTCTTTTGCCCTGCAGCTAAAATTTCCTTGAGGTGATCCAAAGAAACTTCACCTTCTGCATTCACATGTACATACACCACTTCCACCTGATGATCTTTTGCCACTCTATCCACAGAATGCAGCACACAATGGTGTTCGATAGGGGTAGTAATAATCCTTTCAACGCCTAAATCTCTCACAGAGCACTTAATAGCCGTGTTATTAGACTCCGTGCCTCCGGATGTGAAGAAGATTTCCCCAATGGATGAGCCCAAATGTCCGGCAATAGTGCGTCTGGCACGCTCTATACTAGCTTTCGCTCTTCGACCATAATCATGAATGGAGGATGGATTGCCAACTGCTTCCCCAAAACTTTCCTTCATGGTTTCTATCACTTCAGGAAAAAGTGGGGTAGAAGCCGCATTGTCTAAATAGATTTTCATGATTGTACAATTTTGACGTATGCAGACTTGACCTTATCCGCAAGCTTCCTTGCGTTTTCAGAGGTTTCTGCTTCCGCGTATAATCTTAAAATCGGCTCTGTGTTGGAAGCCCTTAGGTGCACCCATCCGGTATCGATGTAAATTTTCAAGCCATCTATAGTGTCTTTTTCGAAACCACTAAAACGGTGTGCTAACTGCTCTAATATAGTTTCTGTAGCCATCGTTTGCGGAAGCGCAATCTTATCCTTGATCATTTCATAATGAGGATAGCTTGCTCTCAACTCACTTAAGGCTTTATTTCGGTGAGCCATGAGAGAAAGGACCATAGCTATTCCTAAGAGCGCATCTCTGCCATAGTGAAGCGGCGGATAAATAATACCTCCATTTCCTTCTCCTCCCAAGACCGCGTTTTGTTCTTTCATTTTAGCCACGACATTTACCTCACCCACAGCTGCGCTGGCATAAGAACCTCCCTTTTGGCGAACCAGATCTTGTAAGGCTTTGGAGGAAGAAAGATTGCTGACAAATGTGCCGGATCGGAATTCTGAAAGATAATCCGCTACCGTAACCAAAGTATACTCTTCTCCAATATAATTTCCTTTTTCATCCACCAAAGCTAATCGATCTACATCCGGATCTACGGCAATTCCCAGTTGAGCTTTCTCTGCTTTCACCCTTTCGGAGAGTTCTGTTAAATGATGGGCTAAAGGCTCGGGATTGTGTGCAAAATGGCCACTTACTTCTTCATTTATGAGTGTGTAGGTACAACCTAATTTTTCCAGCAAGGGGGGAATAGCAATAGCCCCTGTTGAATTGATACAGTCTACTATCACATGATATTTCTGATCCCTTACTTTTTGTTCCAGAATCAGATCGTCATAGATGATTTCTGTTATATGTCTTTCGATGGCTTCTGTATCGGCCAGGATAGAACCTAAATCGTCAATAGAAGCAAATTCAAAATCTCTGTTAGCTGCTTTTTGAATGACAGATTCGCCTAATTCTCTGGATAAAAACTCACCTTCTCTGTTGAGAAGTTTCAATGCATTCCATTCTTTTGGATTATGACTAGCGGTAAAGATAATTCCGCCCTGTGCATTGTGGTAGGGCACGGCCATCTCGACAGTAGGCGTTGTGGACAAACCACAATCAATTACCTTGGCCCCCATAGCTATGATTGATTCCGCAGCTAAAGTACTTACATGCTTTCCGGATACCCGACCATCTCTTCCCAATACAATTGTAATATCTCTTGTTCCATACTCGTCCTGCAATTGAGCAACAAAGGCAGAAGTACATTCTACGATATCGACAGGAGTAAGGTTGTTACCGGGCTTCCCTCCAATCGTTCCTCGAAATCCTGATATTGATTTAATGAATGCCAAATTGATTGTTTTTTGATTAGTAATTTGTGGCTAAAATATCATTATCTCCTTTGAAGTTAAAATTGAAACGCTCTAATGAATAAAGAATGGTTTGCCTCTTGGTTTGACTCTCCTTTCTATCACCTTCTCTATCAGAATCGAAATGATGAAGAAGCAAAA
>CAZGGG010000008.1:14549-54372 GCA_964525165.1 uncultured Saprospiraceae bacterium | reverse complement strand
GAATTTATAGAAAATCCTGAAGAAGCAAAAGCCTTCGTAGATCATCTCATTGAATATTTGGCTCCGCGGCAAGGAGCCCGAATGCTTGATATAGCTTGTGGGAAAGGTCGTTTTTCTATATATCTTTCTGAGAAAGGATTTGAGGTGGTGGGCATGGATCTTTCACCCAGCAATATCAAAGCTGCCAGAGAATTCGAAAATGATCGTTTAAGTTTCTACACCCATGACATGCGTGATCCTTTCCGTTTCAATCATTTTGACTACGCTTTTAATTTCTTTACTTCATTTGGTTACTTTGACAATGAAGAAGATCATTTGAAGACATTGGAAAGCATCTATAAGGGGCTTAAACCGGGAGGGATATTTTTAATAGACTTTATCAATAGCCATAAAGCCATAGACCAATTGATTGAGAAAGAGCAAAGAAAGGTAGGACAGACCTATTTTCACATTGAACGTAAAGAAGAAAATGGCTATTTGCACAAACTCATCAGTTTCGAGCATAACCATAAGAAGATGCAATTTGAAGAAAGAGTGCGAGCGTTTACAAAGGAAGACTTTGAGGAAATGTTTGCAAGTTGTGGATTTAACATCCAAGCCATTTTTGGCAACTATCAGTTAGAAGCATACGAAGCTGACATATCCGATCGACTCATTATAATTGGCAAGAAGTAATGCTGGGCTGGGATTATCAATTATTTGAATGGATTAACCATCACGGAACCCATTCCCTTTTAGATTATATCCTTCCTTTTCTCCGGGAGAAAAACAATTGGATCCCTCTGTATGTGTTCTTCATTTTATTGGCCATTATAAAAATGAAGGCGAAGTCCTGGATATGGGTATTATGTATTATAGCAGCGGTGGGGATGACAGATACGGTAGGCAACTATGGTTTTAAGAAAACAATTGAACGCCCGAGGCCTTGTCATGCAGAATCCCCTGTAGAGGCTCGATTATTAGTAAACTGCGGAAGTGGGTATAGCTTCACCAGCAATCACGCAGCGAATCATATGTGTCTGGCAGTATTCTTATCAGGCACTCTGTTCCTCGGACTACGATGGGTCAACTATCTACTCCTGTTTTGGGCACTTTCCATTGGATACGCACAAATTTATGTGGGGGTTCACTATCCCTTGGATGTTGCCGCAGGATGGTTGTTGGGTTCGATCACCGGAAGTATATGGATACTCATTTACCGTAAGGTGAACAAAGGAGGTAGACTTATAGGTAAAGCGCCAAAAACTTAATCAGAAAGACTAAAACTACGCTCACTAAAAGACCGAAAAAGACTTTTCCTAGGTCTGCAAAAACCATATTCAGGGTATCTCGATTCATTTTCTTATCGGTAATCATACGTATGCCTAATTCTCGACCGGCTAACAAGCCCACGAATATCCATGTGGTTGACATTGGTAACTTACCTCCCCAAAGACCGAAATAGTCATATTTGAAAATATAGAGAATAATCCCATAGATTAAGTCTATGAAGGTCGCAGATCGGATATCTGCTGTATTGGACTTTGATCTGACAACATCTTGCACTGCTCCGCCTTTGTTGTAAAAAATATAGGCCAGTAAGCCAATCAAAATTAGAATAGAAACTAAAAATGAGGGGAGGGAAAGCTCATTCCCACCTTGTAAATAGATATAAATGTTTGCCAGATCTTGAGTCAACCACTGAAACCACAGAAAACCCGTTGTGAACCATTGTGCTATTGTCCAATAAATTTTGGTGCGATCTGTTAGAGGATTACGAGCAAATACTCTCTCTGTCAGACGGCTGATTAATATATAAATCAAAAGCGCAGAAGTAAATGCGATGATATACCCCATGATAGATTTATAAATCATCCCACCCAACTTTTGGTCTGTATCCACGATACTACTCAACATGGGCATGAATTCAGCGGGCACATCTGAAAGAGAGAAAAGGGTAAGGATCATGAAAGTTGTACTCACAGGAATCCCGGAACGAGTAATGGCAAGTAGTACGATAGGAGGCAACAAATAATACCAATGATAGACCTCAGGCATTGTAAATTTAGCAAGTCGTCCATAGGAAACATCCGCTTGGCTGTAACCATACAAAAGAGCTACAGTTAGAATGCTTGCAGCAAATAACCACAATACATACCAAGGTAGACGTTTTTCATTGGAAGTCAGGAAGGTTCCCAGGGTTTGAATGACATCATTCCCTACAACGGAATATGCTGCTAAAATGAAGCCTAACCACATCACGATTAAAGAAAAATCCATAGTCCTGATTTGCAGCAAAACTAAGGAGTTCGTACCCGGAATGGAAGGTGTGTCGGACAGTTAACTTTAAATTAATATTGGATTACTTAAAATAACCCATTCCAAAAAAGTCCTTTTTCTTATTAATATATAGATAATCGTAGGGGAGAGAGGTGATAGAAAGAAACCCATCCAGAGGTATATCCAATTGACTATTAAATGCTTCTAAGTCCTTTTGTAAAAAGACCGAACCTCCGTTGGTATCCCAAATATTGATATCAGTTAAAATTTTTCTGACTAAAACATCTTGTCCATCATGGGTTATCAATCGATAAGACGAAGCATGTTGATTCTTGATTTCATACTTTTGGATGGACTTCATACTTAAAATGTGGCTAGAAGACCCAGAATCCAACCCAAGTTTCAGCAAATGATCGTTATAGGGAAAATATATATAGCTGATTCCGTTGGTACTTCGTAATTTAAAACTCTGCTCAAATTCAAAGTCATCTACTTCATAATCAGGATCTATAACTACCACTTGCTTTTTCAGATCAAAAAAGATTTCTCTAGGAAAAAAGAAGGAGGATCCTAGTATTCCTTTTAACTCAATCGATAAGTAGTCTTCCAAAGCAGTCAAGTCTGTTTTGAATGCCTTGATCCCAAACTTTCTAAAATTCCCTAATTCTATGGACTTTACATGGACTTGCTGGCTATGAATAGCACCATTTAAATTGCTGAAATGATTTGAAGCATATTCCGACTGACCATTAATCAGCACTTCATATGCTCCGGTATCATAAATGAACCAGCCATCTTCGGAATTATTGACCTTTGCATTCACCAAAATCAAGCCGTTGATTACTTTAAAAGGAATCACTGTCGCAGCATAGCCCAACTGAGCTGACAAGCAAATTAAAAAGGTGAATATGACAGACTTTCCGAACAAAACGAATGGTACATTTAATGCATACAATACATTGAATTAACATTAATTTAATATAAAAGTTCCAAAAAGTCAAGAAAAAAGGGTAGACATTCTCGTCTACCCTTCAAGTACAATGGAGTCTTCTACATCTCCAATTTTACATCTTATAGCCAAAACTTAAGCTGAATGTTCGTTGCGGACTTAATCTGGTAAATAATTGATCATCTGTTCCGAAAGACTTAAAGACTTCTTCTCTATCATCTCCTAATAAATTAGAGACTTTTGCACCTATATTGAATCGATTTTCTGCTCCAAATGATTTATTTATACTCAAATTCAAACTATGGAATGGAACAGAATAAATATCCGGTCGATCTGCAATCCCCACAAACTGAAGGGTTTCACCCTGAACATTGTAATACACACCTGCTTTCCAGCCATTTTCTGCATTTGCATATGATAATCCGGAGTTGATCAAATACGGGGCTTGACCTGCCATATCTCTAAATCGGTCGATTTCTTGACCGTCTCTGGCATTTCTCACTCTAGAATTAAACTCTGTATCACTCATTTCAATGGAAGACTGAGTAACGGTAACATTAGCATTAAAAGTAAAGTCATCCAATGTAGTTGTCAAAAAAGCAAGGCTTTTACGCAATTCAAATTCTGCTCCGAATACTTGTCCAAAGCCTACATTTCGTGGCTGAAAATTATTGGGCGCTTGTACGTACTGAACTATCTCTATAGGATTATTGAATGTTTTATAAAAACCGCTTACTGAGATTACCTGACCACCACTTTGGAACAACTCCCAACGAAGGTCAAAGTTATTGATATTGGTGGCTCTGAGATTACCATCCCATATCGTTTCTCCAGTGACCACATCAATGTCCGGGAAGAATCCACCGATAAATGTACGACCCGTGATAGGATCCAATATAGTAGCAAAAGAAGCCTCTTTGAATGATGGCCTAGCAATAGTCATACTGTAGCTCAGCCTTAGGTTCATTTTCTCCTGCAAGGCATAAATCAAATTCACTGCAGGGAAGAAATCGAGATCATCAATAACAACTTCGTTATTCAAGCGGTCTCGTTCCTGATTAATACCGGTATATCTTTGAACATAATTCTCTGCTCTTATACCAACAATCGATTTTAAATCTTTTAAAGGGGAAAACTCTAATGATGCATAGGCTGCCGTATTGTTGATATTTGCATCGAATGCATTGGTATTTATGGGTAAAAATTGAGGATCATAAGTGATACCATTTCTATTTTCGGGTGTCCATAAGTTTTCAGGTTTGAAAATATCATCCGGATTATCGGTAATATCTATTAGGTTGGGACGAATTTGAAAATTCTCAATAGAATAATCTCTCTGCTTATATGTGTGTCCACCACCAAATTTCAGTTTGGCTTGTTCGCCTCGTATTTTAAAATTATTGATCGCATCTAGTTTACCTACTAAGTTGTCCTCAGCTAGAAACCTCCAAATTCTTTCAGGAATTCCGGATTCTGATCCTACACTAAGTTCACTCCCGTCTGTACGAATCCGAGTAAATCGAATGTCCGGATCATCCATTTTAGAGCGTGTCGCAGCAGCTCTCCAGTTGATTTCCCATGCATCTTCTCCGATGTTATGTGTACCGTTGATCATTACATTTGTTAGCGATCTTTGGCTATACTCAAGGTTATGTTGGGTCGCTGTAAAATTCGAACCTTGATCTTGTCCTACATAATTAAAGATACCTGCTTTAGACTCACCGTTTTGAAGATGCAAAATATTCAATCCAACTTTTGAAGTTGTCGTTTTCGCTGAGAATCCGGCCAATCCTCCAAGCAAGACATTATTTTCACCAAAATCTCCTCTTTGTATTTCACGAGCATCCATTTCCAGGATATCACTGGTTCTGCCCAATCCATAACGATTGTATTCCGCATCTTCATAAAAATCAGTATTGTTTTTATACGTCAATGCGAGGTTATATCCTAAGGTTACTTTTTCTCTATTGTACTGGTTTCCTGAAGACAAACTCAAGCTGTAATCCATGAACGAATTGGCTCGCATAGCAGCTAGATTTGGATTAAAGCCTTCTAAAATATTGGTAAAAACCTGACCATCACCTTCAGGGTCGCCAATGGCGTCAGCTAAAAAGGGTATGTCTCTTCTTCCTTCAGTAGGAATGGTTCGTGTCCCATCATCAAAACCCAAAAAGTCTGTAGATCCTCCTTCATATGTTAGGTAATTGCTGTTTAGATGCATATCCGGGTTATAACCTAAGCCTCCTGAGACACTAAAGGTCTCTCGCTCCGGGAAATCTTTAGTTGTAATATCCACTACACCTCCCGTAAAATCCGCAGGAAGATCTGGAGTAAAAGTCTTTAATACAATAATATTATCAAGAATATTTGTTGGGAAAATATCCATCTGAACGGTATTTCTGTCCGGATCCAAACCCGGAATGTCCATTCCATTCAAAATCGTTTTAGTATAGCGATCTCCTAAACCTCTTACATAGACATATTTTCCGCCTTCAATTGAGACACCTGGAACGCGTTTTACTGCAGCTGCTGCATCTGAATCTCCGATTTTCTTAAAACTTGCAGCTGATATACCATCTAATAAGTTAATTGATTTTCTTTGGAGCGTAGCTAGAGCTGCTTCGGTATTTCTAGCCTGAGCTGCTGTAATCACAACTACATCTAGGTTTTGTGAAGACTCACCGATTCTACCATCTAAAATTGTGACTTCACCGGCTTTAATTTGTACATCTTCTATGACTAGATCGCTGTACCCTAAGAAGTTAAACTTTACTTGATAGGTGCCTTCCGGCAAAGATATGGAGTAGGCACCATCTAGATCAGAGGTAGTGCCGGTGCCAAGCGCATCAATAATCACATTTCCAAAGGGTAGGGGTTCGCCTGTGGCGTCATCATACATTACCCCTCTAAGGGTTCCGTTTTGCGCAAAAACATTTGCCGTAAAGGCAAATAGAATTAAAGTGTAGAAGAAGAATTTTTGCATTGTACTTGATTTGATTTGTAGAAGAAAAAGCAAGGGGCCACACTATTCGTGCGGCCCACCGGCTTTAAAAAGTTTGTTATTTAGAAGTCAGCCAACTGTCCATTTGCGTCAGCCATAGTCCAACCTTGGAAAGCGGATACATTTGCGCCTACGGAAGGGCTGCTTGTTGTTATGATATTTGTATTTAATGGATTCACATTGAAAATATCTAAAGGATTTTCAATTGGATTTCCATCATCATCTTCAGCAACTTTTTCTTGGAAAATATCTTCTATCGTTAGGTTTCCATCTGACAAGTGACTGGTATTAAACTGTAAACCAGATACAATTAGAGAACCGTCTAGATAATTTTGAGATACGCCATTGTTATCAAATTCCACATCTGAAGACGAAGAGAAATTAAAGAAGTAGCAGTTTTCAACAGTACAAGTCACACCATCTCTGAAGTCGATGTACTCTCCATTGCCACCTTTTAAAGAACCATTTCTTAAAGTGAAAGATCCAGAAGCGGAACCTTCAGGTCCGTCTAATTCCATTGCGTGATCTGAATTAGCACCAGCGATATAAATGAAGTTATCAATAGTTCCAGAGTAAGCTTGATCCATATCATAAGCGTCATCACCCTGACCCCAAACAAGAGCATTCGTGATGTTCACATTTCCACCGTAGCACTCGATACCATCATCAAATGTTGCAGCAACTTCGATGTTTTCTACGATCGTCCCGGAACCAACACCTCCAAAAGAAATACCGTTGATCTCATTTCCTTCTCCAATATCAGAACCTCCATGACGAACAGAAACATATCTTAATATACCAGAGTTATCACTAGGATCATTTCCACCATAAAGACCATTTGCATCACTCGGAGGAATACCTTCGATTTGAACAGCTTCAGCATCTGCTGAAATAGGTGCATTACCCAAAACAATCAAACCACCCCAAAGACTATTTACATCAGTATCAAGGTTAGGACTAGCAATTTGTCCAGGCATAATTTCATCAGCTACAGAAGTAAAGATAATAGGCTGACTTGCTGTACCATCAGCGATCAACTGAGCTCCTCTTGCAATCAATAAAGCAGTTGCGTTTGGTCCAGAACCAGCTTGACCTTTAATGATAGTGCCGGGCTCAATGGTTAAAGTAGCACCGCTTGTTACTGCAATTCTAGCAGCAAGGATATAAATGTTATCTGAAGTCCAAGTTTCATCGCTAGTTATATTAGCATCAACTATAACAACATTGTCATCAACTTCATCAGGCACACATTCGCCATCGATACATGTTCCATTCGTACAAAAATCTTCACAAGTAGCATCATCGCCACAAGATGTAATAGATAACATCGCTCCGAAAGCAAACACCATTAGGAAGAATACATTAATCTTTCTCATAGGAAATTGTTTTTTTGTTTTTACCTACCGCAAAAGTGAGAAGCAGAAATAAACGAAAGGTTACAATGGTGTTACCTTAGTGTTAAGAAACATTTTTTAGATGTTTCATATATCAGGAGTATTTCGCTGCATTTAATCTCTCATTGTACGGAAATATCTCTTTGTCTTACTTACCTTTGCATCCCGTAACTACATAAAGGATAGTCATGACCAAGTACATTTTCGTTACGGGCGGAGTCACCTCCTCTTTAGGCAAAGGAATCATTGCGGCATCTCTAGCTAAACTACTGCAGTCCAGAGGTTTAAGCGTCACCATTCAAAAGTTTGATCCATACATCAATGTAGATCCGGGAACATTAAATCCTTACGAGCATGGTGAATGTTATGTCACAGATGATGGTGCAGAAACCGACTTAGATCTCGGGCATTACGAACGATTTTTGAATATTTCTACCTCTCAGGCCAATAATGTAACCACCGGCAGAATCTATCAAACCGTTATCAATAAAGAACGCAAAGGTGATTATTTAGGAAAAACTGTTCAGGTCATTCCACACATTACGGATGAAATCAAAAGAAGAATTCAGCTGTTAAGCCAAAACGATGAATATGATATTGTCTTAACTGAATTAGGCGGAACCGTAGGAGATATCGAGTCCCTTCCTTATATAGAAGCACTTCGTCAATTTCGAAATGAAATCGGCCATGACAATTGTTTGGTGATTCACCTCACCCTGATTCCTTATCTCAGTGCTGCGAAAGAATTGAAGACCAAACCCACGCAACATTCTGTCAAAGAGCTTTTGACTTCCGGAATCCAACCGGACATCCTGGTGTGTCGCACAGAACATGAGATTACTGAAGAAATCAGAAATAAACTTGCCCTCTTTTGTAATGTGGACCGGGAGTCCGTTATCGAAGCGATAGACGCAGAGAGTATTTATGATGTTCCTTTGCTCATGTTGAAAGAAAAACTCGACCGTATTGTATTGAAGAAGCTTCAAATCGAAGCTTTTGATGAGGCAAACCTGGTAGAGTGGAAGGCTTTCTTAGGAAAACAAAAAAATCCCCTAGGGGAAGTAAATATTGGATTAATTGGAAAGTATAATGAACTGCAGGATGCTTATAAAAGTATTTACGAAGCACTGCATCATGCCGGTGCAGTGAATGAGTGCTTGGTCAAAATACATCCAATCCATAGTGAGATTATTGAAGATGAAGATTTTGATGGCAGTGAACTTTTGAATCTAGATGGAATTCTAGTGGCGCCCGGCTTCGGAGAAAGAGGCATTGAAGGGAAACTAAAAGCTATTGAGACTGCCCGAAAGAAAAAAATACCGTTTTTTGGCATCTGCCTCGGGATGCAATGCGCTGTTGTTGAGTTTGCAAGAAATGTACTTGGATTGGAAGATGCTCAAAGTACGGAATGGCCGGGAGAAACTAAAAATCCGGTCATCGACATTATGCCCGAGCAAAAAAAGGTGAAAAAGAAGGGAGGAACCATGCGACTAGGGAGTTATACCTGTGCCTTGAAATCCCGATCCAAGATTTCAAAAATCTATGGAAATAAATTAATCGAAGAGAGGCATAGACATCGTTATGAATTCAATAATGATTATTTGTCTGCGATGGAGGAAAAAGGTCTGAAAGCGACAGGGATCAATCCGGAAACGAATTTGGTTGAAATATTTGAGCTGAGTCGTCACCCCTGGTTCATAGGCGTTCAGTTTCATCCCGAATATAAAAGTAGGGTAGAGCAACCACACCCCTTGTTTGTGAGTTTTATTCAGGCGGCTATTGCGAAAAAAGAGCAGGAGGCATGAAAAAATTAAAACTTGCCGAGCTCAATCGAATCAGTATCGAGGAATTCAAAGGCAAGCCGAAATCTAATTTTGCCATCGTACTTGATAATGTACGTTCCGCATTGAATGTGGGAAGTGCCTTTCGAACAGCAGACAGCTTTCGAGCCAACTCATTACACTTGACTGGAATCACGGCGCAACCTCCGCATAAAGAAATCATGAAAACGGCCATTGGAGCTACCGCTTCCGTTAGTTGGAAATATCATCGAACTAGCAAAGAGGCTATCCTCTATTTAAAAGAGGAAGGTTTCTGGATTGTCGGAATCGAACAAGTGGATGAAAGCGTCTCTCTCAATGACTTTGCCCCCACGAGTGATCAACCGATCGCTTATATTTTTGGAAATGAAGTAGAAGGAATCAGTGACGACATATTACCCTTACTGGATACCGCAGTAGAAATCCCGCAATTTGGCACCAAGCATTCATTGAATATCTCTGTATGTGTCGGGATAATTGGTTGGCATCATATCCTGCTTGCCGGCCAACCGAATCAATAATTTCGCCTATCCAGGCGGATACTCGCCTTTAGCATGAGGTTGTATCCAAATAAAGGATCAAATATGCCGGCCTCTCTCAAGTAATGAGAAGGAGCAATATTTAAGCGAGCAACCGGACTCAAGGTTAAAAATTGAGCAATTCCAATGTCCAAACCAATACCAAACTTCACACCCCAAGTATAAGTTTGATCATTTTCCAATAATTGTCCACTCAACAAATGGCTATAGTAGGGTGCCAGTGTCAAAAAGAAACCTTTGCGTATGAAGTCATTTGTCTTGCCAAAGGTGGGGCACATACAATCATTCTCCCAATCCATGGGGTAGATTTGAGCCTGATATTCAATGAGCAAAGACTCAAACCGGCCGTCATTGTCTACAATAGGTCTGTGCGCCCTAAATTGTTGGTAAGCGATAACCGGAGTAAATTCTAACCTGAGGTTTTTCATTCGAAACCAATATTCCAATCCAAAACTTTGTCCTTGAAAGGATGTGGATGCCGTGCCCGGTCGATCTAGAACCTCATATTGATATTGAATGCCTATCTGAGCAGATATCGAAATGAATGCCGCCAGAACAAATAGGATTGTTAATTTTGTACGCATAAATGATAAGACTTTGAAAGCACGATCTCACAAGAAAGATAAAGTAAATATAGTCACTCTGGGTTGTTCTAAGAACCTGGTTGATTCGGAAGCCTTGTTAACTCAGTTACATGGCAACGATATTAAAGCAGTTCATGAGGAAGAAGACTCTGATGCCAATATAGTGGTCGTCAACACTTGTGGCTTTATTGATCTCGCCAAAAAAGAATCAATTGATACGATTTTACATTATGCTGAAGTCAAGAACCAGGGAGGTATAGACAAGCTCTATGTAACAGGTTGTTTGTCACAGCGCTACAAAGATGATCTTGAACAAGAAATCCCTGAAGTAGACGCCTTTTTTGGCACCATGGACATGCCTGATTTGTTAGCTCGTTTTGAAGCAGATTATAAACATGAACTCATCGGTGAAAGACGACTCACCACGCCCCAACACTTTGGATACCTGAAAATTTCAGAAGGGTGCAATCGGACTTGCGCATTTTGCGCCATTCCTTTGATGAGAGGGAAGCACATATCTGTACCTATGGAGCAACTCGTAGAACAGGCAAAGGGTATGGCGCGCAGAGGTGTTAAAGAAATTATGCTGATTGCCCAGGAGTTAACTTATTATGGTCTCGATCTCTATAAAAAAAGAGCTCTTCCTGAGTTATTGGACCAACTATCAGATGTGGAAGGAATCGAATGGATACGATTGCACTATGCGTACCCCTCCAAATTTCCTTTAGAAATTATTGATGTCATGGCGGAGCGGCAAGAAGTGTGCAACTACCTTGATATGCCTTTGCAACATGCCTCCAACACAGTTTTGCAGCGAATGCGGAGACAGATTACGCTCGAAGAGACCCGTATCCTTTTAGACAAAATTCGTCAAAGTACCTGATATTGCTCTAAGAACCACCATGCTGGTGGGCTTTCCGGGAGAAACGGAAGAGGAATTTGAAACATTATGCCAATTTGTTGAAGATCAACAGTTCGATCGCTTAGGCGTATTCAAATACAGCCATGAAGAAAACACGATTGCCCACGAGCTGTCGGATGATGTACCTGAAGAAATCAAAGAAGATCGTGCCCAACTCATCATGGAAATACAAAGAGGTATTAATTGGGAGCAAAATCAAAAACTGATTGGTACCGAACAAATGGTGCTTATTGATGGTTATGAAAGTGGTCATTTTATAGGAAGAACCTACAGAGATTCTCACGAAGTTGATCATCAAGTGTTGATCAACGCCGAAAAAGATTATCTCAGGTGGGGTGATTTCCGAAAGGTCCGAATTACTGAAGCCGGCGATTTTTATCTAAAAGCTCTGCCGGTGTAACAAGCAGGCAGCCATATGCATAAGCTCTACAAATTTATTGACCTTTTTAAAGACCCTCTTTATTTAGCAGGGCTTGCGCTAGGTCTTTGCGTCCTCATTTCAACCATTGGAATGTCCGTCGGTTGGACAGGCCTCATAGACACCTATCCATTATTCCCATGGATGATTGCTGCTGCCATGTTACTGTATTATTCTGTTTTTACGGGTGTATCATTAATGGTCGTTCAAAATACAGCTCAAACTTGGGGTAGGGCCGTCTACGGATTCATGGGATATGTTCTGCTTTCCGGCGCTTATGCTTGGATGCTTAGCGGCAAGTCTATCTTTGAAGCATCAACTTACAAAGGCATATATCTCATTCTGACCCTCAGTTTCTTTGTATTTCTATCCATAGGCACTTCCGTAAAAGGAATTGTCAGTTTTACAGAGCGACGAGATCAACAAAGAGCAAAAAAACATAGAAACAATGATTCTGAAGAACTTTAAATTAGCCCTAGGCTTTTCCTTATTTTTAGCTGCCGGCCTTTACGGTTGTACTTCTTATGCTCAAACTTCTTCGGAAGATTTAGCAAAAGAATTTGGCGATCAAGCCATAGATGAAGCAAAAATCCAACAGCTGACGAAGACAGAAAAAGAGTGGCAAGAACAGTTAGATCCTCTAGCCTTTAAGGTATTGAGAAATGAGGGGACAGAACGTGCTTTCAGTGGAGCACTATGGGACAATAAAAAAGAAGGTACCTACAAGTGTGCCGGTTGTGGATTAGGCTTGTTTTCCTCAGAGCACAAGTTTAGATCGGGAACAGGATGGCCCAGCTTTTACCAACCTATAGAGAAGGGCGTAATCAGATATGTAGATGATTCCAGCTATGGCATGCAGCGAGTCGAAGTAGAATGTGGAAGATGTGGCGGCCATCAAGGACATGTATTCAGAGATGGTCCGGCACCTACCGGACTTCGATATTGTATCAACTCAGTTTCTTTGGAATTCGACAAAGAAGAAAAGTAAAATGAAAAGCCCATGTCGATTGACACGGGCTTTTTTCTATTCAAAAGATAAGATGTATTTGTTTTTCTTTCCATTATCAATAAGCAAAAACCGATTATGGATTAAATCCTCTTCCCTGACAGTATAGTTCTGGTCTGCTATTTTATTCTTATTTAATGACACCGCATTTCCTTTAATAGCTCTTCTGGCCTCTCCTTTGGAACTTACGATTTCCGTAGCATCACTCATTAGATCTGTCAACTCTAATGAATCCTTGAGTAAATCAGACTGCAAACGGAAAGAAGGAATTTCATGAGAAATCACCTCCAAATCCTGAATACTGAGCGATCTTAGCTGTTCCTCACTAGATTTTCGGTTAAATAAGAAAGAGACCACTTTTTGGACCGAAGCAAGCGACTCAGATCCATGAAGGCGTTCCGTCAGTTCTTCTGCCAACATTCGCTTGACGGATTGAGGATCTTCCGGGATCATTTGAATCATTTCCAGCATCTCTTCTCTTGACTTTAATGAAAAATACTTGATGTATTTTTCAAGGTCAGCATCATCAGCATTTATCCAAAATTGATAAAACCGATAAGGACTGGTTAATTCTTCAGATAGCCATATATTTCCACCGGCGGATTTCCCAAATTTAGAGCCATCAGCTTTTGTCAAGAGGGGAGTGGTTACCGCAAAGGCTTTTGCATCTTCTATATTTCGACGAATGAATTCTGTTCCGGAGGTGATATTTCCCCATTGATCGCTCCCACCCATTTGCAAGCGGCATCCATGATCCTCATACAGCCTTTGAAAATCATAAGCCTGCAACAATTGGTAAGAGAATTCTGTGAAAGATAAACCGGTGTCCAATCGTTTCTTGACAGAATCCTTGGACATCATATAGTTGATGGTTAATGTCTTTCCCACAGAACGCAGAAACTCCAGAATGTTCATGTCTTTGTAGTGATCAAGGTTATTCACCACCCATGCTCCGGTCTCCGGATCCTCAAAATCCAATAATTGACGAACCTGTTCTAGTTGCCTTTCCAGATTGGCATCTAACTCTTCTTCTGTTTTCAATTCTCGTTCTTTATCCTTCCCACTCGGGTCACCGATTCTTCCGGTAGCTCCCCCCATGAGAACAATAGGTCGATGACCGGATCTCTGAAACAGCGTAAGGATCATTATTTGAACGAAATTTCCAATAGTCAATGAAGGGGCTGTAGGGTCAAACCCAATATACCCTACGGTCTTTTGTTCTGATAAGAACTCTTCGACGCCTGGAGTGGAATCCTGTAACATTCCTCTCCATTTCATTTCTTCTATAAAATCCATGGAAGTCCTTTTATCACAAATGTATAATAAATCACATTTTTGAAAGAGTTGATTGCCCGACCTATTTAAAATCGATTCCGCTCATCTATAAAGCTCTTTCAATGCAAAGAATTTATATGAAAACTCCCCTTGTGGGGCAAGTTACTCCAATCCGGAATAGCCTATTTGAAGATTCAAGAGACAAATAGAAAGCTTGTACTTTTCCAAAACAAGCTTGAATGATTAGATTTCTGATTGCTTTTCTAGAGGTTATATTTGCGCAGTGAACATTGCCAGAATCATATCACAAAAGACCTTTCAATCCACGGGAAATAACTTTGCCGGTTTCATTATTAAACTGACGACCGTAGCCGTTGCCCTCAGCATAGCCGTTATGGTAATTGCCACAAGTGTCATTAAGGGATTTAGGACGGAAATCAGTGAAAAAGTGTTCGGATTATGGGGGCATATTCATGTCAGCCATATCAACTCTCAAAGATTTGAGGAAGTACCGATATCGACTAATGAAGAATGGGTACATGCTCTTTATGCACTCAAAGATCAAACGCTTCAAACAGAAGAAAGGGAGCTTCCTCCTGCTTTAGGTGGCCTCCATAGTTTTGCACATGTCCCGGCCATCATCAAGGGTGCTGAAGATATAGAAGGAATTATGTGTAAGGGGATCGATCAGGATTTTGATTGGGTGCGCTTTCAAAAATATATTGATGTGGGGACTCCTTTTGCCGAAAGGCAAACGAGTAATCGTTCTATCATGCTATCTCGTAGCACCGCGCAACGACTTCAAATATCTTTAGCGGACGAAATCATATTATACCTGATTAAGGATGGCAAGCAGATTCCAAGAAAATTTACTGTCTCGGGCATTTATCATACAGGACTCAGTGAATATGATCAAAAGTTAGCTTTTATTCCTCTTTCCTTTGTGCAGGAGTTGTATGGTTGGTCAGAAGATCAGGTGGGGGGATTTGAAGTTTGGATTAACCAACTGGACGAACTGGATGTGGTGAATGAGTATATATACTTTGACGTACTTCCTCCGGAATTGATATCAAGATCCATCAAGCAAAAACTATTTCCGATCTTTCAATGGCTGGAATTGCAGAAGGTCAATGAATATGTGATATTGATATTAATGATCCTCATTTGCATGATCAACATGGCTACAGGACTTCTGATTTTAATCTTTGAACGAACACATTTAGTAGGTGTGCTTTCGGCTTTAGGGTACCACTTTGGAGCTATCAGAAAAATATTTCTTTACTATGCTGCCTATATTTTAGGACGCGGACTTTTGTGGGGAAATCTCATCGGATTAGGTTTATGCGCCATTCAGTATTTCTTTAGACCCTTGAAAATGGATGAAGAAAGCTACTACTTATCCTATGCGCCTGTAGAGTTTGATTTTCTCAAAATTTTTGCCCTAAATGCCGGGGCTTGTGTAATCATTATGTTGGCCATGTTTATCCCGACCATTATTATTAGACGTATGGATATTGTCAAGGCATTGCGATTCAAATAGGGATAGATCTGGTTTAGAGATGGAAAAAAGGACTAGATATCGTATGTTTATGCAGAACTTTTAACACGATAATGGAGCCTCCGTCAGATGATCAAATATTATACAAAGCCAAGTGGTACGCTTCAGGAAGTGGAAAAACTGGAGGATTCTAATTGGATTAACATATCTCCACCTTTCGATCACGAAGCGATCGAGCAATTGGCTACTCGATTTACCATACCGCTGGATTTCCTTACAGATTCTCTTGACATTGATGAGCGTTCCCGTTATGAGCGGGAAGAAGATATTCGTTTGATTGTACTCAATACACCTGTATTAAATGAAATTGATCAGGAAAATGAAGCTATCTTTATCACAGCACCTATTGGTATCATTCTAGTGGAGGATAAGATCATTACAGTCACCTCTTTTGAAAGCGATGTCATCCTCAAGTTTATCGAAGGAAAAGTCAAGAACTTCAATCCTGCGAATACGCGACTTTTTGTCTTACAACTATTTGAACAAGTCGTATTTCGGTTCCTGGAATGCTTGAAAAAACTCAACCTGAAACGGAATCTCATTGAGAAAGAATTGTATAACAGTGCGCGCAATTATGAGCTCAAACAACTGCTTCGTATCGAAAAGAGTTATGTGTATTTCGTGAATTCCCTTTCGGCAAATGAGCTGCTGAAAATGAAAATGAAACGGGTAAACTTTCTAAGTGTCGAGAATAATGAGTACCTGCAGGATCTTTTTGAAGATATCATTATTGATAATAGTCAGGCTTTGGAAATGGCAAATGTCTATACCAACATCTTGAATGGAACGATGGAGGCTTACGCTTCTATTGTATCCAATAATATGAATACATTCATCAATAGATTAACACTCATTACGATCGTATTAATGGTTCCCACTTTAGTGGCTTCTTTTTATGGAATGAATGTAAGTTTGCCACTCAGCGAAAGTCCTTATGCCTTTCCTATCATCGTTATTGTATCTATTGCTACCAGTCTCTTTATCCTGTGGTTTTTCAGAAGAAGAGATGTTTTTTAGATGTATTCGTTTGACGAAACAAACATTTTGTGTTAAGTTACTAACAGTTTGTTAACAATTGGCTCTCGGCTACAAATATCTGTATATCAACACTTAGCAAACATTCTCCACATTGTGTGGATAAGGAATATCATATTAAGTATTTTTTTTATCTAACTTTAACATCGGTTCCTAAGGAGGGGTTTTAAGCGAATGAAATACACGGTTGGCCGTATACTAGTTCACTACTATTCAATCAGCAACACATATTGTTAAAAAATATATAAAAGTTGTTGTTATATGATTAGGCTAGAATTTTACGGCACTCTACATTTGGCTTCCCTTTTTAGACCTTAACAATTTTTTAATCCGGCAAATACAGAAGTCCATGAGCAGTGAAAACGCAGCAGTAGAACCTTTATTGAAAGAGAATCCTAATCGTTTTGTATTATTTCCTATCCAGCATGATGATATATGGAAATTTTACAAAGATTCAGAAGCTTGTTTTTGGACAGCAGAAGAAATTGACCTTTCTGCAGACCTTACCGATTGGAATAACAAGCTGAATGATAACGAACGACACTTTATCAAACACGTACTAGCATTCTTTGCCGCCAGTGATGGTATTGTCAATGAGAATTTGGCAGAGAATATGGTCAATGAAGTCCAATACACAGAAGCTAAGTTTTACTACGGTTTTCAGATTATGATGGAAAACATTCATTCTGAGACTTACAGCTTATTG
The DNA here is from genome assembly GCA_964525165.1 of uncultured Saprospiraceae bacterium. Lineage (GTDB taxonomy): Bacteria > Bacteroidota > Bacteroidia > Chitinophagales > Saprospiraceae > JAWLFI01. The sequence continues at coordinate 36,906 of CAZGGG010000008.1, read as the reverse complement.
ATTGATACATATATTCAAGACGGTAAAGACAAAGACTTCCTATTCAATGCTATAGAGAATCTAGACTGCGTGAAGAAGAAGGCAGATTGGGCTATGCGCTGGATTGAAGAGGGTAGTTTCCAGGAGCGCCTTATTGCTTTTGCTGCGGTGGAAGGGATTTTCTTCTCAGGCTCTTTCTGTTCTATCTTTTGGTTGAAGAAAAGGGGACTTATGCCGGGCCTCAGCTTTTCAAATGAACTGATTTCACGAGATGAGGGAATGCACTGCGATTTTGCTTGTCTGCTCTACAATCAACACATAGAAAATAAATTGCCCGAAGAGACCGTACAGAAGATTATTGCCGATGCGGTTGAAATCGAGAAAGAATTTGTTTCTGATGCACTTCCCGTGAATCTTATAGGCATGAACTCAGACCTTATGTGCCAATACATTGAGTTTGTCGCTGATCGACTTTTGGTCAGTTTGAATTGCTCAAAAATATTCAACGCTGAAAATCCATTCCCATGGATGGAAATGATCTCACTACAAGGTAAAACCAACTTCTTTGAGAAAAGAGTAGGAGACTACCGAAAAGCCGGGGTAGGGTCAGACGAAAAAGAGAAAGTTTTCTCTATGGATGAGGACTTCTAATCACCTCAAAGAATCCCTTAAAACACAAACAAACATCTCCTCAACAACAATTAAATATATAGACAATGCAAGTCATCAAAAGAAGTGGGAAGCGACAAGAAGTAAGCTTTGATAAAATAACGGCTCGGGTCAAAAAACTTTGCTACGGTTTAGATCAGAAACACATTCAACCGGTTGAGATTGCCAAAAAGGTTATCCAGGGTCTTTATGACGGTGTAACTACCTCAGAATTAGACAATCTGGCTGCAGAGACAGCGGCGAACATGGCAACTATGCACCCGGATTACGCATTATTAGCTGCTCGTATCTCCATCTCAAACCTCCATAAGAATACAGATAAGTCTTTCTCCGGCACCATGGAGAAGCTTTATAATTATATCGATCCAAAAACAGGTCAGAAAGCTGGATTGATTGGAGATGAAACGATGGAAATCATCAGACAAAATCGGGACAAACTCGATGCTGCCATCGTATACAGCCGAGATGATTCTTTCGATTATTTTGGATTCAAAACGCTAGAAAGATCTTATCTCCTCAGAATGGACGGTAAAGTAGTAGAGCGTCCTCAGCACATGATCATGAGAGCCGCCGTAGGAATTCATGGGGAAGATATTGAAGCTGCAATTGAGACTTACAATCTTATCTCTGAAAAATGGTTTATCCATGCGACGCCTACATTATTCAATGCAGGAACGCCCAAACCACAACTTTCCAGCTGTTTCTTACTCAGCGCAACAGACGATAGCATCCCTGGTATATTTGAGACCTTATCAAGGTGTGCAAAGATTTCGCAATCTGCCGGAGGTATTGGCTTGAGCATTCATAACATTCGAGCTAAAGGTTCTTACATCAAAGGGACCGGAGGAACTTCCAATGGTATCGTTCCGATGCTGAGAGTCTATAATGATACCGCAAGATACGTTGATCAGGGGGGAGGAAAGCGAAAAGGAGCTTTTGCGATTTATTTAGAACCATGGCATGCCGACGTATATGACTTCCTTGAATTAAAGAAGAATCATGGAAAAGAAGAGATGCGTGCCAGAGATTTGTTCTACGCGCTTTGGATTCCGGATCTTTTCATGGAAAGAGTCAAGAATAATGCAGAATGGAGCTTGTTCTGCCCTAATGAAGCACCAGGTCTCTATGATTGCTATGGGGGAGAGTTCGAAGCCCTTTATCACAAATATGAAAAAGAGGGTAGAGCCCGAAGAACAATCAAAGCACAAGATCTATGGTTTGAGATTCTTGAATCTCAAATTGAAACCGGAACACCTTACATCCTATATAAGGATGCTGCGAACAAAAAATCAAACCAGAAGAATCTGGGAACGATTCGATCCAGCAATCTTTGTACAGAAATTATTGAATACACAGCTCCTGATGAGGTAGCGGTTTGTAACCTAGCTTCTATTTCCTTACCGAAGTTTATCAATGATGGCAAGTTTGATCATCAAAAGCTCTATGAAATTACAAGAGTGGTGACGCGTAACCTGAATAAAATCATTGATGTCAATTATTATCCGGTACCGGAAGCAGAAAACTCCAATATGAGGCATCGACCTATCGGTATTGGTGTTCAGGGTCTTGCGGACGCTTTCATGATGCTGAGATATCCATTTGATAGTGCAGAAGCTCGAAAGCTCAACAGAGAAATTTTTGAAACCATTTACTATGCCTCCCTTACTGAGTCTAATCAAATGGCCAAGGAGGATGGCACTTACCAATCTTATGAAGGCTCCCCTGCCAGCAAAGGTGAACTCCAATACGATATGTGGGGCGTAACACCTACGGATCGTTGGGATTGGGATGCATTGAAGCAAGAAATAAAGGAACATGGATTAAGAAACAGTTTGTTGCTTGCTCCAATGCCTACAGCTTCCACTTCACAGATTTTAGGTAACAATGAGTGTATTGAGCCTTATACTTCAAACATTTACACTAGAAGAACTTTATCCGGTGAATATGTGATTGTAAATAAGCACTTGCTCAGAGACCTCATTAAATTGAACTTGTGGAATGAGGAGATGAAACAGGCAATCATGGCCGCCAACGGCTCTATCCAGCATATAGAGGACATCCCTCAAGAGCTGAAAGACTTGTACAAGACTGTTTACGAAATGAGCCAAAAAGTCATCATCGACATGGCTGCGGACAGAGGGGCATACATTTGCCAGAGTCAGAGTTTAAACTTATTTATGGAGAATGCAACCTTCGGAAGACTGTCCAGCATGCACTTCTATGCTTGGGAAAAAGGTCTAAAGACAGGAATGTACTACCTAAGAACAAAAGCTGCTGTGGATCCGATCAAGTTTACCTTGAGCGATCAATACCAGAAAAAATATGCTAAAGAAGAGGCTACTGCTCAAGTACAGGATGTCTCAGGAAGTAATGAAGGGGATGTATGTAATATGGATGATGGCTGTTTAATGTGCGGCGCATAAGAACCATCCCAAGAGGAGGTAGATAGCTATCTCTTTCAGAACGGCAAGCAACTACATGCTTGCCGTTTTTCTTATGTGATGTAAAACAGTAGGGATACCTTCCGTGGCTGTTTGGGCCACTACCTTCAAGTTCTTGTTCCTGTTAACGGCATGCCCCAGGGCGGGAGCCGGATCAATATAATAGACAGGAGCTTGCGATGGTAAAAAGTCAATGAGAGAAGCAGCCGGATATACTTGCAAAGAAGTACCCACTATAATCATGGCATCGGCCAATCTCACCCGCTCGGCAGCCATAGGAATCATAGGAACCTCTTCGCCAAACCATACGATATGCGGACGCAACTGACTACCTTTCTCGCAGATATCCCCCAAAACCATATCCTTATTCCAGGGATATACCAGCTTAGGATCTACAGAACTCCTAGCCTTCAGAAGCTCCCCATGCAAATGAAGTACGTTTTGGGAACCCGCTCTTTCATGCAAGTCATCCACATTTTGTGTAATGATATCCATTGCTATATCAGACTCCCTTTCAAAAGCAGCCAAAGCCTGATGGGCAGCATTCGGCTTGGAAGTTAAAAGCTGAGCTCTTCTCTGATTATAAAATTCTAGAACAAGTTCCGGGTTATCGGCCCATCCTTGAGGACTAGCCACCTCCATAACATCATATCCTTCCCATAAGCCCCCGGAGTCGCGAAATGTAGAAAGACCACTCTCGGCCGACATACCTGCTCCGGATAAAACAACAATACGTTTCATGATATTCAACCTTTTGAAAGTTCCGCATATGCAAACCCCAGACAACGAACAATATCTGAGGCGATTAATGATATGGATGCCTGTTTTCGGGCGGAACAATCTCCTGCTAAACCATGCCAAAAGACCGCCAGCTGTGCCGCTTCAAACGCCGGATACCCTTGTGCCAATAATGAAAGAACAATCCCGGTCAACACATCACCGGAGCCAGCAGTCGCCATGCCTGAATTTCCGGTCGTATTCATGGAAACCTGTCCTTCTCGGGAGACAATGGCCGTATGTGCACCCTTTAAGACAAGTACCAACCCTAATTCTCTAGCCTTCACTCGGGCCGTCTCTAAGCGTTCATAAGAGGTCTCATGTCTGCCAAACAACCTGTCGAACTCTCCCGGATGGGGCGTTAAAATGGTATGCTCAGGTAATCGGGATAAAAGATCGGGTTTGGAAGCTAATATATTCAACCCATCCGCATCTATGACCAAAGGAACATGTATTTTAACAAGTAATTCTTCCAGCATTTCTATAGTCTTGGATCGTTGATCTAATCCCGGGCCCATCCCAACAGCACTAAATTTATCTAAATCTCCAGGTAAATCAGAGATATAATATTCATTCCGGTCAGGGCGGACCATAGCTTCCGGAATCGCTGTTTGAAGAATACCATAACCGCAATGAGGTATTTGAACACTCAATAAACCTACACCCGAGCGCAAACAAGCTCTGGAGGATAAAATAGCAGCTCCCAGCTTACCTAAACTACCCGCTATTAATAGGGCATGTCCATAAGTACCTTTATGTCCAAATTTGGATCGGGTTTTTAACATACCCCTGGCTACATCCGTATTTAATAGCCGATCAGCATTATCCTTCAGACCGGGGAATGAGCTGTCCAATCCTATATCCACTACCAGCCATTCCCCCACGAATGATTCGAATTCTTCAAATAAAAAACTCCATTTCGGAATTTGAAAGCTAATTGTGTAATCAGCGTGAACCGCTGTCTCAACAGCTTGAGGCTGTGCAAACAGTCCCGAAGGAATATCTATAGATACGATCCTGGAATACTGATTTAATGATTGGATCAAATCGGCCCAATATCCTTCCAAAGGTCTACTCAGACCCGAGCCGAATAATGCATCAATGAGTAATGAATGGGTATTGATTTCCGTGGGAATCTCGCCTTGCCCCATTTGCCGAAAGGTTAACTCCTTCGGTAATCTTTTTTGATTTTGAAGATTATCTACAGAGTAGTGCTCCGCTTCGCAAAGAAATACCTGAACCTCGTAGCCTAAATGATGTAACAATCGCGCAATTGCCAGCCCATCACCGCCATTATTTCCAGCTCCGCACCAAACGTCCACCTTACACTTCGGAAATAAATCACAAAATCGCTCAACAAATGCTTCCGCAGCTCGCTCCATTAGGTCCAATGAAGAAATGGGCTCGTGATCTATCGTATATTTATCCCACTCTCGAATAGTTTGAGTATCTAATAATTTCATAAGAATAAGATATGGGTTCTACCTTGTGTAAACAACTGAAAGTAATAGAATTTGCATCCGTATTAGCGGGTCCCTTAGTCGGAAGATTCTTCGCTGAACACGGAGCAGAAGTCATCAAAATAGAAAATAAAAGAACAAATGGCGATGTCACAAGAGGGTGGCGGACTTCCTCTGAAACCGGTGAATTTGCTGTGAGTGCGTATTATGCTTCCGCAAATTATAATAAACGTTCCATCTTCTTGGATTTACGTGTACAAGAGGACCTTCAGTATGCCAAAGAACTATGCCGGGATGCAGATATTATCTTAAGTAATTTCAAGGAGGCATCCGCAAAGAAGATGGGACTGGATTTCTTTAGCCTGAAAAAATGGAATCCCCACATGATTTATGGACAGATAAATGGCTATGCACAGCAAAAGGATAAACCCGCATTTGATATGTTATTGCAAGCTGAAACGGGTTATTTGGCGATGACGGGATTTCAGGATAGGCCCTATGCAAAGATTCCGGTGGCCATGATCGACCAATTTGCAGCACATCAATTAATAGAAGGTATCCAAATGGCACTTTGGGCCCGAAAAGATAAAAATGCCATTCTTGTTGAGGTTGACTTATACCAATCTGCTTTAAGCGCCTTGATCAATCAAGCAAGTGCTTACCTGATGAACCAAGACATTCCACAACCGATGGGCAGCCAACATCCTAGTATTGCACCATATGGGAGTGTCTATATTACAGCTGACGGCCAGGCTATCGTCATTGCAGCTGGCACTGATCGGCAATTTGAGGCTTTACAGAATTTGCTTAAAATAGATGATCCGGGCAGCATTTATGGTACCAACCAGCTCAGAGTCAATAATAGGGAAGCATTAGACAAGGCTATTTCTGAAAAGATAAAAAATTGGGACTTTGGGCCTTTAGAACAAAAATTAGAAGAATATAGGGTTCCTTTTGCAAAGGTGAAAGCAATCAATGAAGCTTTAAATCAGTCAGATGCAAATTATATCAAAACCGAAATCGTAGAGGGGAGAAGTATGCGAAGTATACAAATTTCCTGCTTTACTATGAATAATTGAAAATCAACAGTCTTGGTATAATTTTTGAAGTAACCAATAAGAGTCAGATAAGATCTATACTTAATAGAAAAGATGGAACACTTTCTGTATTTTTATTTAAAAGGAACAACAAAATATTGTTGTACTTTTGACTAAACCAATAAACCGACCGCCCTTATGCGTAAAATTTTACTCTTTTGCCTATCTGTTGGAATAGCAATGGGGCTGCAGGCGCAAGATATCCACTATTCTCAGTTTTACAATTCCAATATGAATGTCAATCCGGCGCTTACCGGGATATTCAATGGGGATAAACGAGTATCGGCGAGTTATCGTCATCAGTGGTATTCTGTTCCTGTGCCTTACCTGACCTTTACCGGTTCATACGATCAAAAGTTCTACAAAGGAGGGAATGCGAAAAGCTTCTTCAGTGGTGGAGCACTTTTCAACTATGACCAAGCTGCAGATTCCCGTCTGACCATGGCTCAATTATCATTGAGTGCAAGTTGGACCTATTTACTAAATGAGAACAACTTACTAACGGTCGGAGCCCAACTAGGGGGAGCACAACGTCAGTTCTCTGATAATAATTTGCAATGGGACAATCAGTTTAACGGTTTTATGTTTGATCCTATGCTCACAAGTGGTGAGAATTTTGATGGGCAATCATTCTTGCTCTTTAACGGATCCCTGGGTTTGAATTACAGGTGGCAAAAAGATGCCAGAACAAAATTGGATTTGGGTGCAGCTATGATGAATTTATTTTCTTCTGATGCTTCCTTCGCCCGAGACAACTTTAACCTACAACCACGATATAGTTTTCAACTTGAATCGAGTTTGCAGCTCACCTCTCTATTTGATGTGGTACTCAATGGATTAGTTCAGTTCCAGGGTGGAGCTCGAGAAATTGTTCCTGCAGCTATCCTGAGGACTTACATTAATCAGAAAAGGGGGAAGGAGTTTGCCTTAGACTTGGGTGCTATTGCACGATATTCTTTTGATGAATGGGATGCGATTGCACCTAAAATCGGTTTCGTTTTCCCCAGGTTGCAAGTCTCTTTATCCTACGATATAAATATTTCAGACTTCAACCAGGCTACCGAACGATATGGCGGTCCTGAAGTGCATGTATTGTATTTGATTACTGAAGTAAAGCCCTTGAACTCGTTCAAGACTTGTCCAATATTCTAATGACACAACCAAGTTGACATGATGCAACGTTTTTACATAATACTTTTTCTCCTGCTCACTGGCTTTATATATGGAGTTCAGGCCCAAACGCAGTCGCAGTACTTAACGGAAGCGGCGAATGCTTTTGAATCGGAGAATTATGCCGCTGCATTGGAATATTACTCCAATGCATTGGAATTTGACGAAGAAGATATCACTCTCATGTACAAAGTGGCTGAATCAGCCCGTTTGTATCATTCTTACACACTGGCAGACAGTTTATACAAAATGGTTGTGGAGGCTGAAAGTGATGGCAATTATCCGGAAGCTTCGTTTTGGAGAGGCATTGTGCTTCAGGCAAAAGGTGATTACCAGGGGTCTAACGACATGTTCAATCTTTACCTATCTGAACATAGTGGTGAAGACGAGTACCTGGATAAAAGAGCAAACAAAGAGATTAATGCCAATAACTGGGCTATCGAAATGATCGAATACGCTCCGGAAAATCCTATTTTGGAAAGATTAGATGAAGGAGTCAATACGCCTTATTCAGAATTTGGTTCCTACCTTTTGAACGATACTCTATATTTTTCAAGTTTACGCTTTGAAAATGAAGCGGATAAGAATATTCCCGCTCGACCCATCTCAAAGATCCTCATCTCCGTAGATTCTATGCCGGGGATAGTGTTAGATACTCCGAATGTTACGGAACTTCATACAGCACATACTACCTTTTCAAAAGACCATGACCGCATTTACTACACTATTTGTGAGTATATAACCGGTAATGAAATCCGCTGCGATCTGTATTACAGAGAAGTCAACGCAGATGGAAGCTTTGGAATGGAAGTGAAATTGCCGGCACACATTAATAATGACTCCACCACTTCTACTGAACCTAGTATTGGTATGGATCCCCTTACGGGAAATGAAGTACTTTTCTTTGTTTCTGACCGCGAGGGCGGGGAAGGTATGAGAGATATCTGGATGACTGAGGTCAATGACACCACTTTTGGAGATCCGGTGAATGTAAGGTCCATCAATACAGCATGGGATGACATTACCCCGCAGTACGATTTCAATACGAAAGCATTGTACTTCAGTACCGAAGGTTATTTAGGGTACGGTGGCTTTGACGTCTACGCTTGTTATCCAACAGCGGAAGGCGGATGGACCCAACCGGAAAATATGGGACCGCCCATTAACTCCAGTTATAATGATATTTACTTTTTCATGTTGGAAGATGGAGAAAACGGATATGTATCTTCCAATAGACCGGGATCTCTTTTTTTAGAAGAAGATAAAGAAGCTTGTTGCTATGATATTTACAAGGCTCAGATTCCTGATCTTGAAGTAGACCTCATTGCGGAAACCTATCTTGCCTCATTTAATGAACCGGTGACCGGCGCTACCGTAAAATTATATCCGGTACATGTTCCAGCTTTAATGGAAGAACGATATCATCCGGATAGCTTTAGTTACAGAATCCCCTTAAAAAGAAATAAGGATTACATTCTTGTTGCAGAAAAGGAAAATTATTTACCCGACACCATCAAGTTCAGCACACGAAAGTTTGATGATACGACAGATATCATCAAAAGGTTGAATCTCAAAACCATCGATTTGAATCTCTTGGCATTGGTATTTGATGATGTCACCAAGCAGCCTATTTTGGGTGCAGAGGTTACTGTTATCCCCATGGATGATCCGGATAATAAAGATATGAGCATCAACCTCGACAACAATGAATTCAGGTTCTCTTTAGACAGAGATAAATCTTACAGAGTCATTGCCTCTAGAAAGGGCTATAAATCTCAAAGCATTGTCATTGATGCAAGTGATTTTCCTAATGAGAGTCAAGTGGTAGAAAAAATCTATTTGCCTATTGGAGATCTTTCAGATTTCTTACCTCTAGTCCTTTACTTTGACAATGATCACCCGGATCCGGACTCTTGGAGAAGAAGCACTAATAAAATCTACTCGGAAACCTACGATCCTTACTATGAGCGTAAGACTCAATACAAAGACGTATTTAGCGAGCCCTTGGAAACGGAAGAATCTAAGCAAATGGCTCAAAGAGATATAGAACGATTTTTTGAAACAGAGCTCAAGAAAGGAGATCAGGATTTAGGCAGATTCCTGGGTGTCCTATTGAAATCTTTAGAAGAGGGAGTCCCCGTGAATATATTCATCAAAGGCTATACTTCACCGAGATACAGCAGAGCCTATAATTACGCTCTGGGTTTAAGAAGGGTAGCAGCTGTTAAGAATGAGCTCAGAGATTATCAGGGCGGTGCCTTAATCCCATATATGAAGTCGGGACAATTGGCCGTAACTCAAAAATCATTTGGAGAATTAGAATCGCCTGAAGACGTCATAGATGATCTGCAGGACAAAAGAAACTCTATATACAGCGTCAAAGCTTCTAAGGAAAGAAGAGTTGAAATCATTAATGTAGACAAAGAATAGTATAACCATTATGAAAGACCAATTTCACAAAAGATTGATCGCATCCATCCAACATTGGGGCGGGCTCTTGCTCATCCTGGGTTTCGTGCTATTCTTTACAGAAAATGCTCAGGCTTCCCATATTGTTGGCGGAGATCTAAGTTACCGTTGTTTAGGAGGTAATCAATATGAAATCAGAATGATCATCCGCAGAGATTGCAACAATGCAAATCCAGAAGCAGATTTTGATGATCCTGCAGCGATTTTTGTTTACGACGGAAATGGAAACCCTGTCCAAAATGTAGGGAATGGAGGTATTATTCTCCTGAATCTTATATCCATGGACACCATTGGTTCTAGTTTTGATGACGACTGCTCCAATATCGTTTCCTCTCTGTGTATCCAAGAAGCCGTTTACATTGATACCATTACCTTACCAAGAAGACCGGGGGGGTATAATATGTTGTATCAACGCTGCTGTCGAAATGTGATCATCAATAATATCGTTCAGCCCCTTGAAACCGGTATGACCTTAGATGTTCGAATTACAGAAGAAGCCCTTGAAACATGCAATAGTTCTCCTGTTTTTGTTGATTTCCCGGATCCGGTTGCTTGTATTGATCGAACCTACACATTTGACCATGCGGCAACGGATGCTGATGGGGATTCAATTGTTTATTCTCTGTGTACACCTCTTTTAGGAGCGACTAGAGACGATCCAAATCCTGATGTATCAGGTGTTCATCCGGATTATCCTGTTGACCCTATTGTATGGCTTACACCCACCTACGATGAAAGCTATATGTTAGGAAATCAAACGAATCCTTTGACCATTGATTCTAGGACAGGTTTCATTTCCGGATTTCCTGAGATACAGGGGACATTTGTCATTGGTGTCTGTGTATCAGAATACCGCAATGGGGAGCTATTAACAACGATTCGAAGAGACATTCAAATTAATACTATTTCCTGTGAAGGAATACCAACTGCTGACTTTAGCCCATCGGGAACTTATTGCGAAGGCGTTGAAGTAGACTTCGTGAATAATTCACAAAATGCAAGCTTTTTCAAATGGTTCTTTGACCTTGAGGGAGATATTTCGCAAACCAGCAATGAGGAGAACCCTACATATGTGTATCCTGATACAGGAACCTATAGAGTAATGCTCATTGCAACTGAAGACAGCGTTTGTATTGACACTTTGATACAGGAACTCAATGTTCAATTTACCGGCTTAGTACCTGATTTTGATTTCGCCGTCAATGAATGTACAGACACATTTGAACTAGAGCTCACGGATTTGTCTACAGACTCTGTCAGCACCATCATTGAGAGAACATGGACTCTTCAGTTTTCAGATACAACAATTGAACTCAACGGAACGAATTTAATATATGAAACTACAAGATCGGGAACGGTCACGGTTACTTTAGACATTTTAGCTGCAAATGGCTGTACGGCATCTATTAGCAGAGAATTTGAGTTGACCTTTATCAATCTTGACCTCCTGGGCGACTCGCTATCCATTTGTTTGGGAGAAAGCACCTTCCTATTAAATACGGGATTTGATCCGGACTTAATGTATACATGGACTCCGGATAACAATTTGGACCCTTCCAATACCGTACCTAATCCCGAGGCAAGTCCAAGGAACACCACTACATATAGGGTATCCGCTACAGATGGATTATGTGTGGTGAATGACTCTGTATTTGTAGAAGTAAGAGGTGAAGATCTAGAGGTAATTGATATCACAGAGGATCCATGTGATTCTTTCCGCACGGTTACGATAACCGGGGTTCCCTATGATTCTTTAATCTGGTCTGAAAATAACTTATTTGATCCTGTACTTAGCAGAGAAGACACATTTACCGTAAGGGTAGAAAATGAGTTGACTCTTTTTGTGAGAATCTATAGCAGTGAATTGAATTGCGTATTAGAGTCTTCTATTAACCTTGAAAATGAAGGCGTTCAAATCAGTTACCCAGATACACTCATGCTATGTACAGGCGATACTGTCTCTTATACTTTAGTGAATTTAGATCCGGAGGATACTTTAAACATATCCTGGGAACCTAATGACTTGATTGTAGGCCCACTTGATGGAGCAACGATCAGGCTTTATACAGAAACTTTGGAAGACGGTGTGCTCGTGTTTACAGTTTCCAATGAAATAGGTTGTACACATACAGATTCTATTTATGTCATGACCATTGAAAGTCTGGAAGCAGATTTCACATTTGAACGAGAATGTGGTAGCCTGACAGTATCTTTCAATAATTTGAATGACAGGGGTATGTGGCAATGGGATTTCGGGGATGGAAATACATCTACTGAGATGAACCCAACTCATACTTATGACACACCAGGGATGTACACCGTTACGCTTACCTCTCTTGATGCCTGCATGACCATGAGCTCACAGACGATTAATGTCAACTTGATTGAATTAGATCTACAAGACACTATCGTCGTTTGTACCAATCAACCTGTACCTTTGAATCCGGGTGGTAATCCAAACTACACTTATGTTTGGACACCGGCAGGACCTTTAGATGATGCTTCTTCAGCCAACCCAATTGCTACAGTAGATCAAACTACTGTATTTACGGTTGTCGTTTCTGAAGATTCAGATACTTGTACCTTAACCAGACAAGTTGTTGTTGAGGTAGAAGAGTTATTTGACCTTTCAGCTGATGATACAGAAATCTGTGCTATGGACACAGTTAGAATAACAGCCAACCCATTTGACCCGAACAGAGTCATCACATGGAATTGGGAACCAACAAATGTTATTCTTGGAGATCCAAATTCTAATGAAGTAACTGCAGTTTTAGATTCAACTACTACTTTTACAGTAACCGCTACCACACCTGAAGGATGTGAAGAAGTTAAAACCATCACCATCACTGTGGAGATGCTTGACCCTTCTGTAGTTGCCACCGCAGACCCACCATCAATCATGTATGGTGACAAAACGCAATTAGATGTGGAAGGTGGTGATCCTAATTGGATGTATACCTGGTCACCCGGTGAAAGTTTAGATGATTCAACTTTGATCAATCCTATGGCGATGCCGCGGGATACCACAAAATTCGTTGTCATCATCAAAACCGATAATGGCTGTGAATTTATGAGAATGGTGACGGTTAATGTAGAACAACCACCTTGTAGACCTCCATACGTATTCTTACCTAACGCATTCTCACCCAATGGTGATGGAGTAAATGATGTACTTGCTCTTAGAGGAGATTTCATTGAAAGTATGGAATTGATCATCTATGACCGATGGGGCCAGAAAGTATTTGAAACCACTGATCCTACAGCTGCCTGGGACGGACTGACCAGAGGAACTGAAAACCAACCGGGAGCTTATGGCTATATATTAAGAGTCGTATGTGAAGGAGGTGGAATGCACCAAGAACAAGGAAGTATTACCTTAATGAGATAGGATGAAAAGGGCAGAAGGTTCTGCCCTTTTTTATTTTGGCACTCTTGTCGTATCATGCACAATTTCAGGCTGAACTGCAAGCTATAAATATTGTAACTTAATAGTATGAGCAGAAAGGTATTTATTCCATTTGTCTTAATACTATCCTTTTCCATACTCTATATCCACCCATTGAGTGCTACTCATATAGTAGGAGGGGAGCTGAACTATAAATGCTTAGGCAATGATCAGTATGAAATCACCCTAACTATTTACAGAGATTGCTTTAATGGTGATCCCAATGCTTTTTTTGATAATCCTGCGAGCATCGGTGTTTTTGATACAAGTAACCAACTGGTAACATCCGTGGTGCCGGGAGGACAGCTGTTGGTTACCTTTAATGGTGATGATACGCTAAATCCTCAACTTCTTGACCCATGTTTTGTGGTACCGCCAAATGTTTGTGTGCATACCACCACTTATGTAGATACCATCACCTTACCCTTTCGCAGCGGAGGCTATACCTTGGTTTACCAGCGCTGTTGTCGAAATAGAACCATTTTGAATATTGTGAATCCATTAGCTAGTGGAGCTACCTATTTGGCAGAAATTAGTGAAGAAGCCCTGAGATCCTGCAATTCCAATCCTGTTTTTAAAGAATGGCCTCCTGCTTATATATGTGTGGATCAAGAAATCAATTTTGATCACTCTGCGACAGATTTTGATGGGGACTCATTAGTCTATCGATTATGTACGCCATTACTGGGAGCAAACCAAATAAACCCCAGACCACAACCTCCCAACAACCCACCATATGATACCGTCGTATGGGTAAGCCCTCCCTACTCAAGAGATAATATGCTCGGAGGAGTACCTTTTTCCATTGACCCGGTAACGGGCAGACTCTCAGGAATCCCAAATACAATTGGCCAATTTGTTGTTGGTATTTGTGTGGACGAATACAGAAATGGAATGCTAATTTCGAGTACACGCAGGGATTTCCAATACAATGTTGGTCAATGTGGCGAAACAACTGCTGCCTTTTTCACCTCGGATTTTATTTGTGAAGACGAATTATTAGTATTCGAAAACAACTCCTCGGATGCCGATAAATTTGAATGGAACATTCGTTCCACGAATTTCGATACCACAAGTTTTGACCGAGAACCGCAAATAAAAGTTCCGGGTCCCGGGTTTTATCAGGTTCGTTTAATCGCCTCCAACGAAAGAGGATGTACCGATACTTTTTCCACTCAAATAGAGGTATTGCCTTTAGCTGTCCAGGCAGGCTTTTCAGTTAGTTTTGGAGAATGTCTGGACAGTGTCGAATTAATCATTACAGATGAATCCATCAACAACGATACAGGAAATGTTTCGATACAATATGTCCTTATCGATCACCTAATGAACAGAGATAGTACACCCCCTTTCTTCCTTTCGGATACACAAACAGTTACCATTATTCAAACCATAACCGGGTCTTCAGGATGCAGCGATTCTGATACTCTTCTTGTACAATCACCCTTTCTATCTTTGTCTTTTCCGGATACGCTCGTCCTTTGTCGAGGGGAAAACATCTTTCTGAATCCATCTTTTGACCCAGATTGTACGTTCAAATGGTCTTCCTCATTGAATCTTTCTGATCCAAATGCATCGAATCCAGCAGTCGTTGAAGCTAATAATTCAGCCTACGTCTATGTACAAGTTCAGAAAGACAGTCTATGTCCTGTTCAAGACAGTATATGGATAGAAGTCGAAGATATAGCTGATATTATCAACCTAACCGTAATAGAGAACCCGGTATTACTGGGGCAGACACATACTATTCTTTTTAATGTTACAGGAGCCGATAGTTTAGTCTGGATACCAGAAGATATTATAAATAACATCTCTGCTACATCATTAGAAATATTAACGGATAGCACCCAAGGCTTTACTTTGATTGCTTTATCAGAAAATGGTTGCAATGATACAGCACAGATCATTCTTGAAATCACCAGACCACCCTGTGAGGAGCCATTTGTTTATATTCCCAATGCATTCAGCCCTAACAATGATGGCGAAAACGATTTCTTCGCTGTCAGAAGTAATTACATCACGGAACTCAGAGGTTTTGTTTACAATCGCTGGGGTAATAAAGTATTTACATTCAGATCCATAAATGATGAATGGGACGGAACCTTCAGAGGAGAAGAGGCGGCCATTGATGGGTATGGGTATTATTTTGAATACCGCTGCGAACCCGGAGGGCAATTATACAAAAAGAAAGGAAACGTATCACTCATTCGTTGAATCCTCAATCAATGTATCCACTGTAGATTCAAGAAAAAAATACTCTACTTCTCTAGGTTGGATAGATTTCACTTTAAGCCAGGACGGTAAATTTCTAGCTGCTTGAATCTGGGCGGTATTCCCGGCCGCATCTACTTGATCAGGGATTTTAACATATAGTCCAATGCCACTGGCTTCCGTTTCATCATACTTTGATATAGGTACGTTCATTGAAACAAGGGCGCTTTTCGGAAATATTTCTATAGAATCCTTTCCGCTATATATAACCCTTAAATCTATATACTTGTTAAATTCAGTGTATTCTGACACTTGGATAGAGTAGTCAATCTTTGCGACGTCTGCCCGAAGTAGTGTAGGGACGTGTTTTTCCAAAGAAAGGGACCCTTTTTGCTGTGTACTAACTGACTGTAGGGAAAGCGTATCTAAAAGGATTTTTTTTATGCTTTTCAGAATATTGGAAGGCCCCGTCAAACAAACAGAATCAGGAGTTAATTCGATAGGTCCTAATTGATCAAATGAAGGTAGAAATTCCAGGTCTAAAGGCAGTTGCACAGGAATACACTTGCTTGAGGCTTCTTCTAGCGTGAGTACAATACGAGGAGGCGTGATACTAGCTATGTCAATTTCATCTGAAAGCTGAAACTGTTGTTGGATGATCTGCTTTAGTTGATCATAACTCCAGTTTTGGTTTCCGATCTTTGCTTCAGCCTGAATCTGTATAGCTTCAGGGATATCGTTAGAAATTCTCCACAATGACCAACCACTGCCTTCAAGCTTCACAGTCAATTGCTTGACATTTTCCTTGGAGATAACGTAGCCTTCCTTGATCTCATATTGAATATTCGTCCTTAGGGACCAAGGCGTATTTTGGGACAATTTATTGATGAACCAAATAAAAGCAGCAATAGCAATACATACGGATAACAAGACCCTGTTATTCGTTTTCTGTGACTCACCCTTGCTACTCATAATTGGATTACTTTGTAGTCGCTTCTTTATACTGCTGTGTCATCTCACTTGAAATCGAAGCCTTAGTTACCTTGATGAAGGTCTTATTTTCAAGTTGGAGGGTGACATCATGTTCATCAATTTTATTGATGCGCCCGATGATACCGCTACTAGTGACCACTTCCTGTCCTTTTTCAAGACCATCAGAAAAGCTTTGCTGCTCCTTTTGTTTTTTCACTTGAGGTCTGATGAAAAACAAATAAAAAATCGGAATAGCGACTAATAATGGCCAACTTCCCGAAATAAAATCCATAACTCCTTCCATAACAATGTTTCTTGTCTAATCTTGTGTTTGAACATAACCCTCCAATCTTAATTCAATGGGATTGGGGATGGTATTCGCGTATATACTAATGGTTTTATGTTGTTCGCCTTTTCTGCCTTCCGAATTAAAAACAGCTTTGATCGTGCCCGTCTCACCCGGAGGAACCGGTTTTTCTTCATATTCGGGAATAGTGCAACCACATGAGCTGCTCACATCAGCAATAACAAAAGGAACGGCCCCTGTATTTTGAAACCTAAATTCGTGACTGATCTTCTCGCCTTGAATAATCGTATCAAAATTATAGCTAATGTGATCAAAATCAGCAATGGCCATTTCTTCTTTACTTATCTTGCCATCCGGCGTAGTCGGAATACGGATAAATTCATCCAATGAAGAGGTTCTTTCAGCTTTGACTGAAGGCTCCTCAGAATTTTGACAAGCCACTAAGGCTAGAATAAGAAAAATCAACAAACGACGCATTTTCGATTCCTTTGGTGCAAATTTAGACAAAAATAGCTCATACAGTATATCTGAAACCCATGCATGGAAACCCTATCAAATTATTCTTCCTGACAGGATTTATGGCAGTAGGGAAAACCTATTGGGCTAAACGAATGGGTTCCCTATTGGATTACACTGTCTTTGATTTAGATGAGGTCATAGAACGACACAATCAAAACACTATTTCAGAGATCATTAATCTTCAGGGAGAGCCTTACTTCAGAGAATTAGAGTCTGAAATACTCAGAGAACTCATAGCCACTTTGAATGCTTCTTGTATCATCAGTCTTGGAGGAGGCACACTGATTGATACTCGTAATCTAGAATTGGTGAAAAATAGCGGCACACTCATTTGGCTCAAAAAAAATATCCGGCCATTAAATCATGAAGAAAAGAAAACAAGACCTCTTTTTATCGATACAGATATAGACAAACTCTATACCATTCGTAAGGAACATTACAGTCTATCCGACTATTGCTTAGATTTGGATTCCTTATCAAATGATGAAATAGAAAGTAGGTTGACGAGGATCATAGAGTCATGAAGTTCTCACAGAGCTTTCATTTTTATAAATTAGCAAACAATAAAACAACAATAAAATGTCTGAAATCAAAAAATGTATCATCATTGGATCCGGCCCTGCCGGCTATACTGCTGCCATTTATGCTGCAAGAGCAAATATGGAACCCGTCCTTTTTACAGGACAGGAGCCTGGAGGACAGTTGATGATTACAACAGATGTTGAGAATTATCCGGGATATCCTGACGGTATTCTAGGTCCCCAAATGATGGAAGATTTTAAAAATCAAGCGGAAAGATTTGGTACAGAGATCATTTACCAAAGAATTGTGAAGGTAGAACTAGAGGGAGATGTTAAAAAGATATGGGCAGAAGATGGCACAGAACATCATGCGCACAGTATCATTATCTCTACCGGTGCTTCCGCAAAATGGTTGGGTCTGGAAAGCGAGAAACGCCTATCCAATAAAGGTGTTTCAGCTTGTGCCGTTTGTGATGGCTTTTTCTACAAAGGCATGGAGGTAGCTGTCGTGGGGGGTGGAGACACTGCCGCCGAAGAGGCCGTCTATTTATCCAAACTTTGCCCGAAAGTCCATATGCTGGTCCGCAGAGATGAGATGAGAGCTTCTAAAATCATGCAGGATCGTGTCCTAAAGCAAAGCAATATCGAAGTTCATTGGAATACTGAAACACAGGAAATCCTGGGTGACGATGAGGTAACCGGCGTGAAAGTATTGAATAATAAAACCAATGAAACCAGCGAAATCCCTGTCAAAGGATTTTTTGTAGCCATTGGACATAAGCCAAATACTGATATCTTTGAAAATATGATTGATATGGACGAAGTTGGGTATATCAAAACAAAACCGGGTACTAGTTATACCAATATCGAAGGTGTATTTGCTTCAGGAGATGCACAGGATCGTATATATCGACAAGCCGTAACTGCAGCCGGGACTGGTTGTATGGCAGCATTGGATGCAGAACGTTATCTTACCGAAAAAGAAATTATTTAAATCTAATCCCCTTATCAAATGGCGAATACCAAGTTTAGAGCAGGAGTACTGCATGGAGATGAAGTAACTGAATTATTGAACTATGCTAATGAAAACAACTTTGCCCTTCCGGCGGTCAACGTGGTGGGTACCAATAGCATTAATGCCGTTTTAGAAACAGCTGCAGAAGTTAATTCCCCTGTCATTGTTCAGTTCTCAAATGGTGGAGCCAGTTTTTTTGCCGGGAAAGGACTACCCAATGATCATCAGAAAGCTGCTATCTATGGAGGCATTTCAGGCGCGATGCACGTGCACACCATGGCAAAAGCCTATGGAGTGCCTGTTATCTTACACACAGACCATTGCGCACGGAAAATTATCCCATGGATTGATGGCTTATTAAAAGCTGGAGAACAGTTTTACAAAGAGAGAGGCTATCCGTTATACTCCTCGCACATGCTAGATCTTTCAGAAGAGCCCGTGGAAGAAAATATCCAAACGTCTGTTGAATATTTCAAAAGAATGGATGCTATCGGAATGACTCTGGAAATTGAATTGGGTGTCACCGGTGGGGAAGAAGACGGAGTAGACAATACGGATGTTGACAATTCTAAGTTGTATACCCAGCCTGAAGAGGTTGCTTATGCCTATGAAAAATTGAAAGAAGTCAGCGATAGATTCACCATAGCTGCTGCTTTTGGAAATGTCCATGGAGTATACAAACCGGGAAATGTTGAGTTAAAGCCGGAAATCCTTAAAAACTCCCAGGATTATGTTCAAGAGAAGTATGGAACGAATCCCTTACCCTTGAACTTCGTTTTCCATGGTGGATCTGGTTCTTCTCGTGAGCAAATAAGAGAGGCGATTGAATATGGTGCGGTAAAAATGAATATTGATACGGATATGCAATGGGCTTTTGCCTCCGGTATCCGTGATTATTTCAATGAACACCAAGAATACTTAAAATCTCAAATCGGTAATCCCGAAGGAGAAGATGTGCCGAATAAGAAATACTATGATCCCAGAAAATGGTTGCGTGTCGCAGAAGGTACTTTCGTAGATCGATTGAAAGAAGCCTTTGAAGACCTGAATTGTATCAACCGAAATGCATAATTAGTAATATGCATACTACTGAAAAGGCCGGCGAAATCGTCGGCCTTTCTTTTTTATAGTATAACTCTATTGATAATTTCATTAATCTCTTTACGCACCTCTACTAACCGGTGATGCACCGCCATACAATCTGCCACTCCTTTCTCATCATCGGCTTCTATAAATGCTTGTAATTTTTCTCGGTTTTGCTCTATTAAACGCTCTATTTGCTTCTGCTTAAAGTGTTGTACAACAAGAAAAGAATCCGTGGCAAAATTTTCCTCTGGTTTCTTTTGGGTTCGCAAAGGTGAATTTAGCTTACCTTCCCAATTTTCACTGTATTCAAAAGGATCTGTTAAGATGTCTATCGCCACCGTTTGAAGGTCACGGTCGGAATGCTGCGTAAATGTTTTTAATTCAGGCACTAAACCATCCATCAAAGACTGTAAGTAAAGATCAACGATTTTTTGAAAAGTAGGATGACTCATGTTTTCTGAGAGATTTTCTAATTCTGAAAACACGTATTCAGCCACAGTGAGTGGATTACCCTCTTCGTCCTCCATCATTTTAGCTCCGTGCTGGAGCAATACTCGAATTACTTCCTTTTCACGAATATCTATTTTCGGTGGGATTCGCTTTTTCTCTTCCAACTGCTGAGCAGAAGGGCTATGAATAGGGGAGGGCTCTTGCTTTTTCCATTGCTGTTCTTTTCGAGCCTCCGACTTTTGAATCCGCTGTCGTTCTGCTTGAAGTTCATACAATGCCTTATTGAGCTCATCGACCAATAACGTCTCTTGAATATGAAGCTCCTGAGCGCAATGTTGAATATAGGTGGACCTTGTAAGAGCATCATCAATATGAGCTAAGGTGCGCACAATACTTTTTATCGCCCTTGCTTTACCCATCGGATCATTGGCGGTCTCTGCCAATAAATGCTCCAATTGCCAAAGTATGAAATCCTTCTTCTGATCTTCTAAAAAATCTAGCGTAGCTTGTTTACCTTTTTTCTGAGCAAAAGAGTCCGGATCTTCTCCCTCCGGAAGCATTACTACCTGAACTTTCAAGCCCTGAGACAAAATAATTCTCAATCCTCGAACCGCCGCACTTACACCTGCTGCATCACCGTCATACAATACCAGGACCTCGTCAGCAAACCTTTTGATCAATCGCACTTGCTCTTCCGTAAGTGCCGTTCCGGAACTGGCTACTACATTCTCTATGCCTACCTGATGCAGACTCATGACGTCTGTATACCCCTCTACCAGAATACAACTGTTTTCTTTTCGAATCGCACCTTTCGCCTGATAAAGACCATAGAGGACCTTTCTTTTTTCATAAATATCACTCTCCGGGGAGTTGATATATTTCGGGATCTTTTTATCCTTTTTGAGTGTACGGCCTGCAAATGCAATGGTCTTACCCGAAATATTTTGAATAGGAAAAATCACCCGATCCTTAAAGAAGTCTTTATCGTAAGTATTCACAAGGCCTACCTTCTTGGCATAATCAATGGTGAAGCCCCTATCTGTCAATTCATCTACCAATACTTTTCCTCCGGGCGCGGCATATCCAATGTGAAAGCGATCTAAAATCTTTTGTTGAAAACCACGGTCTCTGAAATAGGAGAGACCCACTGATTTACCCAAGTTCGTATGGAACAACTGCTCCGTATAAAACTTAGATACGTGTTCATTCAACACATACAAGCTATCTATTTCCTGTAATTCCGCTTTTCTTTCTTCAGAAAGCTCTTCCTCCTCGATTTCAATATTATACTTATCGGCCAAATATCTCAGAGCTTCAGGAAAAGACATCTTCTCATGGTCCATGATAAACTGGACGGAATTTCCTCCTTTTTGACACCCAAAACACTTGTAAATGTTCAAAGCGGGACTAACGGAAAAGCTGGGCGTTTTCTCATCATGAAAAGGACACAGCCCTTTATAATTCCTGCCTGCTCTTTTTAGATTTACAAAATCACCCACCACATCCTCTATCTGTGCCGTCTCAAGAATTTTTTGAACCGTATGCTCAGGAATCATGGTCTTTTATTTGGGTATATCAGTTTATTGTAATGTATTCTATGGTAAAGTTGGCGAAATTCCACTATTTTGTTTATAATTGTATATTTCTCTGATAGTGTAATTTAATGCAATAGAAAATGGAATTCGCAATCGATGGCGTGAGTTGAAACACCTCGTAAAAAGGAGGAGTGGACGATGGAAGGCGTGACGCAGGATCTCCGGTACGCG
>CAZGGG010000008.1:0-14539 GCA_964525165.1 uncultured Saprospiraceae bacterium | reverse complement strand
TGTTTATAATTGTATAGAACAACTGAATCAGATTAAGATTTTAGGGTGTTCTCATAGTGTGTTCGACCTCGTTGTCTGTATGACAACGGGGTTTTTTATTTTTAACGAATCTCCGTCATATTTTAAGTAAAATTCAGCTCAAAACTACTAATAATTTTAGCTGTTTCCAGCTTTTACTATCTTTCGCACATGGAAAAACTACTCGTCAAAACATTGAATGGTGAGTCCGTCGAAAGACCTCCCGTATGGCTTATGAGACAAGCCGGAAGAATCCTTCCTCAATACAGAGCCTTAAGAGCATCCTTGTCAGGATTTAAAGAATTGGTGGAAACACCGGATTTGGCAGCAGAAGTGACGCTGCAACCTGTAGATGAATTAGACGTAGATGCTGCCATTATTTTCAGTGACATTTTAGTGATTCCTGAAGCTATGGGGCTACCTTATGAGATGATAAAAGGAAAAGGGCCCCATTTTCCCCGTGTTATCGAAAGCGCAGCGGATATTGAAGCCTTAAATTCTTCAGAGGAGCATACACTTGAAGAATTGAAATATGTATTTGAAGCCTTAAAGAAAACACGTGCCCAATTAGCTCCGGAAAAAACACTAATTGGATTTTCTGGTGCACCCTGGACTTTATTAGCATATATGTTAGAAGGAGGGGGCTCCAAAACGTTCTCCAAGGCGAGAAAGTTTTTGGTACAAGAACCAAAACTAGCCCATGAGTTATTGGAGAAATTAAGTCAGAGCATAATTCACTATATGCGTGCGCAAGAAGCTGCCGGTGCGGAAGTACTCCAGCTGTTTGATTCCTGGGCCGGACTCTTGAGCCCAAAATTGTATCAGGAATTTGCGATGCCATATGTCAAAAGGATTTTGGATGCTTTATCCGTTCCAACGATCTTTTTTGCCAAAGGAGCATTCTTCATGCTTCCGGAATTTGATAGCCTTTCGGCAAATGCGATTGGGCTTGATTGGAATATCAGACCTTCATTTGCACGCACTCAATTGAGTAAGGGTAGGGTAGTTCAAGGCAATCTGGATCCGGCGGTTTTATATGGACAGGCAGATAATATTGCCGAGGAAACACACCAAATGATTCGCGCATTTGGAGGAAGTCATGTTGTCAACTTAGGACATGGGGTATACCCCGATACGCCTCTGCAAGGTGTGAAGGCATTTGTAAATGCTGTGAAATCCTATCAGTATTGATCTTACAAAGTCAACATAATTTGACTAAATTTATCATCTCGACAGAAAATTGAAGCGCATATGGGCTGGTTCAAAAGGCTAAAAGACGGTATTCAAACAGCTACAAAGTTTAAAAAAGAAACTCCTGATGGTCTGTGGCACAAATGCCCGAATTGCAGTCATTTGAGCACGGTAAAAGAAATGAAAGAAAACTTTTACTTGTGCCCGGAGTGCGACCACCATACCCGAATTGGTTCCCACGACTACTTCGAACTCATTTTTGATGGAAACTACAATCTGCTCTTTGAGGATATAGAGTCCTACGATTTTCTTGAATTTACCGACCTCAAACCTTACTCCGAACGATTGGAGAAAGCAAAATCTAAAACACATTTAGATGATGCGATTACAGTTGCAGAAGGAAAGTCGGGTAGGAGACCGATTGTCATAGCCGCCATGGACTTTTCATTTATCGGTGGCTCGATGGGTTCTGTTGTAGGTGAAAAAATTGCGAGATCTATTGATTATTGCCTAGAGCATAAAGTGCACTTCATGATTATTTCCAAGTCCGGAGGAGCTAGAATGATGGAAAGTGCATTCAGTTTAATGCAAATGGCCAAAACCTCTGCCAAGCTTTCACAATTGTCCAAAGCCGGTATTCCCTACTTTTCTTTCATGACTGATCCCACTACCGGAGGGGTAACGGCCTCATTTGCAATGTTAGGCGATATCAATTTCGCAGAACCTAATGCACTCATTGGTTTTGCAGGTCCGAGAGTTATTAAAGAAACAATTAAACAGGATTTGCCGGAAGGCTTCCAGAGGTCGGAATTTTTATTAGAGCACGGTTTCCTGGACTTTATTGTTGACAGAAGAGAGTTGAAACAAAAGATTGAGGATCTATTATACCTATTCCCCATCAAGGAGTAACCAGCACTTTAACTTCCTGATCAAAAGCCTCGAGACCATCAATAATATCTGTGATAATGCGAGGTCCATAGTCTTGATACCATTCCACTATGTTATCTTGACGCTCCTGAAGTTTACCTTCCGGAATCAGAATATTCCTCAGATGACGAATTTTGGAGATAGCGTTTTCCTCTTTGCGCTTTAGAGCGCTCAAAGCTTTCTTTTCCAATCTTTGTATAGTCTTGAGCGCATCCACTCTGGCAGCCTCCACAGAATATGAATAATTTGCATCCAACTCCTTCATTTCCGGTTTCATAAGGTCGAAAAGACGATTTAACTCCCGGTAAGATTGTGTAAAATCCATCTCCTCCGGATGTAATTCGCGAATGTACCTTTTAATCAATGCATCCGGATCTTGTAACCAATCCTTCAATTCCCATGGGAACTCCTTTAAACGCTCCAGGTCTTTGTTTTTTATCAGAAAGGCAGAATGTCTTCTGATTAAAATGGGAAACTCCAAACCAAAGGCTTCAAATTGTTGCTTTCGATCCATCCAATAAGCCAATTCGCCACCGCCACCCACATAGGCAAGGTTAGGGAAAATGAATTCTTGATAAATGGGCCGCATCACCACATTGGGACTGAAACGCTCAGGAGCATTTTGAATTTCATCCAGCATCTCTTTTGCCGAAAGGCTCATCTCTGTATCAACTACTATAAATCTATCCCCTTTCTGTTCAATTCTATGTCGGCCTCCCGGACTGAGATAAAAGAAGTTGATTTCTCGAACAAACGCTTGAGGTTGAAAGCCTAATTGCTGAAATTTCTGCTGTTGATCAAGAATCAAAGATTGGGATCGCTCTTCTGTGACCTCCTCTCTGATGATAGGAGAGAACGCCCTCTTAAACTCAGGTTCGTCCATCTGAGCAACGACTAGTTCAGTGTCTTTAAACAATTGACTGATAAAAAAATGTGTCGCGTCCCCCAGAGTCTTATGTCCAAGATAAGCCTCGTTCAATAAGTCAAGAATCTGCTTCCCATAGAAAGAGGACCCCAAATGGGTGCCCAACTCCTCTAAAACCGAATGAATGTTTTGAGTCGACAATCGACCGACTGCGCCCCCCTCATCTTGCTGCCAGGTAAATTTCTGAGTTCGATAATAAAAATGATTGATCTCCTCAAAATCGTGGTCTTCTCCGCCAATGATAAACACGGGAACGATACGGTAGTCCGGATAACGATTGTTCAATTGTCGCGCATGCACAATAGCGCTGGCAATTTTAAAAATATAATAGAGTGGCCCTGTAAACAAGGAAGGCTGGTGCGCAGTAATGATGGTAAAGGTATTTTCGTCTTTAAGCGCTTCTAAATTTTCAGGGATCAACTGATGCCCTTCCCTTAACCTACTATATTGCTGAGCAATGATTTCTACCAGCTTAGTCCGATCGAATGAATAGCTTCTTTTTTTAGCTTCTATCTGGTCGCTAAAGGAATCTGACACGGGCAATCTTCCCAATAAGGCTTCAAAACGTTTGGCATCGGTTTGGTAAGCTTTATCGAAAGCAGAAAACTGAGGGACATCCTCAAAAGAAAGGGTCTTTGACTTCATTCAGCAGATTTGTACAATGATACAAGATTGTGAATAAATGAAACCTCAATTTGTTGCCAAAAGGTAGGTTAAAATGAAATTCCTATGGTGCCTATGAGACGAGCAGGGGCTCTATCAAAAGTATATCGCTCACCAAAAAAGTAGAAATGATCTCCAAAATTTTGAAAACTACCCTCGTAATTAAAATCAACATGGAAATTCCAGATGTCAATCCCAAGTCCGGCAATATAACCTACGGTCAAGTCCCTAAATCTGGGCTCGTACTCATCAGCATAATCCCCTTCTGAAATCTCAGAAGAAGCATTGATAAATAAATGCCCCACAGGGCCACATCCTAGTCGCAGAGGACCCATTTTTAGTCCAAATTGAAGGGGAATATCCAAATACTGATATCTTTCTGTGACAATGGAGTTCACATTTGTCATTTGTAGATCTTGTAAACTATAATCAATACTGTTAGAACGAAACCATATTTCAGGTTGGATAAATAAAAAATCTGCTTGTACTTGTAAAAAAACACCTAAATGAAAACCATATCGAGCTCTCTCTAGATCCAGACGAAGCTCCTCTACGTCATTATTATTTAAAATCAATAGAGCCTCAGGATTCACTGAAGTTGTGTTGAGACCTGCACGAATACCAAACTTTGTTTGTGCTTGCATGGGAATCCACAAGCCAATCAGAAGTGCCGCACATAAAAGTCTACTCATCATAAGTCCCCACTCAGAATTTGATCGCAAAGAAAACAATATCCTCACTTATCTCTACCATGATTATGCCAATTGTGTTTCTTATGTACCTTTGAATACTTATTTAATATACGAATTATGGAAGTGAATGAGGTGAAGTTCGTAGGTAGTTATACGAAAAATGAGCAATGTCCCAAGGATATGGTCCCCGAATATGCCTTCATAGGTCGTTCTAATGTGGGAAAATCATCCTTAGTGAATGCTTTGACCGGAAGAAATTCGATAGCAAGAGTTAGCAAACAACCCGGAAAAACGCAAACACTGAATTTTTTCAAGATTAATGACGAGTGGCATTTAGTGGATCTCCCCGGATATGGATATGCAAAAGTATCCAAACAAATGCGTAAATCCTGGGATCAAATGATTATGTCTTATCTCAGCAAGAGACCTCAATTGGTCATGGCCTGCGTTTTGGTGGATGCCCGGATTCCCCCTCAAAAAAATGATCTGGAATTCATGAGCCGATTGGGGAGAAAAAAAATTCCTTTCATAATTGTCTTTACGAAGACCGATAAACTCAAAAGCAACCAAAAAGCCCAGCTCAGATCTGTTTTTCAAAAAGCTATGAAAAGCGAGTGGGCAGAACTGCCTGAAACTTTTCAAACCAGCAGCTTAAAAGGAGATGGAATTGAATCGCTTTTAGAATATATTGCAAGCCTGAATTCGAAACTACTATCGGGACAATGAATGAGAATCGTTTGTTTGAGGAATATCAGGAACCTAAAGAACACATTTGGCCTGATATCAAAGATTGGCCCATCTACAAGTTGTACCAAAGAAGAAGTGATTTTGTTTCAAGTATCAATGATTATACCATTGCCCACTTTCAGCAATTGGAGGGAGATGAGCTACTAGGTATCATTAATAAAACCATGTACCAGGAACAAAACCGTATGAAGCGGGAACCCTGGAAAGTGGATCCGCCTAATGAAAAACTTTTCTGGAAAAAAATAAATAGCGAATTAGCGCAAGCGGCTCCTTTGGAAGATCCAAAGCAAAAGAAAGAAGTCTATCTTGAAGTGCTCTCAAAGGTGATTAATCGATACTCTGAAGAGATAGCAGGTGATTTTAAGCTCAAGACTTTTCTGTTTGCGAGAAAGTTCTTAACCTTTTTCTTTGGAAGATTATTGAATGCTGCAGCTTCTAAAGGGATACCTCGTCTTTGGGGAACGAAACACAGACTGCAGGAGCGGCTGCATACAATCGGGTATGTCGATCACGTTAGATCATTATTTGATCACGGTACTGTTGTCTTAGTTCCTACTCACTTTAGCAACCTCGATAGTATATTGATTGGATATGTACTGGATCTGGTAGGGGGGATGCCTGCATTCCACTATGGAGCAGGACTCAATCTATATAATTCAGAGTTTGCTGCCTATTTCATGAATCGACTTGGAGCTTACAGACTGGACAGACGAAAGAAAAATCGAATCTACATGAGCACGCTGAAGTCGATGTCCAGCATCAGTCTCGCGCAGGGTGTCAACACTATCTTTTTTCCGGGAGGAACCAGATCCAGATCTGGCAGACTTGAAGACAAACTAAAGCTTGGTTTATTAAGTACATGCCTGGACGCGCAAAGACTCATTCTTGAAAAGGGTAGAAGCGATAAAATTTTTGTGGTTCCGGTGGTGCTCAATTATCATTTCGTACTGGAAGCCAAATACCTTATAGAACAACACCTACGGCGAGAAGGTCGAGAAAAATATATTCGATCCAGTACAGATAAGTCAAAAAGCATCAGAAATATTATTCGATTTATCTATCGGCTTTTCTCTGCTGAAAATGAAATCATTACAAGTTTTGGAAAACCTATGGATGTTTTCGGAAATGAAGTATCTGAAGAAGGTATTTCTGTCGACAAACAGGGGAACGCCATAGATATAAGTGAATACTTTATGCGTAATGGCATGATTGTCAAAGATGAGCAAAGAGAATCCATCTATACCAAAACGCTCGGAGAAAAAATCGCCCTTCAGTACAAAAAGGAAAACTTAGTTCTTTCCAGTCATCTATTAGCATTTACAGCATTCAAGAGACTGGAATTAAGTTACCCGGATCTCGATATCTATGGTTTACTCAGAATGCCTGAAGAGGACTTCAGCATCACCGTTGAACAGTTCAAGAATGACTTATACGTAATCATTCAACAGCTTTTTGAATTATCCAAAGAAGGAGCCTTACATCTGCCGAAAGGCTTTCATTTGGATGTGGAAACCATCATGTGGGAAGGGATCAAAAGATTAGGACAATATCATGCGGAACAACCGTTGGTCATTAAGAAGGGGATGGTGTTTTCTCAAAACTTTAAAATTTTATACTATTACCATAACCGGTTAGATGCATATGGATTAAAGCTAAAATAAACCACCCTAACAAACTATAAACCAACAACTTGAAGCGCATTGTCTACGATCTTGAATTAACCTGCTGGGAAGGTCAATCTTTTGCCTCCAAGCAAGAAATCATTGAGATTGCAGCTTTCCAATTGAATGAATATGGGGATATAGATTCAGAGTTTCAATCCTTTATCCAACCGGTATTGGCTCCTTATCTTTCGAATTACTGTAAGCAATTGACAGGCATCCAACAACAAGATGTTTCAAGAGCCAAGACCTTTGACCAGATTATAGAAGATTTTCGATATTGGCTTCCGGATGAAGAACTCCTTTTTATTGCATGGGGACATAAGGATGAAAAATTCTTAAAAGCCGACTGTGACCAACATGAGATAGATACACATTGGATTCCAAGACATCTAGATTTGAAAAAAAGCTACGCTATGTTTCATGGCCTTAATCACACAGTAGGATTGAAAAAAGCCCTGCAGTATGAAGGTATTGAGTTTGAAGGACAACATCACCGAGCATATTGGGATGCATGGAATACGACAGAATTATACCGCATACATATGGGTACTTGGCCGGGATAATGTTACTTATCTCTATGATTCACTTGAATTCGTATAAGTTCTACAACTTTATATCTGTCAGAGTGTATATTTACAGTAAATGTTTACTCACAAAACTATAATTACATGCAAAGCTTAAAATGGGTATTTCTTCTTCTGATTGGTTTCTCAATCAATATGGTTTCTGCACAAAAAGAGATTAAAGAAGGTACTTTAACTTATGAAATCACGGAAATTTCAAGTGACAATCCACAATTGGCGCAACAACTAGCCATGATGAAAGGCTCATCTATGACTGTTCTTTTTGCGGATGGAAAGCAACTGACCAAAATGAACATGATGAATGGGATGATGCAGCAAAAAATTGTCATGAACCCTGAAGAAAAAACAGGTGAAATGTACATGGACATGATGGGACAGAAAATCATGGTCAAAATGCCAATGGGCGGAGAGGAAGACGAAAGTGGTGCCAGCACGGATATCGAATACTTTCCCAATGAAACTAAGAAGATCGCTGGTTATGATGCATATAAAGCTGTCATCACCACTAAAGCAGAAGGACAGGAAATGGAGTTAATCACTTATATCACAGAAGACTTAGCATTTGATGGAGAAGTCATCCGTAATGCTCCCGGAGCCGACAAACTAAAGGGTCTTCCTTTAGAATATACGGTCAGTCAGCCTCAGATGTCTATGACCTTTACTGCACAAAACATCAGTATGGAAGTAGACAAATCAGAGTTTGACTTCGATAAAGCAGGGTATAGAGAAATGTCTCAAGAAGAATTACAACAAATGGGAGGAATGGGCTTCTAAAGCTTCATTCTCTTAGTCAACATAAACCGGGAGTGTAGTGATAGGCTTCCGGTTTTTTTGTGTCCTTTATCAAACAGTAGTATACGGTGAATTATAATCTGACAGACTTTATTTAACATAATATTAATTATATTCTAATCGAGGTGTTCATTTATACTCAGATTATCTTATCTTTCAATATGCGCAATCGGATCATCCTATTTCTATCGCTCATTGTTTTTCTATCCTGCGGAGAAAATAGTTCGACTATTGGACCACACTCAAATACGCGGGAGCAGGAAAACATAAGGTTAATATCGGAAGATTTTAATGGATATCCCGTCATCATTGCCGGTAGTCAAAATTTCGATTTCATTACAGCCTTTAAAGCTAAGCTTGCTTCAGAGCTTCGTCTCTTTGAGGCAGTACAAAGCGATTTCCCCATCATCATGGAAGATCAGTTTGGCAATGGCTATGACATTTTCGGCACCATCATTTACGGACCTGAAGCAGGACAACAATTGGAGGCGGTGAACTGCGGATTTGGATACAGTTTTCTATTTACATCCAGTTTCCCGGGCATTGATATTTTTGGTCAGGGTTCTGAATCCGTGGTTGTAGAAAGAGACAGTAGTTTAAAATGGTCAGTGCCTCTAAATGGCTTAGATCAAGGTAATTTCTTTGATAATATCAAATCTTTGTCATCGCCAAATTTTATTCGGTATAGTTTGATCAAGCAACGACCGGATCAAGAATTCTACTTAGATATTCAAGATGAAGTGATTTGTGTCCGTATCAATGGTGAATTAAAGGTGTACCCTAAAAAGATTATGTATTGGCATGAAACCATCAATGACATTTGCGGTGGTATTCCCATTTGCGTGAGCTATACGACATTGACCAATAGTGCCAAGGTTTGGTTACGTGAAAATGGTGATGAATTCGGTGTCACAGGATCTATTTACAATAATAATTTGCTGGCTTTTGACCGTCGTACAGAATCATTTTGGTCTCAATTGTTTCTTGAATCTGTCTATGGACCGAGGATTGGAGAGCAACTACAGGTCGTTCCCCATGTGGAAACCAGCATGCAACAACTCTTACGGATAGAATCAAATCCTAATATCGTTAGCGATGAAACCGGATATGATCATGACTACTCCAAATATCCTTGGGGAGAATACCGAACCAATGATTTGATCGTTTACAACCTACTCTATCTAGACCAGCGAATCCCCATCAAAGAAAGTGTCTTTGCGGTCCAGCACAACGGGCTTGCCAAGATTTATCGTTGGGATCTGTTCCCATAAATTGTTAATGCCTACTCTGCACGATGTTGAAGCATATTCACGACATCTTCAAGTCCAAATCCTTTTGCCTTCAATAATAAAAGTAGATGAAAAATAAGATCCGCTGATTCGGATAACAATCGTTCTCCGCTGGCATCATTCATTTCCAACACCGTCTCTACAGCCTCCTCTCCCACTTTCTGAGCTATTCTTTGAATCCCTTCTTGATATAAACCTGAGACATATGAATCCTGTGACGGATTTTGAATTCTTTCATCTATCGTTTGCTCCAATAAAGAAAGAAATCCATAAGAAGCTTTATTTTCTTCTCCCCAGCAGGTATCGGTTCCTTGATGGCACACAGGACCGGCAGGATACACTTTAATGAGATAAGTATCGCGATCGCAATCCAAGTCCATGCTGACCACTCGCAATACATTTCCGCTTTCTTCACCTTTCATCCATAAACGGTCTTTGGAACGACTGTAAAAGGTCACATTTCCTGTCTGAATGGTCTGTTCAATGGATTCATCATTCATATAGCCCAACATCAAAACTTTGGACGTTTCAACATCTTGGATGATTGCCGGAATTAGTTTATTGCTCATAATGATATTCTTATAGTTAGTCCACTTTTATGTAATTCGTATTTCAAGTCTGCTATTTCAACCATAGCGTCATGAAAGATACTTGCCGCCAGACCGGCTGACACTTCAGTCTCCTTGAACAAATTTCTAAAATCTTTTATAGATCCTCCCCCTCCCGAAGCAATAATTGGAACAGCACAATGAGCACTTAGTTCTCGCAAAGCTTTCAATGCAAAACCTTGTTGCATTCCATCATGATCCATAGAGGTAAACAGAATCTCTCCAACACCTTTAGAGACAGCTACTTGACACCATTCCATTAACTCAAGATTCGTTTTGATAGAACCTCCTGAACGATAGACGCGCCATTGGGCATCTTCATATTTTGCATCCACAGCCAAAACCACACATTGTTCCCCCAGCTCACCACTCAGCTCCTCCAGCACCTCGGGTCTTAAAATCGCTGCAGAATTAATAGCTACCTTATCCGCTCCGGCACGAAGCAACTGTCGCGCGCCCTCCACATCTTTGACACCTCCGCCTACACAAAATGGAATCTGAATCGCTTCGGCAACTTCCTCTACCCAATGCAACATAGTCGACCGTCCTTCCTGAGTTGCTGAAATGTCCAAGAAAACCAATTCGTCAATACCTTCGTTGGAATATTTGCGTGCTAAAGCGACAGGATCTCCGGTATCTCTGAGATTTTTAAAATTCACCCCTTTCACTGTTCTGCCCTCTTTGACATCCAAACAGGCAATAATTCTTTTAGTCAACATCGTTTAAAACTTCAAGTGAAACCATGCCCTCATAAATCGCTTTCCCCACAATTACGCCATCTATATTCATATTATTTAATTTCATAATATCATTAATAGAGCTGACACCTCCACTAGCAATCAGTTTGATTTCAGGAAAGATCGAAAGTACTTGTTCGTACAATTCAAAGGAAGGACCTGTGAGCATACCATCTCTTGAAATATCTGTCATCGTTACAAATTGAAGGCCGACTTCAATGGCAGAAGCTAAGAATTCAGACCAGGAAGATTCCAAACGGTCTTGCCAGGCATTTACTGCGATTTTTCCTTCAAAAATATCCAGGCTTAAATTGATGCGCTCAGATCCAAATCTATCTATGGCCTTTCTTAAAAAATGAGGTTCCAGAATTGCTTTACTGCCAATATTTACCTGACGCACTCCTTCATTGAGAAGTCGCTCAATTTGGGACATTTCTTTAAGTCCCCCACCTACATCCAAACACAAGGAGGTCTTCTGACAAATTTCCCTCACCAACTCATAGGCCGAAAAGGCTCCTGCCTTTGCACCACTTAAATCAACCAAATGGAGGTACGATAAACCTGACTCTTGAAATTGCAGAGCCATATTCAAGGGATCCATCGAATAACTGGTTTGTCTGTCAAATGCCCCCTGTGTCAATCTCACCATTTGACCATCTATTAGGTCTATAGCCGGAATAATCCTCATAATTTTAAAAAGTTTTGCATGATTTGAAGTCCTGCTTTTCCGCTTTTTTCAGGGTGAAACTGGCAACCATAAAATTGATCTCTCTGCAGAACAGAAGTAAAACGGGTAGCACCATATTGCGTGACCATCTCATCCCCTTCTTCTGATGGAACATAATAGGAGTGTACAAAGTAGAAATAGGAGGAAGACGGTATCCCCTTGAACAAAGGTTCTGAAGGACCTTCTATTTGATTCCATCCCATATGAGGAACCGGACCTTCAGAAGGAAAGCGCACTACAGAGCGATTAAAAATACCGAGCCCTTCTACATCCCCTTCCTCTGTATAGGCACACATCAATTGAAGCCCTAAACAGATACCTAATACTGGGATGGTTGATTCGAGTATTAATTGATCTAAGCCTTTGTTCTGCATCTTTTTCACAGCTGCAGCGGCATGACCCACTCCCGGGAAAATAATATGAGAAAAAGAATTGCAAGAAGTATACTCCTCAATCAAAGTATGCTTAACGTTTAAATGATTTAAGACATTTTGAACAGATCGAACATTACCCGCTCCATAGTCAATAATTCCAACTTTCATTATAACACTCCTTTTGTTGTAGGTAATCCCTGTCCACGTTCTTGCTTTTTTGCCATGGCGATACTCCTCGCAAAAGCTTTAAAAACCGACTCAATTTTATGATGTTCATTCGCTCCTGCAGCCTTTATAGAAATATTCCATTTGGCTTCATCTGCCAATGATTTAAAGAAATGATAGGCCATTTCAGTCGGAAAGTCTCCGATATACTCTCTTTCGAATGAAAGCGCCCATTGTAGCCAAGGACGTCCACCGATATCTATGGCCACAGAAGTTAAGGCATCATCCATCGGAAGCATGAACCCATATCTTTGAATACCTCTTTTATTTTGAAACGCTTCCGCAAAAGCCGCCCCCAGACTTAAAGCGACATCTTCTATAGTGTGATGTTCATCAACCTCTAGATCACCTTTACATCGGAGTTCTAAATCTAAAGCTGCATGTTTCACCAGCTGTTCCAACATATGATCAAAAAATGTAAGCCCTGTATCAATGTTGCCCCTTCCTTTACCGTCCAGCACTAGGGACAGTTCTACGGTAGTTTCCCGTGTAACTCTTTGGATGATCGCACTTCTTTCCTTTTGCCACAAATATTCATAGATAGCCGCCCAATCTTTGACTTGTACAAAGGAGGGATCGGACGAAGACTTAGGGATCCCCTCATGAATTAAAACTCCCTGACAACCTAAATGCTTAGCAAATTGCATATCGGTCATCCGATCTCCAATCACAAAAGAGTGCTCTAAATCGAAAGCAGGATTGAGATAGTGTTGCACTAAGCCTAATGCAGGCTTCCGATTGGGAGATGGCTTATGACCAAAAGAGTCATCTATTAATATTTCTTGAAATTGGATCCCCTCCCCTTCCAATATTTTCAACATCAGCTCATGCGGCCCGATAAAATCTTCATAAGGAAAGGAATCGGTTCCCAATCCATCCTGATTGGTGACCATTACCAATTGATAGTTGAACTCTTCGACAATTTTAGCTAGATAGGTAATGACACCCGGAAGAAATTCAAACTTCTCATACAGGTCTAGCTGCTGGTCTTCTAAAGGCTCCTTGACTATAGTGCCATCTCTGTCAATAAATAATATCTTATTACTCATTTGAAAAGGATTTTAAAGTGGTCATCAGTTGTTGATTTTGTTGTTCAGTGCCTACACTGATGCGCAAGCATTGATGGCAATGCATTTCTTGTGATCGATCACGTGTGATAATGTTATGGTCTTTTAAAAAACGAAAGACCGAACTCGCATCTTTAAACCGCACCAATAGAAAGTTGGCCTCTGAAGGGAATACTTGCTCGACGAAAGGTAATCTCGATAATTCTTCCGTCAGGTATTTCCGCTCATAATTGATAATTCTATAACGTTCTTCTGCATCTATGCTCCCCAAAATCTTTAAAGCTGCATCAATATTGGCCTGACTGATATTATAGGGCATTTTTATTCTATTTAACCAATCCAAGACTTCAGGATGTGCAATGAGTGCGCCTATCCGCAATCCAGCCATTCCGTAAAATTTTGATAGCGTACGACTTACCATAAGGTTAGGAAATTCATTTACCAGGGAGATACAGCTTTCCTTTTCGCTAAATTCTGCATAGGCCTCATCTACCAGAACCGGCACCCCTGTGCGCAACAGATCTTTAATTTGCGGAAGCGAAATAGCTTTCCCTGTTGGATTGTTGGGGCTGCATAGAACTACTAAATCGACCTGATCCAATTTGTCAAAGATTCCGAACAGGTCAAGCTCAAATGTGCTGGTTTGCGGGACTTCAACCATGGTGAGGTTCTGAACCGAACTGATTACCTGATACATTCCATAGGTCGGAGGACAACTTAAAACAGATCCGGAACCCGGGCTACAGAAAATCCGCATCACCAAATCCAATAGCTCGTCACTTCCATTTCCCAGCAATAGTTGCTCCTCATTACAAGAATACAATTCAGCAAGTGCTGCTTTCAAGCTTCTTTGCATGGGGTCCGGATATCGATTATAGGCACTTTCAAAAGGCCATTCATTAGCATCTAATAATTGTGCATCTTGACCGATGAAAATCGATCTTGCGGAGGAATAGGGCTTCAGCGCTTTTATATGAGCTTGTATCTTATTCTGAATATTCATGGGTCTTTGAGTTGAGTCGAGTAATAATGGACTGTGCATGTCCTTCCAATTGTTCCGCCCTTGCTAATTCAATCACAGACGGCCCAATAGATTCCAAACCAGATTGAGTAAGGTGTTGAAAGCTGATCCATTTATAAAAATGAAGGAGATTTAAGCCACTATATGATTGGGCATATCCATGTGTGGGTAGCGTATGATTGGTACCACTGGCATAATCTCCGGCACTCTCCGGGCTGAAGTGACCCAAGAATACAGAGCCTGCATGCCGGACTTTTGAGCTCCATTCTGCTGCATCGTTGAAAGCTA
>CAZGGG010000007.1:60380-76088 GCA_964525165.1 uncultured Saprospiraceae bacterium | reverse complement strand
TTTTATAGGCATCTGATAAATTACTGGAGCGGGTTTGAAGCTCCTGGCCTACTCCGTATGGTAAAATATTTTCGAAGCCATCAAGAACTTGCAATTCCCGCTCTCGACTCGCCGTATTTTTCAATTTTGCCTTTCGGACAAATCCATATTCATGACTGCTTGACCACTGATATGAAAAGGATAATTCCAGCCTGCTGTTAATTTCTTCAAATATTATTGAGTCCCCAAACTTGCTTTTATATATGTTTCTGATGATGTGATCCTCTGTGAGTTCTGAAGCAAATGGCTCCCACAAGAGTACCTCTTCTCCTTCGCTAATTCTGACAATAGTTTTAGGGCCATTATAATTCGTATGACGAACTATTTTATCATCGGTTTCATAAGGGAAAAGTGCCTGATCACTATTTTTCCGTCCTGCAGTCAAACCGCCGTTACTAGAAATGAACATCCAATGATCAGAACTACTGACAATGCTCATAAAAAAGGGGGGCATCAAATTACTCCCTGATATTTTAAAATAGCGAACGCCATCAATGATATGCTCACTCAAGCGGGGCTCTGTCAATCTTTCAGGATCAATGGTTTGTAAAGTTTCACTCATATATCAGTTTTGGTTCTGCTGAATAAGGTAGCGCTAGAAACAGATATTTCTATTGTATTTGCTCATATACTCGTACGTAATCTACAATCATTTGCTGAGGGAAGGGTGTTTCCGCGGTAGGGAAGCCAACAAAAGTTCCTCCTACGGCCACGTTAAGCAGCAAAAAGAAGTCTTGGTTAAAAACCCATTCACCGGGAAGATCTTCAGGACTCAAAGATTGATACCACTGATCATCCATGAAAAAATCCATATAATCCTCACCCCATTCTACGGCAAACACGTGATAATCATTATCGAAGCGGTCATTTAACAAGCTCAAGCTAGCGGTGATGGCATTCCCTGCGGAATAGCCCGGACCATGTACGCTTCCATACAAGATATTCGGCTGGTTACCTTTTAGCTCCATAATATCAATTTCACCACACTGTGGCCAGCTGACTTCTTCGATATTATCGCCCAACATCCAAAATGCCGGCCAAATCCCGGGACCATAGGGGGTGACGATTCTTGCCTCAAATCTTCCGTAAGTCTGGCTGAATTTGCCTTGGGTTTTAATCCTCCCTGAAGAGAAGGATGCTCCTGCAAAATTTTCTCGAATCGCCTGAATCACTAAATTTCCTTGTCCATCTAAATATACGTTCTCAGGTCTATCTGTATAAGTCTGAAACTCTTGGTTGCCCCAACCATCCATACCTTGACCTATATCATAGGCCCAATTATTCGTGTCCGGCTGACTCCCTTCTTCTCCATCAAATTCGTCACTCCATACCAATTGCCATTGCCGATCAGGTACATCTTGCTCAGGCTCGATGTCACAGCTAAATAAGCCTAGAACCATGATGGAGGCTAGCAAATAGGAAGCTTGCCGAGTTATGTGAATTGCTAAAAATGATTTATGATTATGTCTCATTGTGTTTCTATTAATTATGGAAGAATATGTTGTCAACGTAAATGGTCGATGCGCCACTCGGTTGGCCCACGAAAATATACTGAGCCATATTGGCTCTAGTCGTAAGTCCTGTGAAATCACTCAAAGGAATGTCGTAAGTAATCCATTCCCCTTGAGCCGGTGAAGTAAATTCCAATCTATGTTCTACATCATCGCCCCCACCAAAAGCACCGTCTGCGCCAAAATCTACTAGCACGATCGCAAAAAAGCTACAATCAGGAGACCAAACATCGATATGGAAGTGAGTCATAGAGGTCGCGTCAATCTGATTCGCTATGGTTTCTACACCAACAAAGTCTAGCGCTGAATACTTCTTTACCGCATTGCCTGCTACATTGGTATCTTCAAAATTCGCAGCACTCCAATCTGTTCTCCAGGTATCCACGGTAACATCATTGTAAGCGTCACTGAATAAGGAAATCACGTTAGAAGCCGGAAACGTAGGAGTGGGAGCTGCTTGAGTAGGCTCATTATTGCCCATTCCATCCTCAGAATAGAAATAAAGGTTATCCACAAAAATATTTCTTATGGTACCATCGGAAACAAAGAATATTAACCCAATTTCCGAACGACTCCCTAAGCCAGCGAAGCTCTCAAGTGGAATATCAAAACTTGCCCATTCATTCCTTTGCAATTGATTGGCACTAATTCTGAATGAGCCCGAAGTTTCCCCACTACCCACAGAGTTGATCAATTGTAAATTAATAAAATCACTTCCTTGAATTTCCTCATTAACATTGATATCCACATGCAAATGGGTCATAGGGCTGGCATCAATAGAGCTCACATTTTGAAAGGCACCTATGCCCACAAAATTCAATTCAGTATAATTGATGACTCCATTTCCATTTACGATTAGGTCAGCTCCTCCGGGGCCCGTCCCTCCTTGTGTGGTTTGACCGTCATCATTGAAAAAGCCATTATAATAATCTACCGGCACATTTTCATAGGCATCCGAAAAAACAGAAATCACATCCTCAGGAGCCCTGGTTGGATTTGGTGCAGGAGTAAAATCTCCCAAAGAATTTATGGTCAAAGACCC
Organism: uncultured Saprospiraceae bacterium; assembly: GCA_964525165.1. Lineage (GTDB taxonomy): Bacteria > Bacteroidota > Bacteroidia > Chitinophagales > Saprospiraceae > JAWLFI01. The sequence continues at coordinate 73,496 of CAZGGG010000007.1, read as the reverse complement.
TGTCGCTTCGAGGCCATTCAAAGTAGCAGTAATCACTGCTTGTCCCGCTCCGACAACTTGTATCGAACCATTTTCATCTACTGTAGCCACTGCAGGATTGCTCGTCTGAAAATCAAAATAAGTTACTTCACAACTTACCCTTTGGTCTACCCCTGAGGGTAAATTGGCACTAAAGCCTAAGCCTGATACTTGTAAATTAACTCCTATAAAAGATGTTATGCCCTCATCGACCCCATCGTATATAAAGGGGCTGGGTTGCGAAATGGTACCCAGATTTTCAAATTTGACCTCATCTAACCAAAATGTATACCCTTGTCCCTCTTCCGGACCTTCAGACACAAATAATAGACCATTGGTGCGTGTCAACTTAGAAGCATCCGGAATAGGAATAAAGTATTTCTTCCAATTTGTGTTGACAGCTACTCCCTGAATGGAGGCTAGCGTCGGATTTTCTGAAACCTCATCACCAAAACCGATCACATCAATGACAGCAGACTTGGATGCCCGGGCCCAAAAAGTAAGAGCTGTATATTCAGACAAATTTCTCCCTCCCGGGTCAAAAAAGACACCACCTGCGAATGCTCCTTCAGGAGCACCGGCGTCCGGAACTGCAAATTTCATAGAAGTGGTCCCATCAAATACAACTTCATCATCCACATCAAATGCAGTCACATCTGAACCCCCAAAAGCACTATAAGCCAAGCCGCCACTAAAAGCATCATCAAAGACGATAGGATTTGTCGGAAAACTAGCTTCTTCCAATTCATCGAAACTTCTTGCACACCCTAGTGTGAGCATAATAAGCGTGCCCAAAATAATTTTTATACTCGTATTCATCTTTTGATTCATTTCTAGTTGAAAATATTTACACGTACATATGTCATAATCTGCCACTCATTCCCATTATTAAAGCCTAAACCGTCTTCGATACAAACCTCTTCTCCGGCAGCATTAATGGTTTTGCCTGGACAATACCTAGGTGAAAACTGATCTAACGTTCTGTAAATTCCTGAAACACCAACCTGAGTAGATGGTAAGGCTAACCATTTAGGTGTACCTAAATTCAATGAAACATCTAACATGACCTGATGTGGAAAAGTAAGGTTGAAGTCTCTATGATAGTCATACGGTCCCCAATCATTCAGAGCATATGTCCCTTCAACCCTTAGATTTTTATAAATCATTCGAATGTTGGTTCCATAGCGATAAATGGTTCTTTCACTGTCGCCTCTGGCCTGTGCTTTTCCTCCGTAGAGGTTGGCAATGATTCCTAAATCAGAATTAATCTTGGAAACAATCCGTGTATTCACCTCCCATAAGTCTTCTGCCGGTGCAGCACCCGGGAAAGCAAAAAATGTCCGGCCATCAGGTAAGATACCAATAGCAGCATCCTGGCTCGTTGGTAAATGACGATATACAAAGCCTGCGCTTACCGCAAAGCCAGCATCCTCTGAATTATCGTTGTTCCAATCATACATCCATGTTCCCGGAGTTGGATCATAAGTGATCAATAACTCCCCCGCCACCTGTTCGCGATTTGCTCGAACAACAAAAGGATCGGTTAGAATATTTCTTAATCTTCCGGGAGCAGGTGCATCATTTGGCATAGGCCCTACAATAGGCCGTTGCCATAAGAAATTAGGCCCAAATTGGAAGTCTCCTACATTCACCGTAAATCCACTCAGAACATTATACTGGTTCCCGCTTCCACTATCTTTTAATCTCCAACCTGTAAACGTCTGTGTCAAATCTGCACCCCCGTTCGCGACCAAGCCTTGGGCTGCTGCAGAGCCATACCAATTGAGAGGACCTCTACTGTAAGTAAGTTTGATTTTCCCTCCCCAATTATCTTCCGGTCTGACTTCATCATCATAGATAGTCATTTTATCATCTACCATCTGAGCTCTTTGAAAAGATCTTCCGTTTAATGGCTGACCACCCCAAATTCCTCCTAGCTGCACACCTAACGGACCTACCTCCGTCTCGAGCGCCAATGTTGCTCTTCGCGTCTTTGGCATCGGAATAGCAAATGAACTTTCAGTGGCCCCTCTTTGCTCAATGTCTTCATGGAATATACCGGTGATATTTACTCCTTTAAATTCACGGGCGTACTTTACCAAAATAGCCGGGTTCGCTCCCCACCATAATTCCGGTCCAAAAGCAACCTTTAAGCCCTTCAATTCTTTTTTTCCTTCTACTTCCATCCCCAAAGGAGCTGTACCATTATAGATGTCAATATTGGGTCCATAATTTGCTTCAGGGTAGAGACCAAAAAAATCACCTTCATATCCCCAGTGGTAATGACCCGTTCTGTAGAAGCCATCGATATCAAAGTATTCAGTGTCCCACTCAAACTCTGCCCTGTATACCGCGAGCCTGTTGACGTCATTTTGAACGACTTGTCCTTGGTTGGTAACGACGGTCTGCGGACGTCCTCTATTCTCATAGAAAATCTCATTAATTGGATTTTGAGCCACATTACCTAACATGTTGAATTCCACATTTGCTCTCATATTCGGAGCTGGTTGGGCTTCAAACCCTATAAAAAAGGATTGCATATGATCAAATCCCAACTGATTTGGAAAAGTCATAGAAGTTGGGTCCGGCTCATCAGGCGTTTCGATTAAGGATCCTCCGGTATTAAATGTGGAGAAATCTGCTGTCAACCTACTCACACGTAGTTTTTGATTTTGACCACCACTTAAAGCTGCCTTATCTCCGCGAGCTTGTAAAACATGCTCCATTAGATTAATCCCTTTGAAATAGGTCTCTACTACAGAAAGATTCACGCCGGGCGCTAATGGGTTGAAAGAATGTACTTCCTTTAAAGCATAATAAGCTGCGCGCGGGTACAACTGATAAAGGCCTCTTTCATTTGTGGGTCCTTTTGCACAAATTCCAAACCACTCCTCATTCATATTATTTCCCCCGGGGGGCAAATCTCTTGCATAGCCTCCATTTGGCCAGGTAGCGACAGTATTGTGGACATCAAAATCTTTCGTTTGATTCCACTTCCACCATCCATCACTAGATTGAAAAGTAAACCCTCCTATAGAGTTGCCCGATAACCCAACTCCTGCGGCATTTGCATATATTTCTTTCCAATTTCCTACATTATAATATGCCTGAGAATATTGGTCTTCCCTTTGTTCTAGGGCATTAAAGGCATCTGCTCCAAATTCAGCAAATAAAATCGGTTTATTAAGTTCATCTTTTACTCTTTGAAAAGCATCTCCAAAAGAAATCCCTCTGTACATATTGGTACCATAGATATCGATATCCTTGCAGTACTTTTTAACAATGTCTAAATAAAGCAAGTCTCCATTACAAATGGCAACAGGAACAGAATTATCAATATCCTTAATCACCAATGCCGCATCATTGAAAGCTTTATACAAACCCTCTGCTGCCAGACGAATACCCGGGTCTACACCATCAATAGGTATAGCCTCTGTTTCTGCACCCGTCCACGACAAGTGGTAATTATTCTCGTTCCCGATCATATAAACAAGAAGACCCCTGGTACCTTGATATTTTTGAGCCATATCCCTGACTTCTTTCATTAAAACTTCTCGGGTCGCTTCATCAGTATAATCCGTTTGGGGAACCCAACCACCATTGATCGTCAATCCGTAGGCTCCGAATTGTGTATTCAACATGGTGTAAATCCCGTAATTATCGTAGATGTAGGTAATCCATTTAGGTTCCAGGCCATAAGTCCGGATCGCATTCACGCCCATATTTTTGAAGAGAGCCATCTCAGCGTCTAAGGCAGCCCGGATGACGTCGTCTCCCTGGTTCCATATACCCTTATCCAAAATACCGTTTCCGATTGGAACATAGTCCCAATTAATTCCATTAATGATCATAGGTTGACCATTGACTACCAGCTGGAATCCCGAAGCATTCTCAACAATTTGTACTTTTTGAGATTGGGCCTGCATGGAGCCAATACTCAAAAGGCTGATTGCAAAGAGCAAAATTGTAATTCTACTAATCATTTGGTGTTTTTTCTAAATGCACAAATAATATACTTTGAAGCACGCAGCTTTAATATCTTTATTTTGCCTGAATGTAACATCATAATGCGGCAAGAATATATATACAATGTATATACACGACATTACCGGAAGGTTGCTTCCGGCAACCTAAAAAGACCTAAAATATTCATCATCAACTATTTATACTTATATTTAGTGTATAAGAAACACTAAGGAGCTATGTATAGTGTATTTAGAGTTGACGCATTAAAACTTTCACATATACATTCAATATTCAGCCTTAAAAAATCACCTTTCAAAAGCTTATGCAACTACAGATTCATCACTCAAAGTCATTTCAAATAAAAAGACTCCGCAACTATTGATCAACTCCGTTTAACTCTTTTCTGTTTTTGTAGCTTATGGAAGCAGTTTTGAGATCTTTTTTACAGAGAAGATGGATATCATAATGGAACCCTCTAAATTTCTGCCCGAAACACTACCTTTGCCACTTCAAATACACAGTCATCTTATGGAAGATCATTTCAAAAAAATCATATCGCATTGTAAAGAATATGGATTCATTTTCCAATCGTCGGAAATCTATGATGGGCTGAGTGCCACCTATGACTATGGTCCTTATGGCGCGCCCCTAAAAAACAACCTCAAGCTGTTTTGGTGGAAAGCTATGACACAATTGCACGATGATATTGTAGGTATTGACTCGGCTATTTTCATGCATCCAAAAACTTGGAAGGCATCCGGTCATGTTGATGCATTTAATGACCCTTTGATTGACAATAAAGATTCGAATAAAAGATATCGTGCTGACCAGCTGGTAGAGGACTATATACTAAAGATCGAAGGTAAAATTGAGAAAGAAGTCAAAAAAGCCAAAAAGCGCTTTGGGGATGATTTTGTTGAAGAAAAATTTAAAGCAGAACATCCAAGAGTCCAACGCTATACTTCAGAAATTGAGGAAATTTCATCAAAGCTAGGAACGCTCCTCACAGAAAATGATCTTGAAGGCTTAAGGCAGTTGATCATCGATTTGGATATAGCAGATCCTGTAAGTGGCTCCAGAAATTGGACTGAAGTGCGACAATTCAACCTCATGTTCAGCACACAACTGGGCAACGTAGCAGGAAGTGAAGGCAAATTATATTTAAGACCTGAAACGGCGCAAGGTATTTTTGTCAACTTCCTCAACGTGATGAAAACCAGCAGACAGAAAATCCCATTTGGGATCGCACAAATAGGAAAAGCCTTTCGAAATGAAATCATCGCCCGGCAGTTCATTTTTCGAATGAGAGAATTTGAGCAAATGGAAATGCAATACTTTGTCCGCCCCGGAGAGGAATTAAAATGGTATGAATCCTGGAAGGAGCAAAGATTAAAATGGCATAAATCTCTGGGAATGACGGACGAAGACATCCGTATTCATGACCATGAAAGCCTTGCACATTATGCCAATGCTGCTTTGGACATAGAGTTCAATTTCCCTTTTGGCTTTAAAGAATTGGAAGGGGTCCACTCAAGAACAGATTTTGACTTAAAAGCACACCAAGAGCATTCCGGCAAGAAGCTTCAGTACTTCGACCCGGAATTGGATGAGTCTTATGTACCTTTTGTAATTGAAACTTCCATTGGGCTTGATCGATTATTCCTGGCTGTCTTGACAAAATCATTAGTGGAAGAAGAAGTGCCGGATGCTGAAGGCAAGTCATCCAGCAGAGTAGTGCTCAAAGTACCCGCACCGCTCGCCCCGGTAAAATGCGCCATTCTCCCATTGGTGAAAAACAAAGAAGAATTGACCGCAAAGGCTTCTGAAATCTATCAGCAGTTGAAATTCAAATTTGATTGCCAATATGATGATAAAGATGCCATTGGAAGACGCTATCGTCGCCAAGATGCCATTGGAACGCCCTTCTGTGTGACTGTTGATTTTGAAACACTGGAAGATCAGGCAGTCACCATTAGAGATAGAGATAGTCTCGAACAAATCAGAGTGCCCATTAACGAAATTGCCCAACATATTGAGCCGAAAGTCCAAATGAATAGCCTTTTAGAAAAATTAGCCTAATCATCAGGTGTGTTGAGTCACTTTTAGCAAACTAAAAGTAAAGTATATTCGTTAGTGTATCAACAAAAGAACTTGCTATGAAAAAACTATTTGGATTTTTATTTCTTTTCGCCCTAGTTGGCCTGAGTGCTTGTGGAGATGACACCAATGAACCGGCTACCGGGTCTCTGCAATTGAACTTTATTCTTGAATATGAGGGAGAGCCTTTGGTCATGAATGAGACCTTGACCTATGAAAATGGTCTTCCGATGAATTATTCAAGGGTCAATATGTACTTATCCAATTTTATTTTGGGTGATCGCAATCTTGCAGACATAGCTTTATTGGACTTTACGGAAGTGAATGTTACAGCAGGGCAAGCACAAGCAGGACAATTTATCCAGTTTGATGAAATTCCTGCGGGTGACTATGGACCGTTGCAGTATAGCATCGGTGTTCCGAAAGAATTAAATGCCCAAAAGCCGGCAGATTTTCCGGCTGGCCACCCATTGGCTTTAACGTCTGAGTATTGGGCAGGCTGGAACAGTTATATCTTTGCGAAGTATGAAGGAAAGTTAGATCTTGAAGGGGATGAAATGTTAGAAACCGGCTTCACCTTCCATACGGGATCTGACCCGGTGTTTAGAAGCCTTACCTTCGATCGCAACATATCCATCAACGCGAATGAAACGACGACAATCAATTTTGTCATCAATGCAAAAGAAATGTTCCATCTTGAAGATGGTTATTTAGATTTGACTGAAATTCAAGGCGCTCATAATGAAGGAGCCATGGATTTGATGATGGGAATCAGTGATAACTATGTAAGCGCTATTTCTATCAAAGGATAAAAAGAGCTTACGGTCATATAAGAAAGCGCTTCTACGGGAGCGCTTTTTTTTATGCCTTTCGGCAAAAAATAAATTCAGACAAGCCCATTACAATCGGTTCCCGGACAGAGTGTATTTTCGAATCATGAAAAATATGAACTGGATTCATCAATTAAGATGGTTGGCTCTTTTAGAAGGCATAAGCTACTTACTCTTATTCGGTTTGGGTATGCCGCTGAAATACTGGGCCGATATTCCCGGACCTAATTATGTCATTGGTTTAGCACACGGAATTCTCTTTGTAGCCTATTTAATCTGGGTCTTAATCGTTGGACGAAAGTATTCCTGGTCCTTTCTCACTTTTTTTTGGTCGGGGCTTGCCTCCCTGCTTCCTTTTGGAACCTTTGTCGCTGACGCCAAAATTTTCAAACCCTTATATCTTAGCCAAAGGACCTAAAGCATATTTATAATAAATAATTAAGCTTCATAAGATAAAACTGCATCAGCCTAAGGGTAACATGGGTATCAAAACCCCTATTAATTATTTTTACCGAATGCCCTGATGATGATTCTGATAAGTAATCGATAAAAGGCTAAAAGGCCTTATGAAAAATGCACTTATCTTGATCGGCACCGCTGTGCTCTTCCTATCCTGTTTTAGTTCGCAAAAAACGCAAGATGCGCCATCCACCATTACTGCACGAGAAATCATCAAGCAGATCAATCAAGGAAAAAACATCTCTGTAAAAAACAAAACCATCATTGGTGATCTGGATTTCACTAAGATCCCGGCAAAACACCAAATAGCTGAGTATGCGTTCAAAATTGAGATAAAAACACCCATTTATTTTGATAACTGCGTCTTTGAAGGCAATATCGTGGGGTTCAGGCAGGACAGTATGGACAGCTATATCTGCAGCTTTGCTTCAGATGTCGTATTCTCTAATTCCCGAATTAAAGGAAGTGTAGATTGGTCACACAACCGGTTCAAAGCGTTTTTCACTTTTTCGAATAATCTCATTGAAAGCGATTTCAATGCTTCTAATGCCATTTATCATGATGAAGTACAACTCAGCAAATCGATTTTCGAAAAAGACCTCTTCCTGACCTTTACCCTTTTTCAACAACGCAGCAATATGATGGATATGAAAGTGATGGGTAAAACCTATTTACAAGGTTCCGTATATAAACAGCAGTCCCTGTGGTCTAATTCCATTTTTGATCAATATGTTGATATGAGCAAGGTGACTGTTCAGCATTCCTTGTTTTTGGACCACTGCAAATTCAACCATCAACTACATATCTCTGGATCCCATTTTTGGGGCTACGTTAATATCAGTACCGCACAATTCGAGGATGTACTCACTATTCGTACAAGCACCTTTGTTGCCCCCCCTGTTTTAACAGATATAAAAGTGCTGAATGTAAAATATGAAAAAAACCGCCTCCTGACTGATGAGAAGCTTGAGTTCTAGTCTATTAATAAGTGAAATCAATCACTAAAACCTTTTCAAAACAAAAATCATGAAAAAACTAATATTCCCTTTACTGATGCTTGTCATCCTTTTCACAGCTTGCTCTGACGATACAATGAATGATATCCCTGATATCCCCGTAAACAATTCTGATCAGGGTTTAGGCTGGATGGCTGACGAAGATGCAAGCAGTGTTCCCAATGCAATCAACCTTAGCTTCGGGAACAGTAACTTACCTTCTAGTGTAAGCCTTAAAAACTACACTCCCCCTGTTGGCGACCAAGGACAAAAAGGAACATGTGTCGCTTTTGCATTAGGCTACAATTTACAAACAATGCTTGATGGAATCGATAACAACATGAACACAAACCAATTATCAGACCCATCTTTAATCACGAGCCCTACAGATCTATTTCTTGCTATACCCAATAATCAAAAAGGGGCCAATTGTGAGGGTACACAATTACATTATGCTTTTGATGTAATGCAAAATCGAGGGGTAGCCACTCTTGATGTAGCTCCATATAGTGATGTCAGCATTGGAGACTGCTCTCAAGCGCCCAGTACTTCCGCACAGCAGGATGCTACTGATAATAAAATAGAGTATTATCGGCAAATCAACATTACTGTTGAGGAGTTTAAGGCACAACTTGCTGATAATAGACCTATTGGAATTGGCGCCTTTCTTTCTGATTCTTACATGGGCTGGAATTCTGATGATGTATTGAGTAGTCATACTACTTACAATCGAGTAGGAATCCACTCAGGGCACGCTATGACAATCGTAGGATATGATGACAATAAGGGTCCAAACGGGGCTTTTGAAGTGGTCAATAGCTGGGGAGATTCATGGGGCAACCAAGGATTTATTTGGATTGATTATAACTTTATGACGAGTGGAGATTTTGCTGTGGTGGCCTTCATCGCAGAAAATAGCCAAACCCAATACGACCCAAATGATCCGAATAATCCGGGAACAACTACCGGAGCTGATGTAGCCCCATACATGGCAGGAGATTATGGAACGGGTCAATCAAGAGAGTTAGAATACGATGTATACAACATTGGATCAGAAACGGTCAGGGCTTCTCAAGACTGGACCACCGCATATATCTTAGTCAATGCTTTTGATGTGAATGACTACCATGTTGTCCTTTGGGATACCTATACTGATGATTTTGGCAATCCGGGTGAGATAGGCAACTTACCAAATGGTTATGGTCAACATAATTACTACAACTACTTGGATCTTCCTTCAGGTTATTCTTCAAGATTTGCTTATGATGGAAACTATAACTGGAGTCTGGAGTACAGCATCCCCAATATCACAGGCTATTACTATCCGGCTTTGATTGCAGATGTAACTGAGGTGATCAATGAATCTGACGAGCAGAATAATGTCTTCATTCTTTCAGATAGCTACGGAGCTCCTATTTATATTGAAAATGGTATTCCTTACGGATTCACACATAAAAAGCCTCATTCTGAAACTGAATTCCAAAAAGTAAGTATCCATGAAGTAGCTGAGCAAGCTGCATTTAGTCCGGCTCCTTGTGACAAAGGAACCGAATATAGAAATGCCTACAGAAAAGAGGAGGTTAAAAAAGCACTATACCTAAAATGGAAAAATGAAGGATTAGAGTCTAAGTCTTCTAAGAGCAATATGCAAAAACATTAAACCAGCATTTTTCATGACAAGCCCTCTGCTTACTCTTTAAGTGAGTGGGGGGTTTTTCATACTTTTAGTGCTGTTGGAATAAGCCAAAATAAAATCTTCATGTCATGAAATATAGCAACGAGCAAGAACTTATCCTTGACTTGATGAATAAGAAGCAATCGGCTTTCGAGTTCCTCTATACTGAATACCAGGCTCAAGCCATCCAGATCATTCGTCAAAAAGGGGGCAGTGAAGAAGAAGCGCGAGATATTTTTCAAGAAGCCATTATTGCTCTTTGGCAAAATATGCAGCAAGGAAGCTTCCAAAAAAGAAGTAATGTAAAATTGAATTCTTATTTAATTCAAATCTGCAAATTCAAATGGTATGATAAGCTAAAGAAAAGCTCAACAAAAAATGAACTACCCCTTGAAGAAGGTGTGGATTTTGAGGGAGAACATAATAGTCTGAATGAGCTCATATCAAATGAATACATTGCACGAGCACAACGGCTATTTGCCAAGCTAGGCGATAATTGCCAAAAGATTCTAACCTTATTTTATTACGAAGAATTAAAAATGGAGCGCATTGCAGAACTTATGGGTACAAAAACAACTAGTGTAACCAACCAAAAATATCGGTGCCTCCAAAGACTCAAATCATTGAATAAGCCCGCATAAAACTCATATCATGGACAATTTTGAAGATAAAATGGATGACTATATCCAGAATAAAATGAACGACCTGGATCGCAAGGTTTTTGAGAAAGAATTAGCAGAAGATCCTGACAAAAAAGAACGCTTTGAACAACATAAAGAAGTTATTCAAATCATCGAGATTGCATCTTTGAAAGAACAATTAGATCGGCTAGAACATAAAGTAGATCAAGAAAAGAAATCAAGTTCTCAAAAGAAGTCGAAAGTCATCAATCTGTTCCCTCGTGCTCAAATGATTGGAATCGCCGCTTCTTTGACTATTTTAATAGTTGCAGCAGTTTGGATCTTTTACCCATCTCAGAATAATTCTGATCATTTCGCATTTCGCAAATACTACCAAAAGGATCCGGGTTTACCCACGACAATGGGCGTTTCAGACCAAATCACTTTGGATCAAGCCATGCTTTTGTACAAACAAAACAATTATCAAGAGGCACTGCAGGCCTTTGAGACCCTATTAAATGAAACACCGAATGATACGGTCCAATATTATTATGCCATGTCATTGATGGAGCTGGATCAATTTGCGGAAGCAGAAAAAACCCTAAGAAAATTAGAGCTTAAAAGCTCCAATCTCCAACAGAGAAGAGATTGGTATCTTATAATGGCACTCTTACAACTCAATAGAGAAGACGAAGCCATAGAGTTGGTGAATGAAATTATAGACCAAGAGCAACATCTTTATAAAAATGATGCAAAGAGACTCTTTGAGGAAATCCAATAATTATAGTTACCTCCCTGCCCAACGAAGCCAATCTTTTAAGGTTGGCTTTTTTTATGCCCACACATGAATCAAAAAAAAATAAAAAAAACAGCTTGAGCTGATGAGAATAAGAATACCTGCTCTATAGATAGGTGTAATCACTTTTAAAACCAAAAAAATTCTTGTCATGTTAAAAGCAACATTTTACACCCTAATCACCCTTTTAGTATGCTCCATTAGTGCACAAGCTCAGTTCTCCATTGGACCGAAAGCAAGTATGGGCATCAGTATGTTCAGACCTAATGAGGTTGCAAAAGAATTTCGCGAAGGCCGGGTAGGCTTCAGTTACTCAGGAGGTGTTCAAATCGATTGGAGATTTGGAAACTTTGGAATTCAGCCTGAACTCATGTTTACACAAAGAGGCCTCAACTCTGAAATCGAAAGCATCCCATTGATTGATGGAAATGGTAATCCCGCCGGTGCCGCTGACATCGTATCAGACATTAGTGTAAACTCGATCGATGTGCCATTATTACTAAAGTACCATTTCAGAGGTAAAGAAATGGGTGGCTATTTGATCGCCGGACCACAGATCAACTTTAATATTGGTGGTACACTCACTCAAGATGTTTTTGTAAATGATGAATTAGAAGATAATCTATCCGGAGAAGAGGACTTAGAAATTGGAAGTGCACGAAGTGACTTCTATAAAAGTTCAGACTTTGGATTCACCATCGGAGGAGGCATGTTCCTCGAAATGACTACAGGGAAATTAAATATTGATTTAAGGTACCGAATCGGAACTTCCGACCAACTCACAGACGGTGACCCACTTGTAAGTTCTCGAGCTAACTTCAGAACTGCTGATCTTATGGTTTCTGTAGGATATGTCTTTCCCTTAGGAGGTAAGTGGTAATTCAAGAAATTTTCAGGGGTGAAGCTTTAGTCTTCACCCCCCATTTACTCATTCAAAAACCAAAGAATATGAACTGTTCAAATTGTAACCATCCCATCATTGAAGGGAAGCATGCTAAGTGTCCAGAATGCAATTTCCCTACCCAAACGATACGAAAATCTGAGCAGCATCATTCCAGATTAATCCAATGTCATAATTGTGGCACAAATAATCTTGAAGAGGATGCCAAATGCTCCAATTGCAATATCTATTTAAAGACAGCTAACACTGAAACAAAGAAGGCTAGAACGATACATCTAGATGCCTTCGCTCCTATCAACGGACTTTCAGCATCCTTATCTCATCGGCCATTTTTAGCTACACAACTCTCTCAGTCATGAAAGCAAACTATGATGTATATGGGGTTTCCTTTTTAGATCTTTTGTCCGGCGCATTGGGCGCAGTGATTATACTTTTTGTAATCGTACCTAAAATGGATGTAAGTATACCCCTAGAGGAAATCAACGAAATCAGACAAGATCAGCTATTAATGGACAGCTTATACGCCTCCATTCAAGGAAATATCCCGGAAGAAAAATTCAATATGCTTCTTTCAATGTCACAAGTAGCTGAAGCCAGAATCAATGCAATCAATACAAAACATGAAGAACTACAAAAGAAGTATTTGATTGAACAAAAAGAGAAACAGAAACTGAAAGCGGAACTAGCAGAAATCAAAAAAAGTCAGAAAATACAGAAAAAGACAACCAACTCTAAAAAAGCTGCGACCCAATCAAAAAA
>CAZGGG010000007.1:0-60370 GCA_964525165.1 uncultured Saprospiraceae bacterium | reverse complement strand
CACCTCAACTGGTAAGTCCAAAAATACAACCAGTGGTAAGTCCAATTTCTTTGCCGGAATCGATTCAGAATTGGCCGTCTTTATTGAATGGGAGAGTGATGATTTTGATGTAGACCTATATTTTAAACAGGGAAATCAATTTTGCGACGAACAGATGAAGAGAACTTCTTTCTGCAATTTCGTTAAGGTTCCCAGAAGGTATAAATCAAAGCCTAGCGAGCTAATTATTCAACCCGAACTAGTCCCAGGCACCTATGAAATCTACGCCCACTTGTACAGACCCCGAGATGGCAAGGTAACCATCAAAGGCTTTATCGGAATGAATGCGAAAAACGGAAAAGCTTATAAATACGATATCTCGGAAACCGCTATCAGACATACCCGACCCCCTAACCGATCCGATGGTGGAACGCACTTGGGAACTTTAATCGTAAAAGAAAACAATTTTGAATTCAAACCTAAAAACTAATACCATGAATCATAGAACAATGAATGTACTCATCGCAGCAATAGTAGCCATAAGTATAATGGTGGTTGCAACATCCTTAGCTGCTCTTTCCATAGAAGGTTCAAGCTTACAACGAATAGCTTACTTACTAGGAGGAAACTTACCTTATGGACTGATACAAGGCCTTTGCTACTTTCTTTTCACTTTAGGTCTTTTGGAAGTACTGCATTTGAGAAAAGAAATTAAAGATGAATTTCAATCTCTTGACCAAGGCATATTACCAGAAAGAGAACAATATGTCATTACTCCAGAAGATGTAAATGCCATTAAACTTCAGGTAATCGAGCAACAGAAGGATAATAAATATATTCTTTTGGATATTGTCAATAAGGCTTGTACGAAATTTCGTTCCAACCACAGTATAAGTGAGTCTTTGGAGGTCGTAAAAACCCTTTCAAGTGTCAACGGCAAGAAATTTGAAAGCAAACAAACATTGGTCCGATATATCGCATGGGCAATCCCCTCTGTGGGGTTTATCGGTACCGTGCTAGGAATTGCAAATGCTTTGGGTGCGGCCAATGAAGCTATGGACCCGGAAGGTATTGAGCATGTTACCTCCCTTCTTATGGTTGCATTTGATACAACGCTTATTGCATTATTACTCAATGTCGTGCTCACCTTCTCATTAAATGCTTTAGGGGGCAAAATGGAAGTTTTCTTTGCTCAAATGGAGGATTACATCATTGAAAACCTGATCAACAGAATATACCTGGGCTAATCGAATGGTTCTTCCCTAAGGGGTGGGTTTCAATGCCATGTGATTATCTCACATCGGTCATTTCTAAAACAAAAACGTTTCCGTTTTAAATCCTACATGAATGGATAGGTGGACATCATCGAAAAAAATGGATTCATTTAGAATTGAAATTCACCCCTTTTCTTTGAAAAAGAAAAAAAATCCCGGCTAGTAAAACAATCATTGAGCTTACTATAAACAAGGTGCTTAAAGAAGTTTCTTGAATCTGAAGTTCCGGATTATCTCCCAAATAGATCATTCCTGCCCAATAATATGGATTCGCTTGATGAATATTGGCCTTTTGAATTGCATCTAATTTTGCTTCTCTAAGGGCTTTGGAAACCCTGAAATACTTGCCTTTCATTGAGCTATAAAATCGCTCCAGAATATCTGCTGTGATTTCATCATCTATACTCCATAAGCTCACTAATAAGTTATCACAACCTGCATACTCAAAGGACCAGGCCAAGGATTGCAATCCCAATCCAACTTTGAATTCACTTATCCCGGTTTCACAGGCGGACAATGAAGTAAGATGTGCTGCCAAATCAGTCTGGATCACATCTAGTGCTGTCAAACTATCTAAATCACCTTCTTCCGTTCTGAAAAGAAGGAAACTTTCCATGGGGAGTTCCTGAGAAGTGATGGCATGCGTACTAAAATGTAATAGGTCTGCCGATTGAGCATTCTGCCAAAAAATATCCTTCGTGGACTGCTCCTTTTCAAACACATCCACTTCAAAGTTCTTTCTTAAAAAGTTCGCCAGCTTAAGTGACCAAGGTAAAGCTGATACCTTTCCTGAAAATACTTCGGACTCAAAAACAGGAATAAAGGCTACACCTTTTTCGCATAAAAAATGATTCTCTAAGATCTCTGAATTCTGTCTTGAAGAGGTAAATTCATATCGGTACCCTATGCTATATTCCTGTATTAAATAGCTCATATCCTTAAATGATTGAGGCATCTGTTCAGAAGGTAAAGGAAGAGCCTCGAAATTCAGATAAGCTAATGACTGATCAGGAACGATACATAAACTTTCAGCTTTTATGTTTTTGCCCAGTGGCTTCCAGATTTTTTCATATATATAGGAACCATTCTCATAAAAGCCGGGGACATTTGCCTCTACCATTGAACTTCTGAATTCAGCGATCATGCTGTCTAAAGTAGCGCAGCCCGATTGCCAATCCACTTGAATATCTTTTTCATTTACATAATAGGTAACTAAATAATCCTGCTCTTGGAAAAAATAAAGGATATCAGTATTCTTTTCTATTGACCATTCTTGAATATCCAGACCTGTAGCCGTATATGGATCATACTTTAGTTGATAATACTCCGGAAATCTTGTCTCCAAAACATCAATAAATTCATCCCACTCATTTCTGACTATATTCAACTGAAATCTAGCCTCAGAATCATTTTGCTCCTGGGCTAATTTTTCTAAGTACTGAATCCTTTGATTATAATGTTTATCCAACTCCAGCAGGGAGTCCGGAATATGCGCGATTTGTTTGGCATTTCTGTCATTTAAAATAATCTTTCGCGCGTAATTTTTAGACAACTCTGCCAAACTAAGGGCATCCCATACGTATGTTTTATCCTTTGATTTCTGGTATAGATGATTCAAAATCCGCTGACCATATAATCCAATTTCATGAAACTGCTCAATTAATAATCTTGTATCCGCAACTTGATGCAACTCACTGATTAAAAAATGATAATAGGCTTTGGCCTCCTCTAACCAAATGAGTGCTTGAAGTGTTTCATTCTTATCCAACAAGGAGCTATCAATTAGACTTGCACTGGCGCGGAGGAGCGCAACATATAATTCGTCTCTTCCAATAACTGTTTGAATATCGGTTACCATATCCTTCTCGATGGAAATAGCTCCGAACTCCTCATCAAACCTGTCTTTTGCTTTAATATAAATATCCAGGGCTGAGGTGACATAGCCGGATGTCTCCAATATTTCTCCTTTAAATACCAGTGTGTTGATATTATTGTGATTATTTTCTTTGTAGTTCGATTCGTAATAGGATGAAGCCTTTTCCAGATAGCTTAATGCTTGTTCAGAAGCCCCCATATATTTATAATTATCCGCCATGAAATAGTACAAATCAGCCATATTCTCAGATCCTTGACCAAAATTGTCTCGTACATATTTCTCCGCAACTTTGAATACACTATCGGCTTCAAAATACTTTGCTTGATCGGATAGGATAAAAGCCCGATGTACATAAATCCAATGATGAAACCACTGTCCAACAGATTGCCGATCTTCACACAAGTTCTCTAGTTCTTGCAACCTGAGTTCAGCATCTTCGTAAATCTCGAGATCTCTCAAACATGAAATCAAGCTGTTTAAAATAGCTCCATGATTATAGGTGGTATCCTGTGAACTCGCATATGATAATCCAAGATTTATTTCCAGGTAGTTTAATGCCTTTTTATAGTCCCCTGACTCAACACTGTTTTCTGTCAAGTTATGATAACAATGCATGATGGAAGCAGTATCCTTTGCAGATTGAAAGTGCTCCAAAACTTCTTTCAACAAGTTTTCTGCTTTCAAGAACTCCTGTTGCTCCGTTAACTCTCTGCTGTAAAATAATTTGATCAAAAAATAATTTGGATGCTGATTTCCATAGTATTCCATTAAGGGTTTATAGGACATACTGAGATAATCACCACTCTTCACAGATTCTCCCATTGCTGCATAACAATTACTGATGTTCATCAATGTTAATCCGTAATCTTTACTTCTAGATTCAGCTTCTTCAAAATACGTTATCGCTTCCAACAGCACTCGGACACCTTCTTCTTGATCATCCAAGATAGAAACCAATGTTCCCTCCAAAGAAGATGCTAAACCTTTACTGAGTGGTGATTGTGCATATTTATTTGCTGAGTCTACAAAATTGAATGAAGCTTCAAACGCTCCTGCTCTTGAGCGAATCCAACCCAACCTTGAATAAACCTGGCTTTTTATATCATCAGAAATTTCAGCACTTTCTAGTTCCACCTCAAAAATCTGAAGTAAAGAATCGAGTTGACTTGAAGAAGCTCTGGCTAGTGCATCTAGGTATTGAGACTTGTAATAAAAAGTGGAATCGGGATCTGTGAAGGATATTAATGCAGTTGAGTAATATTGAGCTGCTTCTTCAAAAAGACCATTGCTCATTGCTTGTTCTCCCTGAACAGCTAATTGAGTGGGATTTTGGGTGTAGACAGTTGAAAAAGATATGATGGATAGACAAAAGAGCCATAATCTATCATTCCGGAATAAGAAGCTTATCATATCAAATGTTGCTTGCAATCAACAAATCAAGATCAGTACTTTTAATATTAAAGTACTGACCAAGGTACTCATTGGTCAAAGCCCCTTTGTAGGCATAAACCCCATGACGGAAGCCCTTATTCGTATAAATCAGCTGATCGAAATTGACCGTTTCCCCTGCTTTGAGCAATAAGGGCGTCAATATATTACTAGTAGAAACGGAAGCAGTGCGCGCAACATTGGAAGCGATATTGGGCACACAATAATGAATCACATCATGTACTGTATAAGTAGGGTCATCCTGCATGGTTACTTTAGAGGTTTCAATACAGCCTCCTTGATCGATACTCACATCAATGATTACCGACCCGGGTTTCATGTTCATCACCATTTCTTCTGTTACGACAATAGGGGATCTCCCCATTTCTGAATGGATGGCACCGATCACTACATCTGCATCGAGCAATTCTTTTTCAACATACACAGGATTTAAAGCAGAGGTGAATACTTGACGACCGATTCGGTTTTGAATCCGCATGAGCTTGTAAATATTATTATCAAAAATGCGTACCTCCGCTCCTAGTCCTAGGGCTGATCGGGCGGCGAACTCACCAACGACTCCGGCACCCAAAATAACTACTTTGGCAGGTGGTACACCAGAAATGCCGCCCAACAAGACGCCTTTACCGCCGGAGCTGATAGTCAACAACTCAGCCGCCTTTAAAACAGCACTATATCCTGCCATTTCGCTCATAATCCTAACCAGAGGAAAGGTACCATCTTGATCCTGTAAATACTCCATGGCGACCGCAATGACTCTCTTTTTCTTCAGCATCATAAGATACTCCTCGGTAACCAGAGGCATTTGGAGAGCCGATAATAACAGCTGACCTTCCTGCAGCCAGTCCGACTCTTCTATGGTAGGAGGCGCAATTTTCAAAAGCACCTGTGCCTTAAAAACACTCTCCCGATCCATTGCTATTTCTGCTCCTGCCTCAGAATAATCCCTATCCGAAAAACTAGACTTCTCACCTGCTCCCGATTCTACCATGACACGATGCCCATCAGCCACTAAACTTGAAACAGCGGAAGGAACCAATGCAACTCTGTTTTCTTTCAGTACTGTTTCCTTTGGAACCCCGATAAATAGGCTCTTCCCTTTTTTTCCTGTTCGCAAGAGTTGTTCCTGGGGCTCCAGGCGTTCCTGCGCAGAAGATTGAGAAAATGAGAACGGTTGCATATTCACTGGATTTAAAGATCTGGATTTAAGATAACCATTAATTCACGTATAAGATGGTCCTTTTCTTTGAGCTCCAAACGTGCATAGGGTGGAACCCAATAGGCTTCGGCAATATCAGGCCATTCAACAATGGTCAAAGCATTCAAATCATACAAATATTCTTCAAAGCCTACCTCCTCTAATTCTTCCGGCTCCAAACGATACAAATCAATATGGAAAATACGCTCAAGCTCGATCTTGTCATTATTGATTGGATATTCATTCACAATGGAAAAAGTAGGACTGCTTACTTCCGAAAAACCTAGATATCGACCCAAGGCCCCCACAAAAGTAGTTTTCCCCGCTCCCATTTGCCCCGCTAACTGCCATTGCTGATACCCTTTTGTGAATTCAAGAATTTCCGGCAGAATGTTAGGCCATTCTGATTCTTTATGTATCGTCCAGGTTTTGGAAGAGCTCATGTTTCAAATATACTCAAAGGCTTTATTCTATCCATCAATCAAAGGCTCATATAGCTAGAAACATATATGTTTTTAGTATCTTTGAAGGATGTAAATAAGACAACGGAAACTCATTTGCCGTAAGGCGGCATCAAAGATGCAGTAGTTGTTCAGAAGATCGATAAAATGGCAGAAGAAAATAAGCAATCTAATAATTACGGAGCGAAAAACATTACCGCCCTTGAAGGACTAGAAGCAGTGAGAAAGCGGCCGGGAATGTATATTGGATCTACGGATGCGAAAGGGCTTCACCACCTGGTTTGGGAGGTGATTGATAACTCCATCGATGAACATATGGCGGGTTATTGTGACCAGGTAGATACCGTCATTCACGCGGATCATTCTATCTCTATAACAGATAATGGTCGAGGAATTCCTGTAGATCAACACGAGAAACTCAAAAAATCGGCCCTTGAAGTCGTCATGACCGTACTTCATGCCGGAGGTAAATTTGATAAGGATACCTACAAAGTCTCCGGTGGATTGCATGGTGTGGGTGTCTCTTGTGTGAATGCGCTTTCTAGCACTTTGGTAGCTGAAGTCCATAGAGAGGGAGGAGTCTATACACAGACTTACCATCAGGGGAAACCTGAGGAGCCCGTTAAAAGAATCGGAGATACCGACATCACTGGTACGAAAGTCACCTTCTATCCAGATCCTGAGATCTTTGAGACTACCGTTTTCAAATATGAAACTCTGGCCACTCGAATGAGAGAAATGGCTTATCTGAATCCGGGTATGACCCTTACGTTGGTAGATGAGCGAGAAAAAGAGGATGATGGCAGCTTCCGGTCAGAAACCTTTCACTCAGAAGGTGGATTGGCTGAGTTCGTGCGCTTTTTAGATGAGAGTCGCACACCCTTAATTGAAAAGCCTATTTATGCTACCGGAAAAGAAGAAAATGTTGAAGTAGAGGTGGCCCTGCAGTACAATACCAGTTTCTCTGAAAATATTTTCTCTTTCGTCAACAATATTAACACCCGGGAAGGGGGAACCCACGTAAGTGGATTCAAAAGAGCGGTCAATCGAGTCTTCAAACAATACGGAGAGGATAATGGACACTTTAAAAAGTTGAAATTCAGCATTTCCGGTGAAGATTTCCGAGAAGGACTGACAGCTATTGTGTCCGTCAAAGTCCCTGAGCCCCAGTTTAAAGGGCAGACAAAAGGGGAATTAGGTAATTCCGAAGTGAACGGTATCGTTTCGAGAGTTGTCGGGGACGTGCTTAAAATATGGTTGGAAGAAAATCCAAATAGTGCCAAAAGAATTATAGACAAAGTGGTTCTGGCAGCTACAGCAAGACACGCGGCCAGAAAGGCAAGAGAAATGGTCCAGCGTAAATCGCCCTTGAGCGGGACAGGTTTGCCCGGAAAATTGTCCGATTGCTCTAGTAAAGACCCCTCAATTTCTGAAATATTCCTTGTGGAGGGTGACTCTGCAGGAGGAACCGCCAAACAAGGCAGGGATAGAAATTTTCAGGCCATCTTACCACTGAGAGGGAAGATCCTCAATGTCGAAAAAGCACTGGAACATAAGATTTACGAGAACGAAGAGATTAAGAATATTTTTACCGCTTTGGGTGTCAGTATCGAAGAGAATGATGAAGGAGAACGCGTCCTGAATACTGCAAAATTACGCTATCATAAAATCGTGATTATGTGTGATGCCGACGTAGATGGCGCGCACATTGTAACATTGATTCTTACATTCTTCTTCAGATACCTAAAACCATTAATTGAGCAAGGGTATGTATACATCGCTGCACCTCCATTGTATCTCTTAAAGCGAGGTTCTAAACAACGATATGCCTGGACAGAAGATGAACGAAAAGAAGTGACCTTGGAATTATCTAATGGAAATGAAGGTTCGGTTAAAATTCAGCGATACAAGGGGCTTGGAGAAATGAATGCGGAACAATTGTGGGATACCACCATGAATCCAGATTTCAGGACTTTGCGCAGGGTAACGATTGATGATGCTTTGGAAGCAGATCGCGTTTTCAGCATGCTTATGGGTGATGAAGTTCCTCCTCGAAGAGAGTTCATTGAAAAGAACGCCAAATACGCAAAAGTGGATGTGTAACCCATGAGCCTTCAAATACCGGGGCTATTTATACAGGAGAGTCCAAACAAAGGCAGAGGTGTATTTACAGCTAAAAAGATTCAAGCAGGAGATCTGATAGAGATTTGCCCTGTCATCTTGTTACCGGAACATGAGGTACCGGTTATCCATAATACCCATTTACATGATTATTATTTCCTATGGGGTTCTGGGGAGAAGAAGGCTGCAATTGCATTAGGGTGGGGTTCACTATACAACCACAGCGAGCACGCTAATGCATACACCCTTCAGGATTGGACATCCAAAGAAATAAAAATACTCGCCCAAAAGGATATTGAACCCATGGAAGAGATCACCATCTCTTACAACGATAATAGGGGAGATATTAAATTATGGTTCTAAAATGATGGCTTTTGAACCGAAAAACGGACAATTCAGTGACTATATAGAAAAATGTTAAAATTTTTATCGTAAAATGATACCTTTGGCTTATTGTTTGTTGTAGCAACAACAATATTGATCAAAGTCGCGTAATAGGGGAGCCATTTTGGCATTTACGGTCTTTATTTTTTTAAATTCTTAATCTATCAAAATGAAGTACAATTTTGAAATTCTCGTCATCGATGCAGAGAAAAAGCAAGAATTAAGCAGCCTTGAAATCTTTCAACGCGCGCTGGTTGCATCAGAGTCTTTACTGCTTGAATTCAGCACAGAAGACCAACTCTTGGTTCATAAGAATCAAGGTTATGAGTTAAGCATTCAGTCTTTTTACGAAGAAGACGAAGAAGACTACAATGGCTATACGCTTAAAGGGGATTCAGACGATATAAAAACCCTACTCGAACAAAGAGGTAAATTGTTAAGCTTGTTGACCCATAGCCTGAAAGCTACCTATGTGAAAACGCTGAATGACGATGTATCCATCTATCTGGGACTACAAATATTACCATTAATCCATAAGGTAGATTGGGCTATGCGAAAGCTATTGGTTAACTATTATGCTTTTGAGTCAGGTCCCAAATGGTGGGATCTTCGTGCACCTTCTACCTATAAAAACAAAGTGGAAGAAAGACAAAGTCAAGTTTCTTCACTTCAACAGCTAGTGGACACCAATATTGAGATGTTAAGTCTTCAGGAGCTGGGAGAAATAGTCGATCAGCCTAATCGATATTTTTTAGAAACCTTTATCGCTGAGAGAGTCCTGGATATTGAAACAATGGATGAATTGGCTGATCTCCAGGAAGAACTCAGAGGGGAGGAAGTCCATCCTTTCCAAAAGGCATTTGAAAAGAATTTCTTCGCTGAGAAATGGTCTACTTTGGTAGGCATCCACAAAAAAGTCATCCAAAACCAACTGCTTCATCCAAACGACTTATCTGTCGCAGAACAGCTTTTTGAAGCCTTAATGCGTATGATTCAACAAGCCAAAAATCTTGTGATGGGTCATGAAGATGACTTTGATCAGGAAGACAGCTTGGATGGATCCAAAGAAATGGCAAGTCTGGGAATGAATAGTGATCAGCTTAACCGGGATCAATTTGACGAAATAGCACCTGCAAGAAAAAGTCTGAAAATCATCACCGAGGCTGAAATACTCAGAGAGCTCAAAGAAACCGAAAGTATCGTTCAGCAAACGGATATGCGCTACATTGGCTTGAAGAATTTTGTGACAAAAATTTTAGCGAATAAAGGTTATTCGATAGGTCCATCGTATGCATTGATAAATATTCTCAACGAACAAGGAGTAGTAGATATATATGACTACATAGATCCGCACAACCCTTATCCGGTGAAGGCCGTTCGATCTACCTTGTAATCATAACCATCAAACATCTAAAGGGGCTGAAAAGCCCCTTTTTTATTGTCTATATATAAGTTTTCTTTCAAAATTGAATATCCATAATTGGCCGAATTATTGTAAGTTAGACACTAACTAAGATGTGTTGCTATGAGTCAGTCACGAGTTATACTGGAAGATTTACAACCGACCATAGATTGCGGTGCCTTCCCGATTCGAAAAGTACCCGGTGAAAAAGTGCAGGTACGAGTGAACGCTTTTGCTGATGGTCACGATTTAATTAGGGTAGAACTATTGTTCAGAGAGAAGGGTAAACGAAAATGGCAATGGATAGAAATGAGCCATCAAGGGAATGATGAGTATACGGCAGACTTTCAGATCGAACACAAAAAAGACTATGAATTCTCCGCCAGAGCATGGATTGATCACCCCCTGAATTGGCTATTCGGCACTCGAAAAAAATGGAAAGCAGGACAAGATATAACATCAGAGCTATCTGAGGCTACACTTTTCCTTGAGGACTGCATCGAAGCAGCCAGTCCTGAAAGGAAGGCTGGAATTAAGAAATGGATAGAAATTTTCAAGGCACCTGGTGTAACTGATGAAAAGATTCATCTTATAGGGTCAGAGGTATTAGAAGATCTGTTGAAGCAGATGCCTAGTCGCAAACATGCAAGCTATTATCAACAGACGCTCCTAGTTCAAGTCGAGCGCACCAAAGCATTATTTAGTGCCTGGTATGAATTTTTTCCGCGTTCTGCAGGAACAGCAGGCCAACATGGGACTTTCAAAGACTGCATCCAACAGTTAGATAGAATACAAGAGTTCGGTTTTGATGTCATTTACCTCCCCCCTATTCACCCCATTGGGAAATTAAATCGGAAAGGGAAAAACAACAGCACTACCGCTTTACCTGAAGATGTCGGCTCTTGCTGGGGAATAGGCTCTGAAGAAGGCGGTCACAGAGCTACCCACCCCCAATTAGGGACCCTCGATGAATACCGCGAGCTACTAGAAGAAGCTCAAAAAAGAGGAATGGAAATCGCTTTTGATTTTGCGATTCAATGTGCACCTGATCATCCGTGGGTGAAAGAACATCCCCAATGGTTCAAATGGAGACCTGATGGAAGTATTCAATACGCCGAGAATCCACCTAAAAAATATCAGGATATCCTGCCCATTGATTTTGAATGTGAGGACTGGGAAAACCTTTGGAACGAATTAGTGGATATTGTGAAATTTTGGTGTAGCGTAGGGGTCACCATATTCCGGGTAGATAATCCACATACAAAGCCCTTTGACTTTTGGGCATTTCTGATTCGAGAAGTTCAAAAGGACTTTCCGGATACCTTATTTCTAGCAGAAGCATTTACCAAACCTAAGGTGATGCACCGATTGACTAAAATTGGATTTTCACAGTCCGTTACTTATTTCACCTGGAGAAACTACAAACATGAATTGGTGGAGTACATGGAGGAATTAACCCAAGGGCCGGGCAAAGACTATTTCAGACCTAACTTTTGGGTGACCACTCCGGATATCAATCCTTTCAACTTACAAGAAGCGAATCTTGCCATGTTCAAGATTCGTTACTTCCTGGCAGCCACCTTGAGTCCGTCTTATGGTGTTTATGGGCCTGCCTTCGAACTTATGGACTGCGCCCCGGTAGAAGGCAAAGAGGAGTTTCTCAATAGTGAAAAATATGAGATAAGAGAATGGAATTGGGACGAACGGAATGAATTGACCGCTTTAATGACCCAGGTCAATCACATTCGAAATCAAAATCTTGCTTTTCAACAACTCCATAACTACAAACACCTCTCTTGCGAGAATGATGCGCTTTTCACTTTTTATAAATATGATCGTCAGGCCGAGGAGCATTTCATCCTATGTGTCAATCTGGATCCGAATCAAAGGCAGAGCGGATGGGTACAAGCGCCCTTGGGCGATCTCGGAAAAGCACAAGGAAATATGCTCCATTTAGAAGATATTCTGGACGGAAGAACTTATGAGTGGCATAAAGAATGGAATTATATATCTCTTGCGCCGGAACAAACCTTTCATCTGTTTAAAGTTTTGAATGCATGAAAACGTTCTCCAGCCCTCATACCTGGAATACCATCTTAGAAGATGATTCCTTCGAAAAATTCCTGACAGAGGAGATATTGCCTGATTATGTCCCCGGGTGTAGATGGTATGGAGGAAAAGCAAGTACTATTAAAAAGGTTTCCATTCTCGATCGCCAAAAATTCACTAAAGAGGTCTACACCCACTACATACTACATATTGAGATTCTGTTTCGCGAAAGCTTTGTTCAGCATTATCTCATGCCCTTAGCCATATACTCACTCGATTTGGACAGCATCCCTTCGAAAGCTCATATCTTAAAGCTTAGCACAAAGGATGTTGAGGGAACTTTGATTGATGGGCTTTTTGATCCAACCTTCAGAAGACACTTATTGGAATTCATGATTCAAGAGCAAAACCTACAGATGGGAGCGTCTGAATTAGTGACTCAAATCAGCCCGGCGGTGCGTGACTTCTATATGAATGGTCCTGAAGTGGAGGGAAAAGTTTTGAACATTGAGCAAAGCAATACCACCATCATTTACAATAATCGATTCTATCTGAAATTTTACCGGAGACTATTCAGAGACCCTAATCCGGATCTTGAACTAAACTTATTCCTTTCGGCAAAAGATAGATTTCAGCATGCCCCCAAGTACGCAGGTCATATGAGCTGGAATTTTCGAGATACTTATGAGGTGTCGGTTGCCTTAATTCAGGAAAAAGTGGAAAATAAGGGAGAAGCATGGTCATGGATGTTGGATCAAGTGGAGGCATTTTTTGAAAAAGTGCAAGCCTCCAAAAAGTCTGCTGATCACTTTGAGGCTCCTCCCCTCCTGAAAGTAATTGCAACCTCAGAAATCCCTGCTCCCATTTATCAACTTATAGGTGCAGAAGTAATATCGTCCATCCAATTATTAGCATGCAGAACAGCAGAAATGCACATTGCTTTAAGCCAGGAACCACTGGACTTAAGGTTTAAACCCATCAATTTCAACCCGGATTATTCCGTCTGGCTGAAAAACCGATTGGTTTTCCAATTTGAAGCACGCTATCACTTACTGGCAGAAAATAAAGAGAAGCTCCTCCCTCTGGCAAAAGAGTATGCTCAGAGATTTGATGATCACAAGGATCATATCCTCAACATTATCTTAGCCTTTGATGAAACACGCTTGAGCAGTAAAAGAATTAGGATACATGGGGACTATCATCTCGGACAAGTATTAGTTCAAGACGATGATTTTATCATTCTAGATTTTGAGGGCGAACCGGAAAGTACAATTAGAGATCGGAAGGTAAAACAAAGTCCCTTGAAAGATGTGGCAGGTATGCTGCGCTCTTTTCATTATGCCATCTATGCCACCATATTTGGTCACCCGGAACTGAAAGAAAAGAAATCATTCTATTATGATTGGGGTGAATTATATTACCAATATATCACCGCCATCTTCTTACATACGTACACGCAAGAGGCATTTGAAAATCAACTGGATATAGGGTATCGCAAAGAAATTGAATACCTTTTGAAGTATAATTTACTAGAAAAAGCCATATACGAATTAGGGTATGAGCTCAATGGTCGTCCGTCCTGGGCCATCATCCCATTAAGGGGAATAGATCGTATTCTTGAATTATATACGCACTAAATATGAAAATGATCAGCCAGGTTTGCCCGCGTTTCACAGAAGAAGATGTCTACCTCTTTCGAGCAGGGAAACACATGAATCTATGGCAAAAAATGGGTGCCCATCTTATGGAACATGAAGGTGTAAAAGGGGCATATTTTGCCGTTTGGGCGCCCTCTGCTGACAAGGTGGAAGTTATTGGATCGTTCAACCAGTGGAATGGTCATGCTTATGAGCTATTTGTCCGATGGGACTCTTCCGGTATATGGGAGGGGTTTATTCCCCATGTGAGAGAAGGAGATCTTTACAAGTTCAAGATTTATAATCAAAACGTACAGGGTATTTTTGAGAAAGCAGATCCATTTGCCCGTCAATGCGAACACCCTCCGAAAACAGCTTCTGTAGTCGCTGCTCCTCTCAAAGATAGAACAGGAGACTCTTTCGCCGAAAGGCGTAAAAAAATCAATGCTTTTGATCAAGCAATGTCCGTTTATGAAGTGCATCTCGCATCATGGAAGCGTACCTTAGATGATAATCGGCCCCTCTACTATTCGGAATTAATGGAGGAGCTCGTACCCTATGTGAAAGAAATGGGATTTACACATGTTGAGCTCATGCCTGTGATGGAGTATCCCTTTGATCCGAGTTGGGGATACCAAATTACCGGGTATTTTGCGCCTACTTCAAGGTTCGGTGACGCAGATGGGTTTCGGCAGTTGGTAGAAGCATTCCATGAGGAAGGAATCGGAGTGATTTTAGACTGGGTACCTGCCCATTTCCCTTCAGATGCCCATGGTCTAGGTCTTTTCGATGGGTCGCATTTGTATGAACATCCGGACAGACGGAAGGGGTATCATCCTGACTGGAAAAGTTTAATTTTCAATTATGAACGCCCCGAAGTCAGATCCTTTCTTTTATCGAATGCGTATTTTTGGCTGGACCAGTACAAAGTAGACGGACTTCGTGTGGATGCGGTAGCATCTATGTTATATCTGGATTATAGCCGTAACGATGGAGAGTGGGAACCCAATGCATTTGGGGGAAGGGAAAATCTAGCTGCTATTGACTTCATCAAAGATCTTAATACGCACCTCTACCAACACCATCCAGACATTCAGATGATAGCAGAGGAGTCGACTTCATTTTCAGGCGTGACAAGGCCCGTGCATGAGGGTGGACTAGGCTTCGGCCTAAAATGGATGATGGGATGGATGAATGACACCTTAGAATATTTTAAGAACGATCCCATCTATCGAAAATACCACCATGGAGAAATCACTTTTAGTTTGACCTATGCATTTAGTGAACAATTTACCTTACCCTTTTCACATGATGAAGTGGTTCACGGCAAGGGATCACTCCTGGAACGCATGCCCGGTGACGATTGGCAGCAATTTGCCAATCTAAGGTTACTCTATGCATATATGTATGCACATCCGGGATCCAAATTGTTGTTCATGGGACAGGAATTTGCCCAGAGGAAAGAATGGAATCACCAATATTCTCTGGATTGGCATTTGCTGGAAAGCGACCCACATAATAAGACAAAGGGTTTGGTAGCCGAACTCAATAGGCTGTACAGAACACATAAAGGCCTACATGAGATGAATTACAGCAGCAAGGGATTTGCATGGTTAGATTATGGGAATGCCGATCAGTCTGTCATTTCGTTTTGGAGAACATCAAAAACAGAGCGCATCTTAATCTATCTAAATTTTACACCCAATGTGTATCCCACTTTCTATACTCCGGAGGGACAATTTGAGTGCATTTTCAACTCCGACCATAGAGAATGGGGAGGAAGCAATGCCGGTCCAAAACTGGGAGAACTGGTAACCCAAGAGATCACACTCCCACCTTTGGGTGCCGTTTTTCTACAATGCATCCAATAGAAGGCAGCTATTTGATACCTTACAAGCTCTTACTTCTAAATCTCCTGTAATGAAGTTTTGGCTTTTTTCTTTAGTGTTTCTATTCAGTATTCCAACGTACGGACAGGATAGTTGTAGCCTTCGAATCGGTACGAACTTGGCCGGAGTCACTGATTATGGAAGTGAATACCCTTTTGTAAATATTTTCAAAAACGCCAGAGACTGGATTACCCACAATCACCCGGATTGGTCAGCTGGGGTGCCCTGGGATCCGTGGAGTACAGAGTTTACTGACCTAATCCCCAGAGATGATCAGGGGTATCCTCTCCAAGTACCCTTTGATCTACCTCAAGCCGATACCGTTCAGGTCCTACGCACTGTTTGGGCTAATACCCGACAGCTGCCTTCCGGAGTCTATGTCTTACTTTATGATGGAAAAGGAGAAATTGACTTCTGGGGAGATGCACAAATACTCAGACAGGAAGAAGGTAGAATAGAGGTTGCCGTGACCGGGGGGTTGGATGCCTCAGGAATTATGGCCATGGAGATCCTTCGCAGCGAAGCTTCTGATCACATCCGAAATATCAGATTTCTATTGCCCGGAACTGAAATGAATTATCAGGAGCACCCCTGGACGGAGTCCTGGTTAGAGAAGCTAGAACCCTTTCAACAATTGAGATTCATGGACTGGGGCGCTACCAACAACTCTACCTTGTCCAAGTGGGAGGATCGTCCTACGGAGGATGATTTCACCTTTACTATTAAAGGCGTCCCTTATGAAACGATGATAGATATCTGTAATTACAAACAAGCTGATGCCTGGGTATGTGTGCCCCATAGAGCTTCCGAAGACTATGTTCGTAATGTAGCGCGTCTTTTTAGAAATGAATTAGACCCTTCTCTACATTTATATGTAGAGTATTCTAATGAAGTCTGGAATTGGATTTTCACCCAGGCACATTACGGCTTGGATAGTTTAGACCAAAACCTTGAATGGCCGGAAAGACTTGGTCCTAGAATTGCTCAAGTAATGCAATGGTGGACCGAGGAATTTGAGGGACAAGAAGATCGTTTAATAAGAGTCTTAGGTACACAGCATGGATGGTTTGATATCGGAGATCGAATTTATCGTCAGATAGAATCCTCGGGGAAAGACCATCTTATCGACGCAATATCTCCTGCAGCCTACCTATCTATTGATGCAGACCAATTGGCCCTCTTAGGGTCGCAAGCAACACCCGCAGATGTGATTGAGGGTGCAAGAAATTATTCATTCCATCCTTCAAATTACGTTCTTCAAGGGTGGAACGCCCACGCAGATCTGGCTGCACGTAAAGGGAAGAAGCTGGTTTTTTATGAAGGAGGGCAGCATTTCACGCCTCAACCCTGGGGAACGATTCAGGATTACAATCCTGCACTGATGGCTGCACAGGAGTCCCCATTGATGTATCAACTTTATCAAGAGCTGTTTGACACACTTGCTCAACTAAGTGCAGAACCTTCTTTATTGATGCATTTTAGTTTTATCGCTCCTCTATGGGAGGACCCCAATCAAGGAGCCTACGGAAATTTTGGCGCACTCAGTTCTCAATTCTATGAATTTCCACCCTACGAGCAAGCACCCAAATATCGTGCGATCGTCGCTCATATCGATGCTTGTAGTCAAACTGTATCTACGCAACAGAAAGCAAACCGATTCTCTGCCTTGCTCTACCCTAATCCTGCATCCGATTGGATTGATTTGAAATCTCCTGACCTACCCCATATTTCTGAATGGACTATCAAAAACAGCCAAGGGTTGCTGCTGCAAAAGGGCACAAATTGGGCGGGTCCTATATTTATAGGAAAATGGCCGGCGGGTTACTATCTACTGGAACTACAAACACAAGACCGTTTCTTACGGAAAGGATTTCTGAAACTAAATTGATACTTTAGAGCTTCAATTTATATTTTATGAAATTACTCATACCTCTTTTCCTTTGCTTTATTGTATTTATCAGTTGTAGTAAAGATCTCATGGTCAGTCCTCCTCCCCCTATGCCGGGAATCGATAGCTTTCCATCTTCATTGAAACCTTTGTGGAGCGCTCCCCTCAATCCGGACACCCTGAGAGACAATAGCCCTTACATGGGCATTATCAATGATCAATTAATTACTCAAAGTGAAAGAGTATCCCCCTACCTAAGAGTGAGGATGCTGAATCCTGAAGACGGATTGTTATTGCATGAGGACAACTACCCTATCAATATCAGCACTTTTACTTCAGGTCCACACATCATAGACCGGCGACATTTTTTATTGCATGCCAATACATCAACTTTTGTCTATGATGGGGATGAGGGTCGACTGCAAAATAATTATGAGTCACCTGAATTCGGCGAGGACCCTTCTTGGGTGTTCGAGGATCGATTTTTTATCATACATCAGTTTGGCCCCACTCCTTCCGGGAA
Organism: uncultured Saprospiraceae bacterium; assembly: GCA_964525165.1. GTDB lineage: Bacteria > Bacteroidota > Bacteroidia > Chitinophagales > Saprospiraceae > JAWLFI01. Next base: position 42,240 of record CAZGGG010000007.1, on the reverse strand, counting down.
CCCAAGAAGAGCTGAATTAGTTGAACTTTCTCCCCTTACGGGAAATGTCATCAGAAATTATTTATCTAAGGATCGTGAGACCTACGATGGCTTCCATCCTACCTTTGGATGCCTCACCTTCAATGCGGAAAATCAAGTACTCTATGCACAAGTTCATGGACTAAACAGCATGAATCAAGCAAGATTGGATGTTCATGCGTTCAGCTTGGATTCCGGATCAGAAATTTGGAGTGTCTCCGAAGTAGCAAAAGGTGCAGGTTTTGTGAAAGGTGATATGGCTTACGCCAATGGCAGGGTTTTTCTACAAACCGGTACAGAAGTGATTTGCCTAAGTCAAACCGATGGAAGCGAACTCTGGCGCAAGAGGATAGATCAAATCAGTCAAACCTGCAATCTTCTGGTGGTGAATGATCTCCTCATAGTTAATACGGAAGATCAACACTTATATGCATTAGAGACTTCGACCGGAAATACAAGATGGAAAATTGGAGACGATGAGCAGTCATTCCGCAACCCTTCGAAGATGATGTATCATGATGGGAAAATATATTTCACATCTGAATCAAAATTCAACTGTATACAGGCCAATGATGGTCAAGTTATCCTCAACGACTTTTCGCCAAGCGCTCAGATGATGCAAAACTCATTTTTAGGTTTTCGAACGGTTCCGGTTATAGACGAAACAAGAAATCAAATCATCATTAATGATAACTTTTTTGTCATGGGTTTACCCATACCATAAAAAAGGGACAAACAGTTTACACTATTCGTCCCTATAGAACACTAAACAAAAGAACATCTTAATGCGGCTTAACAATGAACTACACTATTGTCGCCGTCTATATTATTCGGAACATATGCATCCGCTTCCTCGTCATTTACCCATTTTTCTGCGCCAATCACATATCTGAACTCATAGGTTTTGCCTTGTTCCAGGTCAAATTCAATTTTGAAGCTCCCATCTTTAAGCCCTTTCATGGGTTCAGGAGTCCAATCGTTAAAGGTACCGGCTATAGCCGTATCATCGAAGCTTACACCTTCCTCCGGCTTCAAACGAAAGGTTGTTTTGCAAATGGGCTTGCTTTTAAGGTAACGTTTTTGAATGCTCATAATTGATTTTTTAGTAACTTAGTGTAAAGTTTACAATAAGGCTTGAATTGTCCAAATTATTTTAATGTTAAATGGAAGGAGCAAACATCATCCAACAGAATTATCACCCGGATTTTTTATTGAGCTTTGAGCAAAAGGGTGATACGATTTACTGCTATGCCCATAATGGCGTATGTCTCAGGGTACAAGTCATTACAGACCATGTATTCCGCTTTACCTATGCAACTGACGGCTTCTTTGAGGCTGACTTTTCATATGCCATAGATGAAGGATATAGCAGAGGATATAATGAAATCAACTTGGAAGAAAAAAAGGATGCCATTTGGATTAAAACACCCAAAATGTCCTGTAAGATTGATCGCTCCGGATTGAGAAAAAGCATTTACAATCAAGAGGGACAATTGCTCAATCAGGATGAATTAGGATTTCATTGGGAGCCACACCCTGAATATGGAGGGAATATTGTAAAAATGACCAAAAGAGCTCTGAACGGTGAGCACTTTTATGGCTTGGGTGACAAACCTGTGCAATTCAACCTTCGGGATAAAAGATTTACCATATGGGGTACAGATGAATATGGTTATCATAAAGACACAGATCCTTTGTACAAGAATATCCCTGTTTACATTGGGATGCATCGACAATTGTGTTATGGGATTTTTTTCGATAACACCTTTAAAAGCTTTTTTGACTTTGCCAGTGAGCGCAAATCTGTTACATCCTTTTGGGCTCAAGGAGGAGAATTGAATTACTATTTCATTTATGGTTCCAATCCTTTAAAAGTAACAGAACGCTACACCAGGTTGACAGGTAGACCTGAATTGCCTCCTTTATGGGCTTTAGGCTATCATCAATGCAAGTGGAGCTATTATCCGGAATCTGAAGTGAGAATGGTGACACAGGAATTTAGAAAGAGAGCTATTCCTTGCGATGCCATCTATCTCGACATTGATTATATGGACGGATTCCGCTGTTTCACCTGGGACCAGGAAAAATTTCCTGAACCCAAAAAAATGGTTGCTGATTTAGCAGAAGATGGTTTTAAAACCATTGTCATCATCGATCCCGGAATTAAGGTAGATCTTGAGTACGATGTTTTTAAGGAAGGGTTTGAAAAAGGATATTTCTGTAAAAGAGCCGATGGTCCTTATATGAAAGGAAAAGTTTGGCCGGGCGAATGTTACTTTCCCGATTTCACTAATCCTGAAGTTCGAAAATGGTGGGCAGGTTTATTTCAGGAGTTAATTGAGGATGTAGGTATTAAAGGAGTTTGGAATGACATGAATGAACCCGCAATTTTCGAAACACCCTCCAAGACCTTCCCTGACGACGTTCGACACAATTATGATGGGCATTTTTGCAGTCACAGAAAAGCGCACAACATTTATGGAATGCAAATGTCCAGAGCGACCTATGATGGAGTCAAGCAATCGTCCTATCCCAATAGGCCCTTCATCATTACTCGTTCTACATACTCCGGAGGGCAGCGGTATAGTTCTGTGTGGACAGGAGATAATATTGCAAGCTGGGAACATTTACATATTGCCAATCTTCAGTGCCAAAGACTCGCAATATCCGGCTTCTCATTTGCAGGCTCAGACATAGGTGGATTCATTGAACATCCCAATTCAGAGCTATATATCCGTTGGGAACAATTAGCTACTTTCCACCCTTTCATGAGAACACATAGTTCAGGAGATCATGGGAATCAGGAGCCCTGGTCATTTGGTGAAGAAGCTCTATCGATTGTACGTTCCTTTATCAACCTTAGATATCAATTACTTCCCTATTTATATACCACCTTTTATCAATATGTAAAAAGAGGGACGCCCATTCTGAGGCCGATCTCCTTTTTAGACATTCATGATCCGGATACCTATTACAGAGAAGATGAATTTATGATAGGTGACCGCCTCTTGGTATGTCCTGTTTTACAAGCCGGAGCAGAAGGCAGAAGAGTCTATTTGCCGGAAGGTCCTTGGTATTCTTTATGGGATGATTCCATCGTGGAAGGCAAGAAAGAAGTTTGGGTAAAATGTGGTTTACACCAAATCCCGCTCTTTGTAAAGCCCGGAAGCGTTATCCCTATGTATCCCACACAACAGTATGTTGGAGAGAAAAAAATCACGCAATTGGATATACATGTATACTATACATCCGGACGTGAAGAAAACTTTCTCTATGAAGATCGTGGGGATGGATATGATTATAAACGAGGCTATTTTAATGAAAAGGTTTTCAAAGTAGATGGACAATCAGAACAAGTCAGAATTCTTCAACATCGATCGGGGGAATACCAGCCGTCTTACGATAGTTATAAAATCATTCTCCATGGACTACCCTTTACACCATCTAGCATTACGGTAGACGAAACAGAAAGTAATTTTGAACATCTGCTTACAGAAGAAGGAAAACCTTATATCATCGTAAGTGAGCGATTTAAAGAAATCAAACTTAAGTAAAACGAACATTCGGCAGACCCGCAAGTTGCTTTACCTCTTTGATAGTTTCCTGCGCCACTTTTCGGATTTCGTAAGAAGATTGTTTGATTTGATCTTTTACCTTCTTGCGGTCAGCCATTAATTCTGACCGTTTTTCAATGATGGGTTTATTGAAGTCTATCAGTGCGTCTGAAGTTGCTTGTTTTAAGTCGACATATTTTAGGCTTCCGGATGCATGGTCCTGCATTAATGATTCGTGAGCTTCGTGACCTCCGGCCATACGTAAAAGCGTAAATAGGTTTTCAACTCCCGGACTCATTGTATCAGATACCTCTCCCGTATCCGTAACAGCAGATTTTATTTGTTTCTCAATCCGTTTTTCAGTTTCGAAAAGGGAAATAAAATGCTTTTCCCCGGCACTTTTGGACATTTTTCTGGATGGATCAGCCGTAGATAGAATTTTAGGCGCTTCGGTGTAGGTTGCTTCCGGAAGCGCAAAATACTCCTTGCCTAATTGTTGATTAAATCTTTGCGCAATATCGCGGGTAAGTTCTAAGTGTTGATCCTGATCTTTTCCGACAGGCACTAAGTCTGCTTTATACAAGAGAATATCTGCAGTTTGCAAAACCGGATAATCAAAGAGTCCGGCACTGATAAAACCTTCGGAAGCAGTAGAAGATTGTTGGCTCTTATCCTTGAATTGAGTCATTCTACCTAGCTGTCCATAAGAAGTAAAACAATTCAAAATCCAATTCAATTCAGTATGTTCAGGTACCAAAGACTGTAAAAAAAGGTGTTCCGGCTGAATGCCAATGGATAACATATCAATCGCCATCTGCCAAGTATGCTCTAGTAACTTTTTCGGTTGATAAGGCATAGTCATTGCGTGATAATTCACAATGCAGAAATAGCAATTATAATGCTGTTGCATTTCTACCCAATTGGCCAAGGCCCCAAAATAATTACCAAAATGAACGCTCCCCGTAGGCTGAATACCTGAAAAAACTGTCTTTTTACTCATTGTAAACAAATTCTCAGCAAATGTATCATTTCCATTACTTATCGCCCAGCAATAAATTGTGCATTCGACTGAAAATCCCTAATTTGAATCAGCACCCAAAACAAGAAAGATGCGTATACCTTTCATCAAGGCTCTTATTGGCACATTCCTTTTTTGGCAATTCGTCAATTTATTGGGAATTACTTTCGCATGGATCAGCTTTAATCCGGCTGATCAAGAGGATTGGTCTATTAGTTATAAATGGGGTACTTTTTATTTAAATGGCATTCCAAAGGGATTCGAATTTGGCAGTAGTATCACCTCACTTATACTAATAGGGTCCTTTTTAGTATTATTTGTCGCTTTGATCAGCCGTCAGAGGAATAGTTATTCACCGGATAATAAGGATTTAGATCAGTGAAGCGCTATGACCTGAGCATTAGGCAAGTCGTATTTTTTTAAAATTCGTTCCGCAAATGCTTTATGCCCTCTTGGCGCTAGTAAGAATAGCTTCCCTCCTTTTCGTGCAGCAAGGGTACTTAACAATTTCCATTTTGAAACTACCTTTTGAACTTTCTCTGCTTTTAAGGCAACTTCAACGTAAATTTTCTTGCTCAACTTATTTCCTGTTATATCAGGCACCAGAGATTTATCTTTGCCTTTCATGGCAAAGGATTTAGGCCTGTCTATCTCCTGTTCTTCTAGGTTTGCTTTAATATTTGATATCCTCCTCGATCTTGCCCAACTAAGGGCTTTTTCAATGTATTGCTTCTTTTCCAAAATATCTTATTTTATGACTAAATACATCTATATAACGAACGAAATGATACATTAGTTCATAAATCGCTGAAATTCACCACATTAAGACTTATACCGTCATTTCAGATGCAATGGCTCGCAATTGTTGGTCAAAGGAATCTACTTTCTCTTTGAGTGCTTCCAAAGAGCCCTGTCGATCATATTTCTCTATTTCCCTGACCTCTTCTTGCAAGCTTGAGATCCCAAACTGGTCTATGGTAGGCTTCAATTTATGTGCCACCTTTCCCACTTGATCAATATTCGCCTCAGCCAATGCACTTTTCATTTCATCCAGCATTTTGCCCGACTCCTCTTTGAACATTTCCACCATGGTTTCGATAAAATCTTCATCCCCATCTGCCAATTCTCTTATCGATTGAAGGTCATATAATGCTTCACTTTGTTCCATCGCTCTTAAGGGTTTTTCTTCTGTTGAGTTTGAATCTAATGAAATATTCTTAAAAATAGTGGCTTTCAGCTCTTCTTCTGTGAATGGTTTTGATAAATAATCATTCATTCCAAATCGAATGCACTTTTCGCGTTCTCCTCTCTGCGCACTTGCGGTCAATGCAATAATCGGAGTTTGGTCATGCAATTCCGTTCTTATCTTCTGAGAGGCAGAATATCCGTCCATGACCGGCATCTGTACGTCCATAAGAACCAAATCATATTCCTGCCTGCTTAAGGCCTCAATAGCCTCCTGGCCATTCGATACAATGTCATATTGAGCACTCATTTTATCCAATAAAAGTTCCAAGACTTTTTGATTCCAGGCATTATCTTCCGCAATGAGAATACTTTTGTGCTTGAGCAGATCCATTTTACTCCATTTGGATTGTTGAGCATCGGATCCTGTCGATGGATTGCCTTTAGGTAATTCCAAATCAATAGTGAAGGTAGATCCTTGACCCAATGCGCTATCTACTCTGATTTCCCCACCCATCAGGTATATTATTTCACGAGTAATCGTCATGCCCAGACCTGTGCCCCCAACTTTTCGCACAGAACTAATATCTTCTTGCGTAAACCTTTGAAATAATTCTTTCTGAAAGCGTTGACTCATCCCTTTACCCGTATCTGAAACAGATAAGATGAAATGGATGGTATCCTCTGATTCTTGCAGATCATCCAGCTTTAATTGAACGATTCCTTTATCGGTAAACTTGATCGCGTTACTCAATAAGTTGATGAGTACTTGCTTAAAACGAAAAGCATCGCCCTGTACCCAAATTGGCTGATCTACGGGCAATGAGGTTTTTAACGAGAGACCTTTTTCCTCTGCTTTAAGTCTGAAAATACTCAGAGAATGCTGTATGGTATGAATAAGGTCAAAATCTACATTTTCTAATTCAATTTTACCCGACTCTATCTTCGAAACATCCAATAAGTCATTCAGCAATCCTAGCAAATGGTCACTTGCATCCTCTACCACCCACAACAATTCTTCAACTTTATCCGGGATATCCATTTTGAGTAACTGCCTGACCAAACCCAAAATCGCGTTCATCGGAGTGCGAATTTCATGACTGATATTGGCTAGAAACACATTTTTTGCAGCAGAATATTGCTCAGCTTTATCCCTTCTTTCAATTTCATTCCCTAGCCTTTGATTGATTTCCTCATACTCTTGTTCCGCCAGCGCAAAGGCATGCTCATGAAGCTTATTGTCCCTTTCATAAGCAAAATAGGAGTCATTAACAGCTTGCAAAAAGCTTTCAAGTTCCTCTGGAAGAGCCTCAGCCTCACCCAAATATTTATTAAGCTGTTTCAATAATAAAGGATGATATGTGACTTGCTCTTTCATTCTGCAAACAAAGTAACCGTCATCGTTTGATTCTGTAAGACACAGTGCTGTCTGTGTTCAACAGGAGAAAGCTCTCCATACGAATAAAATCCACTCACAGGGCAATCATCAGGCAAAACTTGCTTCAGCGCTTCTATCTCTTCATCTACCCTATGTTTTAAAACCAGTTTTCGCCCCACACAACTTACCCCAAAGGCCCATTGAGGATGAAAAGAGGAATTGCTGGTAGCTTGAACAGCGGCTCTTGTAGAAGCCTCCACCAAGCGATCAATATTTGCGCGCATGAATCGCACTTTTGCTCCTTGAGGGATATCACCTGCGAAAGTCATACTACCCTCTTCTTCATCTATAGACAAGATTGTCCTTACCACTTGTTCCCCATCCTCCAATTCAACGGACAAAGGAAACAACAAAGCAGAACCAGGCAATTCATCAGCATAGGGTCCGAGATATTTTTTATATAGCTCCAAAGCATTATGATCATCAATTTCAAACAAAACGTTATTTGCGGATCGGGTCACTCGCTTGAGTGGACCAAAATTTTGCCATCCCCCAAATGAGCCATGACTCACTTTTAAAGACTCATTATAAAAGCCTATCAGTGCGCAATTGCCGGGCCCTATAATGTCATTATGACCAATAATCGTAGAAGTAAATTCATACATATCCCCTGCCATACCACCGGTTATGAGGATACGATCCGGCAAAACACCGGACAATCCTTTTAGAAGAGCCGTTCCGTTGACCTCTGCTCCATCGGAAAGCAGCATGACATATTTCAAGTCATCTCTTATTGCAAGCTTAGCCCCCAAGGAAGCGCCCAATTCTTCTGAATCAGCATACGCTTGAATATTGGCCATTTGAATTTGTAGGCTTGTATGATCAAAAAAAAGAGCCGTAGCGATCGCTCCGTGATCAGAAATATACATGTCCCCGAACTCACCTGAGGTTGAAATGAATACTTTTTCTGATTCCCCAAATTGCGCCTTTAATAATTTTCGCAAATGAGCATCCTGAAGTAATTCTTTATGACCTTTGATTAAAACCAGATCGCACTGTCCTTGGCCGTTTCCATTTAAAGAAACCCATTCGTCATTTTTCCAAACATAAAGCGCCGCTCTCATGCTGTAAAATTAGGAGTAGATATATCTTCTAATATAAGAGAAAGCTTTACATTAATCTTATTTCCTGAAAAGTACTTTAAAGAAAATTAGGATAAGGCAACAACTCACTCAGGCATCCAGCGTTCAATATATATGAGAAAACATTTGAATAATGAAGAATTTTGGAATGTTGTGACCCACGCGCTAGGAGTTCTATTAAGTGTATTGGGTGCTACTTATTTAATCTATTTGGCTTTCCAAAAAGAATCCTCATTGCATTTGGCTGCCATCATATGCTTTTCCCTGAGCATGATTCTATTATATACCGCCTCCACAGTGTATCACTTGTATAGCTTCCGCAAAAAGGAAGATTCTTTAGCGCTGCAGCGGTTTGATCATATTGCCATCTACTATTTGATTGCCGGCACTTATACGCCTTTTACACTCATTGTGCTCGAACAAAACTCTGGGTTTTTCATTCTCACCGCAGTTTGGATACTCGCATTTTTAGGAACACTTTACAAAATTTTCTTTTTGAACAGGTATAAATGGTTCAGCTTAATGCTCTACTTATTTATGGGGTGGTTCATTCTTTTTGATATCAGTAGCTTTATCCAATTAAGTAACGCCACGACCCTATGGTTCTTACTTTTAGGAGGGCTCGCCTATACTTTGGGTACTATCTTCTATACCAATCATAAAATACCCTACAACCACTCCATTTGGCATGGCTTTGTGCTCGCGGGAACAATTTTTCATTATTTTAGTATTCTATGGCTTTTTTAAATAAGGGTCAGAAAACAGGGATAAGGGGAAATCAAGTCTATGCTCAGAAAAAACATAAAAGATCTCAGACCTGACATTGCGTCAATTACCAAAGCTGATGGAACCAAACAAGTGGAACTTTTCCAAAACGAGGTCTTGCGTCCTATCCTAAAATACCAAAATAACTTACTCCTAAAAGTTTACCAGCAATACTTGAAAATCCATAAGGTCAAAGTATCTAATAAATCAGAAAGCGAATTAACTGCAATTGTGCACAATAGTTTTGAAAAGGATAAAAACTTAAGAAACTTTATTTTAGGGTTGATTATCGGCTTATTGACTTCCGAAGAATACGACCTATTCAAAAGCTCAGAAAAAGAGTATAAAAAAAGAATCATAAATATGAGCCGTGATCGCATATTGGACCAACTTTAATCCCATCATATGCCCCCAAGTCGTCGAAAAAAAACTGAAGCTTTCAAGCTCATTTTAAGTGCCTTTCTTATTACTTTCTTAGCTTGTAATGATGCAGCTGAAAATCCATCCATTTTTGATCATTTAAATCCATCTCCGCCCGAATTACCTCATGAGCTCTTTGAATACGCAGATATTGAGTTACCTGAGCATTTTACTACTTATGTTCCCGGACCGTTCCCAAATTCAGTAACGGACATAGATAATACCCCCTTGGATAATCCTATAACAGATGAAGGGGCGACACTAGGTCGTGTACTGTTTTATGATACCAACCTCAGCCGGAATGGAACCATCTCCTGCGCGAGCTGCCACAAGCAAGCCCTGGGGTTTAGCGATGATGCTCAGTTTTCAATAGGTTTTAATGGAGACTTGACACCCAGACACTCCATGAACCTTGTTAATGCACGGTTCTATCAGAGAGGAAGATTCTTTTGGGATGAAAGAGCCACTACTTTGGAAGAGCAAGTATTGGAACCTTTCCAAGACCCTATCGAGATGGGCTTAAGCCTTGAAGAACTGAAGGAAATTATCGAGCGACTGCCCTATTATGACTCATTATTTATCCAAGCCTTTGGATCAGATGAAATCAAGGAAGAACGGATTTCCAAAGCGATTGCCCAATTTGTCCGTTCCATTGTGAGTTTCGAATCTAAATATGATCAGGGCAGAGCTCAGGTAGAAAGGGTATTACACCCATTTCCAAATTTTACGGAATCAGAAAACAGAGGCAAAGAATTATTTTTAAAACCTGTAAGCCTGGGGGGCGCAGGATGTATTGCTTGCCACAATACTGAGGCTTTCACCAATGCAAATCCAGGGCCCTTTAATAATGGGCTAAAATTGGACTCAGGACAGGATAAAGGAGCTTTTGAAACTTTCCCCGAAGATCCTCAGATGATAGGAGCTTTCAAGGTACCTAGTTTAAGAGACATTGCTCTTACAGCTCCCTATATGCATAATGGAAGTTTGCAGTCTTTAGAGGAGGTTATCGATCACTATAATAATGGGATTCAAGCTCATCCTCAATTATCTGCACCTTTAAAAGATGGCGAAGGCAAGCCTATTCGCCTCAATTTATCTCCGGAGGACAAATCTGCACTTATTGATTTTTTACATACCCTTACAGATTACAAAGTCTTAACGGATGAAAAATATTCAAATCCTTTTATGAGATAATTGCGTAACTTGGAGGTACACTCCTATGCTTTATGATACATTATTTTGGAAATCAGAAAGATTGTCTGGAATTATTGTCATCAGACAATTCATTAGATCTGGAGGTACATAAGGAGGCCTCTTCCTTGATGGCTCTTTCCAAGTCAAAAGCCCATTCTGTCTTAGTTGTAGATGCGGATAAGCTCTTGGACCTACCTGACACAGTTTTGTATAGTCAAAATTGTTTTAAGCTCATTATTCAATATTCAGGCCCTCAAACATCTTCCATCCAACTGCCTGCGGAGGCCTGCCTATTGAGTTTTGCAACCTTCCAATCGTCCCCTAAAAAGTACATTCATTTAGCGCATCAGGTTAAGAGTTCCACAACTGCAGATGTCATCTCCGAAAATCAGGAGCCACTGTATGATCTAAGAGGTTTTCTAGACACCATCAAAGCCTATGTGGTAAGAACAGACACCGAAGGAAGATATACATACTGTAACCAAAGTTTCTTGGATACTTTTATACAGCCCCATCAAAATGTCATAGGGGTAAATTCTATGGAACACATTCTTCCTAAGGATCATAAAAAAACATTTGAAGCCGTAGAGAGGTGCTTGAGCAATCCGGGGCAGATTGTAAATATTGACCTCGACAAACCTTCTCCCACCGGAGAGGGCATCATTACTACTACATGGGAATTTAAAGCACTATTTGATGCCAACGAAGAGCCCAAGGAAATACTATGTATTGGATATGAACGGACAGAGCTTATAAAGGCACAGACCCGACTCGAAAAAGAACAGTTTGTGCAGCGCTTGATTTATGAAAATATAAAGGATATGGTCATCTTATTTGACTATAGCTTTAAAGTCGTTCATAGTTCCGCTTCTTCCTCTTCCTTCCTTGGTAAAGCGAATACCCAAAAAATAAAAGATGGTAACTACCTTTCTTTAGTGCATCCTGAAGACAAGTTTGAGTTAGAACAAAAACTCAAATCTATGGATTATGGGGAATCCATTACCACACAATATCGGCTGCTCAATAAGGAAAAATTCTATACGCCCATCGAGTCCAGTATTTCTAAAATAAAAGAACAGAAACGTACGTTTTGGATTTTTATCAGCCGTAATATATCGGAGAATTTAAAACTCAAATCTGATTTAGCCCGAAGTGAGAAGATTTATAAAAATTTATTCAGCACCAGCCCGGACCCCATTCTAGTAACCGATTACTATACCGGAGACATCCTTGATGCGAATAGCGAATTCCTCAGACTAACCGGCTATACCGATGAAGAAATTGTTGGTCAGTCTTCTTTTGATGTCAAGATGCTCAAAGAAGGACAAGGCATTAAAGACTTGCAAATTGCGCTGCAAGAACATAGAGATTTGCAAGACTTCAACCTTATTTTCTCTCATAAAGACGGAAGTGAACGACATGCACTGGTAAGTACCAAAATCGTTGAATTACCGGATCAGAAATTAGTGATTGCAGTGGCTCGAAACATTTCAAAGGAAGTGGACCTAAGCCATCAGCTGGAAGAAAAGGAAGCAGTTTATCAAAACCTCATCCAGAACAGCTATGATTTGATCTTCACAATTAATACGGAAGGGAAGATCCTTTATATTTCTGAGCAAGTAACGCATCAATTAGGCTATTCCGTTGAAGAATTTCTTGATCTGGACATTTTGGACCTTATTCATCCGGAAGATGTAGATTATGTTACTGAATCCATTGCTGAATCCGTTCAGAACGAAGGTGAGAAAATATCTCAACCCTACCGGGTAAAGACTAAAAACGGAAAGTATAAATGGTACCAAGCTCATGGAGGGCCCATCTATAATAACAATGGAGAGTTGATCTATCTGCAATCTATTGCTAGAGATATCACAGAATTGATGTCAAAACAGAAGGACTTTGAGTTCCTCCAATATGCTTTTGATCAACACTCTATTATATCTATCACAGATCCAAAAGGGAAAATCACCTATGCGAATGAGAAGTTTGTTGAGATTAGCGGATATGCTCGAAACGAATTAGTAGGATATACGCATAGAGTGATAAACTCCGGATTTCATGACAGTCTTTTTTTTAAAAAATTATGGGACACCATTAAGAGTGGTAAAATCTGGAGAGGTCGGATTTGTAATAAAACAAAAAGCGGAGCTCTATATTGGGTGCAAACAGCCATAGTGCCCAGAACCAATGAGGACGGAGTCATTGTTGAATACTTTGCTATTCGTACAGACATCACCGATCAGGTTTTGACCAAAGAAGCACTCATTGAATCCGAGGTGCAGCTTCAAGAAATCATGGATAGCAATCACCATGAAATATTTGCTGTCAATAAGAACTATGAATTATTAGCTTTGAACGAAACCTTCAAGGAACAATTCAAACATTTTTTCAATATTGAACTTAAAGTAGGTACCAACCTAAGTGCCTTGGAGACCTTTCCCGTAGAACTTTGGGACATATGGAAACAAAGGTATGACGAAGCATTTAAGGGCCAGGAAAAACATTACCAGGATGACTACAAGGACCCTGAAGGAATTCATAAATATGTATCTGTAAACGTCTATCCGTTATTCAATAGTCAGCAAAAAATTATTGGAGCATCCGTCTTCAACGAAGATGTAACAGAAAGGGTCCTAGCTGAACAAAAACTAGTTCAGAACAGTGAGCAACTAGAAAGAGCTCAAATAGCAGCAGATATGGGCTCTTGGGAACTCGATGTCCTTTCGGATAAAGTCACTTGGTCAGACCACCTGTATGACCTTTTTGAGGTGCCTCACGGCACACCTCTTAATTTTCAAGATACTGTCGAATTATTTGGAGAAAAAGATGCGATTGCTTTACAGCAAAAAGTTGCAAATTCAATTGCCCAGAATGTTCCATACTCCATTCTTCTGACACTCAATTCACAATCCGGACACGTAAAATATATTGAAGCGAAAGGCTTCCCTCAAAGCGATTCAAATGAAAAAGTAACTAGACTGATAGGTACCGCCCAAAATGTCACCTCTAAGGAAAAAGCAAAAAGAAGAATTACTGCCCAAAAGGACCAGATGACTTTCTTGTCTGAATTCGCATTCGAGCTTTCGAAACTAACTAATGAGGAGTCTATGCACTCCTATGCAGCACATGCGCTTTTCAAATTGTTTGAGAGAAAAGCAACCATTGTCGTAAATCTCTATTCTCATGAAGAAGCAAGTGTTTATGTGAAGGCGTTGCGCTTAGAGTCAGGTCTTGACGAACTTATAAAAGAATGGAATCTCCAATCGATTATAGACCAACCGTTTGAGGTAAATCAGAACTTGGTTCGCATATTTGATCAAAGAGAGATCGTTCAAGTAGAAGATCAAATCTGGGCAATATTTGAATCCTTTTCTTGGAGTCTTCCACAAGATTCCTTGAGTAGCCTTCGAGAATTAAAAGTCAAAGGAATTCCATTAGTATTCTCCAATAAAACTGTCGGAAATATCCTGCTTGTCTACAAGCAGGACATACCAGAAATTAATGATACCATTTTAGAGTCTTTTGCTGCACAATATGCCTTATCTATTACCCATCAAAAAGCACATGATGAATTAAAAGCCAGCAAAGAATATAATCAATTGGCTTTGGAAGGAGCACAATTAGGGACCTGGGATCTCAATCTTCAATCTCAAAACATCATGCTAGACCCTAATTGGATTAATAAACTTGGGTTCGAGATCAAAGTAGGAGAGGAAATCTCTAAGGAGGAATGGACGAAATTTATTTTTCCGGAAGATTTACCTACTATCCAAAACTCTCTTGATGAAATGAGATCGGGGGTTGAATATGAGCTGGATCTTGAGATAAGAATTGTAGGTAAAAATGATCAACTACTATGGGTCTACTGTAAAGGAAAAAAGGTAAATATTGGTAGACAGGAAATACTGATCGGCACCATGCTGGATATTACAGACTTAAAATCACGAGAAGAACAACTCCTGTTATTTGAGTCGATTATCAAAAATACCAACGACAGTATCCTTGTTACCAAAAGTAATATTGAAAAACCAGGCCCTACCATCGTTTATGCGAATCAGGCATTATGTGATCTCAGCGGTTATTCCCTTTCCGAATTAGTAGGGAATAACCCCAGGATTCTGCAGGGAGAGGATACGAACCGACCTACGCTCGACCGAATACATGACGATCTTCTTAAAGGAAGAAAGTCGCATAATGAACTGCTGAATTATACCAAAGAAGGGACGCCTTATTGGATAGATATCAATATAGTGCCCCTTAAAGATGCAGATGGAACTATTACCCATTTCATTGCAGTAGAGCGGGACATTACCGAAAAGAAAAAACGAGAACTTGAGCTCAAAGATGCTTTGATGCGCTTTAATTTGGCGACGAAGGCCAATGCAATTGGAATATGGGATTTCAATGTACAAAAGAACTATCTAAAATGGGATGATAATATGTTCGCGCTCTATGATGTCCCCAAAGATGAGTTTGACTTCACCTTTAATAGTTGGAGACAAAGAGTCCACCCTGATGATATTGAGCGAACTGAAGCTAACTTTAATCGGTCTGTTCAGAGTGAAAAAGAATTTACAGATGAGTTCCGAATCGTTTGTAGAGACGGTTCGATTAAATATTTATCGGCTTATTCAACTGTGGTCAGGAATGATCAGGGAGATGCCATTAGAATAGTAGGAATCAATTTGGACATTACCTCCACCAAAGATGCTGAACGAAAGTATAAGGAAGCCCTGATAGAAAAAAATGAAATCCTGGAAGCCCTAAATGAAGGATTCTTCTCTTTCTCTCAAGTCGGCAAAATCACACAGTGGAATAGAGCCGCTGAACAAATCACCCATATCCAAAGAGAAGAAGCCCTCGATAAACCATTCCATCAACTCTCCTTTTTAAGCAACGGGGATCAACTCAAAGAAGAAATTCTTAAGGCAAATCAATCGCAAAAAGTAAGTAGCCTACGAGGATATTTAAATGATTCACTAAACAAATGGCTTGAAGCAACCATCTACCCTACAGACCATAGCACGGCCGTCTTCTTTTCAGATATTTCTGAATTGAGAGAGAAAGAACTCGAATTAGAGCGAACAAAGGAAAATAGAGAGGTTCTAATCAATACTACAAATGATTTAATCTGGTCTGTAGACAGAGACTTAAAGATCCTCAGTGCAAACGATGCATTTCACGAATCATTTGCTCGATATGAAGTAAACGATGATTTGGAGTTGAAAGAAATCCAAAATGCAATTCCTGACCGGATGCCGGTACACTTAAAGAAAATTTGGCTTGATTTGTATGACCGAGCACTTTCAGGAGAAACCCTTGAAGAAACAATTTCATTCAATATGAATGAAGACGTACAAAAGGTCATACACAACGTCTCTTTATATCCTATTACTGAAAATGATTCAATTACCGGTGTGGCCTGCTATTCAAAAGATGTAACCAGCCAGGTAAATATGATGCACGCTCTGAAAGAAAGAAATGAAAATTTAAAGGAGATCGCTTGGATGCAATCTCATGTGGTGCGCGCTCCATTATCCCGAATTATGGGTTTAGTAGAGTTATTTGAAGTTGAAAACCAAGTTGAAGCCCCCTCACTCAACATTGAGAAAATACTAGAGTATATAAAAGTCTCCGCTGAAGAACTGGATCAGGTGATTCATGATATCACTGATCGAACCTATGAGGCGAATCAGCCCGATTCATAACTGACTTCTTAAAACTCTTTTATCCTCCTAGTCTACTAGCTTCTTCCTCCAAGCCTGTTTTCCGGTCTTGGGCTCTTCTAACATTCGAATTCCCAAATCGGTAAGTCACATTCAATCGAAGCGTCTGGGCTTCCCATCGACCTCTTCCGCTAAATTCTATCCCATTGAAGCTCGATCTGGCAGCCCACCCTGCTGTCCGTAATACATCCGTCGCCACTAAATTCATATTCAATTGACCCTTCAGGAAACTTTTCTGTATTCCCACATCCATAGCACCCTGAGGCTGATTCACAAAAGTACCGCCCCAGACGCCTCCCTTGTTGAACCAACCCGAGAGTTGAACCTTCCAATCTTTAATGATTGTAAAGGTATGCTGACTATAAATATTAAAACCCGTAGATGAAAGTCGCAACTGACTCTCAGGACCATAATCTGAGGTATACGTCTGATGAAAGCCAGTAAAACTAACGAATCCATTGTACCAGGGCGCCAGAGGCAAAGGGGTAGACAGACTGAGGGTATAATTATTAAAAGTTGAGATATTTTCTTGGGTGATAAAGTTCCTCTTAGAGTCCAGTGAATCAATAATCTGACCAAAAAAGTCTTCTGTCAAAGTGTAGCCAAGGCTCAAATTAGCATATCCGAATAAGGTTTGATTGATACTGAAAGCATTCGTGTACTGCGGATTTAAGAAAGGGTTCCCTTTTCTAAAGCTCAATTCACTCAACCTGATCTCAAAAGGATTCAGGTCCTGATAATTGGGTCTGTTGATTCTTCTTGAATAACTAAAAGCAGTCGCAAATTTTGGGTGATACTGCCATGACAAACTCGCCGAGGGAAAGAAGTCTGTGTAATTCCGTTCAATATCATCTTCAGGCCCCGGAATCAACTGTGACAATTTACCTCGGGAGTAGGTATGCTCTACCCTAAGGCCGGCCTGCAAACTTATTTGGTCCGTAATGTTTCTGTTGAAATTGGCATAGGCAGCTCCTACTTGCTCGATGTACTCAAACATGCTGGATTGATAAGGATCTGTCTTCAGCGGACCACCCTCTGACTCCTGAAATTCAAAGTCATTCAATGTGGTGACATCAGAATACTTGGCTCCTACTTCCAGTTTCCCTCCGAACAGACTTCTTTCATAATCTGCTTTTGCTGTATATATGTCAATATCTGTATGCGTCAAATTTCCAAAATTCCTTCTGGATAAGACTTCTGTTTGATCCGGTCCTACATAGGTATTTGGTTGAATATTCTCAGAAGCATTTCGAAATCGACCATGGTCAAGATCCATACTAAAACTCTGACCCTCCCCAATGCTGTACCGATAATTCACGTTAAACTGATAATTCGAACGATCCCCTTCAATTCTTGACTGTGCTATTAATATGGAATCTCGAATATCCGGTTGGTCAAGGTCTCCGATATATGTAATATTATTTGAACTCCAGACACCTCTGAACTCATTGCCATTCATTTGAACCCCCACTGAGTGCTTCGGGTGAATTTGATAGTCAAGACCTAACTTGAAGTTGGTCGCCGGATAATACATAGAGTCAGAAATCTGAAAAATCTTCTGATCAAAATACTTTCCATTTTGCTCCCTGTAAAAGTCATTGCGATTGTGGCGATAGCCCATGCGAGCACCGACATTCCCAAATATATTGATGCGGTCATTTCGGTAGTTGAGGCTGAGTCCCCCATTGCCTTTCGGTGTGTTTCCTTGTGTAAAAGTTGCGTTGGCTGTTCCATTCATGCCATAGTTCTTATTCTTTTTCAGCCGAATATTAATAATACCTGCATTCCCTTCAGCCTCGTATTTGGCAGATGGATTTGTAATAATCTCTATGGCTTCAATCGTACTCGCATCATAATTACGTAACAAAGATGCCAAATCCTCTGCGGTCATCTGAGTCCGTTTTCCGTCTATATATACCTCTACCCCACTATTACCGCGCAAAGAAATATTATCATTGTTATCTACCACCACTCCGGGGGCTTTCCGCAAAAGCTCTAAACCGTCATCTCCGGCTGTACTAATGTTATCTGCTACATTCAAGACCATCTTTTCTGCACTCACAGTGATCAAGGGTTTCTTAGCCTTTACCGTAACGGTTTCCAATTCCTGCGCCGATTCTTTCAGCAATACAGATCCTAAATCAATCTGAAGTCCTTGATAAGAAAGCTTTTTAGTCCGATAGGGCTCAAATCCGAGCATATGAATTTCCACGACATACTCACCATACTCAAGTTCCTCCACTTCAAATTTCCCATCCATATCAGACACACTGCCCTTGACCAAATTTGAATTTTCGGCCTCGTAAACAGCTATAGATACATAAGGTAATGGGTTACCGCTCACATCTTCAATAACCCCAACAATAGATTGAGCTTCTGTCTGAAATGGCATCAAAATCCATACAATAAGCGCCGAATAGAGAATTCTCATAGTACCAAGTTTAGTATTCTAAAGATGACCTATAGGATCTCCTACCGAGCTTTTATTTCTACCAACTTCATAGTTTACAAGACAATTCTAATGTCTCTCCGACGAATGATCTGTTCCATTCGATAAAAAAAGCTATTTTTTAGCAACAAAAATTAAACCTATGACATATAATCGTTGGATACTTGCAGTGCTGGCTATATTCTTATGCTTGGAAATGCCCGCACAATTAGATAGTACTGTTTGGAAAGCAGATCATTTTAAAGAAATGAAGTTCCGATCCATTGGCCCTGCATTGATGGCCGGAAGGATTGCGGACATTGCCATTCACCCACAAGATGATAATGTTTGGTATGTAGCGGTGGGCTCCGGTGGCGTTTGGAAAACAATGAATGCCGGAGTGAGTTGGCAACCGATATTCGATGACCAAGCTTCCTACAGCATAGGTTGCATCAGCATAGATCCCTCCAATCCGCATACGATATGGGTAGGAACTGGTGAAAACGTGGGAGGAAGACATGTTGGTTATGGTGATGGAATTTATCGCTCAGATGATGGTGGACAAAGTTGGACCCACATGGGATTACAAAGGTCGGAGCATATTTCTAAAATCCTTATCCACCCTACAAATTCAAATATCATTTGGGTGGCCGCTCAGGGACCTCTTTGGTCCAAAGGAGGAGAAAGAGGTGTTTATAAAAGTACAGATGGAGGGAAGACATGGACAAAAACTCTGGGAGATGAGGAATGGACAGGAGCCACCGACTTGCTGATAGACCCAAGGAATCCGGATAGATTATATGCTGCCACATGGCAAAGGCATCGAACCATTGCTGCCTATTTAGGCGGTGGACCGGGCAGTGGAATCTATCGATCTGAAGATGGAGGAAATACATGGACGGAATTGACTCAAGGATTGCCTTCCGGCAAAATGGGGAAAATCGGAATCGCCCTTTCGCCTCAGCAACCGGATGTCGTATATGCTGCGATAGAGCTCAATCAAAGAACAGGTGGCGTATATAAGTCCGTGGATCGTGGTGCCCGCTGGACGAAACAATCCGATGCGGTATCAGGAGCGACCGGACCTCACTATTACCAGGAGCTTTATGCTTCCCCTCATGCATTTGATCGCATTTATCTGGTCGACGTAAGAATGCAAGTGTCTGATAACGGAGGGAAGAGCTTTCGGCGCATGAAAGAACAATACAAACACTCAGACAATCATGCATTGGCATTTAGGGAGGATGATCCTGATTATCTTTTAGTAGGAACTGATGGAGGCTTGTATGAGAGTTTCGACCTGGCACAAAATTGGCGATTTATTGATAACATGCCTATCACACAGTTCTACAAAATTGCCATTGATGATACCAAACCTTTTTACAATGTTTATGGTGGCACCCAGGATAATAGTACACAAGGAGGCCCTTCACAAACTGACAATGTACAAGGTATTCAAAATGGTGATTGGAAAGTCGTTCTTAATTGGGATGGCCATCAGCCTGCAACAGAACCGGGTAATCCCAATATTATGTATGGCCAACGGCAACAAGGCACCTTATCAAGAATAGATCTTAAGACAGGCGAAGTCGTAGACATTCAACCTCAACCAAATGAGGAAGAAGATTACGAACGCTTTAATTGGGATGCACCAATCCTGGTCAGCCCACATAATCCGCAGCGCATTTATTTTGGATCCCAAAGACTTTGGAAATCAGAAAATAGAGGGGATGAATGGACAGCGATTTCCGGAGATTTAACACGTGATAAGAAACGTATTGAAGAGCCCATCATGGGTCGAAAACAAAGTTGGGACAATGCTTGGGATCTGTATGCTATGTCTGAGTTTAGCACACTGACCTCTATTGCTGAATCACCCGTCAAAGAAGGTTTGATTTATGTGGGATCTGACGATGGAAAAATGCATCTCACAGAAGACGGGGGCCAAAACTGGCAGGAAATTCCTTTCAGTCGTATGCCAGGCTTGCCTCAAACAGCCTATATCAACCATATTTATGCAGATTTACATGATGAACAAACGGTTTATGCTGCCTTTGACAACCACAAACACGGTGACTTCTCTCCTTACCTCTATAAGAGTTCTGACAAGGGCAAAAGCTGGAAGGCTCTTCACCAAAATATTTCTGACCGCACCATTATTTGGAGAGTGGTGCAAGATCATGTGAATAAAGATCTATTGTTTCTTGGGACTGAGTTTGGTGTCTTATTTAGCCCGAATCAAGGAACTGATTGGCTGCCGCTCAGAGGCGGACTGCCAACGATCGCCGTTAGAGATATCAAGATACATCAAGGAGAAGATGATCTCGTCTTAGGTACTTTCGGAAGGTCCATTTATATTTTAGATGACTATAGTCCGCTTCGTTCCGTCACCACAGAGACGCTTCAAAAAGAAGCCCAATTATTTCCTGTAAAGAACGCCCATTGGTACATCCAACGACCGAATCTGTCTTTTGGGCCCGGGAAAGGAAGTCAGGGTTCAGGGCATTACATAGCTTCGAACCCACCCTTTGGCGCAAGCTTTACTTATCATATCGGCAAAGAATATGAAAGCATGAAACAAGAGCGAAGCGACAAAGAGGCAGAGTTAGACAAGAATAACCAAGACATACCTTTTCCTTCTTGGGAAAGATTAGATAATGAGCGGACCGAAAAGGGTGTAAGCTACAGTTTGGTGATTGCAAATATGGACGGAGAAGTCATTCGACGTTTACCGGCTCCCTCTTCCAAAGGTTTACATCGTGTGCATTGGGATCTGCGCTATCCTTCACCCAATGCGGTATCTTCCTCCGCTGAGTCCGTCAAGAAAGCCGATCAATTGTCCTCAGGACTATTGGCAGCACCTTCTACCTATAATGTGAGTTTGTTCAAACACGAAAACGGCAAAAGCAGTCAAATGGGGCAGGCGCAAACTTTTGAATTGGTTCCTTTGTATGAAGGTTCGTTACAAGGGGCTCCTTTGAAAGAAGTGGCTGACTTCTATCGATCATTCGAATCTAGTTCTAAGAAAGCTTCTGCCTTAGGATTGAAAATACGTAATAGCAAGAAAATGCTGGAGGCTATTGCCTATGCCGCCCAACAATCTCAAATTCAATCCGGTCCCTTTGAGGAAGAGTGGCAAAAAGCTTATGAAATGGCTGTTACTTTAGATAAAGCTTTTAACGGCAGCCCAAGTAAAAATCAGGTAGGCGTGAAGAATAAGCCTACCATCAACGACAGACTTTTTGCTGTATCCAGGGCGATCGGCAATTCAACTTATGGACCCACTGAAACAGCAAAAACATCCTTAGAAATTGCCCGTTCGGAATTGAATCAACTTTATGAGAATCAGGAAGAACTGGAGGGCATGATTTCAAGGCTGAAAAAAATGATTACTTCAAAGGGAGGTCCCTATATAGAAGACTAAAGGAATTCTACATAAGAAAAGGCCCGGCTACATTCCGGGCCTTTTTTATTGATAAATATCATTAGGCCAAGTGACCGGCATTACGATAATTTTCATCAAGCTTCGGTACCTTAATCAAAAGACTTCATATGAAATATATCCTTGCAAGTTTGCTATGGATCAACACCGCATTCTTAGCCGTGAGTCAAGAGCCTATGTGTAAAGAACATGGTTTGCCTATTGAAATGGAACAAAACAGTTTCATAAGACATAGTGAGGCAAACAAAGTTTCCGTGGGCGGGTCCTATGATTTAAAATATCACCGGCTGGAATGGAAACTGGATCCGGCTGAGCATTTCATAGAAGGTGCTGTCACGTCTTACTTTATAGCTTCTCAAGAGAATGTAACTGAAGTGGAATTCGATTTATTGAATAATATGCGCATTCTTTCAGTAGACCGAAATGGGCAGCCTCTTAGCTACACCCATGAACAGGATATACTCAAGATTGAGCTGATAGCTCCTTTGCCGAAAGGCCAATTAGATAGTGTGCGGATACAATATGAAGGGGCACCTCAAAGTCAGGGTTTTGGTGCTTTTGAAACCTCCTCCCACAATGGCGTTCCCGTCTTATGGACCTTAAGTGAGCCCTATGGCGCAAAATCTTGGTGGCCCTGTAAGCAGGATTTAAATGACAAAATTGATTCGATTGACATTTGGGTTACCCTTCCGGAAAACTATAAGGTGGGGACGAATGGAGTTTTAATCAAAACGGACTCACTCGCCGAAAATCAAGTGGTCTATCATTGGAAACACCGATACCCTATACCCGCATATTTGATTTCTTTGGCCATTACAAACTATGCAGCTTTTGAAGACTTTGCACAGACGAATTCCGGCGATTCTGTACTCATACTGAATTATGTATATCCTGAACAACTAGCTCAGGCAAAGGATCAACTTGCTGCAACTGTGGAACAAATGGAGTTGTTCAATCAACTTTTCGGAGATTACCCCTTTAAAAATGAAAAGTATGGTCATGCGCAATTCGGATGGGGAGGAGGTATGGAGCATCAAACCATGAGCAGTATGGGTAGTTTTTCCTACAGCCTTCAAGCTCATGAACTTGCTCACCAGTGGTTTGGCGATAAAGTGACTTGCGGCTCCTGGCAAGATATCTGGTTAAATGAGGGTTTTGCGACTTACCTTACCGCATTAACTTACGAATTTTTAACTCCGGATGCGGGAGATTGGGATAATTGGAAATCATATAATAGAAATTATATCTGCAGCAGTCCCGATGGGTCTACTTATGTGTATGATACCAGTTCTGTGAGTAGAATTTTCAATAGCAGACTCTCCTATAGAAAAGGAGCCTATATTCTTCATATGCTGAGAGGGATGCTGGGAGATACCTCCTTTTTTGAAGCATGCAGAAATTACTTGAATGATCCGTCTCTGGCCTATGGCTATGCGCGCACGGAAGATCTGCAAGCACATCTTGAAAGCAGCTACGGATTCCCCTTGAATGAATTTTTTGAAGATTGGTTATATGGAGAGGGGTACCCTTCCTACCATATGGCCTACAGGATAGATGGAAGGGATATATGGGTGAGATTGGACCAAGAGCAGAGTCATGCTTCTGTTGATTTTTTCGAGGCAAAGGTTCCTATCGTTCTCAGTGACGGTCTTCATTATGACACTTTGATTCTGGACCACCAATATTCCGGCCAGGAATTTGAAATCCGTCTGAGCTTTGAACCCAATAGTGTGCAATTCGATCCCGAACAATGGATACTTTCTGCAGAAAACTCTCAGGAACAATTGACCGCCACTTCTGAACTGGAACTTTCTTCTCCTTTCCTTTTGTATCCCAATCCTGTAGAAAATGACTTAATGATTCAATGGCAGACCCCCATCCAAAAAGGGCGCTACCAGATCAATAGCCTGAGCGGAAAGGAATTGTTATCCGGACTTTGTACAGGCAGCTTTTGTCAAATCGATGTGCGCAATTTGCCGAAAGGCCACTATGTCTTATGGCTGGAGTTTGACGGCTATAGTGCGCAAAAATTATTGATACACCTTTAAAAATCACCTATGTCTCAACACCAGTTTAAACCGGAGAGTCTTATGATGAGCTATGGCTACAAGCCTGAGCTATCCGAGGGCGCTGTGAAATGTCCCATCTTTCAAACCTCAACCTTTGTATTTCAATCGGCAGAAGAAGGGAAGGCCTTCTTTGAGATTGCATACGGCAAAAGAGCACAATTACCCAACGAAGAACTGGGGCTGATTTATAGCCGCATCAACAATCCCGATTTAGAGATCTTGGAAAATAGACTGTGTTTGTGGGATCAAGCAGATGATTGTGCCGTTTTTGAAAGTGGTATGTCAGCTATTAGTACCGTTTTGTTGGAGTTTCTGAAACCGGGCGATCTATTGGTGCACAGTAACCCGGTATATGGTGGTACAGATCACTTTATTCATCACTTTTTACCTAAAATTGGTGTCCACACTTTAGGATTTCAAGCAGGAGAAGATCAAGAAGCCATCGAAGCCCGAATTCAGGAATCGCCTTATGCAGATCGTCTTGCGATGATCTATGTTGAAACGCCAGCGAATCCAACCAACGATATTATAGATATCGAATGTTGTCGAAAAATAGCAGATCATCTGAAAGATCAAAATGAACATGTTTATGTCGCGGTTGATAACACCTATATGGGGCCCTTATGGCAACACCCTCTGCAATGGGGTGCGGACCTGGTGATCTATTCTGCCACCAAATATATTGGCGGTCATAGTGATGTGATCGCAGGAGCTGTTTTGGGGAATAAAGAATTGATGACTCGGGTAAAAACCCTGCGTACTTTCCTGGGTAACATGGCAGGTCCCTGGACAGGCTGGTTGCTGATGAGGAGTCTGGAGACTCTAAAAATTCGAATGGAGCAGCAACAAGCGAATGCTATCGAGGTAGCTCATTTTCTAAAGGATCACCCAAAAGTAGCTTCTGTAAATTACCTGGGGCTAATTCCCAAAGAGAGTCCTGACTTTGAGTTGTTTCAAAAGCAATACGAAGGGCCCGGCGCGATGCTGTCTTTCATGATCAAAGGAGGAGAGGAAGAAGCATTCCGTTTCCTGAATGCACTAAAGCTGATTAAACTCGCTGTAAGCCTCGGAAGTACAGAAAGTCTGGCAGAACATCCTAAAACAATGACACATGCCGGTATGGAAGAGGATCAATTGGAAGCCTTTGGAATATCCAACTCTCTGATTCGTCTTTCTGTAGGTGTAGAATATGCACAAGACATCATTTACGACATCAACAGTGCTTTAGATCAAGTGTAATGGCATTCGGGCTTCTATGATTGTATAATTAGCAAGGACACACCAAAAGTGACCTCAAGCTTGTGCTTGGAATGGATAGAATTGTCCAAATCGCTAAAGTTTGCGTATCTTTTAGAGGTGCGACAGATTTTTCATATTCTAAAATTGGCATTTTGCGGCCTCATCAGCCTAGCGGCGACGGCAGGAGGCTTGGATTTAATGATTCAATCTGATGGAAGTGGGCTTCAGATTCCGATTGAATTATTGGAGGATACGCCATTTCCCAACTACTTTATTCCCGGCTTATCATTATTCGTACTTATTGGAGTCTATGGTTGGATGACCCTATATTTTGAATGGAAGCAAAAAGCTTCGATAATTTTCCATTTCAGAGGGTTTGCCGCTGTATTGGTATTGTGGCTGCTCATAGAGCTGTGGATCAATCCTGATTTTTATATGCCCAGTATGCATATTTCCCTATTTGCTATGGGGATCATCATGTTTGCACTGCCCTCTAAAAAAGAAAAGGTCGCTTAAAAAGCGGGACTTATATACGATCAACCAAACTTGTAAAAATGCCAAACTTAAAAAAGATTGGGAGAGCACTCCTATACGGTTTTCTGGGTCTTGCCCTTATCCTTTCTGTGATGATCGCCTATATCGCATGGGCACTTCCCAACGTAGGGCCGCCTCCGGATATAGAGATCGCTCTAACAGAAGAGCGAATAGAGCGAGGGGCTTACCTCGCTAACTCTGTGATGGTTTGTATGGACTGTCACTCTCAAAGGGATTGGTCCACTTGGTCCGGGCCTCTTCAAGACGGAACCTTAGGAGCAGGCGGAGAAGTATTTAATGAAGAAATGGGGCTTCCGGGAACATTCATTTCACCCAATATTACTCCTTATGCTTTATCCGATTGGACAGATGGCGAAATATATCGGGCAATCACTTCAGGGGTCAGCAAAAACGGAAGAGCATTATTTGACATTATGCCTCATCCTAATTTTGGGCAATGTGCGACTGAGGATATCTATAGTGTGATCGCTTATATCCGCAGTTTGGAACCCATAGAAGCAGACCACGCGGCTTCTCAGGCTCACTTTCCGGTAAACCTGATCATCAATACAATCCCTAAAGAAGCGAGTCCGCAAGCCATTCCACCGAAAAAAGATAAAGTAGCCTATGGCGCCTATTTAGCGCTGGCCTCGGGTTGTAAGGACTGTCACACAGCCAGGGAAAAAGGTCAATTTGTGGGTCCCTTTTATGCAGGAGGAATGGAATTTATGTTTCCGGACAAAACCACTACCCGAGCTCCCAATATCACGCCACATGCCAATGGGATTGGCAGTTTAACGGAAGACGAGTTTGTATGGTTATTTAAAAAGTATACAGATTCCACTTATGTTCCCAAGTCTTGTCCTCCGGGCAGCTATAAAACCCCTATGCCTTGGACCATGTATGCTACAATGACCCAAGAAGACTTAAAGGCCATTTTTGCCTATTTACAAACCTTGGAACCGGTAGATCATTATGTGGAAAGATTCACTGAAGCACAGTAATTAAAAAAGGCTATCTCAGGAACGAGATAGCCTTTTTTTTAACCTTATAATTTCTATCTATGAGCCCTGCTTTTCAGCTTGAGCCAAAATTTTATCTACCCCATTGGTAAACTCAGCTACAGAACGTTGGTAACCTGTTTTCCCTAAGGCGTTTATTTTCAGCTCACCTGTTTTAGTGTCTTTATCTAGCTCGAATACCCAAACAGTTGGAAAACCACGTACTTTAAAGGCTCTCTGCAAATTTGCATTTTGCTGCCGGTATTCATTTGGAATTTGCTTTCTGCGCGGAAAGTCCAATTCCAGAAGGATCACATTATCTTCTGCCCACTCTTTAAATTCATCGTGCACAAAAACATTAGCGGAAAGCCTTTTGCACCATCCACACCAGTCACTACCCGTAAAATTAGCCATGATTGGCTTGCCGGTCTTTTTATGTAACTCATATGCTTCATCTACATCGACCAACCAACCTTCATGCCCGGCTTTATATTCAGTGTCTTGTGCGAGCATACTGAGTGAGCCCATCAATAGAAAAGCTAAACTTGCTAAGAATCTCATATATTTTGTTTTTTCTTAGAACGTAAGATATAACAATTCCTTACGATCTGTAAATAATCTACACCCACATTAACGAAATATTAGCATTCTAAGTGTGCTCATAGTCGTCTGCAAGTCGGCTACATCAGACAACCTTTGCAATCACCGATATTTCAATATTCATATTTTTAGGAAGTCGGCTCACCTCCACCAATGCTCTTGCCGGAGCTTGTTCCTGCGCGAAATACTGACTATAAATCATATTGACAGCGCTGTAATGATCCATGTTCGTTACATAAATAGTACAACTAAGGACATTGGCTAAACTAGATCCTGCCGCTTCAAGCACGGCCTGCACATTCTGCAGCACCTGATGCGTCTCTGTTTCAATATTTAAGGTTTCACATTGCCCGGTTTCCGGATCTATAGCGATTTGTCCGCTGACATACACCGTGCCGTCTACTACGATCGCCTGATTGTAAGGGCCGATAGCAGCAGGAGCCTGATCTGTTTTAATGATTCGTTTCATAAGTTTTTCTTTAAGATACAAACTCCGCCATCTATAAATAAGTGAGAATGGTTACGCATTGCTAAAGGGATGCAAACACAAAAAGCCCTCAAATAGTCATTTGAGAGCTTTTTGGCTCATTTATACTTTCAATTGCTGTACTACAATTCGTCTATTTCAGGGGCAGGGATGACTACCTTTCCTCTGTAATACATCGCTCCGTCTACCCAATAGGTATTATGTCTTCTGTGTACTTCTTCAGTCGTTGTACATCTCGTCAAAGTCGGCGCAGTCGCTTTAAAATGCGTACGTCTTTTTCTCTTTCTTTGCTTTGATGTTCTACTCTTCGGATGTGCCATAACACGTTTATTTATTGAAATTCAAATCTAAGTTTCCTAACTGATCTCCGAGATCAGTATTGGTATTTCCATTTTCATCAGGACTTTCACCTGCATCCAAGATATCCAGTACTTCATCATTACAGGGCGCTTGCTCATCATCTTCACATGCATATGTATGAACGATGGGCAAGGACAAACAAGAAAACTCATACAAGTAAGGAGCTAACTGAACCGTGGGTTGATCTCTTTCGATAAAAACAACATCACTGTTTTCATTAGGACTACCGTATTTCATAATTAAGTCGTGGGACTGATGAATCGGAAGCTGAATCGCTTCCATACATCTGTCACAAACGGACTCAATCGTTCCTTTTACTTCAAATGCCCAAAGTAACATGCCCTCCCTTTTATCCAAAATCACTTGCACCTGCAACTGACTTTTTCCGATTGGGGAGGATTCAAAATGGGTGAAGAAATGTTCATCCAATTTGAACTGATACTGGTGCACGCCTTTATCCAGTCCTTTAACCGGTATGACGTACGACTCGAAAATGTCCATGTCTATCCAACTTCAAATGGAGTGCAAAGATAAGATTAAATCCTCAAAAAACAAGAACTCCATACGGCTGAAACATAAAAAAAGGGCCGGCATCTGCCGACCCTTTACATTTTTTGGAATTCAACAGGCTTATTGATCCCAAAATACTCGATCAGTTAAAGTTGTATTGGGCGTATTTTCGCCATTCCGAGCTGTCGCTACTTCCGGAACTGTTACCAAACGTACAAATTCAGGAAGGTTGGCTCCGATAGGCAAATCAAAACCTTGATATCCATAATCATGTCTTCGAGCATCGTTCCAGGTTTCAGGGTTGAGGAACATGGCCGTATACTTTTCTTTAAAGATAAGGTCCATGGTCAAATTGCCTTGCCCAACGCCCACTGCCGGATCTGCCAGATATGCATCAATGGAAGCCATATCAACACCTACTTTCTCCATATTCGCACGAATACCCTCTAAGTAAGCAGTGTACGCTCGGCCCATATCTCCACCGGACATGGCAGCTTCTGCTTCAATGAACTTAATTTCTGCATAAGTTAATAGTAATACCGGAGCATCCTCGGAGCTATAATAACCGGAAGTCACTAAGTAGCATTCTTCCGCCTGGGTTCCATCACCTGCTCGGCCGGCCCCATTTTCGGTTCCTCTGTAGTCACCAAAAACTGTAGTATCTGTGATCAAAGGCAATCTTGGGTCAAATACCCCATAGGTATTCCCATTCATATGACTGATGATTTGATCTGATAGCCAGCCTCCTAACAAAAGATTGCTGTTATTCACAGCCACCTGCGCCCAAGGATTTCTCAAAGGGAAAGACGACATCTCCATGTCCTGATCATTGGAGGTATAAGCTTGATCTACTGCAGCCAGTACTGCCGTTGGATCATAATCTGAAGTCTTAGACAAGTGATTGGCTAATCTGGCTTTAAGCGCATAACAAGTTCTGATCCATGCCGCGACATCTCCATCGTGAATCAAATCGCTGTTCGCTGATAGCAAACGTCCGGGCTCCGCATCTCCGAATAAAGTGATAGCCTGATCTACCAAAGCATTAGCTTCGGCATAAAGAGACTCACCGGAATCCCAAACCGGAGTAATGTCCGAACCATCTAAAGCCTGACTATAAGGAGCACTTCCAAATAAATCCGTTAAAAACATCAAATGATAGGCCATCAATAGATTGCCTACCGCTTCATGGTGAGACGCCCCTTGCTCTACAGCCAACAAACGCATGTCATAAATATCTGCCATGGTTTGGTAGGCCGCTGAATAGATACCTGAAAAGTCGGGCTCTTCATAAGTATCTAAAGTCCCTCCTTCATTCGGAGAGGCTAGATACTGAGTATAGAATGAAACGGAAGCACCAATTGCGTAGGTATTCTGAGCGGTATTGTAGGTAGAACTGGCCAGTAAGCCATCAATAGGAGGCTCAGTTGCTACATTCGGATTATCATTGATATCCAGGTAATCCGAACAAGAGCTTAAGAACAGCATCAATACGAATGCCGTCAGTGAAAATTTATATCTATAATTCATATTCGATTCTTTTTATAGGTTCACATTTACACGGAAAGTATAACTTCTCGTGTTCGGGAAATTAAATCCGGCAAAGCCATCTGCATTTGAGTTTCCGGTGGCAATTCCTTCCGGATCAAAACCTGTATACGGAGTAGATAACCAAAGGTTGTTCCCAATAAATGCCAGGGTAATTCCTCCAATCTTATCTCCTAACCAAGACTTCGGCAGACTGTATGCCAAGTTTAAGCTTCTCAAACGAATCCATGAAGCATCTTCTACAAAGTTGTCCGTGACTCCTCTGTAATAGTTACGATAGTAACCGGCTCCGTAGTTCTCTCCATCAGGACCTTCTCCCTGACCTAACCAAACTTCTTTCGTGTTGGCCTCCCCTGACTCATTGAAACCATCAAAAATGACCGTTTCGTTTCTGTTCAAAGTATAAGGTGCGATTCCAAAGGCCGCAAAGAAGTTACCCATTTGGTTGTACTTCTGAACTCCTTGACGAACATCGAATAATAAGCCTAAAGACCAGTTTTTATATCTGAAACTTGAGTTCAATCCCAAAATCCAATCAGGCTGTGAATTACCTAATACTAAAGGATCTGTGTTTCTCAATGGGAATCCGTTATCACCAATCAACTGAGGTGCATTTCTGTCTACAAATTCTGTAGGTGCATCCTCAGGGTTGGCATAGTATCGTGCCCAGGAAGTACCAAAAATGTTTCCATACTCTTGACCTTCTCTCAATCGCATAGTAGCCGTAGAGCCGGCATAACCGAAGAAAGAACCAAGTAGGATTTCATCTAAACCTTCTCTAATCGACTCAATTCGGTTTCTGTTCGCTGTGAAATTCACTCTCAAATCCCAGCTAAAGTCTTCAGTCGCTATTGGTGTACCTCTTAACACAAGTTCAACCCCCTGATTTCTCATAGATCCGGCATTCAAGAAATAAGAGTCAAATCCGGTAGCAGGATCTACGGGCGTCTGAACAATCAAATTGTCAGAAAGAGCATTGTAATAAGTCACCTCAGCCCCAAAACGGTTATTGAACATGTTGACATCAAACCCTATATCAAAGGTGGTCGTTTGCTCAGGAAGAAGGTTGGGGTCACCTCTTCTGTCGTTTCGGTTCCATAGATTGACATCACTTCCATTATTCGCTACAGGATTCACTGCCGGTGAATATTCATTCCCTCCTGTTCTGTAAGGCACAGTGGCACTAGCCACACCTGCGTAGGAAGTTCTGAATTTTAAGTAATCAATAGAACTAGGTAAGTCCATCAAATCTGATAAGACCATGGACAAACTCGCTGACGGATAGAAGAAGCTTCGATTTTCAGGAGCTAAAGTTGAACTCCAGTCATTTCTCGCAGAAAGATCCAAATACAACCAATCTTGGTAACTCATCGTAAATAAACCGTAAGCACCGATTAAGCGTTGCTGGCTCATGAACTGACTGGTCGTAATATTTTGCGCATTACCTAAGTTAAAGAGATTATAAATATCTAAATCTCTTCCATCAGTTGTAATCCGCTCGTAATTGGCTTCAAAAATATCATTCCCTAAAGTCAGGTCAAATCCAAAATCACCATAAGTTCTTGACATTTGAACACTCAACAATGAAGTGATATTGGAATTTTGAATTTGCGTTTCTGTGACAAATCCATCACCATTACTTTCGAAAACACCTTCATTCTCAATGCCCTGCGGACCCGGTGCAAAAGCACTTCTGAAATCTGAATATTCATCCATACCAATTTTGTATCGAACAGTCATCCAATCAAAAGGCTTCAATTCAAAATTCAAATTGCTCACATATCTATTGACATCGTCAATGAATTTATTGGTTGAAGTTCCATAAATTGGATTATTCCCTACCGTTCCATTAAATCGATAACCATTCATGGTACCGTTCTCTTGTCTGAAATCGGTCACATCAGCCTGAGGAGCCCAATACACTAGACGCTCATTAAATCGGTCTGCATGAACTCGGTTTCCACCAGAATTAATATAATTGACAGAGGCTCCTACATTAAACCAATCGGTCACCTTTAAATTTCCTTTGAACAAGACGGAGAAACGCTCAAAATCTGAAAAAGGAATGGTCCCTTCATGATTTTGATAACCCATACTCGTGTAGAAGGTCGCACGGTCATTTCCACCACTAAAATTCAGATTTGTGTTGAAAATTTGACCTTGTTGATAGGCGTTCTCAAAATTATTAAATATCTCAGCCGGATGGTCTGGGTCTATCTGTCTCGCCTCATCTACGGTAGGGCCCCAAGAAGGCCAGAAACTGTTGGGATCATAGTTCCCGGCAAATCCTTGCGTATAAGTTTTCTGAGTTTCCGGAAATTTATTCACTTCTTCTACTCCATAAGAGGTACTGAAGTTGATTTTAGAAATTCCTTTTTTACCACTCTTTGTAGTGATGACGATGACCCCATTCGCTCCTCTGGACCCATACAGTGCCGTCGCAGCTCCACTCTTCAAGATGGTCATACTTTCAATGTCATCCGGATTTAAATCAGCTAAACGGTTAGAAACGTTTCTGGCAGAACCTCCTCCGACCGTTAAAGTCTGGTTATCAACCGGAATTCCATCAATCACAAATAAGGGCTCATTGTTTCCAAGGAAAGATGTATTTCCTCTTAAAACAATTCTCGCCGCCTGGCCGGGCCCTCCACCTGTGGCAGATATCGTGGCTCCGGTAATCTGCCCTTGCATGGCATTGATCACGTTGGGTTGATTCACTGCAGTGATCGACTCATTATCGAGTTTTTCCGCAGTATATCCCAGCTTTTTTTCCTCTCTGGAAATCCCTAAAGCGGTCACCACCACTTCATCTAATTGCTCACCCGCTCTCAAAACTACATCCAAGCTGCTTTGGCCAGAAATAGTAACCTCTTTAGAACTGTAGCCTACGTAAGAGAATTCAACTGTTACGCCATCGGTAACCCTTATCTCATACTTTCCATTAATGTCTGTAATCGTACCGGTGGTTCCCCCTTTCACAGACACATTCGCCCCGATCAGTGCCTGACCGGAGGCATCTGTTACAGTACCCGAAAGGGTCCTCTCCTGCCCCCATAGGGATACGGACAGAAAAAGGGACAGCGCAAAGACTGTCAAATTTGTACACATTGCTCTCATAAGATCTCGTTTTGTTTAGCAATTCAATTTTTCAAATATATGTTAATTTCCAATATGTGATTACTTTTCATTCAATCCACCCCATAAAGTAGAAAGATATTTTCATAAACACGTATTTCTTGCTCTTATAATTTACATATTTGTCTTGAACAAAATATAATTAGGTGCGTAGCGTTTTTTTATTTTTTTAGACTAAACTCTGCTCACACCCTATCAAAAAGAAATGTCTTGAAATTATACAGGTCAGAATTCACACAGAATTACCGCTCTTACAGCTTCGGCTATACTGAGTATGCTGTGAGAGAGACTGAAACCATTTCTGAAACACTTGCAATGGGGTACCTTCCCTACACCGGATTGCCCCAGCTTTCAAAAAACAGCTACTACCTGGCCAGAAGTCTAAGGGTGAAGACTGCTCCTTTTCAATTGTCTTCTGAAAACAGAAGAGTGTTTCGCAAGCTTGAGGATATTCAGATTGAATGCACATTGATCGACAAGGCTGGCTTTGACTGGACCCCGGAAAATATTGATTTTTGTCTCCAATATGCCAATAGCCGCTTCAGTAGCACCTTCTCTCCTGAACGTTTTCAGCAGATTCTCGATCATAGCCATGGCAATATGCTGATGCGCATGGAGTCGGAAGGTCGGCTCGTAGGACTGGTTTTATTGGGTGCGGACGATACAGCTTGGCACTATTGGTTTGCTTTTTTTGCGTTAGATTTTGCTACGAATCTGCCTTTCGGCAAATGGGCCATGACTCAATCTCTGGAACTAGCAAGTCAAAATGGTTTGGAGTATGTATATCTCGGCACTTGTTATGGGGCGCACTCTTTGTATAAAGTCAGAGATTTTAAAGGGATTAGCTATTTTGACGGCAATCAATGGTCGGAAGACTCAAAAGCGCTCAAAGAACTTTGCAAACAAGATCAAAATATCGACCTCACCGACTTGATTAAAAAACACGAAGACAACTACTCATACCTGAAATAAACTGCTCCTATGGAACTCGAATATGGTCTGATTTCTTTACTACCCCCATTGTTGGCAATTATTTTGGCTATTTCTACGCGACAGGTTTACTTATCTCTTCTGGCCGGGATCGGAGCAGGATGGATCATATTGGAAGACTTCAATTTATGGCAGGGATTTTTGAGTACGCTTGATGCCCTGGTGGATGTATTTGCGGATGCAGGAAACACACGAACCATCATGTTTGGGGCCCTGGTGGGGGCGCTGATCATATTGATCCAAAGATCCGGAGGCGTAGCAGGATTTATTTTATGGGTGGAAAGACAGTTGACTCAATTGCCCAACCATAAAGGTCAAAAATCCAAATGGGTGCAGACCGCTGCATGGTTTTCCGGTATTGTAGTCTTTGTGGAAAGTTCTATTTCAGTGCTCACCGTAGGAACATTGTTTCGCCCTCTATTTGATCGCTTGAAAATCTCTCGTGAAAAACTAGCCTATATCGCCGACTCTAGTTCAGCGCCCACTTGTATTCTTATTCCTTTTAATGCCTGGGGTGCATTTATCATGGGTTTACTGTTGACTCAGGGATTTGAAGATCCCTTCCAAACCCTTATTGCCTCCATGCCTTACAATTTTTATCCCATCCTTGCCCTCTTATTTGTCCCTCTGGTGATTTGGATGGGATGGGATTGGGGTCCAATGAAAGCAGCCCAACAAAGAGTAGAAGAAACCGGCGCCGTCTTGAATGAAGATGCGACTCCTATGATGTCTGAGGACTTAACAGAAACGCCTCCCAAAAAGAATATTCCTCATAGAGCATTCAATATGGTATTACCATTGGCAGTCATGGTCGCCTGTATGCCCTTAATGCTCGCTTATACAGGGTGGGATGCAGCCTTAAGCGATCGTCCGGCCTCAAGCCTCACCGATCAGTTTTTATATGCTATCGGACAGGGCTCCGGCTCCACTGCTGTCCTGACTGCCGTCAGTTTAGCCATTCTCTTTTCCTTCCTCCTATATAAATCACAAGGCATCCTTAAGATTCGAAAAATGATGGATCTGAGCCTGAAAGGAATCAGCGGTATGCTACCTTTGGCCTTACTGATGCTGATGGCTTTTGCGATTAGCACTGTCTGCCGCGAATTAAATACCGGCCAATATGTGGCCTTTGTCGCTGAGCAATGGTTATCCCCTTCTCTGGTTCCTTTTATTGTTTTTCTGGTCAGCTGTTTTATTGCCTTTTCTACCGGGACATCCTGGGGCACTTTTGCGATTATGATTGCCATCGCCATTCCAATGGCGCAACAGATGGGAGTCTCCCCAATCATCACGTTAGCAGCAGCCTTGGGTGGAGGTATTTTTGGCGATCATTGCAGCCCCATCTCAGATACTACCATCCTATCCTCCATGGCATCCGCTACAGACCATATCGATCATGTGCGGACTCAAATTCCTTATGCACTGACGATAGGCATTATCGCTTCTCTGATGTACTTGATAATGGGTTTCACACTTTAACTTATTCCGCTTTTACAACAGGAATCAACTCTTCTTGATCTGCCTTTTGCAATCGCACATAATAAAGACCGGCAGGAAAATGACTGATATCAAAGCTGGTTCTGAATTCCACACTTTCCTTTCGGAATTGCCGCTCTAACACGCTCTTTCCGGATACATTAAAAATCCGGATGTCTACATCACCCCTCCAGTCGTTTATAAACACCAACCTTAGGTCTTGGCCCACAGGGTTAGGTTGTACCTGAATCGGTTTTTTGCCGAAAGGCAGTGCCGGGGCTGCGAGCGTCACGACATTTGAAAACCTCTGACGTCCGTCAGGATAGTCTGCTCTGAGTTGATAGGCATAATTCCGTTCCGGAAAAAGAAAGACTTCTAAGGATTCTTCCTCATTTAAAGAACGCTCATTCTCAGTAGTCCCAAATTCAAAATTAATGCGCTCAACGAGCGTAATTTGCGCTTCCGCAAATGGGATCTGCTCGTAGTCCAAAGCGACATGAAAATCAGAAAGAGCCCTTGCCTTTAAAATCATAGGATCGAGCGAATTGCTGTCTTCATCACAATTCAGCATCTTCTCGAGCGTAGAGATTCGGATGGTGCTCAATTGATCATACAATTGCTGGCCCGGGCATTCGGTCGCACATCCGTCTCTATGTCCGGATATATGAATTAAATTCCGATTGGACGAGGCGTGCAAACTCACTGTGGTGGGATTGGTTTGCCATTTACATAATTGCCAGGCAGCTAAATCCTGAATACCCTGTATAGAAGGTTCTGTGGGTGCCACCCCTGAATAAGTTCCCAATACACAAACCCCAAGGGTTCCACTATTCGTACCGCAAAAATGGGCCCCCATCAATCCTTCTCCTCGACCATTATAAATTACTCCTTCCGGATCGATCAAATAATTGTACCCTACATCATCCCACCCACGTCCATTGACATGGAAATCCCAAATACTTCGGACCACAGCCGGCCAATCGGATGAGGTGTTGCTGCCTGCTGAATGATGCACAATAAAATGTGTCGGATCTGTAAAAACCGGGGATGGATCTTCACCACAATTGGCACACCATTGGTCTCTTTGCACAATCGCGGGTGACGGGCAACTGCAGTCTATACTCCTGTTCTGAATGGAAGGTTGAGTGCTTCCTGTAAACCCGGGTTGGTAGAAATGGAGCTCAAAACGAATGTACGTAGCGGATCGAATCTGAAAGGACTGATTGGGCTGCAAGTAAGCTAGTTGACTGTAATGGAAATCCGGGTCTCGAAAATGAGTTTCTACCGGCACCGCCGTCCAATTCGCACCTTCTTGCCTCCATTCCAATCCGTCTAGGCTTTCTGCTGACTTGATAAAGTAAGAAATATGAGGCCCTAAAGAGCCTGAAAAAGCTTCTGAACTCCATACATCTCCTTCAGAGAGTTCCAGCTGCAGAACAACCCGCTCTTCAGCTGATAATTGATTGATGTTTTGTGCTCCTATAAGAGTTGCGCTAAAAAGCAATAAACTTATTGCAATAAGTCTTGAGTAAAATACCATGGATGTGCTGCTATTGTTTGGATTCCAAATTGTGTTCCTTGTCCCAATATACGTCGGGCAGAAAGAATGCTATTGTAACGATATGCATTAAACAAAGAGTCTGTTGGATTGAGACTTTCGATTTTCACCTCGCCTGAAGAATGCAGAATCATGCGATCGCCAATATGCAAGGCGACATGTGTTACCTTGGGAGAACCATCCTCCCTATATCTTCCAAAATAAAGCAAATCGCCTTCTTCTAATTGTTCTAAAGAATCCGTCACCGGCACTTCCTTTCCAACATGGACTTGCTGCGAAGCATCTCTGGGCAGCAGCCAGCCGTTCATCCAATAAAGCGTTTTGGTGAAACCGCTGCAATCCACTCCTTTGGACGAAGTGCCGCCCCATAAATAAGGTGCGCCCATCATTTCTTTCCCGCTCCATTCCAGTTCTGCAGCCTGCACCTCTTCTGTGCGACCGATGACTTCCTCCAAGCTCTCTGCTTCTTCTGCCCCTATCCAAGCCAGGCGACCATCCGGCAATTGCACCTCTTTATATCCTCTTTTCTGTTGTCCGGTAGGGATCAGAATGGCTCCCATCACCAAATCACAAACGGCTTGAACATTGGGTTGAGGTGCAGCCCATGCTCTTCCGGAAAATTCCATATACATAACACGCTCGGATTGTCGCCACTCCTCCAGTTCTGTCGAAGTCATAAAAGAAAGAGCCGAAGGATCCACCCAACCAATGTAATGGTCCGGCGTTTGAATTCGATACCAATCGTTCTTTTCCTGAAGGACTCTCACAGGCGTTCCCATAATAGCTTGCGTGACTAATTCAGCGGAATGGCGGCCTTCGGACCGGATGTTGGCCGCACTGAGTCGAACCAAGGCCCAACTAGCAGCTAAATGATCATCGGGCAATAGTTGAATCTCCTGAAGTCTGATACCCTTTTCTTGATTAGCCCAATCTTGAATGGCCTGTAATGCTGTATCCACTGTAGTAAGCACCCTGACCTCTAGCTGATTTGTAAGGCTGTCCAGACGATAGTCCGCTTCCAGAAGGGCAACACGCCCATCCTCAATAAAGGCCGACCGCATTTCATCGAAAGACTGTTGAGGGAAATCCACATGATCCTCCTCGCAGCCATAAAAAATGATGGATAATATGGCAATAGCCCAAAGCAAAGATGCTTTCATATTATAATTTTTCAGCCCCTTCAATCAATTCTTCTACAATAGCCGGATTCAATAAGGTGGAGGTGTCGCCCAAATTAGAAGTATCGCCACTGGCAATCTTTCTTAAGATCCGTCTCATAATCTTTCCGGACCTGGTTTTCGGAAGACCGCTGACTACTTGGATTCGCTCCGGCTTTGCAATAGGTCCGATTTCATGCGTAACCGTTGACAAAACTTCATCTTTGAAAGCCTGCTCACTCTTTACGATTCGGTCTGTAATAATGTAAGCATGAACGCCCTGCCCTTTAATATCATGAGGGTAGCCCACCACTGCCGATTCAACGACGTACGGATGGGTATTGATTGCATTTTCAATTTCCGCAGTTCCTAAACGATGCCCGGACACATTGATCACATCGTCCACACGTCCGATGATGCGGTATCGGCCTTCCGCATCGCGTTTGGCCCCGTCTCCGGTGAAATACATATTTTTAAAAGCTGAGAAATAAACATTCTTGCATCTTTCATGGTCCCCATAAGTCGTTCGCAAAATGGATGGCCATGGGAACTTCATACATAATAAACCCTCAGTATTAGCTTCGGTGACTTCGTTCCCTTCTTGATCCAGGAGGATAGGCTGTACACCGGGTAATGGATGGGTCGCGTAGGTAGGCCGCAATTCTGTCACATTCGGAATAGGTGAGATCAGAATCCCGCCCGTTTCTGTTTGCCACCAGGTATCTACAATCGGGCAACGGTTCTTTCCGATAAAACGGTGATACCATTGCCAGGCCTCTTCATTGATGGGCTCCCCAACCGAACCAATCACTTTTAGACTAGCTAAGGAGTGCTCAGCCACCCACTCTAATCCTTGACCTTGCAGCGCACGAATAGCGGTGGGCGCGGTATAGAATTGGTTCACCTGATATTTATCGCAAACTTCCCAAAATCTTCCTGCATCCGGCCAGGTAGGAACCCCTTCAAACATGACGGTTGTTGCCCCTGCCAATAGAGGTCCATATACGATATAACTGTGACCTGTGATCCATCCGATATCTGCCGTACACCAATAGATGTCGCCTTCCTGGTATTGGAAAACATTCAAAAAGGAATAATAGGTATAGACCATATATCCTCCTATGGTGTGCACTACTCCTTTCGGCTTGCCGGTAGATCCTGATGTATAGAGTATGAACAGCATATCTTCAGAATCCATAGGTTCAGCAGGACATTCTTCAGACACACCTTCTATGGCCTCGTGCCACCAGATATCGCGTCCTGGTTCCATGTGCACAAACTGCTCTGTTCGTTTAAAGACTATAGTCTTTTCCACACAGTCTACCTTCGATAAGGCTTCATCCGCAATGTCTTTGATGTCAATTTCTTTATTGCCTCGGAAAGCACCATCAGAGGTTAAGAGCACCTTAGCTTTTGCATCATCAATCCGGTCTGCAAGTGCACGAGCGGAAAAGCCGGCGAAAACAACTGAATGAATAGCTCCAATCCGAGCGCATGCCAATACAGCCACAGAAAGCTCTGCTACCATAGGCATATAAATACACACACGATCCCCTTTCTCCACGCCTTGATTCTTCAAGACATTGGCAAATTGACATACCTTGGCATGCAATTCCTTGTAAGTCCATTCGATATGGTCATCATTAGGATCATTGGGCTCCCAGATGATCGCGGTTTGATCTCCCCTGGTTTCCATATGTCGGTCCAGACAGTTCTCCGTAATGTTTAGCTGCCCCCCCTGAAACCACTTAACATCCGGCCCTTCAAAATTCCAATCCAAAACCTTATCCCACTTCTTTTTCCACTGAAAAGATTCAGCGATTTCAGCCCAAAATCCCTCCGGATCTTCCACGCTTCGCTGATATATTTTCTCATAGGATTCCCGGTCTGTGATCTGATGACGCATATCTATATTTTTATTGGGGAATATAGAAAAAATACTGCCCGATAGCGATTTCAGAACCCGCAATTTTATAACACTATTCCTTCATATTTCTTTGGTTTTATTTGTACTTTACTATCATTCCAAATAAAAATTGATCTATGAAAAATGTTGGAGCGGTGCTTTTGGCTTTTATTTCTGCCTCTATTGTTGTCATGGCAATAGAAAGTCTTCAATTTACTGATATGGAAAGCCCGGGGAAGGATGCCAGTTGGGAAGATATTGAGGAGTACATACAGAATCTACCGCTCATTTCATTTATAAAGGTCATTGCGGCACATGCCTTGGGGGCTTTAGTAGGAGGCCTGGTTGCCAGATGGGTCAGCAGTAGCGATAGTAATATAGCTGCATGGATATTTGGCGGCTTATTTTTGGGCGTCACCATCATTAATTTGTTTGCGATCCCACATCCTTTATGGTTTAGCATTGTTGATATCATTGTGATTCTTCCCTTTACGTTTCTGGGGCTTTCCATCGCAAATCGATATTTGAAAAAAGAAAAAATAGATTATGAGTAATATCAAGGAGTATTCGGAGGGAGATTTTACAGTCACCTTTGACCCTCAAAAATGCATGCATTCAGAACATTGCTGGCGAGAATTGAATGCGGTGTTCAAGCCTAAGGAACGCCCCTGGATTCAGCCCGACGGGGCTGACCGGCAAAGAGTAATCGACCAAATCAATCGTTGCCCTTCCGGCGCTTTAGGCTATCAAATAGATGGAGAGAATGGACAGAATATAACATCTGAAAAAGGCCATATCAAAGTAAATGCTAATGGCCCCTTAATGGTCAAGGGACCGGTAGAAATCGAACAAGCGGATGGTTCCGTCATTCTAGAGGAAAGAATGTGTGCCCTTTGTCGTTGTGGTGCCTCCTCTAATAAGCCTTATTGTGATGGCAGCCACCGGAAGGTGGGTTTTGTTGACTAAGACTTTTGGGTATTTGGGTATTTGGGTATTTGGGTATTGGGGTATTGGGGTATTGGGGTATTGGGGTATTGGGGTATAACATAATATTTATTAGCACTATTTAGGGACAGACAGGCTTTGATTATTTGTCTATTGGATGAGTGAATGAGCGTTAGATGCGATGACTGTGGGCGCCCCGGGCGGATGCGATGATGCGATTGTTATAAATGAGGCGATAAAATATAAATGAATAGCCAACCTTTATAAGGGACTGACAGCTGTCTGCTGTCGGCGGTCCATTTACGCCGTCTGCCGCTTGGTGTTCTTGACACAGACTGAATGAAATGAACGTCAGTGCGACTTGATTCACTGTTGCTTCCGTCGATACATCACCTTTTCTATAACTAATTCTCTTCCTTTCCAGCTAGTTTTTTCATCATTTATATTACTTATCCGCC
>CAZGGG010000006.1:74498-82918 GCA_964525165.1 uncultured Saprospiraceae bacterium | reverse complement strand
TGCGGCATCTCGTGCGCTCAATAGCCCCCATCCATACTCGTAATCCGGTCCATCCGCCGCTCCACATTCCCTGGCCGTATGTATAATCAAAGCCTTCAGGGTGGCGGCCAGCATGGCATTACTGTTATGCGTATTGATATAATGCTCTTGCAAGAGAATCAAAGAGCCGGCAACATTGGGGCTGCTCATGGAGGTGCCACTATAACTACCATAAGAGGAATTGGTCCATC
This sequence comes from uncultured Saprospiraceae bacterium, assembly GCA_964525165.1. Taxonomy (GTDB): domain Bacteria; phylum Bacteroidota; class Bacteroidia; order Chitinophagales; family Saprospiraceae; genus JAWLFI01. Next base: position 82,688 of record CAZGGG010000006.1, on the reverse strand, counting down.
CTAATGAAGAAAATAATCCTACGCCATTACCCACAATATCCGGTTTTATCCGACCGTCATCCGTCGGCCCCCAACCACTAAAAGAAGACATCGATACATCAGAGGGTCCTGAGTAGTTCAGCACATCATTAGCAGCACCCACTGTTAGAATATTTTTGGCGTTCCCCATATAGCTCACACAATCATACCCATCTGTTCCGCCGTCTTTCTCAGGGGAGGTAGATGGGTTATTTATCGGATCATAGACGTAAGGATTATTGGAGTTTGCATCCAAATAAAAAGTATCCCCTACAGCCACCGGTATATCATTTCGGTCATTCCCTGCTGATTTACATATCAAATAATAAGGAGCATTCTCAGCAATCACATCCCAATCTCTTGCAGAAGAATGATAAAGTCCAAAACCATCCGCTTCTACTTGGGGTGTCGCTGAATAATTATACCAGGCAGGACGACTCCACCCAGTGGCAAATCCATAGGAATGATTAGATACAAGAATTCCACCTGCCGCTGCAGCAGCCATTTCAGCATTGTCATCATCCCAGTAGTAAGCATCTAAAGTAGCTTGGGGGGCCATTCCTTTTGCACTTGCATCTGGTGTGCCATCGCCTACCAGTGTTCCTGCTACATGTGTTGCGTGATTACTGATAGTAGTATCACCATCTACTTGAGTGACCCTTCCACTCAGTTGTTCATGTGTGCCCCGCACAGCTCCTCCGTCCCACTCAGCGATCGTCATACCACTGCCTTCAAGGTTATATCCTGAGCTTCCTCCAACATGTAGCTGATTAGTTTGAGTACTAATTGCGGCAGCATCATTGGTGGTAGTGTAATACATAGGCTGGCCATCCTCACTCAAACGCATGAGTTCCAAGATTTGTTGGTCGGTTTCAATACGAATCGGCCAACCTTTCTCATTGGCTTTCGCAATCGCCTCTGCTTTAGCGATAGAATCCCGGATTTTAAAATCACGGGACAGTCGATTCAATTCTGAAACATTCGTCTTGGCTAAAATTTTCTGACGGGTTAGCGCATTTTGGGCAGAAGTTGAAAAGCATACAATGAATAACAGGGAAAGTGTAAAAAGCTTTCTCATTGGGGCATCTTGTCTGAGGTTATCTTATAAAAGTATAACATCTACTGAAAACTTTCAGATTTTCAGTCAATCAATCGTCTTTTGGAAGACCAATATCCTCGTTCCACAGCTGAAGATTGTTTTTGATGAAAGTTTGCATCATGTCAATACAATCCTGATCTTGCAGAATAATGAGCTCGACCTCATGCTGCCTCATCCATGCTTCAGCTCCTTTGAAATTGACATTTTCTCCGATGACTACTCGAGGTATTTGATAGAGGACCGCGGCTCCACTGCACATGGAGCAGGGAGAAAGGGTAGAATACAAAGTGCACTCGCGATAATAGGCATTACTTTTTCGTCCCAGATTTTCCAGGGCATCCATTTCCGCATGTCGGATCACGCTTCCTTGCTGTATTCTTTGATTATGACCTCGGGCGACTACCTCATTTTGATACACGATAACTGACCCGATGGGCAGGCCCCCTTCCTGAAGTCCAATCAGTGCTTCTTTTCGGGCCTCAGCCATAAAAAAGTTATGGTCTTTCATTCTAAAATTCTTTCCAAATCTTCAGAATCCCAAGGCTTTTCAATAAATCCTTTGACAAATGGATTATCATGTGCTCTTTGCTTGTCCTGTGGATTGATGGAGGAAGAACTGATGTACAAATCAAAGGGCGGATGGGCATAGGTTTCTTGCATTTTATCTAAGAATATCCAGCCATCCATGATCGGCATATTTAAGTCCAAAAACAAGACATCCGGTTGTCCGTGCTGCAAACCTTCTATAGCAAGCTCTCCGTTTTTGAAGGTCTCCACCGTCATATCGGGATACAGCTTTTTAATCAATCTGCTACTGATCAGTAAAAAAATACTGTCATCATCTACGATATATATTCGTTTAGGCATCCCCTTTCTTATCCCTTTTTCGTAATATACCAATATCTATCAAAAAGTGTGCCTTTAGCGCTGTTATCTTATTTGTTGGCTTTTCCAACCCATGAGTGATCCAAGTCGTTACACTTCAAAATGAGGGAAATGGGGAAAGTTTTACAAGTGCTCATCTTTTTATGTTTATCGACTTTTGTACAGGCACAATGTGACTGTACCAATTGTCCCCTTACCTTACCGCCCAGCGGGCCTGCTGTGTCCACGATAACGGTCAGTGGAGCGACTAACGGCACTTTAGGTCAAAATGGTCAGGATCTCAGAGCCATTCACATTAATATGGTGCACGATGCCATTGATGAGTTAGATATTTCTATTATTTCGCCCAATGGAGGCAATATCGTTTTAACTGAACAAACAGGATTCTCCATAGGCCAAAACATCACCTTCGATATTTGTTTCTTAGCTTGTGGAGAAGTCGCAGAGCCGGACCCGGGATTTCCTGCCATATTTGATAGTGGTGCCGGATATCAAGCCAATGGAACTTATACCGGATCTTATTATCCGGCTGATAACCCCCTCTGTTTTGAAGCTTTATCCGGTCCGGTAAATGGCGACTGGCGGCTTGAAATATTTGATGGTGTAGGCGCTGATGGGGGGACTCTATTTGATTGGAGTCTTGAATTCTACGACAATAACGGAACCACATGTATCAGCAATCAATGCGGAGCCTCTTGTTTAGCGGATGGAGGTGATATTAATGGAACTTTTGCAGATACCTTTTGTGTGGGAGACCCCGCTTTAAATTACGACCTGCCTCCCTCCTATTCAGGAACACCCCCGGACCCAGCATTGTATGGATACACTTATGTTATTTATGACACGAATACAGGGGTCATCCTTGGATATGACCCAGATGCAGATTTAACAGGATTTGGACCAGGCAACTATACTTTTTGCGGATTATCTTATCTCATCAGTGATTTCCCGAATATTCCCGGACCCAACGGCACCTACAGCATTGTCAATTTAAATCAAGACATCAACGCTTCCTTATTCTGTGCTGATTTATCCTCGGGAGGTACTTGTCAATGGGTCGTCATTGAAGAAGGTCCCACGACGCCTATTGTCTCAGGTCCCGACAGCGTATGTGAAAGCGAAATAGCAACCTATATCATAGATAATTATAACCCGGCTTTCACATATAATGTCATCTTTAATCAAGGAAGTTTTTCCTCTATCAATATTATTGGTGATCAAATAGAAATTGGGCTATTGAGCGGTCCTGCAGAGTTCTGTGTAGAAGCTGAGTCGAGTTGCGGTACAAGTCCACAAACGTGTATCACGGTTGAAGTCGTACCCAACCCACCTGCAATAGTGGTAACCGGACCTGATGTGGTCTGTCCCGGACAAACTTACACATATACGATCCAGACACCATTGGGACCGGGAGAATCCTATAATATTCAAATCACAGGAGGCACCCTGATTAACCAAAGTGGGAATACTATCGAGATTGAATGGTTCCAAAGTGGTAGCAATGTACTGATTGTGAATATTGAGGGTGCGCCTTGCCCCTACCCAACAGGAACACTCGCTGTAACACTAGAAAACTATGTATTCCCCCCTTCTTTCAATTCCCACTTTGAAGGATGTGTAGGAGACACCTTACTCAGCTTCATTAATCCTGATCCGGATATTATTGATTATATATGGTCCGGCACTAATGCTATTTTAATACCCCAACCGAACCCGAATGAGATCCGATATATTCCCCTCTCTCCCGGCTTTACAGAAATTTGCTTAGAAGTCGAAACGGATTGTGGCGTTTTTGGACCGGCATGTGAAACCATCAACATCAATGAAGCCCCGGAGCCGGAAATCTCCCCGGCAGGATTTGTATGTGCCCTCAGCTTTCCCATTTCAGCCCAAGTGCCGGGAGGATTTGATGAACTCAGCTGGACTTCTTTCAATGGACCGGGCACACTTACTTTCAATCCCGACAATACCGCCAATACACAAGTCATCGCTTCAGAGCCCGGCATCTATTCCATTGTCGTGACCGCTATTCGAGATAATTGCGTCGGTTCAGATACCCTGGAAGTGGAAATCGGAGGACTGCCCGATACCACCAATTTCAATATAGAATGTGACCTGAATGGCAACTACACCGTTTCTTTTGATATCACAGGTGGAGCAGCTCCTTATTCTGTAAATGGGAATACCCTTGCCGGGAATAACTTTACTTCCGCTCCGATTCCCTCCGGTGATAACTATTCCTTTGACATTATAGATGATAACAATTGCTTCATTACCGTTAGTGGTACTTTTGACTGTCCTTGTCTTACAGACGCCGGAACTATGTCTGCTGAACTCCTCCAAGCTTGTCTCGATGATGGTGATCTGGTCACTGCGACTGCCAATGGTGATGAAACGCTCGACAATGATGACCTCGGACTCTTTTATCTCCACGATGGTAACGGAAATGTCCTCGGTAACATCTTCGATCAGAATGCAAGCGGAACTTTTGGTTTCGTTCCCGGCATGATTCCCGGTCAAACGTATTATATCTCTTTTGTTGTCGGTAATGATGATAACGGATCCATCGATCTCAATGACCCTTGCCTCTCTGTGGCTCCGGGTCAACCCGTCATCTTTTATGAGAATCCAAGCCTCAGCATTAATGGAGACTTGTTTTCTTGTGACCCTACTTTCACCCTCACTGCTCAAGTGTCAGCCAATACCAGCCAACTGTTGTGGTCTCAAGTATCAGGGCCCGGCCAAAGTACTTTCACCGACCCTACCAGTGATTTGACTGTTGTTACTGTTTCTGATCCGGGACTCTATAACTATCAACTGCAAGGCTCCAATCCGGCTTGCGATGAAATCCTGACTTTTGATTTTACCGTCTATGAACCGATCAGCGTTAATATTCTGTCTTCTGAATGTATTTCCTCCACTGAGTACATCCTGGAATTTGACGTTTCCGGTGGCAGTGGTAATTACTCTGTGGATCTCCCGGGCTTATTCAATGGTTCTGTTTTTACCTCTGATCCTTTGAATACAGCGCTCACCTACACCATCACTGTGACGGACGACAACGACTGTACCACTACTTTTGATTTTGGGCCGGTGGTTTGTGATTGTTTCAGTGAAGCCGGTACAATGGCCTCTGATCTTATTGAAGTCTGTATCAATTCAGACTCCATCCTCTTTGAACTCATTCAAAATGCTACCCTCGAAGACGACGATACGACCGGTTATGTCATTCATACCGGTGCAGGTAATTTTATTACCGGTTTGATTGGTTATTTCAATACTTTAAACATAGCATTGCCCAACACCTTAGACCCCAATACGATTTATTATTTCTCTCAGGTGGCAGGCAACGAACTCAATGGCGAGGTTGACTTGAATGACCCTTGCCTGGATGTCGCACAAGGGCAACCTTTTCGTTTGATACCCCTACCCGATTTCTCTTTAGCCGACAGCACGATTGAATGTGGCCTTTCAGCGACTACTGCTATTCTCAATAGCAATAATCAGGGATCTGTTGAGATCCTTTCGGACACCTCCGGAACAGGACTTAGCTTCTCCATCAACAATAACGAAATTCTTTGGCAAGCCAATTCTGAGGTTTCTTTGACCTACAGCTATACCGAATCGAATACTCTTTGCAGTCGTACCGATACTTTCTCACTTCAGTTACTGGGTGGACCTCGGATCATCAATTTCGAAACCACTTGCTTAGGAGATAGCTTCACCTATTCCTTCAATATTACAGGCGGTACTTCACCTTACCTTTTCAATGGCAATCCTCTGAATGGCTCTTCATTCAACAGTGATACTTTGAGTACCGACTCGGTCTTTACCCTACTTATCGAGGATAGCAATGGATGCAGCGCTGCACCCATTCAAGTCGATGTCGATTGTTCCTGTATCAATGAGTCCGGAACCTTACAAAATACCCTGTTAGAACTCTGTGAGGATCGTAATATTGACATACAGTTGCTCAACTGGGCCGATAGCGTTTTAGAGTCGACTGATACTTCCTTATTGCTGCTTTTGGATGGGCCTGATCCTGCTTCCGCAAATGTGATTGCGCAGGAAAACAACGGATTGATCAACTTTGATGACTTTACACTACTAGATACTTTTTTCATCTTCGTAGCTACTGCAGATCAACTCAATGGCAGCCTGGATTTCAATGACCCTTGTCTGGATTTCTCTAACGGAATTCCTGTCGTGTGGTATCCGATTAATCGAGTAGAAGTCTCCGGAACCTTTGAAGCCTGCCTGGGAGATTCTGTCACCATTCCTATTGACGCTTCCGGATTTTTCCCTTATACGATCTCTTTAGATTCAGATCAGGGAAGAGCTACCTCTTTTACTGTCGATTCTTCAACTAATAGCATCACCCTGGAAGTTGGTTTTGATCGGGAAACCTGGACAATTAAAGATATCTCCGGCCTTTGTGAATCAGTCGATCTAAACTCTTTTGAGATCATCGGTCAATCCCCTGAGGTGGTTCAATTCAATACGCCCGACAGCATTTGTAATGATCCGGCCTTTGGTTCAACCCTGGATTTAAATACACTTTTAATCAATAATATTCAAGGAGTTTGGTCCTCTGCGAACGTGCCTATCAATGGCTCAATTGCTGACTTTACAAACTTGACAGAAGGATCCTATTCCATCGAATTCAGCACCATTGGTTTTGAAGACCCTTGTCCGGGGGCACTATTCTCAATAGATATTCCTGTCATCGATTGTGAATGCCCTCAAATAAGCCTTCCGGCAAATTTAGAGTTCTGTAATCTGAGTAACAATTATGATTTATCACAACTTGGTCTTAGCTTACCCGGAAACTGGACGATTACCAACCCAAATAATCTGGTAAGCCCACCGCTACTTAGCGGCAGTGTTATTGATTTTGAAAATGCTAGTCAAGGGGCTTATATCCTTACATATACTCTTTCTGAAAGTTTTCCTCCTACATGTGCTGTGGAATTTGATTTGCCACTCTCCATTTTTGAAGCGCCTTCCGCCGGTGATCAGGTAAACTTCCCTATTCTTTGCAGTGAGCTCGATACGAACCTTAACCTCAACACTTTACTAAACAATGCAAGTCCCTTAGGTGAATGGATTTTTGAAGGTCAAGTGATCAATCCAATAATCAACCCGTCTGATTATGGGTCTGGAATTCTCATTTTCACTTATTCCATTCCTTTAAATGGACCGTGTCCGGCAGCTCAAACGGATGTGCTGATAGAAATAGTGAATCCACCCACTTACTCCCTCACGATCAATGATGTAAGCTGCTTTGGTTTCAGTGATGCTTCTATCGAAATTGAAACGCAAGACCCCAATGCAAATACCTGGCAGTTCTTTTTAGATGGACAGGAAGTTGTCAACCCCATCAATCAGCTTTCAGCAGGAACTTATACACTTACGATCCTCAATGAAGCAGGATGCCGCAGCATAGAAGAAATCCTCATCCAACAACCTCAAGAATTCACTGTAGATCTAGGTCCCGATTTGGAAGTTGATCCCGGCACTAATGTAGAGATTATCGCAGATCCTTCTATTGATACAGCGCTGATTGGGTCCGTCCGATGGTTGATTAATGGCGAAGCTGCAGGTTTCAGTAGTTTACAATTCCCCATTATCATTCAGAATAACACGCTCTTCAATATTACCCTTGAAGATGAGTTGGGATGCGCCGCTTCCGATCAAAAACGAATCACTATTTCCAATGGTGATTTCTACCTCCCCAATGTCTTCCGACCCAATAGTGACATCAATGAAAACGCCCGCTTTGGGATCGAAAGCAATGCCAATGCACTCATTAAATCCTTTCAGGTATTTGATCGCTGGGGCAATCGGATGTTTGAGGTCAGGGATATTCCGGTTGGGAGTGATTACAGCTACTGGCTGGGCGTCACCAACGGCCAAAGGGCTCATGAAGGAGTCTATGTTTATAGCGTGGAATTACAATTACCAGATGGGTCTACTCAATACCTCAAAGGAGATGTGACTCTGATCCCTTAATACAGACTAGGGTTCATGTAGGGAATTAAAGCTTTTTGAACGGCTTCTTCGTAGTATTGTGCTCTATTGGTCAATCCTTTGGTGAGCAGTCCTACGGCACCCATTTTCTGTTTTGAATTGTCTGTGCCGAAAACGACATCATATTGCAATTCAATAGAATAGGTGATTGCGTTTAT
>CAZGGG010000006.1:71480-74488 GCA_964525165.1 uncultured Saprospiraceae bacterium | reverse complement strand
CGGGCAAATGAATCTCGATTTTGTCCTTTCACATAGATCCATGCAAATGCTTGTAAATGATCCAGGAAATGCTCCAGGCCTCCTTCCAAACCAACATAAAAGTCTGCTGGATTCGAAAGTAATTGTCCTACTCGATATTGAGCTCCGGCAAAGGTCTCCTCATCTGACATCGGTTGATCAGATACCCCACTGTTTACTTTTAAGCCTTCAATACTCCAATATTCATTTGGAAGGCATTGTTGAAAAGCATTTTGTACTGCCTTGATTTTGACCGGATTGGTCGAACCGACTAATATTTTCATATGTTACGTACCTTTAGAATGAAAGTACAAAAACTCAATGAAGACAAGCTTTGGGTGGATGGAAAAACCTGGAAAAGAATGAAAACCGATTCCGTAACTATTGAAAGTAGCTGGAAAGCACTCTTAGAAGAGGAGTTTTCTAAAGACTACTTTGATCAAATCAGTTCCTTCATTCGACAGGAGCTACAAGCCGGAAAAACCATCTACCCTCCCGGAAAATTTATCTTCCACGCATTCAATATGACCCCGGTCGATCAGGTGAAAGTAGTCATACTCGGTCAAGACCCTTACCACGGACCCGGTCAAGCCATGGGATTGAGTTTTTCGGTACCTAAAACCGCTCGTATACCTGCTTCACTAAAGAATATCTATAAAGAATTAGAAACGGACTTGGGCATCCCTCCCGCTACTCATGGAGATCTCAGCCATTGGGCTCAACAAGGAGTCTTCATGTTGAATGCGATGCTTACAGTAGAGCATAAAAAAGCAGGTTCACATAAAAAAATCGGCTGGCAAATCTTTACAGATGCTGTCATTTCAAAGCTTTCCGAGCAAAAATCAAACCTCATCTTTTTATTGTGGGGGAATTTTGCCCGCTCTAAAAAGGAGTTAATTGATGAAACGAAACATTACGTATTCGAAGCACCACATCCTTCTCCTCTCGCCAGAGGCGGTTTCTTCGGATGCCGACATTTTTCGAAGTCGAATGAAATTCTTCTTCAATTGGGTAAAGCGCCTATTGATTGGCAACTCCCTCAATAAGATGTTTATTCCAGCACCAATACTACATCATTCGCATCACAGATGGTCTTCTCTGCTAATACAATTTCCCGCACTGTACCTCCCATGGGAGAAGTGATGGTGCTTTCCATTTTCATGGCTTCCATTGTAAATAAAGGCTGATTCGCTTGTACAGAGTCCCCTACGGCTACTAATATCTTGCCTATACTTCCCTGAACCGGAGCTCCAATCTCGTTTTCCTTTTCGGCTTTACGACGAACAACTTTCTCAATGCCTAAAGAACGATCCTCCACCATAATCACCCTACTTTGACCATTGAGAGAGAAAAATACCTGACGCATTCCTTGTTCATTGGGCTCTGAGGCATTGAGGTACTTCAGTAGTAAAGACTTTCCTTTATCGATATCTACCATGATCTCTTCATTGGGCGACAGTCCGTAGAAGAAAACAGGACTGGGAAGATGGGTCATATCACCGTATTGAGAGAAAAAGCTGTGAAAGGCTCGAAACACTTTCGGGTACAATAAAAAAGAAAGTAAATCTCTTTCATTTACATAAGGCCCAAATTCACTCTTGAATGATTTCATTTCCTCCTCAAAGTCAATAGGCTCCAAGTGCGCATTAGGACGTTCTGTGTAGGGTTCTTCATCTTTTAAAATAATACTCTGAAGTCCATCCGGAAATCCCTCTGTATTTTGTCCCAGATCGCCTCGCATCAAGGCTTTGACCGAATCCGGGAAACTTAGTTTTTCACCCTTGGTCCAAATATCTTGTGCTGTAATCCCATTTGCCGTAAGGAACATGGCCATATCTCCTACTACTTTAGAACTGGGTGTCACTTTCACAATTCCTCCAAAGAGATCGTTGACTTCTTTGTAATTTTTTTTGATCGTTTCAAACTGGTCTTCCAAACCAAGGCCTCTCGCTTGAGGTCTCAAATTGGAATACTGGCCTCCCGGAATTTCGTGCTCGTATACTTCTGCGGTTCCTGCTTTTAGTTCCGTTTCAAAAGGCTGGTATATTTCCCTAATGGCCTCCCAATAAACAGAGTATTCATTAAGCGATTGTAAATTGATCTCATGCGCTCGTGGATGACCTTTCAGCATCGCGACTACCGAATTAAAATTTGGTTGAGAAGTTAATCCAGAAAATGCAGAATTCGCCACATCAATCACATCCACACCCGCTTCAACTGCTTTCATATAGCTAGCGGCCTGTATGGAGGAGGTATCATGTGTATGCAGATGGATAGGTAAGGCTACAGCCTCTTTGAGCGCCGGAATGAGCAACTCAGCAGCTCTGGGTTTCAATAGACCTGCCATGTCTTTTACAGCGATCATATGAGCCCCGGCATCTTCCAATCTCTTCGCTAAGTCTGTATAATAATCAAGCGTAAACTTCTGCTCAGCAGGATCACTTACATCGCCTGTGTAACAAATAGACGCTTGCGCAATGGATTGGGTACGATCGCGCACGGTTCGGATACTGGTTTCCATGGCTTTTACCCAATTCAAGGAATCAAATATTCTGAATACGTCAATGCCCTGTTCAGCCGCTTCTTCAATGAATCGAATAATCAAATTGTCGGGATAAGCTGAATAGCCCACTGCATTAGACCCTCTGAGTAACATCTGGAACATGACATTAGGCATAGCTTGTCGCAACAGCTTCAATCTCTGCCATGGGTCCTCTTTTAAAAAACGCATGCATACATCAAATGTCGCCCCTCCCCACATTTCAATGGAGAATAAGTCGCCTCCGTGTCGTTTGGCATAGGACTCAGCGACTTGTAACATATCATAAGTCCTTAAACGTGTAGCAATCAAAGATTGATGCGCATCCCGGAATGTGGTATCTGTATAATGAATGGTGGGGTCTTTCCGTAATTTCTCCATATATCGAGACCGACCTAATTCTAATAATTCGTCTCTGGAACCTTTCGGAAAATGTTGATTTCTGCCTATA
>CAZGGG010000006.1:0-71470 GCA_964525165.1 uncultured Saprospiraceae bacterium | reverse complement strand
GCACTTTGGCCTTGCGGAAGCGAGTAGGCTGATTCATACGAGGAACATCCTCATTAGTGTTCACCACCACATCACCAATATATCGTAAAAGTTTGGTTCCCCGATCTTTACGCCTAGGCAATTCAAGTAATTCAGGATGGTCTTCGATGAACTGAACCGTCGTAGCACCTTCCTGAAAAGTGGCATTGGAAAGGAGATTTAATAAAAAGCCAATATTGGTCTTGACCCCTCTGATCCTAAATTCTCTGAGTGCTCTGTGCAAGCGCATAGCTGTTCCGGACATAGTGCGACCGTGAGCAGTTACTTTCACCAGCATAGAATCAAAAAAGGGTGAAATTTTTGCTCCTGCAAAAGCACTTCCGGCATCCAGCCGAATTCCAAATCCACTCGCAGAACGATAGGCGATCATGGTCCCATAATCAGGTTTAAACCCGGCTGCCGGATCTTCAGTCGTAATACGGCATTGAATGGCCACCCCATGAGCCTGAACGGCTGATTGATCTTCAATATAAATGCCTTCATCACTTAAATGATGTCCCATGGCAATAAGAATCTGGCTTCTCACGATATCAATACCGGTAATCTCCTCTGTGATCGTGTGCTCCACCTGAATTCGCGGATTTACCTCTATGAAGTAGACTTGCTCTTGTGCATCGACCAAAAATTCAACGGTTCCGGCATGTGTGTAATTTACGTTACGGGTTATACGCAATGCGTACTCGTACAATTTATCCTTTGTTTCCTGAGAAAGTTGAATGGCAGGCGCAACTTCAACGACCTTTTGAAATCTTCTCTGTACAGAGCAATCCCTTTCAAAGAGATGGACAATATGCCCATGTTGATCTCCCAGAATTTGGATTTCGATATGTTTCGGCCTTTCAATAAACTTTTCTAAAAATATGGTCCCGTCTCCAAAAGCATTTTGCGCTTCAGCTTGTGCCTCCTTGCAGGCAGAAAATAGCGCTGCCGCATTTTTGACCACGCGCATACCTCTTCCACCCCCACCGGCAGCTGCTTTAACCATAATTGGAAACCCAATGGCAGCACCCGCGTCAGCTACGCTCTTTGCATCCACTTCAGAAAGGTAAGCATCTTCAATAACCGGCACTTCAGCTGCTCGAGCAATCTCTTTCGCTTTTACTTTATCACCCAACTGCTCCATAACCGACCAATGTGGGCCTATAAAAGTGATACCTGCCTGCTCACAGGCCTTTACAAACTCTACCCGCTCACTTAAAAAACCATATCCCGGATGAATCGCATCTGCACCGCATTGCTTGGCTACGTGAATAATCTCATCGATATCCAGGTAAGGTTTCAAAGGCTCGTCTTCCGCTCCAATTCGATAAGCTTCATCTGCTTTATATCGGTGTAAGGAATACCGGTCTTCGTAACTATAAATAGCTACCGTTCGGATCTTTAATTCACTGGCAGCCCGAAACACACGGATGGCGATTTCACCTCTGTTGGCCACGAGTAGTTTTTCTATCTTCAATCTTTTAGTCATATTCGATTTGAAATTGTGATGCTCTTTCAATACACTCTATCTTTCCTTAAAATAGCAGAAAATGACTACAGCAACTAATGATACTCATCAGCATGACCTAAGATGGTGGGGAGGACTATTTGGACTGCTCGGGGCTAGCGCCGTGATATTGGGCGCTTTTGGCGCTCATGGACTGGAAAATACATTAACAGCAGATTCCTTAGATGCTTACAAGACAGGCGTCCAATATCAATTCATCCATGTCCTCGCGGCCTTGGTGAGCATGTCGTTGCTGCGCACTCAGCCCGGCAGATTACTGAAACTGACTCTTGTTTTCCAATTATTGGGCATTGTTTTCTTTAGTGGTTCTATTTACCTGCTATCGACCCAAAGCCTGACAGGTCTTGACTGGCCTTTTCTAGGACCTATAACACCTATTGGTGGGGTGTTTTTCATTGTTTCCTGGCTCACCTTAGCCTATGCACTTATAAAAAGCTACGCATGACCTACTCGGAATTACAGAATCGAATGCAGCAAATCAGCGACCTTCAAGCAGCGCTCGCCTTGTTGTCCTGGGATCAGGAAACGTATATGCCTTCTCAGGCAGCTTCCTATCGATCCAGACAAATTGCCCTGCTTTCTTCTCTGGCACATGAGCAATTTGTAGCACCTGAAGTAGGAGAAGCGTTACAAGTATTACGTAAGGAAGATTTAGACGAAGACCAAAAGGTCAATATTCAACGCTTGACCGAAGATTATGAGAAAGAAGTGAAGTTAAGTGCTGAGTTTGTGAAAAAAAGATCTGAAAATATCAGTAAAACTTTTCAGGCATGGGTTCAATCTCGTGAAAAAAATGATTGGTCTGCATTTGCGGAAGCATTAAAACCCTTGGTAGAACTAAAACGTGAAGAAGCTGAAATCAGAGGATATGACCATCACCCTTACGATGCGCTACTAGACCTCTATGACCCGGGATCTAACATGGCATATATAGATCCTTTATTCTCTGAGTTAAAGGATGGTTTGCTGGATATTACCAAAAATCTGGAACCCAAATATTCGGAAGACTATAGTTTCCTATCTGCCTTTGTACCGGCTGAGGTCCAATGGGAATGGGGGATGAATATACTTAAGGACATGGGATACGATTTCGAAAGAGGCCGGCAGGACAAATCACATCATCCCTTTACGATTACATTATCTCCGTGTGATGTCCGAATCACAACCCGAATAGATGAACGAGACTTCTCCAATATGCTATGGTCCTCCATTCATGAAGGAGGACATGCACTTTATGAACAAGGATTGCCGAAGGAGCTTCATTTCGGAATGCCGATGAGCGAAGCTGCGGGACTCAGTGTGCATGAATCTCAATCCAGGTTTTGGGAAAATCACATAGGCAGGTCGTACTCTTTCTGGGAAGCCTACTATCCTAGCCTGCAAAAGAAGTATGGCGGTGAATTCTCGAATATTCAGCTAGATACCTTTTATCGTGCCATCAATCAGGTACAACCCAATTTGGTCCGTACAGAAGCAGATGAGTTGCATTATCACCTGCATATTATGATCCGATATGAGATTGAAAAAGAGCTTATCAAAGGCACTATTGAAGTAGATGATATCAAAAACCTCTGGAACCAAAAGTATTCCGATTATTTAGGCTTAGAAGTCCCCTCAGACAAAGAAGGTGTGTTGCAAGATGTGCATTGGGCACATGGGAGTTTTGGATATTTCCCTACCTACACTTTAGGAAGCCTCATGGCTGCTCAAATTATGCAGCAGTTGGAATCTGAGCATAGCAATATTTCTATGGCCTTACGGCAAAAGGAATTTTCTGTCATCAGAGACTGGCTGGAGCAGAATATATGGAAATGGGGAAGATCTTTCGACCTTCATTCTCTTTGCCAACGAATGACCGGTAAGGAATTAGAAGTAAGCCCATTCTTGTCATACAGCCGTCAGAAATTTGGTGCGATTTATCATATTAAATAAACCCTATATGGGAATTTATTTAGTACATTAGTAACATTAATCACCAAATTCATCTTGCTATGAAAATTAAAGGTTTACTATTTATGCTTGCTTTAGTACTAGGATTTCAAGTACAGCAAGCCATTGCTTCAGTTGCTACCGCAAACGGTATTGAGCCGGTAATGGCTGAAGAGTTCACTTCTGCTGCCGACGCGGATTATGCAAAAGTGATCAAAAAAGAGAAAAAAGGATTAGGGAAACTAGTTTCCTGGGTAAAAGCAAAAGCCCAAAAATTAGTCAAAAAATTGGGGCAAATCGGAGGATTTGGTGACCCTGTGGACAGATGGTTCTGGTTCTGGATCATTGGTTGGGGTGCTGGTCTCGTATTTTCAATTATCGGAACTGCTGCATTCTTTAGCGGGGGTTGGATCCTTTGGACCTTATCTTCTTTGCTATGGTTAGCAGGTTCAGTTTGCCTAATCATTTGGCTAATCAAAAAGTTCGCATAACGAACAATTGATTGAAAAATAAAAAGAGGTTGTGTTATCACAGCCTCTTTTTTTTGCCCTTTCTTAAAAAGAACTATTCTTTATCCTTTTGATTTTGATTGTTTCTATACCAAGCATAACCAATCACACCCACTAATAAATAAGGCATCGCCAACATAAATAGAATACCTTTATTAAGGCCTTTCCCTTCCGTTCCGCCATTTTTAAGATTGCTCTCAGCACTCATTCTACACATAGGACATTGAGCTTGTGCATCAGGTAAAGCAACAGGAAGTACACTTAAGCTTAGCGAAAACAGCACAATATGGATCCATCTTTTCATATACATAATAACAACTGCTTTGATCGTTGAGTTCTAATAGTATGGCATTAACATCAAATAACAGACAGGTCCTGTCAGGGCAACGTAAAACCATATAGGCCACACCCACCTTGCCATTTTCTTGTGACGGTCAAATTGATTCGTATACGCTCTGATGAAGGTGAAAAGTATAAACGGAAAAATCACCGCAGCTAGAACAACGTGTGTAATCAATAAAAAAAAGTAAATCCCACGAAGGATTCCCTCTCCTCCATAAGTCGTAGGAGGAGTGGTAATGTGATATAATACATAGGATAGCAAAAAGACTACGGAGAGGCTAATCGCTATAAAAATAGCGTTTTTATGCTGTTGTACTTTTCCTTGCTTAATATACATTAAGGCTATAATCAACACAACTGCTGTTATTGCATTCAAACTTGCATGAAATGGAGGTAAAAAAGAGAAATCAATCCCTACATCTATAGAGATGTACCTCATCGTCACAACCAAGCCTAATACAACTGCTGAAACAATGTATGCAGCGATATTTAACCGTTTAGCCAACTGATGATTCTCTTGTGTCATACCGGACTATTCTTTTGGTAACAATAAAACAATATGACTAACCAATAAATCTCGCTGCTGTTCATCTCTCAAGTCATAAATACCTCGAACAGTAGACTTCGTATCTATAAGGGCCAATTGGTGGGCGTTCAAGCCGGGTTTTAGATAAAGACGAGACTCAAAATTAGATTTTGAAATTTCAGATTGGGGAACCACTTTGACCTGCATAGAATCCATCAAAAAATGATCCGCAGGGTATTGCTTTCTTTGCAATTCAAAAGAACCATCACCATCATGAAAAATAAAGTACAAGTCTTTACGATCATCAAGTTGCTCATAAATCCCTTGAATCAAGTCTGATTGTGCTTCCGTCATCTGTTCTAATTGACCGACGAGCACCATTTGCTCTTTCATGAAGGTATCTACCCACGCGGGGCCCAATACCGGGTCGAAAGCAAATTTCTCCACAGTACCGAGACTATCCAATTGATCAAACTTGTCTTTAGTAAAATTTAAGCCCGACTGTAAAAAGAACCAGGATAATAAAGGAAAAACGACAAGAATCAATAAGATCCCTATCGTTTGTGTTCCTCTTTTCCAGGTAGACTTGCTCCCTGACATGTATAATTATTTAAGATTAGTGATCCGCAGAATGATCTCCTTCATGACTTTCATCCTTCCCTTCATCCATTATCTTCATATCATCATCTGAATGAGTTGCTGCAGCTTGTACCTTTTCAACTTTTCCAAGATCACTATCAGCTCTTCTATTTCCCCAGGAAGAACCTTCCCACAAAAATGCAATAATACCCCACACCAATAACAAGGTAGGTAACAGCACTGTCATCGCAAGGCCTTTCACCTCATATCGCATATGCATGAATTCATAAATAATGAAATATGCCTTGTAGAAGGATAAGATAATCATGGCTAAGCCGGTGATCCAGACTAACCAAGACAAATCTTCTACACCACTGATGATGTGTCCTTTACCTAATAAAGAAATGATTACTTCTGCCAGGGTAACACCACCCAATAAGAATAGCCCCTGATATACTTTTTTAATTCCTTCTTCGTATGATAAACCCATGATTCGTTTTTTTGTCGTTTACAGTAGATAAAACACTAAGAATACAAAGACCCAAACAAGGTCTACAAAGTGCCAATACAGACCTATTTTCTCTACCATCTCGTAGCCATTCTTTCTCTTCACATAAATACCGCTGGCGACATTCAAGCAAATAATCAATAAGAAGACGACTCCTGAGAATACGTGGAAACCGTGAAATCCGGTAATAAAGAAAAACAAAGCTCCAAATGCCTTTGGCCCAAAACTTTGAGATTTCACTTCTCCCGTTGAAGTTTCATAAGTAAGCGGATGCCATTCTCCATCATGCTGATGAATCAGGTAACTATCCCCTGCCTCGAAGGCGTCACCTTTCTCAATTCCATGACCATCTCCCATCAAATAAGTACCGCTTTCCGTATGCGTACCAAAAGGATTGGTGAAAATGCTCATATGCTCATGCGCAATAAGATTGTTCCACTCCCAGGCTTGACAACCTAAGAAGGCCGCACCACCCAATATGGTCATCAACATCCAGAATACTACGCCATTCTTATTCTCTCTATGCCCTTCCTGCACCGCACGAACCATCGTTACTGATGAAATGATCAATACGAAAGACATGATGGTAACGAAAATTAAAGGTGCTCCCGTAACGCCAAATGGTGCTGTAGAAAACACAAAATCAGGAACAGGCCAAGTGGGATTGCTAAAACGCAATGCCCCGTAGGCAATCAAAAATCCTGCAAATGTAAATGCATCCGATAATAAGAAATACCACATCATGAGCTTACCATAACTGGCTTTCATGGGGGATTTACCACCCATCCAAGCTCCCTGATTGGCCATTTCTTTGTTTTCAACGATCGTTTCTGCTGACATAGTCTAGTTTCTCTTTATCTCTGAAATACGAAAAACAATAGCAAATATACCCATAGTATATCTACAAAGTGCCAATAATATAACACTAATTGAAATCTGTTCTTTCTTTTTTGCGTGACCAGTTTAGGAAGGAAAAAAGCATGAATCAAAGCCACAATAAGCGTTGACACTCCACCTAGAACGTGCGCGGCGTGAACACCGGATATCACGTATACAAATGATCCTGAAGGATTTCTCTTCAGGTCTATTCCCATTTCAAACATTTGCATCCATGCCTCATATTGGAGCAGGACAAATACAATACCCAATACAAACGCTACCAACATAAAGGCTTTGTATCGGGAGAATTGTTCTTTCACGAAGTAGCGGTAACTCAATTGCAAGAAGACACTGCTGCTCAATAAAACAGCGGTGCTGTAAAAAAACATCGAAGGCAATTGAAATTCCAACCAGTTTCCGGCTGCTTGCCGAACCATATAAGCTGAGCTAAAGGCCGCAAACATCATAGTGATACTCGCCAAGCCTACCCAGAGTCCAAACTTTGAAGCATTAAAGTTGAAAAAGCGATTATCCTTTTGTGTCATAACTCCTTCCATCTTCTACAATCCGAATGTTACGCCCAGAAAAATTATGATCAAGGCTAAGGGCAAGTAAATAAAAGAAGCAAACATCAATTTACGAGCTGCTGCATCGTTTACCTTACTGTACAAAGCCCATGCTTTTACGATATAAAAAAGATTGACCACATTCAAAAGACTGAATGTTGTCCATCCAAAAAAGTCATTATAAAGCATCACCAATGAAACCGGAATCAATAAAACCGAATAGGTAAAAGATTGCCAACCGGTGACCTCATTTTTACGACCATCCACAGACGGCAATAATTGGAATCCTGCTTTTTTATAATCTTCATCTGCTAACCAGGCAATCGCCCAAAAATGCGGAAACTGCCAAATAAATTGCAAGGCAAAAATGGTAAAACCAAACAATGTAATAGTGCCTTCTGCTGCAACCGTTCCGGACAATACCGGTAAAGCTCCGGGAATAGCGCCTACAAAAACCGCAAAAGGACTGATCCTCTTCATAGGGGTGTACACCAACACATATAGGAACCATGCTAATCCTGAAATAACAGCAACAGAAGAGCTGATCCAATACAGCAAACCCAAGCCGAGAATGACTGCAAGTCCAATTAACAATAAAGCCACTGATAAATCTAACCTTCTTGTCACCAAAGGACGATCCATGGTTCGTTTCATTATCTTATCCAGATCGCGCTCAAACCATTGATTAGCACCACTGGCACTTCCTGCCACTAAAAACCCTCCCAGGCCTAACAACAGATATTGTCCGAAAGAAAGGGATCCTGTTGAGGTAATGGCAGCACCCAAGAGGCTACTGAACACCACCAACAAACTCAGCCTTGCTTTAAATAAAGAAGCGGTTAACTTCAAAAAAGAAGTAAGCCTGTCAACCAGGCTTAACTTCTCTGCTAATATGTTTGTGTGTTTATCCACTATTTATTGGGAAACTCTTTAAATGTTAGTGAGCTCCATCAGTAACTTCTCCTTCTTTCAAAGGAACTACTTGAGGAATATAATCTACACCTTCATCTTTACTATAGTCATAGGACCATCTGTGTACAGTTGGTATCTTACCTGGCCAGTTTCCATGGATAGGTTCGATCGGAGTCGTCCATTCCAAGGTTGTGGCTCCCCATGGATTCTTCACTTCTACTTTTCTACCTTTCCAAATGCTGTAGAAGAAATTCACAACGAATACTATCTGAGCAGCAAAAACAATAATGGCTGCGATCGTAATCATTTGATTCATCGTAGAGAACTGAGAGAACGTGTCAAAGTTATCGAAGCTATAGTATCTTCTGGGTACACCGGCAATTCCTAAGTAATGCATAGGCCAGAAAATGAGGTAGGCCCCTACTAGTGTCACCCAAAAGTGAATCTTTCCTAAGGTTTCATTCATAAAACGTTGGTACATTTTAGGGAACCAGTGATAGATACCTGCATACATACCAAAGAAGGCTGCTACACCCATAACAATATGGAAGTGAGCTACTACAAAGTAAGTATCATGCATCTGAATATCAATCGCAGAGTTACCCAAGAAAATCCCCGTCAAACCTCCAGATATAAACAAGGAAACGAAGCCTATCCCGAATAGTGATGCAGAATTAAACCTAATATTCCCACCATACAAGGTCGCGATCCAGTTAAATACTTTCACCGCTGAGGGCACCGCAATGATCAATGTAAATACCACAAATATCATGGCGATAAATGGATTAATACCAGCCATAAACATGTGATGCGCCCAAACGATGAAACTTAGAAATGCAATAGCCAATATTGAGAAGACCATCGCTTTATAACCAAAGATAGGTTTACGAGAATGCACAGATAGAACCTCTGAAACAATCCCCATCGCAGGCAGAATGATAATATATACCTCAGGGTGACCTAAGAACCAGAATAAATGCTGGTACAATACAGGGCTTCCACCGACATGGTCAAGAGCTTGCCCTCCAATAAATATTTCTGAGAGGTAAAAGCTAGTTCCGAAGCTTCTGTCGAAAATCAATAATAAGAAACCACTGAACAATACAGGGAAACTTAATAAACCAATTATGGCCGTGATTAAGAATGCCCAGATTGTTAAAGGCAATCTCCACATGCTTAAACCTTGTGTACGCATGTTCAGTACGGTAGTGATATAATTAATACCTCCTAAGAGTATCGAAACCACGAACAATGCCAAAGAAACCAACCACAAGGTCATCCCTACCCCTGACCCGGACGAAGCCTCCGGTAAAGCAGATAAGGGAGGATAAGCTACCCAACCGCCAGAGAAAGGGCCTGTACTCACGAAAAGTGAGAAGAACATAACTACACCCGCGAGGAAAAAGAACCAGAAGGATAGCATGTTCATAAATGGTGAGGCCATATCCCTTGCACCAATTTGCAACGGAATGAGTAGATTACTGAAGGTACCGGACAATCCGGCTGTCAATACAAAGAATACCAAAATGGTACCGTGCATGGTTACCAAAGCATAATAGAACTCAGGAGACAATGTACCGATTCCGAGTTCATTCACTACGATCCACTTTCCTAGCAAAGGCTTCAGCCATGCTAAACTTTCTTCAGGAAAACCCAATTGCAACCTGAATATCAACGACATCATACCTCCAATGAAACCCCAGATCATTCCTGTGATCAGGAACTGTTTGGAGATCATTTTGTGATCCATTGAGAAGATATAGTGCGAAATGAAGTTTGACTGATACTTATCGTGATGCTCATGTTCCTCTTCATGGAAATGATCATCATGACCGTACTTCTCAATCAATTCATCTGTATCATATTGTCGTACCAAAGTTGACATACCGTATGATTTAGTGGTTTGGTTATTTATAGTTCTTCAGCTTCCAAAGAAGCATTCGTTATTTTTGTAATATCAATTCCCTGACTGCCTAAATAGTTCTTGATGGCAGCTATTCGATTGTCATTTAATTGCAAGTCGTCAGACTCTGCTGTCAGACTCAGCTCAGCACCTTTCGCGTTGGTCATTGAAGTTGCCAACATGGAAAGTTTCTCTTCCACAACCGGACTAAGCTCGGAAGATCCTTCCATGAATAAAGCATCTACATTCAAGTCGACGGTCATATCATCTGCAGATAAGTCCTTCATTTCTTCTTCAGAAACATCAGATAGTAATGCTAAAGAAGTCATAGCTGGCGATAGCGCTTCCTCTACCTCTAGCCCTAAAAGGTCTCCCTTATAAGGGTCATCATCGGTACCTCGCACATTACTTAAATAATAGGAAGGCTGTTCCGCTACCCATGCGTCGTACTCCTCCTGACTCACAATTTTGACAAGCTTACGCATAGAGAAGTGTCCGCTTCCGCAAAGTTCTGCACAGGCCAATTCGTAATTGAACTGTTCCCATAACATAGGTGATTCCGGATCATTAGGATCTACAGGCACCTGATATTCAGCATACCTACTTAATTCTTGTCTATATTCCTCAGTAGTTTTCGTCGGAGTAAACACGAAATATGTGGGCATCCCGGGAACGGCATCCATCTTAACTCTAAAATGAGGTAAATAAAAATTGTGCAATACATCACGGGCAGTAATTCTTACCCTAACTTTTTTACCAACAGGTAGAACGATGTCGCTTGGTTGAAAATCATCATGGTTGGCTTCATCTTCCCAAACCTGTCCCAGAGGATTTACTCCGGTAATTTGACGATAATCCCTGGCTCCAAGCTCACCATCTTCACCGGCATATCTAAGAATCCAGGCAAACTGCATACCTGTAGCCTCAATCTCGATATATTCCTCATTGGGGTCTACATCGGCCATTACAGTGTTCCAGGTATCCAAACCATAAACAACCAGAATCGTCATTACAATGGCCGGAATAATCGTCCAGATAATCTCTAATCTATTATCATGAGGATTGAAAAGTGCTTTACGGTTCTCGTTGTAACGATATTTATAAGCAAACCAGAACAAAGCGATGTGGGTAATGATGAAAACGATTCCCGTAAAGAAAAGGGTAATCGAAAACATGGTATCAATACCACTACCATGCTCTGAGGCAGCTTGATGAGGACCATAGCCCAACATAAAATTCTTGTAGTATAGAGCTGAAACAACGGTTGCTAACAAGAAAACAACCATAAAGGCAACTCCCAGCCGGGAATTCCAATAATCGCTTTCTCTCTGAGCATCTTCCTCACCTCTGATTCTGCCGGCAAGCTCGGTTACTTTTCCGATTTGCACGATCACAATGACCAAAAGGGCCAAACACAATATTCCAAGTAAAATAGTCATGGATGTGATTTAAGATTTTTTAATTTTTTGTTACACGTGGTGATGTAATGATTCTTCCAAATACGGATCCTTCGAAGGAACCAATTTTGCATTTGCCAAACGGCTAAAGAAGAAATACAAGAACAATCCCAAGAACCCAACGAATATTCCGATGTCTAAAAGTCCTGGAATTGTAAAACCTGAAACAAAATGAGAGGCGTGTTCTGCTGCGCCGTGTGCTGCATCATGTGCTGCATGAGCATCATGACCTCCAATTTCGTGTGCAGTATGCAATATCCCCGGCTTTAGCATTAAGAAATAATCTAACCAGTGCCCAACAAAAACAAACACGGCTACAAAAGTCAAGGTTCCTATTTTTCTCTTTGTATCATTTCTCATTAATACCAAAAATGGTAATATGAAATTGATCAAAAGATTTGCAAAAAACATCACAGGATAGTCATCCATTCGTGTTTTGAAATAAATCGTCTCTTCTCCGACATTTCCGTACCAGATCAACATAAACTGAGAAAACCATAGGTAAGTCCAGAAAATGCTAAATGCAAACAAGAACTTACCCAAGTCATGTAAATGTTCTTTCGTTACATTCGGGAAGTAATCCTTTGACTTCAGGTAGATCATTAACAAAATGGTCAAAGCAAACATGGAAACTAACCATGAAATCATGCAATACCATGCAAACAAGGTGCTATACCAATGAGGGTCAACACTCATAACCCATAGCCACACCGCTGCTGCTACTGTGAAGCCTCCAATAGGCAAAAAGATTGCAGCCCAGACGCGCATCTT
Source organism: uncultured Saprospiraceae bacterium (assembly GCA_964525165.1). Taxonomy (GTDB): domain Bacteria; phylum Bacteroidota; class Bacteroidia; order Chitinophagales; family Saprospiraceae; genus JAWLFI01. Next base: position 59,043 of record CAZGGG010000006.1, on the reverse strand, counting down.
CTTATGATGGGAGAAACTCATGTCCCCGCTTTCATCTTCCTTCTTGGATATATTTCGGATAATCATTCCAATGACAAACCAAATGGCACCAAAAACTACTGTAGCCAACATATACCAACCACTATTCAAAAAAGGTGATTTATGCTGAAGTAATGTATCATTAGCTACTTCTTCCTCTATAGCCCAATGGTATAAAGTGTGAAAGTCAAAAATAGTCCCTAATCCGATGATGGCCATCAAGATCAAACCTAGCGGTAGGAATCCATACATCGCTTCCCAGATTCTTTTGAAGCCGGTGTACCATCCTGATAATGCTACAATATTAGCAGCATAGAAGAATAGTCCCATCAAAGCTATTCCGGTAAAGAAAGCTGTGTTCAGTAAGATGTTGGACCAAAAGCGGGTATGATGCTCATCATCTACAAAAAAATTGATGCCAAGACATACCAAACCTACAGCCATAAGAGCAAACAGTAAGGTCTTTGTGCGCCCTTCAAACTTAAAATTTTGTGGTATACTGATATTTTCCATTATCTGTCTTTAAAGTCAGCTTTCTGAATTAATGTGAATCTCCGTGTCCTTCTTCACCATGATGCCCCTGCATTTCTCCATGGTCACCATGATCGTCGTGATGCTCCTCTTCCATAACCTCAGGCATTTCTTTTACCTTTTGAGGCACCATGGCAACAGGAGTTGCATATGCATTCAAAGTGTTCTCTTCATGGCTATAAGTAAGTTTACGGTCTTTCGCTTGAAGGGCCCGGATCCAGTGGATCACATCCCAGCGCTCACGATAGGATAATTTATCCTTGTAATAACCCATTACGTTTTTACCATACATGATCGAGTGATAATATCTGCCCGGACTTGCATTCACGAATTCATCCGTGAGGAAATTGGCAGGCTGAGCGGGATATTTCCCCCCATCATCTCGAACCAAATAACCGGCACCATCACCTTTTTCACCGTGACAAATACCACAATTAATATTATACAGCTCTTCGCCCTTGATCAAACCTATCTCCGTGATGGGGAATGGGTTTTCCTGGATTTCATTGGTAGCTCGAATTCGTTCTTCTTCAGTATCCTCATAGTAATAGGGTACATAACCGTTTAAACTATTATCATAGGAGCTAACTTCCGATCGATCATCAGAAGTAGCTACCGCAGTATATCCTCTGGGTACTGTCCCTGCTACAGGTTTTCTTGGTTGAGCCATCTTATGATACTCTTCTTCAGTACCCCAGGTGTTATTGCTGTAGAAATTATAATAGTTGGACTCATAAGCAATACTGTGCTTCATGTCCGGCATATACTCATGCCCTGTATCTTCACCTCCTGCAGGACTGCAAGAAGCCAACCCAAAAAGGGTTAAGCCCAATGCCCATAAAGTCAGGTAGTTCATCTGTTCTTTTATCATCGCAGCAGTTTTATAGCTCTTTAGTTTCGACTAAAGTGGCTCCTGTTTCTTGAAAATAGCTTTCTAATTCGCTGTTATGCGTATCGTCTGTATTGGATACATTGAATGCAATACAGAATTTATCATCTGTGATCCGGTCATGTAAAACGGGATTGCTGACTCCGGGGCCCATTCCGCAAATGGTGTAAAAAGTAACCACCATCCCTATACTGGCGAACAATACAGTTAACTCAAAGGTAATAGGGATAAAGGAAGGTACCGGCCAATAAGGCTTTCCTCCGTAGATAATAGGCCAATCGGAAGCTAATGCCCAAGTCATAAAGCCAAAAGCCGTCAAAGTTCCCAATGCACCAAAAATAAATCCAACTATGTGTAACCTGGACTCTTTTAATCCTAAAATGGGATCCAATCCATGCACCGGAAATGGAGAATAAACGTCCATAATTTCCAAATGCTTTTCATTGGCTTTGCGCACTGCAGACATCAAGTCCTGCTCATCGTCATAAAGACCGAATAATACTTTCTTGCTTGACATATCTCTAGATTAAGCTTCTTGTCCTGAAAATTGCTTTTCCTTAATGTAATCTGTTTGTTCCTCGACGTACTGATCACCGGCACTCTTCAAAATACTCTTGATCTCAGCAATTGCCACAACCGGTGCGACCCTAACGAAAATGAGGAAGAGTGTAAAGAATAATCCCAATGTTCCTAAGAAGATACCAATCTCTACCCAGGTAGGAACATAATAACTCCAACTGGAAGGCAAATAATCTCTCGCCAGGGTGGTTGCGATAATCACAAATCGCTCAAACCACATTCCGATGTTCACGAAGATGGACATCACAAAAGTGACGAAGATGTTTCTTCTCATTTTCTTAGACCAGAAAATCTGTGGAGAAACAAGGTTACAAGTCATCATACCAAAATATGACCACCAATAAGGTCCCAGGGCTCTGTTGTAGAATGCAAATTGCTCGTAGATGTAACCACTATACCAAGCAATAAATAACTCGGTAAGGTAAGCAACACCTACAATAGTTCCTGTTAATAGTATCACCTTATTCATGGACTCAATATGTCCTAAAGTGATGTAGTTCTCAAGCTTTAATACTTTTCGAGTGATCAACATCAAGGTTTGCACCATTGCGAAACCTGAGAAGATAGCTCCTGCCACGAAGTATGGAGGGAAGATAGTTGTATGCCAACCCGGAATAACTGAAGTGGCGAAGTCAAAACTTACAATGGTGTGTACAGAAAGTACCAATGGCGTAGCCAAACCGGCTAAAACCAGTGATAGAGATTCCCATCTCTGCCAGTGCTTAGCAGATCCTGTCCATCCGAAAGATAACAGACTATATAACTTTTTACGAATACCTTTTGCTCTGTCCCGAACGGTAGCAAAGTCAGGTACTAAACCTGTGTACCAGAATAAGAGTGATACCGTGAAATAGGTCGAAATCGCAAAAACGTCCCATAATAGTGGAGAGTTAAAATTCACCCACAAAGGACCTCTGGTATTGGGATAAGGAAAAATGAAAAATCCTAACCACAATCGACCCATGTGAATTAATGGAAACTGCCCGGCACAGATTACCGCAAAGATCGTCATCGCCTCTGCTGCCCGGTTTACACCTGTTCTCCATTTTTGTCGGAAGAGCAAGAGGATCGCAGAAATCAGAGTACCGGCATGACCGATTCCCACCCACCAAACAAAGTTGGTAATATCCCAACCCCATCCAATGGTTCTGTTTAAGTTCCACGAGCCAATTCCCACCCAAATGGTCCAGGCTACAGTAAAAATGTACAGTGCCAAAAAGCCGACAGAAACTATGAAGGCCAGCACCCATGCTACAGAAGGGGTACGCTCTGTTGGGGAGCAAATATCTTCTGTAATCTGATGGTAGGTCTTACCACCTTGTACTAATGGTTCTCTTATTGGAGATGTTATCGCGCTCATTCAGTATGAATTCTTTTTATCCTAAGATTTAAGCTTCAATCTCGCTGATCTCTGCATTTCGATTCACAACCTTCATGTGGTATCCCACAGATGATTGAGTATTCACTTCTTCTAATACGTAGTAGTTCAGAGGATTTTCCTTATTGGCATACACCTCTGAAGATTTATCATTGACGTCACCAAACGTAATGGCTCCGGTTGGACAAGCTGAAGCACAAGCAGTAACTACATCGCTGGATTGTAATGCTCGCATTTCTGTTTTAGCTCTCAACTTACCTTCCTGAATTCGTTGTACACAGAAACTACATTTTTCGATGACGCCTCTTGACCGAACGGTTACGTCAGGGTTCAATACCATTCTTGTCAGATTGTCTGCATAGAACGGCTCATTATCACTACCCATAGGGTGGTTTTCGTTGATACCGAACATATCAGCAGTTGTATAATCTAACCAGTTGAACCTTCTTACTTTGTAAGGACAGTTGTTGGCACAATATCTCGTCCCGATACATCTGTTGTAAGTCATCTGGTTCAGACCTTCACTACTGTGGTTGGTTGCAGAAACCGGACAAACGTTCTCGCAAGGTGCATTGTCACAATGCTGGCACATCATCGGTTGGTATACTGTGTTCGGATTCTCAAAGTCTCCGTAGAAGTACCTGTCAATGCGCAACCAAGTCATTTCATGGTGTCGACGCACCTCATTTTTCCCTACAACAGGGACATTATTTTCAGAAACACAAGCTACCTGACAAGCTCCACAGCCAATACAAGCTGAGAGGTCAATACTCATTTCCCACTTATGGCCTTGATCATATAGCTCAGAAAATCCAGGGTAAAGTGTTTGCTCGTTGAGATGCTGATGGTGCTCTCGCTCATGCTCTAAATCGTGCACGGCATCTTCTAACTGGCTAAGATCTGCATGACGAATGATTGATCTTTTCACCAATGAACCTTGGAATCCTTCAGAGAGTGTTACTAACGTCTTCTCATCCACATTGATGGTTTCACCGGTCTCCGGATCTTCATCTTTGACTCCAAAGGTGTGGTGATATTGAACGGAAGCAAAGGTATCATCCACCCCTACTTTGTCACTCACTTCAGCATCTAAGTAGTATTGTACGTTTCCATCCTCATCTTTCATCAAAGAAGGATAGATATTATGTCCTACAGACGCTCCTGCCCTTCCACATACAGATCTTCCATAACCCAATGCCAAAGAAACGGTTCCTTCCTTCTGGCCAAACTGCTGGACTACAGTGACCGATATATTTCGGTCTCCTGCTTTCAACTCTACCAAATCTCCATTCTCAAGTCCTTTCCAACCATCAATGGAGTTTCCTCCATCCCACTGAACGGGAATAGTCAGACAGTTATCCCAAACGGTTCTTACTAAAGGATCGGGCATTTCTTGTAACCAAGGGTTGTTGGCGTACTGACCCGCACCCAGGTTAACTGTCTCAAATACAGCTAGTTGAACAGCAGCATTTGAAGCTTTACTTATACGTGATCCTGCACCTGAAAGATTAGCTGTAAAGGAGCCTTCATTAGATTGATCTACCATTACAAAACCATCATGCAAGCTGCTATCCCAAAAAGATCTGAAACTCATAAAGTCAGATTGCTTAGGGAATATCATTTGCTCCCAATTGGCTTTCACAAATCTGTAGCTAAGATCATCTTCTGATGATTCTTTTGTCATGGCGTGTTCTCCCCAGGTTAACAATGAAGCTTCTGCCTGGCGTGTATCAAATAATGGAGCAATCGTAGGCTGAATCAAGCTGTAGTATCCTGAAACAGGTTCTGCATCTCCCCAGCTTTCCAAGCCATGATGTACAGGAGCAGCAAACTGACAATTCACGAATGTTTCATCCGGTAGATAGCTCATATTTACCGAGAGCTTCACATTCTTGATAAGATCAGCCCACTCTTGACCTTTCGCATGACTGTATACAGGATTGGCACCATTCATGACAAATAAAGCATCGATTTGACTTGCCTTCAATTCGTCATATAATGTATCTATATCTTTGTCAACTGTCTGAGATGTATGGATTTGTCTGTTCCAGTCAATAGAGTGACCGTAGTTGCCCAACATCATATTCAGATTATTGACCAACATTTGCTCTGCAGTATTATTGGATCCGCTCACTACTAAAGTGTGCTTTCCGGCTCTGGCTGCTTCGATGAGATCTTTTGCAGCTGCTTTTACAGCCGCCTCACCTTTATCTGACAGATTTCCGGAAACGGAAACCTGAGTGCCACCCATCGCTTTCGCAACTTCGTTGTGAACTTTCGCAATCGATAATCCCAACTCAGAAGGTCTGATCACTACCCTGCTATCCGCATTGGATCCGGTCAGTGTCATATGTGATTCAAATGCAATCATGCGTGACATATGCGCATGATGAGCATCTTTGATTTTTCTGTTCTTTGCCCATTGGTGTGCAAACTGAACCGGAGCAATCCAAGTACCCAAGAAGTCTGCATTGAAGTTTACAATGACTTCTGCTTTATCAAAGTGATACGAGGGGATTCCTTTGGTGCCGAATTGATTTTGGTTTGCCAGGAGCATAGCCGAATTCGAATGTGCATCATAAGTGACCACTTCGGTATTCGGGTATTTTGCTTTGAATGCTTTCACCGCTTCCGCAAATGAAGGACTGTAGTTGGAAGGAGTCAAAATTCTGATATTCGACCCTGCAGACAATGCATTTTGAATGGTCGCATCTAATGCTTCCCAATCCATTTGATCGACAGTGGTATCATCGTTGATCTTACCAGCGTGTTTCACGCGCGTTGAATCATACAACTCCAAAACCATTGCCTGAGCTCTGGCGCTCGTTCCACCGTGCGTCAAAGGCGATTGAGGATTTCCTTCAATTTTAATAGGCCTTCCCTCTCGGGTCTTCACCAAAATGGGAACGAAATCTTTTCCGTTTACAAAGGAGCTGGCATAGAAATTAGCAACTCCGGGAACAATCGCATCCGGTTTATTGACATAAGGTATGGCTCTTCTCACTGGAGTTTCACAACTCGCAGCAATGGCTGCAGCTCCGACACCAAATCCTAAATACTTTAAAAAGTCTCTTCGATTGGAAGTACCGAGTTGGCTATCCTCTTCTTCAGTGGACAGCTCATTAAGCACAGGAAGCTCGTAGAACTCTTGTTTTGATTGCTCCAACAAGTCTTTTTTGCCTGTCAGATCATCTTTACCCAACCAAATTGTCTGATTATCCTTCATTATATCTTGAATTGAAGATTTCCTAATTAATTCTTAGTAGTGACACTTTTGACATTCCAAACCTCCAATGTCCTCTACCGTTACTTTTTCACGATCACCATTATTTAACTCTTCATGATACTTCATGTATTCCTGATGATAGTAAGGGTTATCATCAAAGCCTTTTACTTCAGACTCTCTGTGACAGTTGATACACCATCCCATTGAGAGCGGTGCGTATTGAGCTAATACTTCCATTTCCTCCACTTTGCCATGGCACTGCTGGCACTCCACTTGTCCGGCTGTAACGTGCTGGGCGTGGTTGAAGTAAACATGATCCGGCAAATTATGGACACGTACCCACTCAATAGGTCCTGCAACAGATTTCTTCTGATCGTTTGTTAAAGAAGCTACAATTGCATTCCACTGATCTTCCACTTCCTGAGAGCCTTTCTCATCAATAACATCCATGTCTTCAGCCTTGACATACTCATCAGTCAACCACTTCATGTAGATATTCTTAATCTCCTCATTGCTCAAGGAGTCATACCCCCCGACATACGTATCTGTAGATGGATTGTAACCTATAGAAGCATAGATTTTAGTAAGCTCTTGTGTACCGTATTGAGAACCGACTTTAATGGCTCTGTGACAGTTCATACAAGTATTAGCTGCGGGTATCACAGAGTGCTTACTCCTGCGAGCACCATCATGACAATATTGACAATCAATCTGATGCAAACCCGCATGTGTTTCATGTGAAAATTTAATCGGCTGCTCCGGAGCATAGCCTTGCTGGCGTCCCAGTGAAATAGCATTATTCACTGTCGTATAGCCACCAAATACTACTAAAGCAAATAGGACTAAGGACACCACGGTTTTAGAACTTAAAAGGTCCCAAATTGTAGGTTGGTCAACCTGCTCACCTGACTCTTTTGCGGCTGCAATACTATTCAATACTCCAACGATTCTCATCAGAATCAAGGCCAGCACGACTAGTATAATCGCCAGAGAGGCAAACATGAGTGTATTATCGCTTTCATCTCCGGCACCATCATCTGTTGCTGCAGCTACTTCTGCAACTGCCGGCGCACCAAAGGTTCCCTCGTACTTACCTTTAATGTAGGCGAGGATATCTTCGATTTGTTGATCTGTAAGCTGAGTAAAATTGGTCATTACCGTGGGCTTCCACTCGTCCCAAAGCTCTACGGCTCTGGGGTGACCTTCATTGATCATTTTTTGTGAGTTGCGAATCCAAGCGTACAATTCCTCTCTGGGATAATCTGCCCATCGCTCTTCCGTGCCGCCTAATGCAGGCCCCGTTAAATCATCCCTCATGTTTTTGTTGTGACATGAGGCACAATTGTTCTTAAAAAGACCTTCTCCGGCTGCAGGATCACCTACAGGTGCTGCGTCCTGAGCAAAAATTCCAACAGAGAAGAACAGAAATACTAGTACTGAACTGAACTTCGCCATCCTACCTATATTCATGTATTTCAATCTCATATGACTTCCAATGATTTCAAATTGGTGACTATATACCGAGTATTTGTCATTTCTCGGTCATGCAAAAATAGTATCTGGCTGCATCTTTTAAGAATATCTGCCTTCAATTGGTTACTATTTAGATTTTGTATAAATAAGCTACCCATTTAAACAGCGACTTTAGCTTTAATATGTGGATAAGGGTCGTAATTCAACAAAGTAAAATCTTCATATATGAACCCGTCTATATCCTTGACATCCGGCCGAATTTTCATTTGCGGAAGCGGTCTGGGCGTTCTGGATAATTGCAAGTTCGCTTGCTCCAAATGATTATTGTATAGGTGAACATCCCCGAAGGTATGGATAAAAGAACCCAACTCGAGCTCGCACACTTGAGCCATCATCATAGTCAACAGCGCATAAGAGGCTATATTAAAGGGTACACCCAGAAAGACATCTGCAGAACGCTGATAGAGTTGACAAGACAATTTACCTTCCACTACGTAAAACTGGAAGAGAGCGTGACAGGGAGTCAACGACATTTCCTCGAGTTCTCCGGCATTCCAGGCATTGACGATGATCCTTCTGGAATCAGGATTGGTCTTCAATAGATGGACTGCACGCTCAATTTGATCCACAGTCTGACCATTGGGTCGGGTCCAGGAGCGCCATTGCTTTCCATAAATAGGCCCTAATTCTCCGTTCTCATCTGCCCATTCATTCCAAATGCGGACTCCATTTTCCTGCAGGTATTTTACATTCGTATCTCCTTTCAAGAACCAGAGAAGTTCATGGATGATACTTTTTAAATGCAGTTTTTTGGTCGTGACCATGGGAAAACCCTCCTGCAAGTCAAAACGCATTTGATAGCCAAAGACAGACAAAGTACCGGTGCCGGTGCGGTCTTCCTTGGCTACGCCATGATCGAGAATATGTTGTAATAAATCGTGATATTGTTGCATATTACATATTTGAAAACATTATATAAGTTTTTTTCAAATTTGTTCAGACAAAACTAACAACAATTGTCATTGTTACAAACTTTGTTTTGTAAGTGATTGAATAAAAGAAATGGGATACAGAAGTCTTGCGGCTTGTGCTGCTGATCTAAAAAAGAATGGCCATTTATTTGAGATTCCTTTTGAGACGGATCCAAATCTTGAAATGGCTGAAATTCACAGAAGAGTTTTTGAATATAAAGGTCCGGCGCTTCTTTTTAAGAAAGTGAAAGGAAGCCCTTTTCCCGCTTTGTCCAACCTTTATGGTACCAAAGAGCGAGCGCATTTTCTCTTTCGGGATAGTCTGGAATCCGTCAAACGTATTACAGAGTTAAAGAACAACCCTCAACTCTTTTTCAAGCATCCGGTTCGATATGCCAAAGCTCCTTTTACAGCTTTGAGTGCGCTGCCCAAGAAGCAAAAATGGCCATCCCCTGTCACGCAACAGACTACGACCATTGATCAACTCCCCCAAATTAAATCATGGCCGATGGATGGCGGCGCCTTTGTCACCCTTCCGCAGGTACTTACCCTCCCTCCGAATGGTCAATCCGCTATGCAATCAAATATTGGTATGTATCGGATTCAACTCAGTGGCAATGATTATGAGCCTAATCAGGAGATCGGTATGCATTACCAATTACATCGTGGAATCGGTGTGCATCATAAAGCCTACCTGCAATCTGAAGAACCTTTCCGAGCGAATATAGTCGTAGGTGGTCCCCCTTCTTTTGCATTCTCGGCGATTATGCCTTTGCCGGAAGGCTTATCAGAAATGACATTTTCAGGTATGTTGAATAAAAGGAGATATCGCTATCATCTATCTGAAGGATACATGATCAGTAACGATGCTGATTTTAATATTGTCGGCACCATCGTAAAAGGTAAAGAGAAGCCCGAAGGGCCCTTTGGCGACCACCTAGGCTACTATTCTTTAATGCATGACTTTCCTTATATGCTGGTAGACAAAGTATACCACAGACCTGATGCCATTTGGCATTTTACTGTGGTAGGACGTCCTCCGGCAGAAGATTCCTATTTCGGCTATTTGATTCATGAAATCGTTTCCGAACTTTCTAAAGAAGAGTTTCCCGGTATTCACAGCATTAATGCAGTGGACGAGTCTGGCGTACATCCTCTTTTATTAGCCGTAGGAAGTGAGCGCTATATGCCTTTCCGGGAAGAACGGCCGGAAGAAATACTCACTATTGCCAACCATCTGTTGGGGAAAGGGCAAACCTCCTTAGCCAAATATCTGTGGATTGCCAATCATTATGACGATCCTTCTTTAAATGCTCAGAACAAAGAAGCTTTTTTTACGCATATGTTGGAGCGGGTCGACTGGTCGAGAGACCTTCACTTTCAGACACAGACGACTATTGACACCCTGGATTATAGCGGAGATAGTTGGAATGCCGGTTCCAAGTTGGTTGTTGCGGCTTGCAGCCAGCAACCAAAGAGAAAGTTGCTCAAAGAATTACCATCCGGACTATCGCTTCCTGATCCATTCAACAAAATTCACTTGGTCCACAAGGGTATTCTGGCTGTTTCAGGCCCTGCATTCACCGAGATCAATCGGGCACAGGATGAAATCGGAAAACTCGCTGAATATGTAGACCAGCAGGTATGGCAAGAAGAAAGTCCATTAATCATTGTCTGTGACGATGCGTCCTTCCTGGCTGAAGATTTTTCCAATTTCCTTTGGGTGACTTTTACACGTTCAAATCCAGCCACAGATATCTATGGTGTCCGCAGTTTTGTGCAACACAAACACTGGGGCTGCTCAGGCCCCCTGATCATCGATGCACGGACAAAACCCCATCATGCACCCGAGTTGGTAGCAGATCGCAAAGTAGCTCAGAAAGTAGATCAATATTTTCGTAAAGGAGGAGATTTGTATGAATTGAAAGATAAAATCTATTGAAGAAAATAAACACTCATGTTATGCGTCGATTATTCGATATTCATCTTTTACTTTTCAGTATCTTCATTCTTTAATGTGGTGCTCCCGAAAAGTCCTCTTCCGTTTCCACGGCAGAGGATCAGGCTACTGAGCAAAAATTGGTTGCTCCAACGAACGACCAGCATCCCTGCGAGCAATTAGATATGGAGACATTTGCATCTTTAAATGGTCAATCGGCTGATGCCATCGAATTCAGAAAAGAGGATTTGGGGAATCAAATTTGTTCGGCTTATCTATTAGGTGATAACGACGATTCGAGTTATGATGACCTCCTTATTTTCCAATTTGACTTTATGAAAAGCAAGGATGGCTTTCCAAACTTTAATGAAGCGATCGCCAATATCCTGGCTGCTGAAACCTTTATGATACCTGCAGGTATAGATAAAGGAATGGCTGTCCCTGTGAGAGAAGTAAATGCTGGAGACAAGGCTTACATTTATTCCGCTCAGGATTACAGTACGCTCATGATGCACAAAGGGAATCAAGCTCGATACACCCTGACTTTCTTTCGACAAATAGGAAATGATGGTATGTACGAAGGTTTGAATTTAAGTCCGGCTGAGTTAGAAGAAAAGCTAGTCCTTTTGGCTAGAGCCTTGGAATCCTAAAAAGATCCGAGTTAAAAGAAATTGCATAAAATCCGAGCTTACGCCAAATAAAATAGCAGATTCATTTGAGCCCAATGAAAAAAATTTGGTATCATGGGCTTTTGTTTTTCGGAATCGAAAAGAAAGCACACAGATGAAGCAACGCTTGACACTTATTGTAAGCTTATTATGCTTACCTCTTTTATCTTTTGCCCAAGAGGCTCAGGAAAAAGGTTTAGCTGAAAAAATTGATGATATCTTCGGACAAGCCACAGGATGGTTTGTGGGTGCGATATTCGCGGAAATACCCTTTACAGAAACTACCCTGGGTGCTGATTGTATTAGTTGGGGGCGCGCTCTACTTCACTTTTTATTTCAATTTTGTCAATATCACTCAAATCCAGACCGCGATCAATGTAGTCAGAGGTAAATACGAGGATATTGAAAAGCATGGTTTGGATCATCTGTATGCAGATCTAACTCCGGATGATGACATCCCTGAAACTTTACGAAAAGAAGTAAAACGAGTAGAGGAAAAACACGATCACTTGTACGGAGACTTGACTCCGGATGACGATATTCCTGAAACCATTCGAGATGAGGGAGCTGATGGTGAGGTGTCTCACTTCCAAGCCTTGACCGCGGCATTGTCTGCGACAGTAGGACTAGGAAATATTGCCGGTGTAGCCGTTGCCCTATCGATTGGGGGGCCGGGAGCTACCTTCTGGATGATTGTAGCCGGAATCCTAGGAATGTCCTCCAAATTTGCAGAATGTACGCTCGGTGTTAAATACCGGGATGTGGGAGAAGACGGCACCGTATACGGAGGTCCTATGTATTACCTAAGTAAGGGGCTAAAAGAAATGGGATTGGCTGGCTTAGGTAAGATTTTAGCTGTGATTTTCGCGATTATGGTGATTGGAGGTTCCTTTGGAGGCGGAAATATGTTTCAGGCCAATCAAGCAGCTGCGCAGTTTGTAGAATTGTTTGACCTGAGCAGTACGGGAGCCATCATCTTTGGTGTTGTCATGGCCGTATTGGTAGGAATTGTTATTATTGGTGGTATCAAAAGAATTGCATCGGTAACAGAGAAGGTGGTTCCTTTTATGGCCGGAATCTATGTTTTGGCGGCTATCATCATCTTAGTAGCCAACTTTTCTCTCATTCCTCAAGCCTTCGGATTGATTTTTGAAGGAGCGTTTTCCGGTTTAGGTATCGCAGGAGGTTTGATCGGGGTGCTGATTCAGGGAATCCGAAGAGGTGCCTTTTCAAATGAAGCCGGAGTGGGTTCAGCAGCTATTGCACACTCAGCGGTCCGCACAAAATACCCGGTGAGTGAAGGACTGGTTGCCTTACTGGAACCCTTCATTGATACAGTAATCATCTGTACCATGACCGCCTTAGTGATCATCATTACAAATATTAACGGTGGGTTCTTTGAATACGGTTCTGCGGTAACTCAGGGAGTTGAGTTGACGTCTACAGCCTTTGACACGGTGATCCCGAACTTCTCTGTGGTATTGACCGTAGCGGTGATTCTCTTTGCTTTTTCTACGATGATATCCTGGTCTTATTACGGTATGCAGGGCTGGCTGTACCTTTTCGGAAGAAACAAAACTTCAGACTTGATATATAAAGTTCTGTTTGTGTTTTTCGTAGTTGTCGGCGCCTCTATCAAACTTGACTCAGTCATCGACTTCTCGGATGCCATGATCTTTGCCATGGTGGTTCCAAATATCATTGGTGTCATCCTACTGGCACCTAAAGTAAGAGTAGAATTGCGAAAATATCTGGGAGCTATTAAGAAGAAAAAACAAATTGCCCGATTGGCCAAGTCTAAATAATCTAAATTGAAGGATCACTTGCTGGTTGTCCATATAGGTTCAAATGTTGGGGATCGCCTGGACTTTCTGCGACAATCTAAAGAACAACTTATAATAGCCTTCCCCGGCCCTTCGACCACTTCCTCTGTATATGAAACAGAGGCCTGGGGCAAAACAGATCAACCAGCATTCCTGAATGCAGCCATTATCCTTCATTCCCAGAGGAGCATAGAAGCATCTTTCCATATTCTTCGTCGGATTGAAAGCGGTTTAGGTGGGCAGAAGTCTAGCTTTTGGGGCCCAAGAGAAATAGATATCGATCTGATATTTTTTGGCCAGGAGATATATCATGCTCAAGATTTGAGCGTTCCCCACCCCAGAGCCCATCTGAGGAACTTTGTATTAGCCCCTCTCAGTGAGCTGATCCCTTATTATAGACATCCGCAATTAAAAAGGTCCCTGGAAGAATTATATTTGTCCTCCAAAGACCCTCTGCGGGTCCGACAAACTTCTTTGTCTCTATGAGCGCACAATGGAACCATAATTATCAATATATCTGTATAGAGGGAAATATTGGGACCGGCAAGACGACCTTCTGCAAGTTATTGTCCCAGGATTTCAATTGTGAGTTGATTCTGGAGCAGTTTACGGATAATCCTTTTCTCCCTATGTTTTACAAGGATCCATCCAGATATGCTTTTCCGGTGGAATTGTTCTTCATGTCGGAGCGGTACAAACAATTGCAAGAGACCCTTGTGAATAAAGGTATGTTTAAAGAGATCTATCTTTCGGATTATTTTTTCAGAAAGACCGCATTGTTTGCTCAGAAAAACCTGAATGAAGAAGAATACCGTTTGTTCTTGAGATTTTTTGAAATCTTGAATCAACTCTTCCCGGAACCAGACCTTTTGGTCTATTTGCACCGATCTGTTGACAAACTCTATGAACAAATAAAGCTGCGTAATCGAAGCATCGAAAGAGACCTTCAAAAGCAGTATTTGGAAAATATTCAGAACTCTTATTTTGAATATTTCAGATCCGAAACGAGATACCCTGTGCTCATTATTGACATAGAACATTTAGATTTTGAAAATAATCTGGAACATTATCAGCAATTAAAGAATTTAATCTTTAGGCCTTACCAACCCGGCGTGCATCGAATCAGCTTGTCTTAGGTTCAAGCGATTTAGTCCACATTTTCTGCGATCCTATATAGAAAGATGGGATAATTGTGGGTACAATTTTATTTTTATGGAAAATAGCGATCTATGAGAGATTTTTTGAAATATACATTAGCATCCTGTTTGGGTGTCAGCATTGCCCTCATCATTTTGACCTTATTGGGGTTCTTGGGCGTAGCGAGTTTCATTTCTTTTGCTGCTTCCGCAAATGGGGATCAGGTGGAATTACCCAGTGCTGGTGTGCTTGAGCTTAAATTAGGAGACATCGTACCTGAGAAAACGAATAATGCCCAAATGACCTCTTTCAGTTTTGAAAATGAGGACTTATTGGGCCTTCAGGATATGATCAAACTGGTCAAGATTGCGAAAGAGGACGATCGCATAGAGGGTATCTATATCAATATGGAATCCGGTAGCCTGAATCGGGCCTCCTCCTCCAGCCTCAGACGTGCCCTAAAAGACTTTAAAGAGAGCGGAAAATTTATATATGCCTATAGCTTGGTTTATGGTCAATCTAATTACCACTTGGCCAGTGTGGCAGATAGCGTATTTATGAATCCCAATGGAATGATGGATTTCAGGGGCTTTGGCGTTACACTGCCCTTCCTAAAGAATTTCCTTAACAAACTCGGTCTTGAATCTCAGGTATTTTATGCAGGAGACTTTAAAGGAGCTACAGAGCCCCTCCGAAGAATGGACCTCAGTGAAGAAAACCGTCTTCAAATCAAGGAATATTTAAGGGATCTTTATGATGTATATCTTCAGGAAATCAGTGCTGACAGAAACATTAGCGTTGCAGAATTAGAAGCGATTGCCGATGAATTTAAGATTCGACAAGCGAAAGATGCTGTCCGCCTGGGCTTAGTAGATGCTCTTTTGTACGAAGATGAGTTCATTCATCAAATCCGATTGAGAGCGAACAAGGATTCTTCAGAAAAGGTAGATCTCATTTCCCTTTCAAAATACTACAGTAAGAAGAAGTCCTCTTTGCGCTATGATGAAGGAGACTTGGAGGTAGCGGTTGTTTATCTAGAAGGCAGCATTGTAGGTCAACCTGATCAACCGGGATCCATCAGTGAGGATAAATACATGAAAATCTTTAAAAAGATTCGTGAAGACGATGAAAATAAAGCTGTGGTCCTGAGAATTAATTCCGGTGGAGGAAGTGCCATCGTATCCGATAATTTGTCTAGAGAAATACAATTAATCAAAGACCAGGGGATTCCGGTGGTTTGTTCCATGGGAGATTATGCAGCCAGTGGAGGGTACTATTTGGCAGCTCCTGCAGATGTCATATTTGCAGAGCCCAATACACTTACGGGTTCTATAGGAGTCTTTGCCGTGATTCCGAGTGCTGAGAAACTTATGAATGACTACCTGGAAATTGAGTTTGACTCAGTGGGAACAGGTCCTTATGCGACCAGTTTTAGCGGAACTTTAGCCCTGTCTGAAGAAGAAGCCCAATATTTCCAAAGCTCTGTAGATTCTACCTATAGTCAGTTTTTGCAGCATGTCGCGAAGAATAGATCTATGACGGTTGAGCAAGTTCATGAAATTGCACAAGGACGGGTATGGTCCGGAATGGATGCTAAGAAAATAGGGCTGGTAGATAGCTTGGGAGGATTAGAGCAAGCTATAGAAGAGGCCGTAGCTATGGCTGAACTGGGAAAAGAATACGAAATCAAAGAATTCCCACGTCTTCAGAATCCATTACAGCAATTTATCCAGGAGCTTTCAGGAAATGAGGGAAGTAAACCAAAACTAAAAGCAGAGTTAGAACAGTGGTTAGCGGAAGAGTTTCCTCAGTATCAATTAAAACTCCAACTGGAAGAAATGAAGGGACTACAAATGAGACTGCCTTTCCAATTGAATGAAAACAATCAACAGTCAAAATTGTACTCTATACATTAATGACCCGGTATGACGATAGAAGAAGAAATCAAACAGAAGAAATTTAAGAGTGAAACGGTCAAAGCGACCATCAATATCTTATTTACCTCTTCTCATATCAATGTGCAACAAACACAAATTCTAAAACCCTATGATATTTCATGGCAGCAGTTTAATATACTGAGAATACTACGCGGGAGGAATGGAGAACCTACCCCACTTAAAATGCTTTCCGCACGCATGGTCGATCGCTCTTCCAACACCTCCAGATTAGTAGAAAAGCTAAAAAATAAGGGATTACTAGAAAGGTTAACTAACGATGACGACCGTAGGAAAGTAGATATTTTTATCACGGAAGAAGGCCTTCGTTTGGTTGAAGAGGCAACCACAGCCATGGATGAAGCACTGGAAAATAGTATCTGCCATCTCTCAGAAGATGAGTTGATTCAACTCAATAACCTCTTAGATCGCTTTAGAGGGTAAACAATTCCTAAAAAATTAAGTTTTTTTTTCGAATGTACTTGATTATGTAATTGTTTGTATCTACATTTGTTGTACATACATCTAATATTAAACAAAAACAACTATGAATTACGTTATCCTATTAGTAATGGGACTCTTCTTACAGAGCCCTCAGCAGATTGACTTCAATATCAATCCTATTGAAGATGGCAATTACACTGCAAATATTGAAAGTAGTGAGGTAAGTTGGAAAGCTTACAAAGTAGGTGGACAGCACAATGGTGTGGTGAACTTGAAAGATGGTGACTTACAATTTGAAAATGGTCAATTAGTAGGTGGAAGCTTTTCCGTTGATATGACCAGTATTGTTTGTCTTGATCTTGAGGGTGAATGGAAAGGAAAGCTAGAAGGACACTTGAAATCTGATGATTTCTTTGGCGTAAACAATTTCCCAACAGCAAAATTTGTCATCACGGATGCATTTGCAGTAGGAACAGAAGGAAAATATAGAATCAAAGGTGATTTAACCATTAAAGAGAAAACAGAATCGATTGCTTTCAATGCGATGGTCACTGAAGAAGGCAACATGGTTAAAGCGAACGCTGATTTGGTCATTGACCGTTCCAAGTTTGATGTGCGTTATGGCTCCGGTTCATTCTTCGACAATTTAGGTGATAAAACCATCTACGACGAATTTGACTTAAGTGTAAGCCTAACGGCAGCAAAATAATTGAACACACTATTTTTTCAATGCCTGTATGAAATTCATGCAGGCATTTTTTATTTTGCGGGTGCAACAACAATGTACCATGAAAGAATACTCTATTGTAAACAGGTTTTTTGATTACGTTAAAATTTATACCACTGCTGATCCCCACTCGGACTCCTACCCTAGCTCCGAACGTCAAAAGGATTTAGGACGTCATTTATATCAGGAACTTAGAGATTTGGGACTAGAAGATGTTGAAATGGATGAACATGGCCTCATCTATGCGACCATTCCATCTAATGTACCTCATGAAGTTCCGGTCATTTGTTTTTGTAGTCACATGGACACCAGTCCCGACAGTCCCGGCAAGGATGTTCGTCCCCTTTTACATCAGAAGTACGATGGATTGGATATTATTCTTCCGGACGACGCCAGTCAGATATTGACCATTGACGAGCACCCTGATCTCGCCAAAAAAATAGGTGAGGATATTATCACAGCAAGCGGTTTGACCTTATTGGGAGCAGATGATAAATCAGGTATCGCTGTGATCATGGCTATGACAGAGCATCTTTTAAGGCATCCGGACATCCCTCATGGTAAAATCCGAATTCTTTTCACTTGTGATGAAGAGATTGGAAGAGGGGTTGATAAAGTGGACATGGAAAAACTAGGAGCTGATTTCGGCTATACTCTTGATGGTTCCGATACCGGAACGATTGAAGATGAGACATTTTCCGCCGATGCGATACATGTTCATATAGATGGAAAGGCGGAACACCCCGGCTATGCATTTGGGAAACTTGTATCGGCCTTAAAGGTAGCCGCTGCATTTGTCGATGAATTACCATTTGATCGACTATCACCCGAAACGACTACCGGCAAAAGTGGTTTCATCCACCCCGTGCGTATGACGGGAACCGTAGAACAAGCTGAGATAGATTTCATTATCCGGGATTTCGTAACTGAAGGATTGGATGAAAAAGCCGAATACCTGGAGCGTATTCAGAAAACTATGGAAAATCGCTATAAGGGTTGTCAAATTGAAATGACAAGAACCGAGCAATACAGAAACATGAAATATGTATTGGATGAGCATTCTCAAGTCACCGAATATGCTATGGAAGCTATGGAAAAAGCGGGGCTTGAAGTGCACAAAGCAAGTGTCCGAGGAGGAACGGATGGATCAAGACTCTCTTTCATGGGACTCCCCTGCCCGAACCTCTTTACAGGACAGCATGGCATCCATAGTCGGCAGGAATGGATATCCTTGCAAGATATGGAGCGTTCTTGTCACACACTTGTTGAGCTCGTACAAATCTGGGCCGAAAGGTCCCGATAAAATACTAGTCACTAGGTCTGACCTCTATGGTTCGCCCTCCCTTTGCTGCATAATAATTAGATTGGTACATATGCTCACAGGTAACCGGATATTGATGATAGGTACCGGCGTATGAACTGCTTAGTTTTAGGGCAATCGATATGCCTTTATTTGCCGGAAGGTCTGTACAAAAGGCATCAATTGCGTCATCTTTGATATCTACATAATCAAAGCCGGGATAAGCCTCTGCTCCGGAAGTCAGACGATCATTAATGACTTCCCATCCATTCGGGATCGGAATATGCAGCGCCAGTTGACCATCAAGGGAATTGGCATCCAAAGCTTGTACCCGGACAGTCATGGTAAATAACTCTCCTTGCTTCAAAAGTTGGGTATTCAGAGGCTTCCCGTTGCTGTCAGTATATCTGATATCCAGTTTCATTCTATTAGCCACATCTGTAGCCGTTACCTCCCTGGGCTGATACTCGATCATGCGCCCCACAAGGAAGTTCTGTTCTACCAGATTTTGAATGTCCAGCCTACCTTTTTCCTGAGTGGGTAAAGATTCCATTTGAGAAGAGTGTTCAGAGGTGATTTCTCTATTGAAGCTTTGAGACCGTACATTCAATTGCATTCCTGCCTGATCGCCTTTTTGTTGATTAAAAGTTGCGAAAGCCATCAATAAAAAAGAAGCCGTCTGAGTATTGAATGGGGTTCCCGCTTCGACATCCTCTAATAATATTGCAGCACTTTCAGAGGCTTCGTCTATATTTCCGGCGACACTAAGTGCATACAAACTCACGGCTTCATCGCGGATACGAGAGCCAAAGGTAGTTGGATGATATTCCTGAGGGGATGCATTCCAGGATGAACGAGCTGACATCATATCTTGAGCAACTTCTTTTTGTCCAATCAGGGCATAGGATTGTGCCAGGAGCATTTGCACCATTTTATTTTTGATTGGTGCCTCTCTTAATCGATTCATTGAAGAGATATCAGCATTTCCGGATAAGGCCAACACAAAAAGTCGGTATGCTTGAATCTCTGTATTCATGCTATATGGATTTCGTTGATCTGCTGCCGGCACCCATCTTTGAGACTGCCTCGATGCTGCTTGAATCCATCGCTTGAACATTCCGTTAGGTAGCAGGTATCCTTGATTTTTGGCCTCCCAAAGGAAGTGTCCTGCATAAACATCCGCCCAACCGGAATAATAACTATTAGGCCAGTAGGTAAAACTCCCGGAAGATTGCTGAAAGGACACCAACTTTTCTAGCGCCTTTTGAATATTGTACTCCAAAGCTTTCTTCTCTCTCTCATTGAGTGGCGTCCATTGACTGACAAACAGCTGCGGGAAAGCGGATGAAACAGTCTGCTCCAAACAGCCATAAGGATAGTCTATTAAACGCTTTAAACTTTGTTCAGGAAGAAGCGGATAGGCTCCCGATATTTCCAATGTTTGAGATAAAATCCCATCCAAATTCAGCGGCTCAAAAGAAAGCTGCCCATTGGCCTTCAAATAGCCGACTGAATAGTTTTGCAATACAGGCTGCGCATTCTTGATGGGTATAAAGAAGCGGTAGGATGATTTCTTTTGCCCAGAGCGGGCTTCTGCAATCACCTCCAAAGTATCTTCTTGATCCAGCGTTTTAATGCCCATATAAGTTTGATAAATACCAGGACTCGGCGATTGAACAGATCTTTTACCAGAGCCTTGTATTTGCGCAGCTCCTTTGAGGGTTAAAGACAAGTCTACTTTGCCAGAAGGCAATTTTTCATTGACAAATACCGTAAAAGGAATCTGAATTTCCTCACGGACCCCCAACTGTCGAGGCAAAGTGGCCGTAAGCATTAAGTCATTTTTAACTTCGACTGATTGATCCGTGGCACCAAACTTTCCATCTCCTGCCGCTATCAGCATACACCGTACTTTCCCGAAATAATTGGGCATGGTAAACCGGTGTTCCTTCACCTCACCCTTATTTAGATGTATAGGTCCCTCGGTCAGCACAACCGGCCTAAATCTATTGACTTCAGGAACAAGCGTGCTTTCATATCCATCCCCCCCAATTGCCAGCAATCGATCATATTCACTGCTATATTCCAGCAGCAACTTATCATAGAAATCATACGTCTGCACACCTAATTGTTCTCGTGCAAAAAAGTGTTGATGAGGATTCGGACTATTGAAACGAGTTAAACTCAACAAGCCTTCATCCACAATCATCAGGCTATAGTCCATGGGTTGCCCGTTCTTTTCTTTCACCTTGACGGTAAAGGATTGATTGGGCGCCAGACGGTTGGGCATATCCAAATCAATTTGGAGCTCCGTTTCCGGGTCTCTAACGTCCACATATTCCAAAGCATACCTTCGGACCGGTAATGAATTGTTGCGATCCTCAATAGACTGTATCTGTGTAACATTTATATATACACCGGGCGACATTTCTGGAGTGACCGGAATGCGAATCATTTGCTTTCCTTCCAATCCTTCGACCCAAAATGTTGAGAGCACTTCTGTTCCGGATTCCAAGCTTACCAGTACTTTACTTTTTTTAATACCCGGGATCATGAGCTCCATTTCCTCTCCTACTGTCACCTCCTGTCTTTGTACCTTCATAGGTAGTGCAGCGATTCCTTCGTCATCGTCGGACGCATTCCCCCAATAACTGCTGTAAAAAAGTCCACCGGCTGTATGTCCTTCCGAATGAACCACTCTTACCAAATATGGACCGTAATCTTGCGGTACAAAGAATGCCTCTGCCTTTCCTTTAGCATCCGTCCTTAACTCCAATACTTCTATAGCCTCTTCATGCTGTCTGGAATTATAGCGGCTGTAGTTGAATCGATCACTATCCCACCAATAATAGCGGTCCACTTTATAAAAACCGATGGTCACTTTTTGATTTTGTAAGGGTTGCCCCCCTTCATTTAGGCAAAGGACAGGGAAGCTTCCCTTTTCATTTTGCTGCACTACCGGGAATCCGTATTCATTTTTGGGCATTTGCACACCTACGAATGCATCAAAGATCGGCATGTGCTCGCGATATATATCAGAACTGAATGAGCCCCCGGGCTCATAAATCTGGCTTCGTAAGGTAATTTCTAGGTCACCATCTATCTGCTGTGCATCGGGTTGATCAAAAGAAAAGGATATTTCCCCCTCCTGATTGCTCTTTCCGTTATATACAACTTTCTCCAAGAGCCAGTCTTCTTTTGCGGGATCTGAAAATTGAAAAGATGGAAAAGCCTCAAACCGGCGTTTTTTATTTTGAATTCTTGCCTCTGAAATCACTTTTAAACCAGCAGCATCCAGACCGTGCAGCCACTTGGCTTTCCCTTGGTACTGAAATTCATTGTCCGATTCCCGCATCCTTCCTTCGATGACGATTCGATTGGGACGAATATTTTCGACCGGAATGGTCTTCGAAAAATTCCTACCTCCTGCATTGACTTGAATTCGCCAGTTTCCTGTCATTGCCTGATCCGGAGTGGCAAAAGAGAGATCATAAAAATGTCCCTTTGGACTAACGACTTTTTTACTCATCACTTCTTTTCCGGAAGGATCAAAATATTGCACCCTTATGGGATAGGTATCCGGCAATTTTTTCAACTCATTATGTAAGATACACCACGCAAATACAGTATCTCCTGGTCTCCAAATACCCCTTTCGGCAAAGATATAGGCCTTCAGACCACCGGGGACAAATAATCCGGAGGTAGAAAATTGGCTGGTGGATAAAGCGTTCCCATCTTCAATGTTCAAGAAAGTCGAGCCGGACTCCAGACGCGCTTCTACCAAATAAGGCTTATCCTTCAAATCTTTTGCATGCCACCAACCTTCTTGATTGGTTTTACCACTTTTGATCAAAGCACCTGTCCGGTCATATAAAAAGAGTGCGATGTCTGATTGTTGCTCTGCGGTCATAAGGTCCAGCGCTGCCACCCATAGAGACCGATCTTCGCCTTGCTTGGCAATTAAGCCCGTATGCGCCGGATAAATATTTTTTCGGAGAAAACGATTGGTATTATAGTAACTCCCTTTGCAAGGGGAATCACGATCCTGCCAATAAGAATCGGATGAACCAAAACCTCGGTATCCAATACTCCAAAGTGAAGACTTATTCCAATATCCTCCTCGCACATAATGATCTTCGAGTCTTTCATTCACTTCAGGTGCACAATCTAAAATAGAGTAAGAAGGTCGAAATCCAATCCGAACTTGATACAATCCGGAAGGATCTACCTGAATCAATTTATTTACATCCAGGGTATATCTATTCCAACTTCCTTGATCCAGAGATCCCAATTCGTCCAAACTTATTTTTTGTTGATAGACCATCTTCCCCATCTTATCAAATGGGTAGGTTGACGAGAGGTCATAATCGCTAATAAATTGTTTACTATTATCCGTTTCTATTCTGAAAACTTCTACGTCCACTGCCTGTAAACTGACTGCCTCGAAAGGAAGTCTGCGGTTCCCTTTTTCCGGTAAAATATTTCCTTGCCCGACCCAACGTAATTGGGGATTTAATGCCCGGAAATCCGCATTCCGGATCACTTTTTGGCCAAGTACTTCTCCTTTCAAGTCTCTGACAGCAGCCGACACTTCAATAGACACCGGCTCGGCTTGTCGCTGTTCCGGATATAAAGTCAAAACATTAGCATTTACAGATCTTCTGTGCGGTAGATTATTCCCCAATTGGACCAATCCTGATAGATCTTGTGCCTTATCAAGAGCGTTGGAAAATACCAAATGAACACGTTGTCCTCCCTTGTTTTCTGTGGAAACACTTAACAAGACGAATTCAGAAACAGAGGGTATATCCTTCGTGAGCTGTATCGTTTCCATTTGATCAGAAAGCGCTTTAAAAGAGATGTGTAGAGCTTGTGTTTGTTGTCCTCTGGGAATATGTTGGATTTGGAAATGATACTCGTGCAGCACTGGTCTATAATTCCATTCCACCTCTAAAGAGACTCCATTCATTTCTGCCTTGAAGTGATTTTTTACTTGGTCAACATCTACCCAATCGGAGGTCTTTAGCTGTCCGTTTAATGTATACAGGTTCTGACTTGGGATAAATTCTAATTGTCCCGAAGTCAATTGAGCGATAAGTGGAGGTGTCTCCAATGAAAAGTTATATGCGTTCTCTTCATTTAAACAGGAAGCACTTATCTGGACTTCAATTTTTGTGGCAGAAGCCATTGGACTTTCCGGCTTGAAAATCAATTTTTGAGGACTGTCCCAACTGAAGGATCCTTTTATTTCCGGCTGGAATCGAATACAATCTTCAGGGTTTATTTGATCCTGTACCTTATCGCGAAAATGAATAAAAATAGATTCCGTCCTTCCAATATACCCTGAGCTATGTCCGCTTAGCTGAATACCTGAATTTTGATCTTCATTCTTTGCATCCTGATTACAAGAGGCAAAAATCATCAGGAATGAAATAAAAATTAAATAAGTCAAATAATGATGAACCTTCATAGTAATCAAGTTTTATGTTTAGAAGATACAAAATTGACTTTATGATCCCTCTCTTCCCTTTGCAAATTGTGGTATTTCCCGAAGAAATGATCAACCTGCATATCTTCGAACCTAAATACCGCCAACTCGTAAGGGACTGCATGAGTGATGGGCTTTCTTTCGGGATTGTGCCTTTTATCAATGGTGGGATCCAAAAAGTAGGCACCTTGATGCAAATCAATAGTATTGAAAAGACTTATGAGGACGGGCGAATGGATATCAAAACCCAATCCAAGGGTTTGTTTGAAATTGAAGAATTATTCAAACCTTACCCGGGCAAATTGTATGCAGGAGCGAAAGTGCGCAAATTCGAAAATGAAGATAATGGGGATCCTCAATTGAGCCGTCAAATCTATAACCAATTGAGTGAGGTGTTTCAAATTCTGAATATCTCTAAAAAGTTAAAACCTGTAGAGCTGTTTGAAACTTACCAAATTGGGCACTATCTGGGATTCAATCTTGAAGAAGAGTATCAATTATTAAGTATCCCCAGTGAGTATGATAGACAAATTGTTGTTTTGCATCAATTACAAAAAATTCTTCCCAATGTAAAAATGACGGCTTCAATAAAGAGAAAGGCCTTAATGAATGGAGAATTTAGGGAGATCATCCCTCCGGAAATTTAATTTCGAATCAATCTTTCAAACTGAATTGGGGCAAAGTGGTACTTTTAAGGAAATACAGTTTCTATGCGACATTTCATCCTTTTCGGTTTATTGATCTTTATATCATGTCAACATAAGCCTACAGCTTCTATTGCAAATCCGGTGCCTAATGTCATTCACGCCTCTGCTTCTGAAGCCATGATGGTCACCGCCCACCCCCTAGCTACCCAAGCAGGTCTGGAAATCATGAAGGCTGGTGGAAACGCCATAGATGCTGCGATTGCGTCGCATTTTGCCTTAGCGGTTGTATATCCGAGAGCAGGCAATCTTGGAGGTGGCGGTTTTTTGATTTGGCGAGACAAGGAAGGGGTTTCTGATGCTTTAGATTTTAGAGAAAAAGCCCCCGCTTTGGCCCACGAGAAAATGTATCAGAACGAAAAAGGTGACGTAGTACACGAATTAAGTTTAAAAGGTCCTACCGCTTCAGGCGTTCCCGGCTCGGTGGCAGGTATGTATACTGCCTTTAAAAAGTACAGCCGTCTTAAAAATTGGGGTGAATTGTTAGCACCGGCTATTGAATTAGCTGAACACGGATTTGTGCTGAATCAAACAGAGTGTGATCGTCTCAACCAATACCAATCGGCCTTTAAAGAGTGGAATACAGCGGATGAAAGCCCCCTGATTAAGTCAAGCCCCTGGAAGGAAGGAGACTCCCTGATTCAAAAGGAATTGGCGCAGACATTACGCCAGATTCAAGAACACGGTCCAGAAGGATTTTATGCCGGTCCGACAGCAGAGCGCATCATCAGGTATATGGAAGAAAATGAAGGTTTCATCCGGAAGGAAGACCTTCAAAATTATCAGGCCATTTGGCGACAGCCATTGCAAGTCTCATACAAGAATACCCGGATGATCTCTATGCCCCCCCCTTCTAGCGGAGGTCTTGCCTTAGGTCAATTGCTCCTAGCTATGGAAATTCTGCAGCCCGACTCTAATGGTTTATATCATATCTCAAATGCGCATAAAGTCATAGAAGCGGAGAGAAGAGTGTATGCAGATCGCGCTGCCTATCTGGGCGATCCTGATTTTGTTGATGTGCCTGTGGCGCGTCTTTTGGACACTCTGTATATGAAAGAAGCACTTTCTACGATTCAGTTTAACCAAGCCAGTAGCAGCGCATCCATCGCTCCCGAAGGATCTTTGGTCCTCCCGGAAAGTTTTGAAACCACGCATACGAGCATTATCGACCCTTATGGAAATGCTGTGGCTATCACCACCACCTTGAATTCAAATTATGGATCGAAAGTGATGATTCCCGGAACCGGAGTCTTGATGAATAATGAAATGGACGATTTCAGTGCAAAGCCTGGTGTTCCCAATCAATTTGGATTAATTGGGAATCAGGCAAATGCCATAGCACCGAACAAACGAATGCTGAGCTCTATGACCCCTACCATCTTTGAAAAAGATGGAGCATTATTTTTAGTGCTCGGAAGTCCGGGCGGATCAACGATTATTACCAGCGTTTTCCAGGTCTTTATGTGGGTCCATGAATATGACTTAACAGTTGACGAGGCGATTGCCAGAGGAAGGTTTCATCATCAGTGGTTTCCCGACAAGGTGATGATCGAAGGTCAAGCTGTGGACTCTTTGGCATCTGATTTATCTACCATGGGACACCATTTAGACACCGTGCACTATCTGGGATACGTAAAAGGTGTTCAAAGGATCAATGATACTACACTCATAGGTTCGGGAGACCCCAGAAGTAACGATCATGCAGAAGGATTCTAAGCCGGATATACATCTTAGACCTCCTGAGATAGGAGATGCCGAAGCGATCGCACGTTTAGGCAACAATAAAAAAATATGGGATAATCTCAGAGATTATATGCCCTACCCGTATTCTTTGGATGATGCCTATTCGTTTATCGAAAGAATAAGTAAAGAACGTCCTCCTCATACCTTTGCGATTATCAGAAAGTCAGAACTCTGTGGGATTGCCGGGTTTTTACCTCAAGAAGATATATACCGCCATTCTTTGGAAATGGGATATTGGCTGGGAGAACCTTATTGGGGAAGAGGCATTGCTACAAACATGCTTCCTCTATTACTACGATATGGTTTCCAACAGTTAAAGGCAAAGCGCATTTTTACCTCTATTTTTGAACACAATATTGCCTCCCAACGGCTCGTACTCCATGCAGGGTTTCAAAAAGAAGGTGTACTCAGAAAGGCTGTGATCAAAAATGGTCAATTGATAGATGAGCATCGCTATGGTTTGTTGAGGACCGATCCTGAAGCGCAAGTCTATCTAAGCAGTTAAAGCCTCCTTCAAAAACAAACGTAAAGGTTCTGCTGCTTCGTAAGAGGATACCAGAAAATCGTCAAAATCATCTGACAGAATCCGATCCGGATCATATGTTTTAGAATAATAAAATTGCTTATTAAACAATACCGGAAGAGCGTCCGTGTGCTCTTGCAGTCCTTTAGGCAAACGCTTATTCATTTTAGAGGGTCCGAGTCCTTCAAATTCAGCTTGAAAATCCCTCGATTCCAGTATTTTCTCAAACCGATCTGCTTCATTCACAATTTTATGACGAATCGCTATCAACTCCTCCTTAGAAGGCATATAACTCCCTCCCGCAATGAAGGGCTGGTCCGGCCCCATTTGCATGTAGAATCCCGGCCGGTTCATTTCTTTCCTTCCTCCTCGATTTAGAACGGCTGCTGTATGGATTTTATAGAGCGGCTTATCCTTAGCAAATCGAATATCATTATTGATTCTAAATATCGCATTTTTGACCTGCAACTCTTTCAACTCCGGCTCTAAAGGCGTCAACCGTTGTCTCATATGCTCCACAAAAGCCTTCATGGGTTCTCTGACACTTTGCTCATATCTTTTCCTGTTTTCATTAAACCATTCCTTATGGTTATGAGCAGCTAGTTCCATAAAGAAATCAAGGAAATCGGAGGTAAAAAAGGCCATATCTTATGCTTTCATTTTTCAAAAGATAGCACACTTCTTTCGCTTCCGCAAAAGAAAAATCATGCAGAATGTACAGATTCGTGCTTGGTCCAGGAGAGAAAATTATGAATCACCTGATCCCCTTGTTTTGTGATATAGGATTCCGGATGATATTGCACAGCCCAAATGGGGAGTGACTGATGCCGCATAGACATTAAAACTTCAGAATTTGTTATGGCAGTCGGAACCCATTCTGCACTTAATGAATGGTGTTCCACTCTCCAGGAATGATATCGCCCTACGACTATAGGAGCCTGAATCTTTTGATATAAAAGATCTTCCGGATCGAAATTCGTAATCTGAGATGCATATCCATGCCTGGGATCAGTCATTTGAATCAGACGATTACCTGTCACCCTGGCTAATGCCTGCATTCCCAAACAAATACCCAAAATGGGTCTTTCTTGCATCGCCACAGATAAAATATTCAGTAAACCTTTGCTTTCGTGCGGCAGACCGGGCCCCGGAGAAATAATCAAGCGATTGGATTCCATGATGTGACTCCTCCGAACTTGCTCCGTAGGAATCACCTCCAAATCATAATTCTCAAACTTTCTACAGCTTTCTACTAAGTTGTAGGTAAAGGAATCATGATTATCAACGATTAATAATTTTGGTTTATTCATTATCATGGAAAATACCCGGACTAAGGTAAGACAAAAACTTACCTTCCCATTTAAAACATCATCTTCTATACAAAGAATGGAGCCTGGATGAGTTTGTTTACGCTATCCAGACTCCCTAAAGCCTACCCTGTGGCATCTTATATAAGTTTCGATTCATTTATGAAATCAAAGAGAAAGTTACCTATACCTTTTAGGCTATTTACTAGCTCAATGCACAACGATCGGAATAAAGTCGGTTTTATTCTGGTAGATTATTTGAACAAAATAAGTCCCGGGAGTAAGATGCTCTAGATTCAGTTGATTTCGGTTACCCCAAATAACCCCATGGCCGAAGTCACGAACAAGCACCCCTCCAGGACTGTAAATTTTTATATCCTTAATTTTTTCATCGCTTTCAATTTGAATAGAACCATAAGTGGGATTAGGGTACAATAAAGCTTGTCGTGTATCTCGCTCATGTACTGTCTCGACTGTTTGTCGAATCATCGTCACTTCATCTTTTGTGACAACCTTTGCTTTCTGGTCATAGCTGATCAGCGCCCGATTGATCAAAGTGTCTTCATGGGTTAAGTCATCCCAGGTTTCGATTCCAAAAACCAAATAACCCGCTGGTTTAGAAGTATTTTGTTCTAAATAGATTCCGTCAAACTGAAAGATGATAGAATCTCCAACAATCCTGGCTCTCACAGGATCGCTGGTTTCGATCATTCTAAAAGTTTCAATATTAAAGACTGCGGGGTCGATGGGGTCGACAACTTCTACATTTACAGCAGTCCCTTCGCCTTCATATTCAAACCGAATCAGGTATTGCACCTCCTTACCTACTTCTTCAGCTGCGATCTCATTTCCATTCAGGCACAATTTATCGTTAGCTTCAATAAAGAGGCCAATATTTGCACATTTTGCGGTCTCTTCATTATTGGAAGGTTCTCTGTCACCGGAAATCGGAAGAATTAAAGCTTCATAACACAGGCGATAGTTATCATCCAGGAATGAGGAGTCTATTTTATCAGCAACCAAAAGAGAAAATTGAATCTCTTGCTCTTGCAAGCCCTTTAAGTCTTCATAGTCCCAAATAATTCTTCCATTAATGTTTTCCAATGGTTTGGGAGTAGCCGTAACCAGCTCTTCTACCTCGGGATTATAATAAAACTCAATGATTCCATCCTGAGCTTTTCCTCCACGATTTCGATACTTAATTTTATGAAACACTTCTGTCCCCTCTGCTATAGGACTATTGATTAAGTGATCGATTTCTAAATCATATTCATCGGCCGGGGGAACCAGAAAAAAGCTGTCATTAATCTGATAATCTCTGTTAGGTGCATTCAGCACTAAACTATCTATGACTGAAAAAGGAGGATAAGCCTCCCAGGATTCAGGTAATAAGGGGGTAATCGTGTACCCTTCTTCAATATCCAGCAGAAGTGTCTTACCTGCAGTTAATTCAATACGTTGGCTAAACTGCCCATTGGAATCGTTGATGACCAAGCTTTTATTTCCTTCAAAAACAATAGTATCCTTCTGATCATTGATGTAAAAGGTAGGAACATATTCCAGCTTATGTTGAAAGATGCTAAGGATTCGATCAATAGACGGATTTTGTCCACCTAATGGTAAATTTTGAGAGTAAATAATAGCCGCCAGGTTTTGCTCATCGCGCGAAAAGTCAATATGACTGAATATTTTCCGATTAGGGGACAAGCCCGGCCAGTACAAATTCTGGTTTTGCCAATCTCCTTCCGCACTTTTGTGATAATTGAGATCAGAATACTGGAAAAGACCCGGAATCACCGTTCCATTGAAGGTGATAAAATAAGAGCAGGATTCAAATAATACGATTTCTTTCCCATCATTAGATAAATGGGGTTTCATATCTAGTTTCAACATTTGCAATACGCCATCGTGATACTGGTTCAGTGAAGCAAGAACTTTACCATTGAACCTTTTTTTCATTTGATACTCAGGGGCAGCCTCTTTTACCCATAGTTCAGCAAAGCTGATTGCTGAGTCAGTGGTAAAAAATGGGGTTTGATAAGGCTGTGAAACAATTAGAATAGAATCCAATGATCGACTAGGCGATAAGTCAGAGCCAAACCTTTGTCCATCATAGGTACCTTCTAAAACATCGATTGGATCCCATTTGAGCCCACTATGCCGGTAAAGCTGTACTACTCCTTTTGAATTCAGTGCTTCAGGAATCCCTACGGCTATTTTATTTCCCTCTCCACTGATGTAAATATGATCACCAAAATTAAAATTCATAGATTCTTGAGTAGAAGAAATAGAGGTCTGCAGATTCCATATATCATTGGTTTTCTTAAAAATATAGACCTTACCGGAATCAATAAGCTCTCGACTTCCGGGAGCTCCTACAGCCAGCGTCTTTCCGTCATTCGAGAACTTAATGGACGATCCGAAAAGGCCATTCTCCAAGTTACCCTCGAGCGTCTTATCATAGATCCAATTACTTTCGCTCCAATGGTATAATAAAACCTTTCCTGCTTTCTGGAAAGAAGAGTTAAACTCCGGCTGTCCAATGGCCATACATTGACCATCTCCCGATATCTCCAAAGAAAATGATAAGCTTGCGTTTAGAAAAACGGAATCAACTAAAATGGGTTGAGTAGTAGCTAACCATCTTGCTCCATCCCAGTTTTTGGTCAATAAAGATATTCGGAAAGGTCCTTCCTCTTTTAAATAAATCAATCGATTGCCGTCATCTGAAATATCTAACAATTCTCCTTTAGGCACCCCTCCTAAAAATATAGAATCTTCTAAAACATCTCCTTTAATCGCTTGAGCTAGCATACGTTGCGGAACAAACAAAATGAAACCCGCTAAGAGTAGCCACCCATATAATTTTGATAGCATATAGAATAAATTACCCTGTTACTCGTGTTATTCAAATATATATGAGGGCACTTTTTTGAAGAATGATTCTCATCAAAGTAAAAAATGATAAAAATCAGTTACAAAACGCATATGTCATTCATATATATATAATGAAATCATTTTCAAATCCTAGCACTCAAATATTTGAGCATTACACTTCAAGAGTCGCTCAGCGGGTTTCATTACGCGAAATAGATATAGATAAATGTTAAAATAAATAATACCATGAGGGAGGCTAGTTTCGCCTTTTTATAAGGCCGAATGGCGACTTGTTTCGTATACTGAATTTCGAATGGAGTCGTTGTGGGAGCGAACTTAGAAATCAGCCACATCAGCGCAATATTCAAAATAAAAAGTATTGCCATCACATGCAGAAAATGCGGATAATGGTCTGCACCAAAAACATACGGTTTGAGCACAAATTGACTGATGAGGTAAAGCACTACTCCACTGAGCAGACCTACTTTTGCCGCTAAGGCAGAAATATGTTTATTCAAGTACCCTAGTAGAATAATCGACAATATCGGAATGCTGTAACATCCATTTACTTCTTGCAGATAGCTGAACAAGCCGTCCGGCGCATAAGCAATAAATGGAGCTACCAATATTGAAAATAGGGCTAATAACAGACCAAACCACTTCCCCTTGCGAACCACTTCCTGTTCACTCGCTTGTGGATGAATATGCGCTTTGTAAAGATCGAGACCAAACAGCGTAACAGAACTATTTAAAGCACTATTGAATGAACTCATAATAGCTCCAAATAAAACAGCCGCAAAAAAGCCTAATAGCCCAACAGGTAACACTTCTTTGACTAAGGCCGGATAAGCTTGATCAGGAATTGTCAGACCTCCTTGAAATATTTCATAGGCAATGATACCGGGTAAAACAACAACCAGAGGGCCTAACAACTTAAAAAAGGCTGCTATCAACAAGCCCTTTTGTCCTTCTTTCAAACTCTTGGCGCCCAAAGCCCTTTGAATGATGGCCTGATTAGTCCCCCAATAAAATAAGTGGACCAAAAGCATCCCTGTAAAAATGGTTGCAAAGGGTACACTTGATTCATTCGACCCTATTGAAGATAGTTTCTCAGGTGCTTGTTCTACCAGTCGGTTCCATCCTTCGAAAAGCACTCCCTCTCCCAGATATTGCAATCCAAAATAAGGGATCAATAGCCCGCCAATTAAAAGTCCTATTGCATTGACAGTATCAGACACAGCAACCGCCTTTAATCCTCCAAGAAGTGCGTACACTGAACCCACTATACCAATCCCCGAAACGCAAAGCCACATGGCCTGTGTATGCGAGATATCGAGTCGCTCAGGTATTTCAAAAATGGTAAGTATAGCTAAGGACCCGGAGTATAAGACGATAGGAAGGAGTATAATCGCATAGCCGGATAAAAACAACAAGGAGGTCATGGTCCTCGTTGTTTTATCAAAGCGCTTTTCCAGAAATTCCGGGATGGTCGAGATGCCCATTTTCAAATACCTCGGAAGCAAATAAAGAGCTGTAATCACAAGAGCCAAGGCAGCAAAGGTTTCCCATGCCATTACCCACAAACCCTCACTGTAAGATTGCCCGTTGAGCCCTACAATCTGCTCGGTGCTTAGGTTGGTCAATAATAGAGAGCCTGCTACAACTCCGGCAGTCAAGCTTCTCCCTCCCAAGAAAAACCCATCTGCCTTTGATTCATCTGTCTTCAAACTAGAGACATAAGAAATGATGGCCACTAGTGCGATGAAACCCAAAAAGCTAATAATTGCAATCATTCTGTTTGTCTGTTATAGGCAACCGGCAAGCTTCTAAAATACATATGGTATTAAAATGACTCAAAAGTTTGAAACACAAAAAGGGAAGAGTATTTGTTTCTCAAAACTACACGAGATCCTAATATTCTATCATATTGGAAAAGAAACAAAAACTCCATCCCTTTTATCAGTTGAGCACAATGAATCAACTCAGGACTACCCTTATGGATAGCGGTCCACACTCAAAAATTAACCAACCTATTGTCACAGATCGATTTATCCAGCTTATCCATCATAACGGATATGAGATGGCAGCATATGATAAAAATGACTTCCTCACTTTTTCATAAGCTTACCTCAGTATACATCCCTCACTATCTTATGAAAAGGATTCTTAATGGACCTTTATCAGTTTCCTGAAGTAAAAATATGATACCAAGCTAGAGCCCCGTTCTGAATTGTTCTGACTCTCAGCTCGTCCTCTGAAATCGACATAATTTCATATTCCGAGCTATTTACATAGTAACTCATATAACCACTACCTCCTATTTGCATGAGTATGTTGGTTGAAGGGGAAACACCTGAGCCCGCTTCCGCAAAAAGAACGACGCTTTCACCCGGAGCAGTATAATCTGCACATTCATCAGAACCGGAAGATGGAATTCCTGTGGCACCTTCTAATTCGTCTACGTGAAAATAAGTGCTGCCTTTGTTATCGAGTAGGTACAGCACATTCCCATTATCTGTCAACGTAAACGTTAAGTCATCTTCATAGAGACAACCATCTTCCGCCTTTTCTTCAGGTGCAGCCGTATACCAAATCGGCTCAGAAACCGGATTACCATCTCCATCTATAACAGGTCCCACGCCTAAATGCCCTGGTTCACTAGATTTCCAGTTCCAGGTTTTAGTGGACCCTCCGGTTAAAAGGGTAAGAATTTCTGTCGGCACTTCGAAGTCTACACGCACTTCAATTTCTTCACTTACACTGGAAGAGATACCGGCTCTGCCAAAGGCGATAACTTTCACCCGATAGGTATTCAGGCCATTCCTTCTGTATGTATTACTGGCGGAACCATCCATAGACACCACCGGATCTTCTCCGGGTGCATTGCCAAAATAATAATGGTAGCTCATGGCGCCTTGAGCTGTTGCCTGAAAATTCACAATGCCTGAACCAGAGGTATCCACCATAATGTCTAATTCCAATGCCGTAGGCACTTCAAGAGTATCTAACTCACCAACCGGTTCCTGACATCCAAAGACGAGAAGGAATAGCAGTGCGGGTATATATCTAAGTATTGTCATCATTACAATTTTATTGGATGGTATAGAATTCGTCAAAATAATAAGCAGAGTCATCCCCGGCTACCCCAAAATCGAAGAAGACCACGACTCTGACATAATCTGCTTCAGGAGCCTCTGAGAAATCATAGGTCAGTCGTTCCCAAGCATTCGCTGTAGTATTGACTACATCTACTTCATGTGTAATGGAAGCATCTTGATTCTCAATTTTCAACTTCACAGTGATACCACTTTTGGGTGCCCAGCTTAAAAATTCAAAGCCGGAAAAATCTGCTTTCGCGAAGGTAGAGCCATTCTCGAAAAAGGCTCCGGCCCAGGGTTCTGAACCTGCATTTTTCGTCAATTGGGCGACGGTGGCTGTGGTATTCAAACCTGAGGCATCCGGGTTCGAGATTAAGGCAATCGTATCAATATTACCAAAATTTTCAAAACTGACACCCCCCATTTCAAAGTCTTCCAATAGCGTTTTTTGGGGTCCACTAGCACCACAATACTTGAATTGATCGAAGTAATAAAGTGCGTCATCACCCGGCGTCCCAAACTCAAAGAAAGTTACAATTCTTACATAATCAGCCATAGGTGCTTCGGAAAAATCAAATTCTAACTCTTCCCAGGCATTCGCTGTGGTATTGACCACATCCACTTCATGTGTAATGGATGCATCTGCATTCTCTAACTTGAGCTTGACGGTGATGCCACTTTTAGGCGACCAAAGCTGGAATGCCAGGCAAGAATTACTCATCAAGTCTAGCGGCTCGCTGATTTCAAAGTAATTACCTGCCCAAGGTTCAGATCCCATATTTTTCGTAAACTGAGCCACAGTTGAGCTTGTGTTGGAACCGCTGGCATCAGGATTTACTATTAATTGAACCGGATCTACATTTCCAAATACTTCAAAAGAAGGAGCCATACCTTCGAAATCCTCAATATCCTCTCCTACCGGAGGGTTTGAACGAAAGAATCCTATATCATCAAAATAATACCTTGACTCATCTCCGGCCGTTCCAAAATCAAAGAACACAGCAATTTTTTGATAGCTTTGAGTAGCATCAATCATAGATAGATCAAATACTAATTCCTCCCACTCGTCAGAGGTATTCGTGGTCGCTTGGACCTCAAAAAAGATGTCCGGATTGTCAAAATTTTCTAGTTTAAACAAAACAGGAATTCCTTCTTTAGGAGACCACACCTTCATAGAAATTTTATCGCCCCTGCTTAGATCTATGGGATCGCCTAAAGTGCAAACGGTTCCGGCCCAAACTTGGGATCCCTGGACTTTCAAGAAAGATCCCACTTTCTCACTTGTATTTACGGCATCCGGAGCGGGGTTATCGATGACTGTCGTAAAATCCCCATCAGGACCGAAAGAGAAAAAATTATAATTCACGACTGTACTCTCGAAATCGATGGGTAGCGAAATGGGATCTGTGGCACCTAATATCTCTATAGAGTCCGTTGCGGTAATTGTAGTCGCACTAGCCCCTTTTGCGGTAACGCTAATCACATACACCCCTAAATCAGGATAAGTATAGGATACGCTTTCACCATCCAGAATAGTTGTGTCCACCTGAACAGTAATACCAAAGGAGACATCGTACATCGATGCAAAGTCAGCAGTAGGTGTCACAACCACTGTAAATGGATCCAAAGGATCTATGCTTAGGTCTACGCTCAAGTTTTCCGGTGCCTGGAATGAAATGGTTATCGTTTTTGTAAACTCACTGGTTAATCCGGTGATTCCGGTAGCAATCACCTTTATTTCAAATTCCCCTTCACTCCCGTAGGTATGGGTTGCGCCTTCGCCCGGAATCACTTCTTGAACATCTGATCCATCACCAAAATTCACCGAAAACAAGTTAGCCCCTACTGCAGTAGGCGTGACGGTGACAGTTCCTGAAGCATCTTGAGCCATATCAAATGCCGCACTCACCTCAGAAGGTGCAGAAATCTCATTAAAAGCATAGTCTGTAATCTCTTCTCTGCAAGAGGTACCCAGCAATAAGATTCCTGCCAAAAAGAGTCCCAATATATTTTTCATGTTTGTTTGTTTTATCATTATTAATAGCCTGGATTTTGCATCCATCTATTGCCTGCTAATTCAATTTCAATTCTGGGAATAGGAAATATTTCATGCTTTCCTACCTCAAATCCATCAATAAAATCCTGAGCACGCTCCGTTCTAACCAAATCAAAGAAACGATGCCCTTCGCCGGATAATTCCAATCTTCTTTCTTGCCATATGGCTTCTGTCAGCTGAGCCCCTCCTAAATTAATCGGGTCTAAACCTGCCCGCTCTCTTACGCGATTCAAATAGATTAAAGCTTGACCATCGTCAATTCCGCCTCTATTTAGGGCCTCTGCGGCCATCAATAGTACGTCCGCATATCGTATAGCTCTATAATTATTTGGGTTGGTAAGATTTTGGTCTCCTGTATTCAGGTCTCCTTGCCGCGGAATATACTTCCGGTTAAAAAATCCTGTATGCTCGAAACCTTCGGCATAAGTCGCACCTGTGGTGTCTGCCCAACTCACTATGTTTAAAATTCCAATGTCCCGTCTCACATCTCCTTCTTCGTATAAATCATATAAAGATTGAACTGGTACATTAAAACTAAAGCCTGATTCAAAAGCCGGGCCCGTATAATTCCTTGGGCCATTAAAACCTACTGCAACATTTCCTTCACTGCACTGTAAGCATCCAAAGCCCGCTCCCTCTTTATCCGTATACTGAATTTCAAAAACGGACTCCTTGTTATTTTCATAGTCGTTTTCAAAGATCAAACTAAAGTCCTCCATCAAATCATGCTCCTGAGAAAGGATCACATCGCCTAATACGGATGCTGCATCTGAAAATTTATTCTGGAATAAGTAAACTTTCCCCAAAAGTGCCTGGGCAGCAGCCTTAGTTGCACGGCCTGTTCCTTTATCTTCATTTGTCAGCAAGCTTATCGCTTCTTGAAGATCCTCTTCGATGGATTGATAAACAGCTTCTGTGGATGATCTGTCTATGACATCCTGAGCACCGAATTGTAGTCGGGCGTCATTGGATAATGGAACTGGTCCAAACCATTTCACTAACTCGAAGTAGTAATATGCACGTAAAAATCTGGTTTGCCCTATGACAGCATCTTTGCCTTCAAAATCTGTTTTATCCTGAAATTCTAGTATATAGTCCGTCCGATTAATGCCTGCATACATCCAACTCCAAATATCCTGTAGTTGTTGATTGACTTCTGTATGCCTCATATCATCAATCTCCTGGATACCGGGCACATCTGTAGCAGACTCTCCGCCGGCGAGCGTATTATCTGAAGCAATCTCTCCTAACAAGACATTCAGATAAGTAGATTGCAGCATATCATAAGCTGCAATCAAAGCATCCTGATAGTCTTGCTCGCTATTAAAATAGTTTTCAGAATTCTCATCAAAAGAATCCACATCTACATAATTATCACTGCAAGATGTAGGTACAAACAAAGCAACAGCTAAGAGGGTAATTAAAAGTTTATTTCTCATGGAATTAGAATTTTGCATTAAACCCTAGCATATACGTTCTGGGTACAGGGTAGAAACCATAATCAATGCCGGCACCAATAGGCGATCCTGCTGAAGCAGTAGGATCATATCCTCTGTAGCGGGTAAAAGTGAATAAATTATTGACAGACACATAGACGCGGATATTCTTAGCCCATTTGACATTACTAAAGTTGTACCCTAGCTGTGCATTTTGAATTCGGAGGTAACTCCCATCTTCTACATAATAGTCAGAAAACAGGTAGTTGGAAGTTGCGCCGATGGTCTGTCTAGGGTCTTCATTAGTTGAGTTCGGACCCGTCCATCTGTCTAAAGAGTAGGCACTCTTATTGGTCAAAGGCTGCACACGCTCATAGTTTCTTACGACTTCATTTCCGAAAGTTCCATAAACGGTGACACCAAGATCAAACCCACGGTATTTGTATTGTATAGACCCTCCGGCCAAAAAGTCCGGAATAGGATCTCCTAAATATGTCCGATCATCTTCTGTGATAGCACCATCTCCATCGATATCCACAAACTTTAAGTCACCAATACCGGCATCTTGTTGAGTGGCATGACTCTCCAATTCAGCGGCAGATTGAAAGACACCGTCTGTTTTATATCCATAGAAGTAACCAATGGGGAATCCCACTTCCATCCTGGAAGGAGGGCTTTGACCGACACCAAATGCACCGCCCTGAATAAAACCTACTCCGTTATTTACAGAAAGGACATCATTTTGCAGAGCAGTCACATTAAAATTGAAGTTCAGCTGATGATCTTTGCCTAAATCCCAAAGATATCCTGCTTGGAACTCAATCCCTCTGTTCTGTATCGTACCCGCATTAATCAAAGGCGCAGAAGAACCCGGCGCGCCCGGTCCAAGGATCCCGGAAACGGGAGCGGTGACCAATAAATCTCTGGTCTCACGTAAGAAGAACTCTAAACCAAAAGTAAGTCGCTCACTGAGCATGCTTAAGTCAATACCGACATTATAAGAATACTGCTCTTCCCACTTGATCTCCGGATTGGACAAACGGCCAACCGAGGAACCAAAAATAATTTCATTGTTGAATACATAAGCTCCCTCTCCGTTCAACAAGGAGCGGAATGCATTGGCGTCAATTCGATCATTACCAATGATCCCAAAACTAGCTCTCAATTTTAAGAGGTCTATCCAATCCGCATTGTCAAGAAATCCTTCTTCCGAAGCCACCCATCCTGCTGAAAAGGTTGGGAAGTATCCGAATCTATTCTCTGGACCAAAAGCAGAAGACCCATCTCGTCGCAATGAGGCTGTAAACAGATATTTATTGGCGAAATCATATTGAAGTCTGGTGAAATAAGACAAAAGTCGTACGTCAAAACGATCGCCACCATTTATATAATTATCAATAACTTCAGAAGCATCATCTATGGAGGCATCGTCGAAGTTATTAGTGGGAAGATCGAAGCCTGTGAAACCTGCTAAGAATCCTTCTGTTTGAAATGCGGAAGAACCCAAGAGGAAATTCACTTTATGCTGACCATATTTTCGCTCATACGTAAGGAAATTATCCCAGGTATAATCCTGATAAAGGTCATCAGAAGTCGTCAACAGATTTCTGTCGATATTAAACACTTTACCAGAACCATAAAATTGTTCAGGAAAGAAATTCATGCCCTGCACTGTTGCCCTATTGAACTGGAAAGCAGAAGTGAATTTTAAATGCTCGAATATTTGGTAGTGTAAAGCACCTCTACCACTAAGTCGAGTCACTCTGGAGTTGTTGAATGTATTTTCTATTTGTGCCACCGGATTGACGACCTCATTCCCCAGGCCTTCTGCCAAAGTATAATTCCCATCAGCATCTCTGACAGAGAAAGTGGGTGCCATATTCACAGCATTAAACAATACAGAGCCCAATGTATTCTCAGGCAAGGTTGACCTGTTGGAATACGTATATATGATGGAGCCTTCCAATTTCAAAGGCTCAATGATATTGGCAGTGACATTTGCCCTTCCTGTGAGACGTTCAAAATTAGATTTCTTGGGGCCTACTATCCCTTCTTGATTTAGATAGGAACCTCCAATGGAGTAAGAAATCTTTTCTGTGCCTGCCGAAGCCGTTAGATTAATATTAGAAATGGGTGCCGCCTCAAATACTTCATCTTGCCAATCCGTGCCTATACCTAATTGTGAAAGATCATTAAAGGGAGGAGCCTGACCACCATTTACAAAGCCTTCATTGATAATCGCTCCGTATTGTGTTGCATTTAATACAGGCAATTTTCGTGAAGTCTCTTGTATTCCTCCGAAAGCGTTGAAATCTATGGTAAGTGGCTGATTAAATTTTCCTGATTTCGTAGTAATCAGAACAACCCCATTCGCAGCGCGCACCCCATAGATACCGGCCGTCGCATCTTTCAGGACTTGAATACTCTCAATATCGCTAGGGTTGAGTACGCTCAAGTCTTCAATAACGTTTCCGTCAACCAAAATTAAAGGACGATTATCTCCGTTTGTGGATATTCCCCGAATCCGAATATTTGCTGTACTACCCGGAGAACCTGAGTTTGTGGTAATTTGGACACCTGCAACCTGCCCTTGTAGAGCTTGATCAACTTGAGTAACATTGAGTTCCTCTATGGTTTTAGCATCCACGATGCCAACGGAACCGGTTACTTCTTTTTTCGTTTGAGCGCCATATCCGACCACAACTACTTCGTCTAATACTTCAGAATTAGACCCTAGCGTAATATTCATGGGGCTTCCAATAGTTACCGGTACATATTGTGTTTGGTATCCAATATATGACACCACCAAAGTATCACCTGTGTTGACATTGAGTGTAAAACTCCCGTTGTAATCAGTTATAGTGCCCGCTGACGGATTGGAGGCAATGGAAATATTCACTCCGATTAATGGGTCCCCTGTTTCAGCATCCAATACTGTTCCTGAAACATTCGATTGAGCTAAAACTGCCGAACCACATAATAATATGAGGCCGGCCAGATAGTACAAATTCTTCATATGCGTTGATTGTAGACCTCCAAATTATTTTTTGTTAATTGCAGGATGTTGTATTTTAACACAACAATGATACATCACAGACTGAAAAACGATACATCATTAATACATCATTTAAACTTATCATTTATATGTAATAACCTATTCTACAGTCATTTAAAATATTTTAACGTAATATTAATACAAGTTTTTATTTTCACAACCGCATTTGGACAATTTGAGGAGATAAGCACGCCTCAAGTGTATAGTTTTGATAAAACCAAGCACCCGGGAGGTACCCAATCTTGGGATATTGAACATTTCAGGCACACTGTTTCCTTTATTGCCAACAATGATGGTATCCTCATTTATGATCAAGATGGATGGAGCCTGCGAACCACACCTCAAAAAACCATCATTCGTTCGCTTTGGGTTGATTCTGTACGCAATCGACTGTATGTAGGGGCACAAGGAGAATTCGGGTATTATAATCTGACAGATGGCCTGCAATCCTATCATGATTTAATTCCTGTCTTACCTGAATCTATTACGGAAAAACTCTCCGACATTTGGCAAATTATTCCGGACAATGATTATATCATCTTACGGACTAATCGTCAAATCATACGATTCGGAAGAGACAGTGAATCAGTTGACCTTATAGAACCCGGAGGAGAAATCACATTCCTCCAAAAAACAAATCAAGGCCTCCTCTTCCATATTAAGGGCAAGGGAATTCATCGTCTCACTCCAAACGGTTACGAACTTTTTGCATCCATTCCGGCCATTAATGAAGACTTCATTATTGATATCCTTTTACTTCCAGATGATGAGCACCTCTTACTCACTAATACAAATGGAATATATAAATACACGAATGGACAATATCAAGCCTGGTCCACAAATTGTGACTCGCATCTACAACAGAACCTGATTCAATCCGGGTTTTATTGGGCAGAGAAAGACCTCATTTGTATTGGAACCTATTTGTCCGGCTTAATGCTCTTTGACAGACAAGGCAAATTAGTGAAGTGGATTCATAAGGAAGATGGCCTGAGAAGCAATACCATTAGCAGTATTTCTGTCGACCATACCCAAAAGTTGTGGCTGACCACCTATAGAGAAATTTGCGTCATCCCTTTGGATCAAGAACCCAGTTCCTTCTCACCGGATGGCAAATTGGAGGGAGCCATTTATGATATTGAACAATGGAACGGCCAATATATTTTTGCTACAAGTACCGGGCTTTATCGCTTACCCAAATCCTCTTATTACAATCCTTTGGAGCATAAGCCTTTCATTTTTATACGCGGTTCGGAAGGCGAATGCTGGGGGCTGGATATTATTAATGATGAACTGTTTGTGGCTCATAATAAAG
This sequence comes from uncultured Saprospiraceae bacterium, assembly GCA_964525165.1. Lineage (GTDB taxonomy): Bacteria > Bacteroidota > Bacteroidia > Chitinophagales > Saprospiraceae > JAWLFI01. Next base: position 16,404 of record CAZGGG010000006.1, on the reverse strand, counting down.
GTGCCTTCCATCTAAATGAAAAATATGAGCTGAACCCCATCTTTACAGAGGTAGGGAGTTGGAAATTCGTTGCTTTAAAGGATAGTCTCATCGCGGTAGGAACCTACAATGGTATTTTTATCCTGGCCCAAAAAGAAGGCATCTGGTTGATGGAAAATAAAATACCGGGATTCGAGTTGTCAGCCAGGATTATGAAAAAAGACAAACCCTCTAGATTATGGGTCACCCATCCGTATAAAGGCATCTTCAAAATTATATTCAACAAGGGCTATACCGAAGCAGAAATTACTGAGATAGACTCTTCTGATGGAATTCAAAATCTAAATAATTGCTACGGCCATCTACTGAACGATCAATTTCTCGTATCCAACGATAGCAGTATTTATTCCTTCAATGATCGAAAAGGAATGTTTCAATCCGACCCTCAATTGAATCATGCGTTTGCCAATGAACGATTGATAAGGATCTTTAAGTTTGGTGATAAATTCTTTTATCTCACAGATAAGTTTTTGGGAAGACTATTCATAAATGTTGTGGGTACCAGCACTCAATTACAAAGAGATACGCTTGCCGCTCATCAAAATTTCTTTGTAGGAGGATTTGAGCAGTTATACATCGATTCTTCCCATATTTATATCTGCAGTGAAAAGGGGGTGATTGTCCAGGACCTTCAACAAGAACCCTATCCGGTCCATCTTCAGGTTACGGGCCTACAAACAGACAAAGGCCCTCGAACTCTTTTCTCTCTCCAAAAAGACTCTACGGAAAGTGTTGAAATTGACTACGGCGTCAAGTCCTTCGAAATATTTTATTCGGCTCTTGGAGAAGGCCTACCCTTCTCTTCAATAGAATATAGCAGCAGACTTAAAGGGTCCGGTGAAGATTGGACGAACTGGACGACGGAAACACAAAGGTCATTTCAAAATCTCTGGTCCGGAATGTACACCTTCGAATTAAGAGCCAGATATAATGGCAAAATCCTTCCTGTTGTGGCCTCGGAAATCGTAAGGGTGGAAAGTCACTATTTACTTTCCAATTTTGCACTATCCATCTATGTCTTTTTGTTTTTCGCCGGACTATTTCTGGCTATTTTTATTCCTACTCAGCAACAAAAGAAAGAAAAACATCAAATCCTGAAGGCCAAAAAGAAAGCAGACTCAGAAGTCAAGAATCTAAAACAAGAAAACTATCAAATACAACTAGATTTCAAGAATAAAGAGCTCGCCTCTTCAACCATGCACATTCTACAAAAAAATGAATTGATCAATAATGTAAAGGATAGAATTTCTGAGATCAAGTCCAAGGTTAAAGACCCTGCTGCACGAAAAGAGTTACGAAATCTTGAAACCCGCTTGAAAAACGATCAATTAGCCGAGCAAGATTGGGAAGATTTTGCCATCCATTTTACAAAGGTTCATCATGACTTCTTCAAGAAAATCAAGACACAACACCCTGAACTAACCCCCAAAGATCTCAAGCTTTGTAGTTATCTAAAATTAAACTTGACCACTAAAGAAATCGCCCCCTTATTAGGTATTTCCATACGAGGCGTAGAAGTCGCGCGATATAGACTCAGAAAGAAACTCAAGCTAGACTCTGAAGAAAATCTCAATGAATATATGATGAACCTCTAGGCCCCAGAGCCTTTTATTGCTCCCTTTAGGATAAGTTTTTATTTACTATCATCCGGGCGCGTCACGACTTCATGGAGACTTTCGCTCCGGCATGAAAAATACGATAAACTAATTCTTTGATTAAGCCTTCCACCGATTCTGAAGTAATGATGCCCTTTGCTCTCAGGTCATATTCAAACAGTAAATCAAAAACTGCTTCAACTGATTTTTTCGAATATTGCCGAGCAGCTTGCCGATGCTTATTGAGAATAAACTCATTGTAAATTCCTACTGCTTGTTGCACTTCTTTCGGGCTTTTCCCTTGCACCCCATGCAGGATATAAAGCTTACTAAAAAAGCTAAATAGGCTCCCAATGAGCATTTGTATAGGGTTTTGCTTTGGATTTGCAGCAAAATGGTAGGCAATGCGCATCGCTTTTTCAACGTCGCGGTCCGTGAAGGCATCCTGTAATTCAAAAATATTGTAATCTTTAGAAATACCAATATAGCGCTCAATAGCGTCAGTTGTCACTTTACTGCCTTCCGGCAAATTCAGTATGAGCTTTTCCAACTCGTTTTCTACTTTCGACAACTGATTTCCCAGATAATCAGCGAGCAAGCTTGCCTCTTTGGTTTCGATATGAATGTTCTTCCTTTGGAAATAACGACTAATCCAGGCACTCATCTCATAATCAGGTACCTGAAGCGTTTTTAAAACTACACCCTGTTTTTTGATGTGTTTCACAATTTTCCTTGTTCCGGGTATCGCTCCATATTTATAGCAAAGCACTAAAACTGTTGAAGGAGTAGGTTGAGCCACGTAGGCCTCAATAGGGTCAAGATTTTTTAATTCTTGTGCTTCCCGGACTACGACCAATTGCCGCTCTGCCATCATTGGAAAACGTTGGGCCTGGTCTACAATATCTTCCGGCTCCGTATCCTTTCCGTAATAAATGGTTTCATTGAAGCTTTTTTCTGATTCTGATAAAACATGTTTCAGGAAAAGATGCTCTACCTGATCAATGAAGTAGGATTCTTCCCCATGTAAGAGATAGACAGGAGCAAAGTTTTTTAATTGTATGGATTTTTTCAGGCTTTGTAACTGCCCTTCAAACTGTTGGATTTCTTTTTTAGTAGCCATTCTCTAAAATTACAGACCCGGCACCTTTTCTCTAAGCATTCGCACCACAGTGTTGGCCCATTCTCCCCCTTTCTCCAGAAACTCTTCTTTGTATTCTACGCCGATTTCTATTGTTGTTTCCAGGCAATCTGCCACAAAAGCAGGGCAGAAAACCAGCAGCTTTTTAGCTCCCTTTTCAGCAAGCTCCTCAATAACTTCTGACGTATAGGGTTGAAGCCATTTTGTGGGACCCAACCTGGATTGGTAGCAAACAGTATAGTTGTCCGAATCCATTTCCATTTGGTCAGCAATAGCTCTTGCGGTCGCATAGCATTGTGCACTATAGCAGTCTTTATTTTGAGCACACCATTGCTGGCAACAAACACCATCTGCTTTGCAATAATTATGACGATCAGCATCATAAATCTGAGACTCGGGAAGTCCATGAAAGCTAAAGAGTACGTGGTCGTAATCTTCCAGCTGAAAAGATTCCCGTGCATTATCCACATATATCTGGATCATGTCTGCATCTGTCGGGTAAGACTGGATAAATATCAGCTCGGGCATAGACCATTCTTTTTTCAGAATATCCATGACTTCTTCAAAAATGGAACCCGTGGTCGCAGATGCATACTGTGGGAAGAGCGGGAATATAACCAAACGCTCTACATCCTCTGCCAGCAACTCTTGTATCCCTTTTTTAATAGAGGGATTTTGATAACGCATAGCCAGCTTTACAATCACTTCGTCACCTAGCCGCTCATCAACCTTCGCTACTAAGTTTTCACCAAAAATCTTTAGGGGAGAGCCATCCTCCGTCCATACTTCCTTATAAACTTTTGAGGAAGGTCCTGAGCGAAAAGGGGCAATAATTCCCTGCACCAGTAGTTGTCTGGCCAGCCAGGGGAAGGTGACTACTCTCCTATCTGTTAGAAATTCTCTGAGGTATCGATAGACGGCTGATCTGGTTGGGGCATCCGGAGTTCCCAAATTCACAATTAATATCCCGGTCTTCATAGGCACATGATTCAACTTACGCTGACGTAATAAATAAACTTGAATATTTGTTTACTTTGTACATCAACCTAATGAGCAGAAAGTGAGTGCAAACTTAAGAACTAGCTTTCAATCCTTAGTCAATTCTATACATATGGAAAAAACAAAACCTTTGATTCTGGTCACAAATGACGATGGGATGTTTGCACCCGGAATCAAAAACCTAATAAAAGTAGCCATGCAATTCGGAGAAGTCGTCGTCGTAGCGCCGAATTCTCCCCAATCTGCTAAGGGGCATGCCGTGACCTTGGAAGAACCCATTCGGATCCACAAAGTAGCTTTATTTGATAATGTGGAAGCTTATGAATGCAGCGGCACACCGGTAGACTGCGTAAAACTCGCGAAATATCTTGTCTTAAAAGACAGAACCATCGACTTGTGTGTGAGTGGCATTAACCACGGATCAAACGCATCGGTAAATATTATTTATTCAGGTACCATGTCCGCTGCTATGGAAGCCTCCATAGAAGGTGTTCCTTCCATTGGGTTCTCACTTTTGAACTATTCCTTCGATGCGGATTTTTCTGCCTCTGCGAAAATTGCCGCTGCTATCATTAAAAATGCACTAAAAAATGGAATCCGGGACGCACATTTACTCAATGTGAACATTCCAGATCTTCCCATCCAGGATATCAAAGGCATCAAAGTATGTCGACAGGCTGAGGGACGCTGGGAGGAGGATTTTCAGGAAGGGGAAGACCCCAGAGGACAAAAATATTATTGGTTGACCGGTCGTTTTGTCGCTGAGGATGCCGCAGAAGGGACAGATATTCATGCTTTGGAACATGGATATGTCGCAGTGGTGCCCAGCGGGCATGATTTGACCATTCACAAGGCGGTAGAAAGCAATACCTCTTATGAAGATTTGACAATATGAAAAGAAAATACAGCTCAGGAAATTTATGGAAGGGGGTGGCCATTGGCTCGATCGTTCCGGTTTTAGGGGCCATCTTGGGATGGGCGCTTATTGATTTCATGGCAGAATGGAATTGGGGCAGAGCAGCCACGGATACTTTTAGCCCCAGAACCATTAGCCTCATCGGTCTTATTTTCAATCTTATTCCCTTTCATTTCTTCATGAATAGAGGAGAAATAAATACCGTCAGAGGAATTCTTTTTCCTACCATGATTTTTGCCCTGGCTTGGTTCTTCTATTTCAGAACAACCTTTTTTAGCTGAAAACGTGTTGAATGAGATATTATATCATTGCCGGGGAAGCCTCCGGAGATTTACATGCCTCTAAATTAATCCATAGCCTTTCGGCAAAAGATGAAAAAGCTACCTTCAGGATTTGGGGAGGCGCACTCATGGAAAAGGCAGCCGGACTGCCAGCGCAAAGACGCTTGGAGGATCTAAGCTTTATGGGCTTTGCTGAGGTAGTCAAACATTTACCCAAAATCTTATCCAACATATCTTTTTGCAAAAAAGATATTCAAAACTGGCAACCGGATGTGATCATCTTCATTGATTTCCCTGGATTCAACTTAAGAATAGCTGAATGGGCGCACCAAAAAGGATGGAAAACCTTTTATTACATCGCCCCTCAAGTCTGGGCATGGAAAGAAAAGAGAGTGGAAAAGATGAAGCGATTCATCGACCAGCTTTTTGTTATTCTACCCTTTGAAAAAGACTACTTTTTGTCGAAAGGCTTATCTCAAGTACATTATTTCGGTCATCCCCTTACAGATGAAGTCACATCCCCTATAGCAGCATTATCCTCACCGGGCCCCAATGCAAAGATTGCCCTGCTTCCTGGGAGTCGCAAACAAGAAATTGAAAGATTGCTCCCCTTGTTTATCCGACTCAGTCAATCCTTCAAAGATTTTACTTTTATCATTATTCAGGCTCCGGGCATAGCCCGCTCCTATTACGAGTCCTTCTTGTCCGATTTTGGCCACCCGAAACATATCATATTGACGGATAAAGGGGCGAAAACGATCCTTCCGGAAGCAGATGCCGCCTTAGTAGCCTCAGGGACCGCCACTCTTGAAACAGCCTTATACGGTGTACCGCAACTCGTGGCTTATAAAACGTCCAGAATCACCTATGAAATAGCCAGAAGGTTGATCAAAGTTGAGTACATTTCACTCGTGAACCTGATTGTACAGCGCCCCTTAATCAAAGAGTGGATACAACAAGAATGTCATGTTGAAAATCTTCGCACGGAATTGGAAGCCCTTCTGTTTGATCCAAAGCGCAGAGCCGAAATCAAATCCGGATATCAAGAATTATCGCATCAACTCGGTTCTCCGGGTTCAACTGATCGGATCGCCTCTAAAATGATTCAGCTTTTGAAGTAAAGTCTTACTTCTTTTTTGCTTTCGCCTTGGTTTTGGTTTTCTTTTTAAAAGAACCCGGCAACTCTTTCTCGATGATGTCCTTGACCTGCTCTAAAGTCAGCTCTTTGGCATCTTCAGGAGTCATCTTTTCTCCGGCTTCCGTTTTAGGCAGCTTTACATTTTTCTTCTTGAACTTGATAAAGGGGCCCCATCTTCCATTTTGGACAGAGATTTGCTCTTCGGGCCACTGATGGATATACCGTTTATCCTCCTTCTCTTTCTTCTCCTTGACCATTTCTACAGCCATAGACGCATCCACAGAGGCCGGATCTATCTTTTTAGGGATATTCACATATAAATTACTCCATTTTAAATATGGGCCAAAGCGACCTTTCCCTCTGGTAATAGGCTGATCCTGAAAGAAAGCGATGGGCTCGTCTTCTTTCAATTTAGCCTGAATCCACGGAATAGCGTCTTGCAAATTCACTTCAAAAGGGTCTTCCCCTTTGGGTATAGAAACGAATTTGTCTCCAAAGCGGACGTAAGGACCATATCGGCCAATATTCACCACAATATCTTCCCCTTTATATTGTCCGATGGTTTTAGGCAAAGCAAATAACTCTAATGCCTCCTCCAACTCTATGGTCTCGATACTTTGACCTTTTCTAAGGTTGGCATATTTAGGCTTTTCACCTTCCTTAAGTTCTTCAGGACTCCCAATTTGCACCACGGGTCCGAACTTCGTCATTCTTGTCAAAAGGGTTCGACCGGATTCCGGGTCTTTACCGAGTATCCGCTCTCCTGTAAATCGCTCTGACTGCTCGAGTGTTTGCTCCACTCGCTCGTGAAAAGGTTTATAAAAGCTTTGGAGCATCGTGCGCCAGTTGAGCTTACCCTCTGCAATCGTATCGAATTGTTCTTCGATTTCAGCAGTAAAGTGGTAATCCATAATTCCTTCAAAGTGCTCAGATAGAAAATCTGTAACAACCATTCCTATATCTGAACTATACAATCGATTCGATGTAGCTCCTGTAATCTCGGTATCCGTGCTTTCTTCAATCGTTCCATTCGCCAGCTTGAGCGTGTGAAAAGTTCTCTCCGCCCCTTCCCGACTCTCTTTGGTGACATATCCCCTTTTGGGATCCATAATCTTGGAGATGGTCGGAGAATAGGTAGAGGGTCTTCCGATACCTCTTGCTTCAAGTTCTTTGACAAGGCTTGCCTCCGTATAACGTGCAGGAGGACGTGTGAAACTCTGTCGGGAAAACATATGGTCCAACAAGAGTTCTTGCCCTACCCTAAGTGGGGGGAGCATTCCTTTTACTTCTTCTTCATCCTGATCATCCTCTGACTCAATATAAACGCGCAGGTGACCATCGAATTTCAATACTTTCCCTTTTGCCGTAAGGCGTCTGTCCGGCAAAGCAGAAATACCGATTTCTACAGTCGTATTTTCAAATTCAGCAGCAGCCATCTGGCAAGCTAAGGTTCTGTTGCGAATCAATTCGTATAATCGCTGCATGTCGCGATCCCCGGAAATAGCATCGCGCTCTATATAAGTCGGACGAATCGCTTCGTGCGCTTCCTGAGCACCACTAGACTTCCCTTTATAACGTCTGTTTTTCAAATACTTATCACCAAATTCAGATTTTACTTGCTCTGAAATCGATGCAATTGCCAACTCACTCAGGTTCGTTGAATCGGTTCTCATGTAAGTAATGTGACCTGCTTCATATAATTTTTGAGCTACACTCATAGTCCTTTGAACGGAGAAGTAAAGCTTTCTGGAAGCCTCTTGTTGTAGCGTAGAGGTCGTAAAAGGAGGTTTGGGGCTAGACTTTGAGTTTTTAACGGTTTTGTCGGTAATCTTAAACTCAGAGACCCTGCAAGACTCCAGAAAGGATCTGGCATCATCTATCGTTTTAAATCGATCCGGTGATTCAGCTTTGAGTTCCACCTTTTTTCCCTGTGTGTTCTCCACTTCGAAATAAGCGTAGATTCGATAAAAATCTTCTGACTCAAACTGTTGGATTTCCCGCTCTCTTTCCACGATCAGACGCACAGCGACGGACTGCACTCTACCGGCTGATAGTTGTCCTTTTACCTTTTTCCATAGTAATTCTGAAAGTTCAAAACCAACCAGTCGATCCAAAATCCTTCTGGCTTGCTGTGCATCTACCAGATTGACATCTACCTTTCTGGGATTTTGTACTGCTTTCTGTATTGCCGGCTTCGTGATCTCGCGAAAAACAATTCTTTTGGTGTTCTGTACATCCAGACCTAATACTTCTGCCAAATGCCAAGAAATGGCTTCTCCCTCACGGTCCTCATCCGTCGCCAGCCAAACCTCTTCAGACGATTTCAACAAAGATTTTAACTCTTTGACTGTCTTCTTTTTATCCGGAGTTACTTCGTATCGAGGTTCAAAATTATTTTCGATATCCACTCCCATGTCATTTTTAGACAGGTCTCTGATGTGGCCGTAGCTAGAGGTAACTTTAAAATCTTTTCCTAAATATTTTTCAATGGTTTTAGCCTTTGCAGGGGACTCAACAATGAGTAAATTCTTTGGCATAAAAGGTCATTTTTTGAATAGTATCGGGTGTAAAAGTATAAAATCTGAACTAAGTATAAATATGATTCGGCTCTGTGGGATGTTGCATTGCCTCACAAAGACAGAAAATCATTCTTGTTCAAGTGTATCTATCACCACCTTTTTGAGCTTTTCTTGCTGCTCATAATATAGTCGCTTACGTTCCTGGAGATAGAAGTCAATCAATGCATCTTCCTTCCTCTCTCGACCATTTAAATGACGGTGAAAACTTACAATCAAATATTCCACCATATCATCAGGGTAGGTCAAGCCTTTTTGGCTCAGGTGATTGGAAAGGCGACTGCCTTCCATCAACTGCCAGTTTTTCATCATCCACTTTCCGATGCCAAAATGCAATCTTCTGCGGATGCTATCTTCCGGTGCCGATTTAAATTTTTCCAAACCGGTTCCTTCTGCTAATCTTTGGATTTCAGAAAAAGCCTCTTCTTCATTCGCCGGAATGTAGACATCATAAAGAAAAGGTTGTTCTATGCGCCACTCAAAATTCTCGTACAAAGAATCCGTCAGTATTTGACCATTGAGCGTCCATCCATTAAAAAAGAGGATAAAAAGACTCACCCAAAATTTCGAAACCACACGCTTCATTGATGCTTATTGATTTAGTTATCGTTAAATAAACGTGCTGCCTCTCGTCCAAAATTGTCTTGTATCCCTCGTGCATCCCGATAATTATCTCCTTCTAACTCATCGGGAGCTGCAGTATAGATGTATTGCAACCATTTAGGATTGTTCAACTCATTTCTGCAATTAGAATGCAAGAGTATGAAATCATTTCCGGCTAAAGTAGGATTATAGAATACAAATTTCACATTGGTTTGACTCGTATAGTCTATCCGGTCGTAAGACCAAATTTCATAAGGAACAGCGGATTGGTCATTATGACGTGTGGCAATTCTTGTCGGTGGACCATATTTCAAATAGATCATGGCCCGGTCTGACTCAAATCCATATCCAAAGGTATTATAGTACTTCTCATGCAGCGCATCCGCCAATGTCATAAACTGATCGTAGGCAGCATGAGTGCGAAGCGGATCACGTTTCACCCAATAATCATATAGAAAATCAGCTTTCATATCCTGCGTACCTTTGGATACCAAATAATTCACTCTGGGCTGGTCTGTAGAGGGAATCACGGGCGCGATAGCTCTTAAAGCATATTCCAGACTGTCGTCAGATAACTTCCGGAAGAAATTATCCGTAGAAGATTCCAATTTTTGTTCAATCAGCTTAGAATCATTTTCAGGATTCGAGTAGTAGAAAAAAATCTGCTTTTTCAGGTATTCATTTTTCTTCGCATCGATCAGACTCACTCTAAACCTATAATAATCCGATGGGAGTTGTTGCAAGCTTAATTTTCTGGCGAATGGCTCTACAGCTCTATATTGTTCCAATCTTTGATACGCTTGTTGTTTGGTGATCCATTCTCCATTGATTTCTCTTTGAATCTCCATATGTAGGACCAAAGGTCGAATCTCAATAATATCTACAGCATATAGCTCCAGATAAAACTGCAGAAAATCGTGTCTGGAATCATAAAAATGATGAGGCAAGGGTTCCATAACCACTCCATTTTTTATCCATGCCTGATCACTCTCTTCTTTGGGTTGTTGCAATCTCGCCAAAAGCTTAATATTGGAAAACTGGGGTTCTTGTTTCTGATAATCGGGAACGACTAATTCCTGGTTGAAGCGATACACATTGGCTGCATCCGCAGCATCTGCAAATTCTATATCTAATTGATAAATGCCCGGCTCCAGACCATAGGTGCGTATATCAATAAAATCATTCATGCTGGAGGAAAGAGGACCTCTAAGCCGAAACTTGTCAAATTGAATGATCGTGCTATCCTGCTTGAATAAGATAATCACATCGACTGCTGCCTGATACTGTTCTTCGGATGTAACCAAAAGAGTATCAAAAGTAATCGTGTTACCTACAACCTGATAATTGATCTCCACAACAGATTGATCTACTCCCCGATAGACCAACGGATCAACACTTACCTGCAAAGCAGAAAGTGTTGTGCTTATAAAGCTTAAGCAAATGAGTAGGTACCATGATGCGTATAGGGACTGAATTTTCATTCTCCTTCTGGTGTTCTTTGTAGAAATAATTCGAAATTGAAGCCTTCTAGTTCCACATGCATGGTTAAAGAGTCCTTATTTAACTTTTTCACCTCATAAAATGAAGGTGGCTGCGCTTCTCGCACGATAGAACCATCGATCCAAGAATAACTGGATCGCCCGGCTTGTGTGGGCATATTCGTTTCCATAGAATCCACTGTAAAAGAAAAGAAGGTGTTTTGTAAGACACCCGTAGGCACACTGCTCCTTTCAGCATAGTAGATTTGCCAGTTCCCTTCTAATTGGGTGCTATCCACTAGGGAATGGGTTTCTTTGGTGTCCTTTGCGTTCTCTCCTCCGCATCCTGCGAATGCGCCGCTTATGATTAGGATAAGAAACAATTTACGATACATCTGATTCTAGTTTTATTACAGAAATTTCCGGGAGAATCCCGACTCTACCGGGGTAAGCCAAACATCCCAAGCCTCTGTTGACATAAAGATATTGATTATTCTCTTGATAGAGACCTGCCCAGTGTTTGTAGACCCACTGGCTAGGACTCCAGCGAATGAATCCCGGGATTTCTATACCAAACTGAAAACCATGTGTATGCCCACTGAAGGTTAATTGCACATCCTTCTCTTTATGAGCAATGCTACTATCCCAGTGTGTCGGATCATGTGATAAAAGTATATTCATATCAGCTTGAGGGGCACCTTGTCTGGCTTTATACAAATCACCATACTTCGGAAACTGAGGTAAGGCAGAGTAGTTCTCGACACCTAGAATATTGAGTCTCTTTCCATTTATTTCTAAAGAAACATGCTCATTCCTCAGTAACTTCCAACCCATCTTCCGGTGTTGTAAGCATAGGGCTTCAAAATTAGCTTGTTTCTCACGCTCACTGGGCCAGCGGACATAATCTCCATAATCGTGATTCCCCAAAATCGAATACACACCATACTGTGCCCGGATATGCTTAAAGACATCAATAAAAGGATCTGCTTCATGAGCTGTATTATTCACCAGGTCTCCCGTAAAAAACACTAAATCAGGTTCCTCATGATTGATCATGTCCACGGCTCTTTGAAAAAGACGACCGTCTTTAAAAGTACCGCTGTGTAAATCTGAGATCTGTACAATCTTTAAGCCTTCGAGTTCTTTAGGTAAGCCTTTGATAGGAATTCTTTGCAATTGCCGTTTAAACCGAAACGGATTTCGAATCATCCCATAGGTCAATAAAAATAGAGGAATACCCGCCATCACTAAAGAAAGTCGACTTAAGAACTGATTTCTGGCCGCTAGATACTTCTCATTCTCTTCTGTCGCAAACAATTGAATGAGATAGCCAACTCCTCTTCTCAAATCGTCAATGAGGATAGGCACAAGAGCTAATATTTTAGCAAAAACGAGGATAAAGAAGAATGCCCGGAGATAGATATACCAGGGATACCTTTGCTCCCAGGTATCCGTGACATCATAAATAGCCAAGAAAATCCACAAATAAAATAAAAGACTGAGGGTGCCATATATAAGTGCGAACACCCATTTTGAACTCCAAATTTGTTTCAGACCCTGAAAGAGGTAAAGATCCATCAGGAACAGAATCACGAATATGATTAATACTCTAAGCATACGTATAACTAAAAATGCCCCTTTGAAACTCAATCAAAGAGGCATTTGTTTTATGTAAAGAACAGAACTTATTTGAAAGTCTGTTTTTCTTTAATTCTTGCTTTTTTACCGACTAGATTACGCAGGTAATAAAGTTTAGATCTTCTGACTTTACCTCTTTTCAGAATTTTGATACTGATGATATGAGGAGACGCGAATGGGAAAATTCTCTCTACACCCACACCACTTGAAATTTTTCTCACTGTGAAAGTCTTGGTAGATCCGCTTCCATTGATTTGGATAACATCTCCACGATATGCCTGGGGACGTTCTTTGCTACCCTCCACAATTCGGTATACTACTTCAATATTATCTCCAGGTTTGAAATCAGGCCAATCTTTTGATGACGCTACCTGCTCGTGTACATATTTAATCGCATCCATGACGAATTCTCTTTACTCTGTTATAAAAGCGACCGCAAAGATAAACAATTGATCTTGAAATGTACACATTTCTATATTTATTTTGCGAGCAATGTTGCAAATTCACTCATTTCATAGGATTTGCCCCGAGGACCCGTAAAACGAACTTTACAAACATAAACGCCCTGCTCTAATACAGAGCCTACATTTTGGAATCTCCCATTCCATCCAATATCCGGTTCTTCTGTTTCAAACACCAATTGACCATAGCGGTTAAAGATCTTCATATTGAAGTCCCGGATTCCTATTAAATCACCTTGCCCTTGATATACATCATTCACACCATCGTCATTGGGAGAAAATGCATTAGGCAAAAAGTAAGTGGGACTTGGCACAATATCCAAGACTTGTGAAGTGGTGTCCTTACATCCGTTGCTATGTGTTACGATTAAGGTCACATCCATGAGCCCGGTATCCATGAAGTTATAGGTCGGATTTTGAAAGGTGGACTGCCCCTCTTCGGAAAACAACCATTGCCATTGGCTGGCTCTGGCAGACAAATCTATGAAATTAACATCCGTATTAAATTGGTTCAAAACCGATGGATTGTAGGTAAAGTCTGCTATCGGTGAGGGTATGACCGATATCGGGGCCTGTAAGGTTCCTCGGTATTCACAACCAATGGGTGAAATAATTTCAATGCCCACCGTATAATTACCCGGTGCCTCATAGATATGTGTAGGAGAAAAACGAGTGGATGTACCGCCATCACCAAAGTCCCAATTGACGATATAAGTAGAATTAATGGGATACGATTCGTTCTTGAAAAACACCTCCACCGGTACACAATTGTTAACGAAGATGGGCTCCACTAAAATTTCATTTGGAATGGGATAGTAAGGGATTTCTTTGAGCACTTCTACTTGGCATCCGGCAGTATCTCGGGCGTAGTAAATGACCAGCCTATCCCCTGGCTGGCGGAATTCATTCGTTGCTTGGAGGCCTTCTGCTCGCTGATTTTGACCGAAATCCCATATTCTTTCTTCCATGAATCCATTTCCGGTGCTGTCGGTAGCTTGAAACAAAACGGGGCCTGCTGTACAAGTATCATATTCATAAGAAAAGTCTGCTTCTATAGCACCCAATACGTTTACCACAATATCTGCTGAGTCAGAACAAGCTGTTCCCTCATTAATGATTAAAATTCCCTCATACCGCCCCCTTCCGGGAAAGGTGATGGTGGGGTTTCTTTGCGCGGAGACCTCTTCCTGCCCATTGATATCGAAAACCCATCGATATCGATTAATAAAACGTTCTTGCGTACTCAAATTGATAAAATCAATCACGTTGGGGCCGCAACTGTTGATAATAAACTCTTGACCATCATCCACACTAGCATCGATCGCTGCTGTAACTTTGCTTTCGCATCGGGCCACATTGAACTGAAAGTCCCGCCGAATAACGGAAAGGACATTCCCGTTACTATCCAGCTCAGTGGCGCACACTCCAACAACATATTGTCCCAATCCTGTGGGAGTACCGGTAATCAGACCCGTAGTTCTGTCAATTGAGACTACAGGGTCCCCGCCCAAAGGGGTTAAAGCAGTAAAATCTCCTCCCACAAAATTGACCGTCTGATAAGGAGGACGAGTATCCGGATCGGGCGCCACACCATTGGGATCTGTGGCTCGACCACCACCTGCACCTGAACCGGCAAGCCCTCCCCCATTTAAAGGAGCGCAAAATTCATATTCAATGGTAACTGTTGAGTCCATATCCGGATCAAACGCGGAATGATCGAAGTCCAGAGGCTCCCCCTGACAAATAACTACAGGCGGGAAATTATTGAACTGTATGGTCGAATTGCACACTTCCTGAGCTTGAGGGGTCAATTCTAATACGAATGTAGCTCCTGTACCTCCGGGATTATTAATATTACTGATGGTATTGTTCCGACAACATCTTTGGTAAACAATCTGGTATGCAAAATCCGAAGGGGGCAGTGATAAATCAAAGGTATATTCCCCTTTTTGGACACAAATATTTGGAGGGATGATCAAACAAGGATTTTCAACTTCAGGGTTGACATCTTCTATTCTCGGTGCTCTCAAATCGATAGATCGATAGAAAGGCTGTACCCTATCTTCCCTATACACTGTAACCGTTGCGGTGATTCCGGCCAAGGGGTCTGAATCAAACAAAGCCCCATTACCGGCACAATCCCGGTATAAAATCAAATTAAAGCGGTATTCCCCATTACCCAGGCAAGTGTAATAGAAATCGCCTCCAATGATGTGTGCGGCATGGATTTCAGAAAGCCCGCTTATGAGCGCGATAAATATCAGAATAAGTTTGATGGGCTTCATTATTGTGTTCATATGTGTATAAACGTCCGTAACGTCTTTCTGGTTGGATTTTTAAAAAATAACATCCAATCTGATTATTCGTAATGATAAGCAATAAATTTTGTGCTTTAACAATTATTAGTGGTGTAATGGCTTCTTGCTAACAGAAATCTATGGAGGAATATAGCGACAAAGTAAAAAGTAAGGTTTCGGAAGATTGGGTAAGCTCTATCAAAAAAGGGGCAACTCTTTTACATCCTACCGATACAATATGGGGCTTAGCTGCAGCGGCGTTTTCCCGTAAGGGGGTCGAAAGTATCTATCGACTAAAAGGAAAGCCACAAACAGAGCCATTAATATTGTTGATTGCTGATTTTAAAATGCTACAACAATACGTGCTGGACATTCCTCCCAGAATTGAAACATTATTGGATTATGTAGAACGCCCTTTAACGCTGATTTACCCCAAAGTGAGCATGTTGCCGGAATACTTAATCCACGAGGATGGAAGTGTCGCATTTCGAATTACTCATAAAAAAGAGTTATCTGATCTCATAAGGCGTTTGAATCAGCCGATTGTGTCGACGAGTGCCAATTTGTATCAAGAAGCATACGCGACCTCCTATTTCGAAATTGATGAGCGTCTCAAAGAAAACGTAGATCTTATATACTATCCACCTTATGAATTAGAGCTTGAGTTTAACCAACCTTCGGTCATTGCTTCTTTTGATAAAAATGGAGAGTTGGATTTTATACGGACTTAGCGGAGTTCCGTGACTTGTTCCTCCGAAAGAAAGAAGGCTCTGGATTGCTTGAAAAAAGGGTCTTCCTTTAAATCATGCTCCATAGCATCCTCAAATCCTAAGGTGTAATTGACGTAGTAAAACTTATAAACTTCATCTAAATGCTCCTTCACCTCCGGCAACCATCTCAAGTCTAAATCTGTAGACGCTTCTTTTTGGTCTAAATATGCGATCCAGTCCTGCCACTTTTCATCTGTGAAAATGGTACTTTCCCACCAATTTGATAAGTCTTCCGGACGGATCAAGGCATTGGCCTTGCGTTCTTTTCTAATATCATTGTAAATGTACTGAGCGATATGGCTGTAAGAGCTCTTCACAAAAGGCAAATTGGCAATAGAGTCTCTGGGGATAAAGATATCCGGTATGATACCGGCACCCGACTTAATGGCTTTTCCGGAAGGGGTTTTAAAACTCACGGTATCTAAAACTTCCATGCTGTCTACTATGTACAACTCCCCATTTTCCACTCTTCGCT
>CAZGGG010000005.1:72759-83885 GCA_964525165.1 uncultured Saprospiraceae bacterium | reverse complement strand
CGCTCCATCACATGGCACCAATGACAAGCAGCATAGCCTATACTAATCAATAAGGGTTTCTGTTCGTTTTTTGCTCTGGCTAATGTCTCGGGTCCCCAAGGGTGCCAATCCACAGGGTTGAACGCATGCTCTAATAAATAAGGACTCGTTTCATTGATCAGATGATTCCCTGTCTTTTCCTCATTTGAAGCGTTTTGACAACTCAAGAAGAGGGCCATTATTACCCATAACAATAAATACGTTACCCGGTGGGATTGAACTATTTTTTCCACAGATTATACTTGAGTATGCAGTAGATGGCTCTGAAACCATCCTTCCAGTTAATTTTTTTTCCTTCTTCATAGGTCCTCCCGTAATAAGAAATTCCTACTTCATAAATCCGAATCTGGGGGATGCGGCTGATTTTCGCTGTTACCTCCGGCTCAAATCCAAATCGCTGTTCTTCCAAATCCAATTGTTGGAGAAGTGAGCTTTTAAAAACTTTATAGCAAGTTTCCATATCTGTTAGATTCAGATTGGTAAACATATTGGATAAAAATGTTAAAAACTTATTGCCCAAAGTGTGCCAGAAAAAAAGAATCCTATGAGGATTGGATCCCATAAATCTGGAACCATACACCACATCTGCGACACCTTTCGCGATAGGTTTTAACAATAAATCATATTCTTCCGGGTCGTACTCAAGATCAGCGTCCTGAATAATGATGACATCTCCCTTTGCTTGCTTGATACCTTTGTGGATAGCAGCTCCTTTCCCTTTATTAAAGTCTTGTCTGAAGTAGCGAATCGTATCAGGATACTTTTCAATGAATGATTGAATGACTTGATGAGTATGATCGGTGGATGCATCATCAATGATGATCACTTCTTTGTCTTCGACATATTTCCATTTACAATGGAACAGAACATCCAGTAGTTGAGGAAGCGTCCGTTCTTCATTGTAAGCGGGGATGACAATAGACAACTTCATCTTAGGAGACTTTCCCGGTATAATTGGAAGGAGTGAAGGTTTTTAGATATGATTTCAATTCTTCAGACACTTCAAGTTCATCAATAAAAAGGTGAATTTCCTCTTTCCCAATTTTTTGCTGACCCCTGGTGAGTGCTTTGAGTGTTTCATAAGGATTTGGATATCCTTCTTTTCTTAAAACCGTTTGAATCGCTTCCGCTAAAACCATCCAATTGTCTTCCAAATCAGAGTCTATTTTCATAGCATTCAACTCAATTTTGGACAATCCTTTCATCAGCGACGCAAAGGCGATCATCGTGTGCGCAACCGGAACTCCAATATTTCTGGTTACCGTTGAGTCTGTCAGATCTCTTTGTAATCGAGAGATGGGTAATTTTGCCGAAAGGTGATTGAAAAGCGCATTGGCAAGCCCCAGATTTCCTTCTGCATTTTCAAAATCTATAGGGTTCACCTTGTGGGGCATTGCAGAACTCCCCACTTCATTGGCAATAACTTTTTGCTTGAAATAGTCCATGGAAATGTAGGTCCATATATCCCTGGCAAAATCAATCAATATGGTATTGATACGCGCCATCCCGTGAAACAGAGATGCCATGGAATCGTAGTGTTCAATCTGAGTCGTTGTTTGTTGCCGTTTCAGTCCTAGTTGATGGGAGACAAAATTGTTGGCAAAGGAAGTCCAATCCCTTTGAGGATAAGCCACGTAGTGAGCATTGAAATTACCTGTGGCCCCTCCGAATTTAGCTTCATGAGGGACTGACTTAAGCTGAGTCATTTGGTTGCTTAGCCTTTCGGCAAAAACTCGTAATTCTTTACCTACAGAAGTAGGAGAAGCCGGCTGCCCATGCGTTCTTGCCAACATCGATTGATCCGCCCATGCTTCCGCAAAAAAAGTGATCCTCTCTATGAGTTCTTCCAATCGTGGGAGATATATATGTTGAGTCGCTTGCTTTAAGGATAAGGGAATCGCTGTATTATTGATATCCTGACTGGTCAGCCCAAAGTGAATAAACTCTTTGTACTTTTCAAGCCCTAGCTGGTCAAATACCTCTTTAATAAAATACTCTACCGCCTTAACATCATGATTGGTGGTACGCTCGATTTCTTTGATTCTCTCTGCATCTTCAACGCTAAACTGATCGGCAATCTGCAAAAGCTGGTCTACCTTGTCATCCGGAAAAGAATTTAATTCCGGTAAGTTAGCATCTAGCAAAGCAATAAAGTACCTGACTTCAATCAATACTCGGTACTTAATCAAAGCATACTCTGAAAAGTATTCTTCTAAGTTTTTTACTTTCGATTGGTAACGCCCATCAATAGGGGAAATAGAAGTAATCATGTCTAGCTGGTTTGACTTACAATATTACAAACTTATATGGACTCCCCTCCATCCTCCTCGAGGCGGTGGTAGAATTGGTCCAATCTTCTTTTGTAATAATAGTAAGTTTCATATTGAGATCGAATCGCTAAATCTGAACTATCCCTTTTGTATGTATTGGTATGGTCCTGATCTATGATCCTCGCTTTGACGTTATCGGTTAATTGGATATGAATAACGTCCATGATTTCTTTACGGATATCCGGATCATAAATGGGAAAGGTGGTTTCGATTCTATAACTCAAATTTCTCACCATCCAATCTGCGGATGACAAATATATTTTTTCTTCTCCGCCATGATGGAAGTAATAGATTCTGGCATGCTCCAGGAAACGATCTACGATAGAAATCGCTTCAATGTTGTCACTAATGCCCGGCACTCCGGGTACCAATGAGCAGATACCTCGAATAATTAATTGAATAGTCACGCCTGCTTGACTTGCTTCATATAGCTTTTTAATCATTCGCTCGTCCTGAAGGCTATTCAGCTTGATAATCATCTTAGCAGGCTTGCCTTTTTGTGCTTGTTTGATTTCAAAATTGATCAGTTCTTCCAGTTTCGGTCTCAGTTGAAACTGTCCGACTAATAGATGATTGAATTGCTGTTGAGGGATTTGCACGGTCTCTAAAAATGAAAATACCCGGGCAATTTCCTTGGTTAAGCGGGGATCAGCTGTAAATAAGCCTAAGTCGCAGTATACTTTAGCTGTTTCTTCATGGAAGTTACCCGTACTGAGATAGGTGTATAATTTAGGCCCTTTTTCTTCCTGTCGGCGAACGATGGCCAATTTCGAATGTACTTTCAAACCAGGAAATGAATAATGCACATTAATGCCAGTTTTTTCTAGTTTTTCACCCCACTTAAGGTTTGCTTCCTCATCGAATCGAGCTTTTACCTCTATGAATACACTTACTTGCTTTCCGGCTTTCACTGCATCCATCAAAGCGTTCATGATTCTCGATTTTCTGGCAACCCGATATTGAACTATTTTGATATGAGTAACAGCAGGGTCTTTCGCAGCTTCTTCAAAAAAGCGGATGACACTTTCATAGCTTTGGTAAGGAGGGTGCACTAATTGATCCTTCTTTCGAATGGCATCCCAGAAATCACTCACTTCTTCCAATTGTGGATAGGGAATAGAGGGGAATGGAGTGTTCTTCAGATGAGACATCCCAAAATCAGGAAATCTAAAAAAATCAAAATTATTGTGGTAGCGTCCTTCCTGCAGTAAATCTTCAGACTCCAACTCAAATACTTCCATTAAAAACTCCAACATCTTTTTGGGCATTTCACGGTCGTATACAAGTCTGGAAGCCGGACCCACATTTCTTTTATTTAGAGAATCTTTGATCTTTGTCAATAAATCACCTGAATATTCGTCATCTATATATAATTCAGCATCTCTGGTGAGTTTAATCGAAAAAGAGTTTTCTACCTCGTATCCGGGAAAGATGAATTTGATGGCATAGCGTACTACATCATCCAGCATGATGATTTCTCTTGCATCACTGTAGGAAGGCAGATGAATAAAGCGATCCAATTGATCAGAAGGGATTTTGACAATTGCATTCAGCTTTTTATTTCTTTTTTCTCCTTTGTCAATTAAGCGGATAGCCAGATAAAGGGCTGCATTATTCAAAAAAGGGCGAACCTTATCTTTTATGAGCAGAACCGGTTGGACAAAAGGTAAAAGGTGATCATTAAAGTATGCTTCAATGAAGGCTAATTGAGTTTCATCCAACTCATCAGAACTCTTTAGATAAATATTATGCTGTCTGAGTTCAGGAATGATCTGGTCGGTAAAAATTTGTGAATATTCAAGTTGCTGCTGGTCTACGATCTGCACAATTTGTTGCAAAATCTCTTTGGGGTCTTCGAAAAGCTGGCTTTTCGTTTTCTTTCCCACTCTGACCAGGTTTCTGTGATTCGCAACTCTAACCCTAAAGAATTCATCCAAGTTATTGGAGTAGATGGCCAGGAATTTTAACCTTTCAAAAAGGGGTACGGAAGGATCTTTCGCTTCTTGTAACACCCGGTAATTAAAGTCGAGCCAGCTAATATCCCTATGTATATACGGTAATTCTTTCGGTATCATGAATTTCATTATTTGCAATAAAAGAAACAAGAAATGCGCCAAATATCCTATTGATGCGGATCAATTTTTCATCAAGGATCAGAAGGTATAGGCTAATCCAAGTCTTATCATTCTTCCGGGCAAGGGAATCAAATTAGCACCGGTGTAAGCTTCATTAAACGTATTGATTATTTCCAACTGAATCTCTAATGCTGCAATAGGATACTTTATCGTCAAATCTAATAAGTTAAAAGTCTCCAATTGAAACTGAGCGTCATTAAGATTTTGAAATGGAACTGCGGCTCGATAGGCAATTTGAAAACGAAGTCGGGATGCTATAAGGGTGGTTATTGTGGCGGTTAGTTGATGCCTTAGGTGATTAAGGGTATATCTAGAAAGCTGCTGCGTTTGAGTCTGAAAATCGCCATCAATGTAGGTATATTGGGCTTGTATTTGTTTAAGATCAACCCAATGATTTCGGACTTGAAAACGATATTTAAGATCTAATTCGAATCCTTGGAATAATACGTTCTGAATATTGCTGGCTCTCCAAATGCTATCCGTTGTAATGTAACTCCAATCGATCAAGTCGCTATTGTTTCTCTGAAATATCGCTGCCTGAAGATAGAAGCCGTTTTGACTAAAACGAATTCCGGCATCCAGACTAAAAGCAGTCTCTGCCTTGAGTTCAGGGTTTCCTTCTTCAGCCGAACTGATGTAATATAAATCTGTATAAGTGGGGACTCTGAATGTTTTTCCTGCAGAAGCATACATTGTAAAGGCTGGGCTTAGCCTGAACGCAGACTCAATGCCGGGAAGTAAGTTGAAGCCATGGTCGCTGTAGTGATTGAAAAGTGCTCCAGGACTCAATGTCAGACGATCGTTCCAAAATTGAAATTGATGTTCTGCATATAAAGCTGTTGCCAATCGCTCTCTGTTGCCCAGCAGGTTACTTCTTAGTATTTCTGTTCTGATGTCTAGCCCCAAAGCGGAGGTTCCTAATCTATTTTGAAAAGTTGCGTGACTTTCTATACCGATATTATTTCCCAGGTGGAAATTGCGATAGAAATTGGGGTCACTCCTCAAGAACAGATACTTATCCTGATTCCTCCTCCAATAAGCTTGCGTGCGTATGACAGAATTTTTTCCATCGTATTGATGCTGAAGGGCAGCGAAGGAAGTCTGAATTTCTTCATATTGATCGGTAAATTGAAGTCCAGCATAAAAGCCATTGGCGCCAAAATCGCGGCTGCTGAAGCCTGATTGGAAAGTGTAGCGATGTCTTTCTTGCTGATAAGAAGCTTTATAATAATAATGTGCGATATCATAATCTGTGTTGTCTCTGAATCCATCGCTGTAATCTCTTCTCACACTGAATTGGTGATTCCACTTTTTGTTTTTTTCTGCATGATAGAAATGTCCGCCTAGTGAATTGTAGGATCCCCCATAAATACCCAATACAGATACAGCTTCGTCTACTGTTCGCGTAATAATGTTGATGGCTCCGCTATAAGCATTGGGGCCGAAAATGCGGGCAGAAGGACCTTTAATAATCTCAATCCGTTCTACCGCTTCCAAAGGGATGGGAATGTTCATCGCATGATGCCCTGTTTGTGCATCGTTTAATTTTACACCATCAATCAAAATCAAAACCTGATCAAAGCCTCCTCCCCGTATACTGATATCTGTTTGGACATGGGGTAGGGACCGGGGTCTCAATTGCAAGCCGGCAGCGTATTGCAGGGCTTCTTGTATGGATTGAACCGGAAGCTGGGAAATCTGTTCCCGATCAATGATCTGAATACTCTTGGCTGATTCTTGAACTTTATCTTGGATACGATTGGCGCTGATTGTACTAAGGGGTAAGGTAGCTAGGGTGTCCTGGCCCTTTAAGACGAAGTGCAACAATCCAAATAGAAGTGTGGCGACAAGGAATCTCATCTCTTTTTTTTAAGGGCAAAGATGCAAAATGTCTTAACTTAAGCTTCTAAGAAAACAGTACTCACCATGAAGTCAAAGATTATTGCCGGAAATTGGAAAATGAATTTAGATGGTGATAGTGCTCAATCATTAGTTGAGGGTATTTTAAATGCCATGCCTGAAGCAAAACAGACGAGCGTTATCATACATCCTCCTTTTCCCATGTTAGATAAGATTGATTCCATGTTGGAAGGTCATAAAACCATCCACCTGGGCGCTCAAAATATTTATCCGGAAGACAATGGAGCTTTTACAGGCGAAGTCTCCGGACCAATGCTTAAGAATTGTGGTGTCAGTCATGTCATTGTCGGACACTCAGAGCGGAGAGCCTACTTTTCAGAGACCAATTCATTTATTTGCCGTAAGGCAAAATATTGTTTGAGTCATCATTTGACTCCTATTATTTGTATTGGTGAATCCTTGGAAGTCAGAGAGGCCGGAAAACATTTTGAACATGTGATAGGTGAACTCAATGAAGCGACAGAAGGATTTAGTGAAGAGGATATACAAAATTCGGTAATTGCTTATGAACCCATCTGGGCAATTGGTACCGGAAAAACGGCAACGCCTGAGCAAGCACAAGAAATGCACTATCGATTGAGATCCATACTCAAAGAGCGCTTTGGATCTATCGCCCATAAGGTCCCGATCCTATATGGCGGAAGTATGAAGCCCGCTAATGCAAAGGAATTGTTGAGTTGTGAAGATATCGATGGAGGTTTAATCGGTGGCGCTAGCCTGAAAGCAGAAGATTTTACTCAATTGGTAAAAATTGCTGAAGGGATATAATAGTCACAACAGACATTTGGTACATATTAAAATTATTTTATATTTGTACTTGTGAGCAATCAAGTGACAAAAAGATTCATCGAGTGTTTAGAACACTTAAAAGATTCCGGTAAGATAAAATCTTACCGCCAATTTGCTCGTGACCTGAACTTCACGCCTCAGAATTTGTCGGATATGCGCAATGGCAGACGTTGTGTGACCATCGATTTGCTCGCAGATGCGATAAAATCTTATGACATCAATGCTGATTTTATCTTTCTCGGGAAGGGAGATATGATTATGAGCCCTGAGGCGAAGGAAAATCAGTTGAGAGTGCTTCCGATTGTGACGGATGCACATGAAAATGAAAGAATAGTCCACGTTCCGGTGCCGGCACAAGCGGGTTATGCGAGTGAAAGCAGGAATCCGGAATTTATTGGTGAGTTGCCTTCTTATAGTTTACCGGATTATCGATTTAGGACGGGAACTTTTCGATCTTTTGATGTGGAAGGAGAAAGTATGGAACCTTCTTTTTATGAGCAAGATCGGGTGATTTGTAGTTTCGTGGAGCCTACCATGTGGAGAACCTCTATCTATAACGGGAACGTATATATTATCGTGACCCGAGATGATATACTTCTGAAAAGGGTGATATCCAGAAAACCACCTTTCTTGGTCTTGCATTCTGATAATCCTGAGTTTGAGCCATACGAAGTACATCTAAACGACGTCAAGGAAATTTGGCATGTTAAATACAAGCTCTCTTCCTTCGATCATGCCAAAAAATACCAAGAACGCGATGAAGGGGATATGGATGAACTCAAGCAGATGCTGAGTCAACAATCAGAGTTGATTCGTGTATTGTCCATGCAACTTCGGCTACAGGAGAAAGAACCCCAGGTATAGTTTAAGACCAGTAGTTTTCAGTGTCCGTTTGGATGGGCTTAACTCTATTCCACGCTCTCTCCAACAACTTCAGTCCTGCTATGGCTGCCACTTCCATTTCCGGTCTGAGATGCTCATCTAATTGATCAGCACTGAAGAATCGATCCACAAATTGAGTATCATAATGACCGCTGATGAATTCTGGATGATTCATTACATAGTGTCCAAAATCGAGTGTCGTCTGAATACCTTCAATTTGGTAGTTTTCAATGGCGCTACTCATTTTGGCAATTGCTTTGTTTCGATTCTCAGCATGAACAGAGAGTTTAGAAATCATGGGATCGTAATAAATAGGAACATTCATTCCTTCTTCAAAACCATCATCTACCCGTATTCCTTCTCCGATGGGGGGACGATAAGTATTGAGCGGTCCAATGGAAGGCATGAAATTTTCATATGCATCCTCAGCGTAGACCCTCAATTCAATGGCATGGCCATGAATAGAGAGGTCTTCTTGCCGGATACTTAATTGTTCTCCACGTGCGACCCTAATTTGTTGTTCCACCAAATCAACCCCGGTGATCATTTCTGTAACAGGATGCTCGACTTGTAAGCGGGTGTTCATTTCCAGAAAATAGAAGTTATTATCTGCGTCGGCCAAAAACTCTACCGTTCCGGCACCAACGTAATCACATGCTTTTGCTGCATTAATGGCAGCTTCTCCCATCGCTTTTCTAGTTACCTCATCAATTTTTGATGAAGGGGCCTCCTCGACTACTTTTTGGTGTCTTCTTTGAATGGAACACTCTCGCTCAAACAAGTGAATCACATTTCCATGGGTATCCGCTAAAATTTGTATCTCGATATGCCGTGGGGAATCGACAAATTTTTCGATAAAGACCGACCCATCCCCAAAAGAAGTTTTTGCCTCTGAGATGGCGCGATCCATTTGACTTTCCAGCTCGTTTTCATTTCGTACGATACGCATTCCTTTTCCACCTCCACCGGCAGAAGCTTTGATGAGAATCGGAAATCCTATTTGTTTTGCGATTGTTTTTGCCTCTTCCGGATCCTCAATCGCTTCATCTGTTCCGGGGACCAAGGGCGTGCCAAAGTCCTTGACAGCATTTTTCGCAGCTAGTTTGCTTCCCATTACCCTGATAGATTCAGGTTTAGGCCCAATAAAGGTAATCCCTGCATCGCTTACCATCTGTGCGAAATCTGCATTTTCACTTAAGAAGCCATAACCTGGATGGATGCCATCTACACCGGAACCCTTTGCAATTTGAATGATTTTTTCCATTTGAAGGTAGGACTCGGAGGATGGGGGAGGGCCCACACAGTAAGCTTCATGGGCGAAAGTGACGAACGGAGCCTCGCGGTCTGCTTCGCTATAGATCGCTACGGTGGAAATGCCCATCTTATGTGCGGTTCGCATCACACGCAGCGCAATTTCTCCTCTATTTGCTACTAAAATTTTCTTCATAGTCCCTTTTTCTTGGAAGTCTGAAAATATATATATTTTTTCACACGAGAAGTCATTTTACAAATGAACATGGCATTGAAACCAAAATCGATATGATACAAGAGCATCCTAAAATTTTATGGCAGCCCTCTAGAGATATGATTCAAAACAGTCATATCCATCATTTCATGGATTGGCTGGATCGTTCTCAGGGATTAAAATTTGACCATTATGACCAATTATGGCAGTGGTCTGTGGATCATATGGAGGATTTTTGGCAAGTGGTAGCGGATTATTTCAGCATCAAATTTTATCAAAAACCCAGAAGAGTGTTGAATGAACTGCCGATGCCTGAGCAGCATTGGTTTGAAGGAGGGACGCTCAATTATGCAGAGCATATTTTTCGTCATGCAAATGAAGAACATCCTGCTATTATTCATGCGACGGAGCAAAGAGAACTGGCATCTATCAGTTGGGCAGAATTAGAAGCTTCCGTAGCGAAGGTAGCTGCCTTCCTTTCGGAACAAGGGGTCCAGAGGGGAGATACTGTGGCTGCATTTATCGCGAATATACCCGAAGCTACTATAGCTTTTTTAGCTGCTAATTCTATCGGAGCTGTTTGGTCTAGCTGTTCTCCTGATTTTGGGGTGGATAGTGTTATGGAACGTTTTGAACAAATCGAACCCAAGGTCATTTTTGGGGTCGATGGATACAGCTATGGCGGAAAGTTATATGACAAGCGAAAAACAGTTGTTCAAATTGCAGATGGTATTTCTTCTGTCAATCATTTGGTGTGGATTCGGTTGAATGAGACTGAGGGAGGACCTGATACACATGCTGCTCAAACAGACTGGTCTGAGCTGATGGAGCGATCAGAGAAAGAAATCGATTTTCAGCCTGTTGATTTTGAACATCCGATTTGGGTGTTATATTCTTCCGGAACCACAGGGAAGCCTAAAGCGATAACCCATAGCCATGGGGGCGTTTTGCTGGAGCATTTGAAGTATATGGCTTTCCATAACGATGTTCATTTTGGAGAAAGGTTTTTCTGGTATTCCACCACAGGCTGGATGATGTGGAATTTTACACAAGCTGCACTTTTGATGGGTGCGAGCATTGTTTTATATGATGGCTCAGCAGGCTATCCGGATCTCAATGAAATGTGGTCATTAGCTGAGCGAGTAAAGATGAATCACTTTGGAACGTCGGCTCCCTATATTATTGCTTGTATGAAGAAAGGTTTAGAGCCCAATCAATCATTTGACTTAAGTGGTATCAGATCGATAGGTAGTACCGGAGCTCCTCTGCCTCCGGAAGGGTTTGATTGGGTGTATCAGCATATTCATGATAAGGTTTGGTTATGTTCTATGAGCGGAGGGACTGATGTCTGCACTGCTTTTGTTGGAGGTTGTCCGGTCGAACCGGTTTATTACGGTGAAATACAGAGGCGTGCTTTAGGTTGCTCCCTTTATGCTTATAACGATGAAGGGGTAGCGGTTGAACAGGAAGTAGGAGAGATGGTGATTACGAAACCTATGCCATCTATGCCTGTTTTTTTTTGGAACGACAAGGATAAGAAAAGATATAGAGCCAGCTACTTTGAAG